>CABSMJ010000004.1 GCA_902478785.1 uncultured Oscillospiraceae bacterium
CGAACTGGGCGTCGGTGAGCTTGACGGAGATGACGCAGGTCAGGCCCTCCCGGCAATCCTCGCCGGAGACCTTCTCCTCGTTTTTCAGCATGCCGATCTTCCGTCCGTAGGCGTTGAGGGCAGTGGTCAGGGCCCGCTTGAAGCCCTCCTCGTGCATGCCGCCCTCGGGGGTGTGGACGTTGTTGGCAAAGGAGAGGATGGTCTCGTTATAGCTGGAGTTGTACTGCAAGGCCACCTCGGCCACCGAGTCCTCCTTCTGGCCGGTCATATAGATGACCTGCTCGTGGAGGGGGTCTTTATTGCGGTTGAGCCAGGTGACGAACTCCCGGATGCCGCCGGCGTAGCACATCTCGTCGCTCTGCTCCTGGCCCTCCCGCAGGTCCACGGTGCGGATGCGGAGGCCTGCATTCAGGAAGGCCTCCTCCCGCATGCGGGTGTGGAGGGTGTCGTAGTTGTAGACCGTGTCCTCGAACATCTCCGGGTCGGGCTTGAAGGTGACGGTGGTGCCGGTGTGGTCCGTCTCGCCCACCACGGTCATGGCCTGGGTGACCTGGCCCCGGGCAAACTTCATCTCATAGACATGGCCGTCCCGGTGGACCTGGACCGTCAGCCACTCACTCAGGGCGTTGACTACGCTGGCGCCCACGCCGTGGAGGCCGCCGGAGACCTTATAGCCTCCGCCGCCGAACTTGCCGCCGGCGTGGAGCACGGTGTACACCACCTCCAGGGCGGGCTTGCCGGTCTGGGCCTGGATGTCCACGGGGATGCCCCGGCCGTTGTCCGTGACGGTGATGGTGTTGCCCGGGTTGATCTGCACCAGAATGTCGGTGCAGAAGCCCGCCAGGGCCTCGTCGATGGCGTTGTCCACGATCTCGTAGACCAGATGGTGGAGGCCCGAGGTGGAGGTGGAGCCGATATACATGCCGGGCCGCTTGCGCACGGCCTCCAGCCCCTCCAACACCTGGATCTCCGAGGCGTCGTACTCGTTCTCCGCGCTGACCGCGGTGGAACGCAGAATTTCATTTTCTGCCATGTAGGTACTCCTTTCAGTCGCAAGGCAAGAAGAGCCGGACCGGAGCCGCCTCCGGCCCGCTTCTCCTTGCCCTGACTTTGTATCCATGGTCGGCCCCTTCCCCGCACTGGGGGAGGGAGGCCGCTTACAGCTCCAGCTTGCCGCTCTCCGCCCGCCGTTGCAGCGTGGCAGGCAGCAGCTGGCTCAGATAGACGATCTGCCGGTGATAGGGGTGGTCGCAGACCACGAAGGACTTGGGCAGCTCTCCGGACACGTCCAGCACCACGCCCTCCTCCTCGGCCATGCGCAGGTACTCCCGGGTCCGCTTTTCATAGCTGCATTTGTCCAGGTCGAAGATGCCGATGACCCGCTTATCCGGCACGATCTCATTTTGTCCCAGGTGCAGGTACATCCTCTTGTCCTCCTTTTGCCGGCTGCTGGGAGAGGATCTCTCCCTGCTTCACGTGAAACACTTTGCCCCCCAGGAGCTGCTCCAGCCGGTCCTCCTCGCAGCAGGTGATGAACACCTGGCCTCCGCCGATGCGGTTGAGGACGTACTCCTGCCGCCGGGGGTCCAGCTCCGAGAGCACGTCGTCCAGCAGCAGCACAGGGTACGCCCCGGTGACGTTGCGGAAGATCTCCCGCTCCGCCAGCTTCAAACTAAGGGCCGCCGTGCGGGTCTGGCCCTGGGAGGAGAACTGCCGGGCGCTGCGGCCGCCGATGGTGACCTCCAAATCGTCCTTGTGGGGGCCGGAGAGGCAAAGGCGGGAGGCAAGCTCCGCCTGGCCGTGGGTCTTTTGGTGGAGCCGCAGCTGCTCCGCGATCTCCCCCTCGGAGGCCAGAGGGTCCGTCACCGTGGACACGGTGCGGTAGGCAAGGGCCAGTTCCTCCCGGCCGCCGGAGCACTCCCGGTGACTGGCGGCGGCATACTCCCCCAGGCGGCGGCACAGCTGGGCCCGGTAGTGGATGATGACCGCCCCGAAAATAGCCATCTGCTCGTTGACCTCCGGCAGAAGGCTAAGCAGGTCCGGCCGCTCCTCGCTGTCCCGGAGGATGCGGGTCTTGTGCTCGTAGAGCCGGTGGTAGCTGCTCAGGGCCGCCGCATACCGGGGCCGCAGCTGGGTGAGGCACCCGTCCAGAAAGCGGCGCCGCTCGGCGGCGCCCGCCCGGATGAGATAAAGGTCGTCGGGGCAGAAGAACACGGTGTTGTAGACCCCGGAGAGCTCCGAGGCAGTGCGGCAGTTGACGCCGTTGACGGAGAGGTGCCGCTTGCGGCCCCGGAACAGGTCTGCCTCCACTATAAATTCCCGGTCCCGGGCCGAGACCCGTGCACGGATCCGGGCATCCTGGGCCTCAAAGCCGATGAGCTCCCGGTCCGCCCGGGCCCGGGGGGACTTGCCGCAGGAGAGATAGAGGATGGCCTCCAGCAAATTGGTCTTGCCCTGGGCGTTCTCGCCGCAGATCACGTTGCACACCGGATGGAAGGCCACGGTCTGGGACGTATAGTTGCGGAACCGCTCCAGGGAGAGCTCAAGGATCTCCATGGGTCACCCGATACGTCTGGCCCTGGAAGGTCACCGTGTCCCCCTCCCGGAGCTTCTTGCCCCGCATGGTGCACACCTCGCCGTTCACCAGCACCTGGCCCTCCTGGATGACCACCTTGGCCTCGCCGCCGGTCTCCGTCAGGGCCCGGAACTTCAAAAGGTCCTGGAGCTTGATGTATTCCGTTGAAATTACAATATTTTCCATATTTTCCTCACTCACTGGCCTTCAGCCGCACAGGCAGGACCATATACAGGAAGTTATCAGCGCCCTCCTCGGTGGGAACGATGACGCAGGGGGAGACGCCGGTGTTCAGCTCCAGCCGGACGGTTTCGGCGGGGGCGTATTTCAAAGCCTCCATGAGATAGCGGTTGTTGAAGCCGATCTCCAGACCGCCGCCGCTGCCGGAGACACGGCACACGTCCTTGGCCTCGCCGTTGCCGGTGCGGGCGGAGAGCACCACCCGGTCGTCCTCAAAGACGCAGCGGACGGGGCTTTTGAGCTTTTCGCTGATGACCACACTGACCCGGTCGATGCTCTGGATCAGGGCCTTGGTGTCCGCCACTACGGCGATGGGGTTCCGGCGGGGCACCGCGTTGCGGTAGTCCAGGAACTCGCCCTCCAGCCGGCGGCAGATGAGCTCCGTGTCGCCCACCTCGAAGAGGAGGTGGCGCTTGCCCAGGGTGACGGTGGCCAGATCGTCGGTGTCGGCGCAGATGCCCTTGACCTCGTTGAGGGCAGAGCCGGGAGCCACGAAGGAGAAGGCGCCGCCTTCCAGTTTTTCCAGAGGCTCCTTGCGGATGGCCAGGCGGAAGCCATCCACGGCCACCATGGTGAGGCCGCTGTCGGCGATCTCAAAGAGGGCGCCGGTGTGGACCGGACGACTCTCGTTGGTGGACACGGCAAAGGCAGTCTCCTCGATCATGGCCCGGAGGACCTTCTGCTGGATGGAAAAGCCGTACTCGTCCTCCACCTCGGGCAGCTCCGGATAGTCCGCGGCAGAGAGACCCAGGATGTCGAAGTCGGCGTCGCCGCACCGGAGGTGGACGGTCAGCTTGGGGTCGGCGGAAAAGACGATGACGTCGTCGGGCATCCGGCGGACGATGTCGCCGAAGAGCCGGGCGTTGAGGACGATTTCCCCAGGCTCTGTGACTTCCGCGCTGACTTTGGCCCGGATGCCGGTCTGCATATTGTAGCCGGAGACGGTCAAACCGGCGGGGGTAGCCTGGAGCAGGAGGCCTTCCAGGGCGGGAATGGAGCTCTTGGAGGCCACCGCCCGGGAGGCGGTGCCCAATACGGCCTGGAGCAAGGCCTTTTCGCAGGAAAATTTCATGGCGTTCCTTCCTTTCTAATGAGGGAGCTGAGAGGAGCGCTGCCGCGAAGTAGAAAAAAACGGCAGGCATATTTCCGAAAAGAAAAGCATAAATTTATTTTTTAGTGATAGGGGTCGTAGAGGGCCTCTTTTGTGGAAAAGTCGGTTTTGGGTCGAAATTACAGGACTTTCGCCGTGCACAGGGGGTGTGCAAAATTTTCACAGCTTTTCCACAGGATGACATAACGGGAAGTTTTCCACATTATGCACAAAGTTTTCCACCGTGTTATGTGGAAACAAGCGAAGCGCCGCCAGCGGCGGAAAAAGCGAGCTTGTTTCGAGGAACGGCCCCGGTTTGCGGCCCCTTTTTGGGGCCGGGAACCGGCTGGCCGGACGGGGTTTTTGCGGGAAAGCGCTGCCGGAGGCAGAGCAAGCGAGCGGATTTCGAGGAATCGCCCGAAGCGCCGCCAGTGGCGGAGGGAGCGAGGGCGATTCGAGGAAGCGGCGCGATTGGCGGGCATGAAGTGCCCGGGAATCGCAATGCCGCGACGGTGAGCAAGGCGGCGGCGCCCCGGCCAGCGGTCCCGAAGGAGCCGGGAATCGGCAGACATGGCAGTGAACAATAGCGGCGCCGGTTTTCAGCAGCGCTGAACAGGGCTTTCCAATCTGTCCGACCGTAAGAAGAGTTCCCATTTGGCAGGAACGAAAGTCCTCATGGTCCGGTGAAACTGACAGTGAGCAGCTGGCCTCAACCGGCGGCAGCGATGAAAAGGGCAGTCCGGGAAAAAGGCGCTTTTGATCTGACCTAGCAATGTGGCATTCCCGGTGGGGAGAGAATTTCGTACCTATTGGACGGGGAATTTGGGGCCAAAGTTTTGGGAGGCGTTTGCGGCAGGATCGGCAGGGAAGTGCGGCCTTGGTGCCGGGGCTTTGGCATTGGGAATGCTTACACCGTTGCGGCAAGCCGATTCCCGGTCCTGGCGTTCAAGTGCGGTCGATGCTGGTGGCTGGATGCGCCCGGCGTGCCGTCGGGGCGAGAAGGTCACGCCGCTTCCGGCGCGGGGAATGCGTTCCCTTTTGGAAAGCATCAGCGCCGTTCCCGGCGTGGGAGAGGCACCGGTTCGGTGCCAGGAATGAGCCCCACATTTTCTTTTGTCTTGGCAAAAGAAAACGTGCCGCGCCCGGTACAAAAGAAAACCGCCTTTTCATCGGCCTTTTAGTCCGACCGGTGGAGACGGGCTTGGTCTCATCCAGCTGCGCTAAACGATGGACATTTCCAGAACGCTCGCGCCGCACTTGTCCCGTTTCAAATAACCTGTTGGTGCAAATAGGACTGCTTTGTGCAACAGCGCCGCTGCCGCTCAATGGGCAGAAGAAGATCGCTTTTGCACCTGCGGGGAAGAAACTTGCTACGAATGCCCAGCCTAGCGGCAGCGGCGCAAGAGGGACCACGGGTCCTCTTTGCACCCTCAAGTCTGCACCAAATTTTACAGTTGCGGCCTAAGCGCACTGAGCGCGCCGGACAATGAGCGCAGCCGGAAACAGCCAAGCAAATTACTGCCCAATGTTCTCATAGAGCCGCATCTCTCTTTTTCTCTTCCACCGGGCGCGGCGCATTCTCTTTTTTGGAAAAAGAGAATGGGGGGCGCATTCCCCGGGTTGGAAGCGACCCGACCTGCGGCCCCAAAGGGGCTGGGAATCAATTTGCCGCGACGGTGTAAGCATTCCTGTACCGAATCGGTGCCCTCTCGCGCAGGTCTCGGCTCTATTGCTTTCCAAAAAGAAATGCATTCCCCGCGCGGGAATCAGCGTGAGCCTCCCGCCTCAGCGGGATGCCAGGCGCACTTATATACCATCGTCGGAGCATTCGGACAGCAGCGCCGGGCGCATCCCCACATTCTACCACCCTTTCCCCCTCGCTTTTTGTAAAAACCCCGGGGGCTTTACTTCTTGGCGTTGATGTTGGTGGTGATCTCCTTCACCGTCTCGGCGAAGGTGGGGTCCTTTTTCATCCGCTGCTCCACCTTCTCCAGGGAGTGGAGGACAGTGGTGTGGTCCCGGCCGCCGAACTCCTTGCCGATGTCCACCAACGACAAATTGGTCATCCGGCGAATGAGGTACATGGCGATCTGCCGGCCGTTGACCGCGTCCCGCTGGCGCTGCTGGCCCCGGATGATCTGCTCGTCGATGTTGTAGAACTTACAGATGTAATCGATGATGGCCTCGGGGGTAGGCACATACTCGTTGCTCTTTTTGAGCATATCCTTGATGGCCCGGCTGACGGCCTCCTCGTCGGCCTTGTCCCCCAGCAGGTCCCGGTAGGCCAGGATCTTGTTGATGGTGCCCTCCAGCTGCCGCACATTGGCGGTGACGTTCTGGGCCACAAAGTCCGCCACGCTCTCGGGCAGCTCGATGCCCAGCATGGCGGCCTTGTTCTTGACGATGGCCAGGCGGGTCTCAAAGTCCGGAGGCGTCACGTCCACCAGAAGGCCCCACTCGAACCGGGTCTTGAGCCGGTCCTCCAGCTGGGTCATCTCAGAGGGGGGACGGTCGGAGGTCAGGACGATCTGCTTGCCGGACTCGTAGAGGTTGTTGAAGGTATGGAAAAACTCCTCCTGGGTCTGGCGCTTGCCGGCGATGAACTGGATATCGTCCACCAGCAGCAGATCCGCCTGGCGATATTTGTCCCGGAACTCCTGGTTTTTGTTCTCCCGAATGGACTGGATCAGTTCATTGGTGAAGTCGTCGCCCTTGACGTAGGCGATGCGGGAGTGGCGGTTGTTCTTCCTTGTCACATGGGCGATGGCGTAGAGCAGGTGGGTCTTGCCCAGGCCCGAGTCCCCGTAGATAAAAAGGGGGTTGTAGTTGGAGGCCGGCTTTTCCGCCACGGACCGGGCGGCGGCATAGGCCAGCTTGTTGGACGGGCCCACCACGAAGGTCTCGAAGGTGAATTCCTCCGAGTCGAAGGCGGAGGCGGGCCGTTGGTCCTGGTCCGGCGAGCGGAAAAGGGCCATCTCCTCTTCATCCAAAATCCGCACGTCAAAGTCGTGGGAGAAGATGTCGCGGAGGACGGCCTTGATGTTGTCCAGGAACAAGGACTCCACATAGCCCTTTTTGAAGTCGTTGGGGCAGTAGAGATAGAAGGTGAAATCCCGGATCTCCACGGCCTCCAGCTCGTCGAACCAGGTGGAGATGGTGGTCTCGGACAAGTCCCGTTTGAGCTGAGTCAGCACGTTGGTCCAGATATCAGCCACAGAGTTCAAGCGTCAGACGCTCCTTTCCGTTGAAATAAGACGGTGGCCGCCGCAGCGGCCCCCCGGAGCAAAAGAAAATAAAAATACCAAATTTATTATACCAAACAAGCGATATTTACACAACACATATTCTAATAATAAGACAAAAAATTTTCCCGAAGGAGAGGGAGAAGATTTCGTCGCTTCATACAAATTAAAGAAATGGCAGATGGCAAATTCCACAATTTTCCTATGAATGAGCAGGGAATGGGACCGGAAAGAGGGAGGAAAAGGGCCGGAGAAAGTTTTTTCAAGTTCTTATTGACACTTTTTTGTGAAGTATGTATAATGTTCTGTGCGTCACAGTGCGCCTAACACAGTCAACTGCGGGACAGGCCCTCTTGAAAATGACCTGTCCGCCGTCGAGTAAGTGCGGAAAAGCCCTGCTTTTTCGCCGGAATCAAAACAGGAGGTGTCTTGAAATGGCAACGAAGCGTACCTATCAGCCCAAGAAGCTGCACGGCCAGAAGGTCCACGGTTTCCGCAAGAGAATGGCTACCGCCAACGGCCGCAAGGTCCTGGCTCGCCGCCGCGCCAAGGGTCGTGCCCGCCTGTCTTACTAAGTAAGACGCCAGCGGCCCGGACATCCCGACTTGAATAGAGAAAACAGGGACGGTGGAGGTTTTCAATTCTGCCGTCCCTATTCGGCTTTCTCCACTTTTGAGTCGGGATGAGGGAAAAACAGCGAAGAGGGAGGCACCCTGGGATGAAAGCGTCGTGCACGTTGAAAAAAAACCACGAGTTCCGGCGCATGTACCGCAAGGGCGCCTCTGCCGTGGGACCCTATCTGGTGCTCTACTGCCGCCGCAACGGCATGGATCACAACCGCCTGGGCATCACCGTGTCGGTGAAGCTGGGCAAGGCAGTGGTCCGCAATCGGGCAAGGCGAAGACTGCGGGAGATCTACCGGCTCAATCAAGGCAAGCTGCAAAGCGGCTGGGACATTGTGCTGGTGGCCCGCGGGCGCAGCGTGGACGGGTCCTACGCCGCCATGAACGACAGCTTCCTGCGCCAGTGCGGAAAGCTGAAGCTGCTGCGGGAGGAGAGAGGAGAATGAAGCGTCTTCTCATCGCCCTGGTAAAGTTCTACCGCAAATATATCTCACCACTCCGGCCGCCCTGCTGCCGGTACTACCCCACCTGCTCCCAGTACGCGCTGGAGGCACTGGAGAAGTACGGCGCGCTCAAGGGGGGCTGGCTTGCCCTGCGCAGAATTCTCCGCTGCAATCCCTTTCACAAGGGGGGCTACGACCCTGTGCCGTAGCGCCCACGTTTCCCCTTTCCCAATCTGAGATACGATGGAGGAAATCCCATGTTTTCAACAATCGGATACTATATCTGTGTCCCCTTCGCCTGGCTGGTGCGTCTGTTCTACAACCTGACCGGCTCCTACGGCGTGGCGCTGATCCTCTTCACCCTGGTCATCAAGTTCATTATGCTGCCCTTCCAGATGAAGTCCAAGAGGGGCATGATCCGCATGAACCGGGTGTCCGGGCGGATGCAGGAACTGCAAAAGCAGTATAAGAACAACCCCCAGCGCTACCAGATGGAGGTCCAGAAGCTCTATCAGGAGGAAGGCGCCAACCCCATGAGCGGGTGCCTGTGGAACTTTATCCCCCTGCCCATTCTGCTGGCCCTGTACTCCATCATCCGCCAGCCTATCACCCACTTCATGATGCTGGGTGAGGACGTGGTGCTCAAGGCCTACAATGCCGTGGCGGCCACCGGTATGAACATGGATCAGATCGGCGAGCTGGTGGATGGTCAGCTGAAGATGACCCCCTACGGTCAGATTCATCTGGCTTCTGCGGTCAACACCGTGGCCCCCGACTTTGCCCAGAGCATCGATGGCTGGTTCAACATCAACTACAACTTCCTGGGTCTGAACCTGGCTGCCGTGCCCTCCTCCAGCTTCAGTGACTTCTCCTTCCAGTGGAGTGTCATCGGTCTGATCCTGATCCCCATTGTGGCAGGTCTTTTCCAGTTCCTTATGACCAAGTTCATGATGAAGACCCAGCCCAGCGCCGACCCCACGGCGGCCCGGACCACCAAGAGCATGATGTACTTCATGCCTTTGTTCTCCGTGTATATCGCCTTCATCATGCCTGCAGCTTTGGGTCTGTACTGGATTGCCCAGAGCGCCTTCTCCGCTGTCCAGGAGTTGGTGCTGGGTAAGTTCTACACCAAGAAGCTTCAGGAAGAGGAGGACGCCCGGGAGGCCCAGCGGCAGGAGCAGCGGCGTCTGCGCCAGGAAGAGGCCAAGAAGAACGCGCAGCTCCAGCGGGAGCAGGCCGCCAAGGTGCGGGACTCCAAGAAGATCGCCGCCAAGCGGGCGGAAAAGCTGGAGCGGAAGGCCAAGGAAAAGCCCAAGACCAACGAGAATGGCCGCATCGGCGACCGTCCCTACGCCCGGGGCCGGACCTTCAGCGAGGACCATTACTCTGACGACTAAGGGAGCGGAAAAGCGATGAGTTATATTGATGTAACGGCCAAGACAGAAGACGAGGCCATTCGCAAGGCCCTGGAACAGCTGGGGCTGGACCGGGACGACGTGTCCGTGGAGATCCTGGAGCGGTCCAAGACCGGTTTCCTGGGCATCGGCGCCGCGCCGGCCAAGGTCCGTGTCACCTATGAGGGCAGTCAGGAGCCCCAGGAGCTGAAAGTGGAGGCTCCGGCGGAGCCGATGAAGGAGGTCAAGCCCTTCCGTCCCTCCGCTCCGGTGCCCACCAAGGCGGAGGCCCCCAAGGCCGAGCCCCGGAAGCGGGAGGAAAAGCCCGCTGCCGCTCCTGCGGAGAAGCAGGAGCCCCAGGAGGAGCGTCCCGCTCCCGTGCTGGAGCTGGGCGAAGAGGTGGACGACGAGAAGGCCCAGAAGATCAAGGCCTTTTTGACGGGCCTGCTGGAGCACATGGAGAGCTCCGCCCAGATCAAGGTGTATCAGCCGGAGAAGGGCCGGTATAAGGTCATTCTGGAGGGCGAGAAGCTGGGTGCCCTCATCGGCCGCCGGGGCGAGACCCTGGACGCCATCCAGCAGCTGACCAACTACTCCGTCAACCGGGGCGAGCGCAACCGGGTCCGCATCCATGTGGACGCCGAGGGCTACCGGGAGAAGCGGGAGCAGAGCCTCCAGCGCCTGGCGCTGAAGGTGGCGGGCAAGGTGGTCAAGTACCGCCGGAATGTGACTTTGGAGCCCATGAACGCCTACGAGCGGCACGTGATCCACACGGCCCTCCAGGATGTGGCCCATGTGACCACCTACTCCACCGGCACCGAGCCCAACCGCCGGGTCATCGTGGCCTACGAGAAATAAACACAGTGTGGAAAAGCCGCCCGGAACCATTCCGGGCGGCTTTTTTTGCTTTGGGTATTCACAGCGTGTGGAATAAAACAGGGGCTCAGGCGTCCTTGTCCCCCTTTTTCCAGAGGGCAAGCCCGATCTGGAACAGGCAGAAAAGGGAAAACAGGAGCAGCAGCGTCTTGTGCAGCATGGTGTTCAGATCCGGCCCGAAGAGGGAGTTGAACAGGGTGGGGTAGAACATGAGCACCAGAGGCACCACCAGCGCCACCAGCATCAGCACGAGACCCAGGGGGTTTTGATTGCTTTTCATAACATCTCCACCTCACAGAAAAGAATAGGCCTTCCCCACGGGGACGGAAGGCGGATGCAGGGACCCGGGACCCATCCAATCATGGCAATCCCCTCATTTCCAACGGGTGTGATCTGGTCTTGACTGCATCTTAACACAGCTTTTTCCGCAGGTCAACCTTCCGTTGCGTATGTTTGCGTATGTTTTAACATACGAAAAAGAGGCCGGGGCAGGCTGCCGGGCATCCCCGGGAGAGAGGGTCTGCCGGGGCTTTTTCTGGAAAAAAGCGCGGGTCTGTGTGCAAAATTTGCATGGCCCCATGGATTTCCCGGGGAAAGTTTTATCCCCCGCCGGCCCTTGACAAGGGGATGGAAACGTGGTAAAGTGGCCACAATATCCAAAAGCGCAAAACAGGGAAGAGTATCTTTCCCATCCCCGGCAAGAGAGAGGGCGGTCGGTGCAAGCCCTTGGGGGAGGGAAGGAGAAGGCACCCTGGAGCTGCGGGGAGGAAATGCCCCGCCGGTGAGCCGCCGTTACCGGAAAACGAAGTGCGTATCAGCCAGATACGAATTCAGGTGGAACCGCGGACAATGCTTTGTTCGCCCTGAGCCGATGACCGGCTCAGGGCGTTTTTTTACGCGCTGGGCCCGAGATTGAAGGAGGAACCAGCTATGATGAAGAACACCGAAAAGACCATGGAGAAGATCGTTGCCCTGTGCAAGGGCCGGGGATTTGTGTTCCCGGGCAGCGAGATCTACGGCGGCCTGGCCAACACCTGGGACTACGGCCCCCTGGGCGTGGAACTGAAGAACAACGTGAAGAAGGCCTGGTGGAAGAAGTTCGTCCAGGAGAACCCCTACAACGTGGGTCTGGACGCCGCCATTTTGATGAACCCCCAGGTGTGGGTGGCCAGCGGCCATGTGGGCGGCTTCTCCGACCCCTTGATGGACTGCAAGGAGTGCAAGGAGCGCTTCCGGGCCGACAAGGTCATCGAGGACTGGTGCCAGGAGAATAACTTCGACCTGGGCCACAGCGTGGACGCCATGAGCCAGGCGGATATGAAGGCCTTCATCGAGGAGCATCAGATCCCCTGCCCCACCTGCGGCAAGCACAACTGGACCGACATCCGTCAGTTCAACCTGATGTTCAAGACCTTCCAGGGCGTCACCGAGGACGCCAAGAACACCGTGTACCTGCGGCCTGAGACCGCCCAAGGCATCTTCGTCAACTTCCAGAACGTCCAGCGCACCACCCGCCGCAAGCTGCCCTTCGGCGTGTGCCAGGTGGGCAAGAGCTTCCGCAACGAGATCACCCCGGGCAACTTCACTTTCCGCACCCGTGAGTTCGAGCAGATGGAGCTGGAGTTCTTCTGCAAGCCCGGCACGGAGCTGGAGTGGTTCGCCTACTGGAAGGACTTCTGCCACAAGTGGCTGCTGGGCCTGGGCATGCGGGACGAGAACCTGCGGCTCCGGGACCACGAGAAGGAGGAGCTGAGCCACTACTCCAACGCCACCACCGACTTTGAGTTCGTCTTCCCCTTCGGCTGGGGCGAGCTGTGGGGCGTGGCCAGCCGGACCAACTTCGACCTGACCGCCCACCAGAACACCTCCGGCAAGGACCAGACCTACTTCGACCAGGAGGCAAACGAGCACTATATCCCCTACGTCATCGAGCCCTCCCTGGGCGCGGACCGTGTGACGTTGGCCTTCCTGGTGGACGCCTATGACGAGGAAGTGGTGGGCCAGGACAAGAACGGCAAGGACGACGTGCGCACGGTGCTGCACCTGCACCCGGCGCTGGCTCCCTATAAGGTGGCGGTGCTGCCTCTGAGCAAGAAGCTGACCCCCAAGGCCGAGGAGCTGTATGCCCAGCTGTGCAAGACCTATATGTGCGACTTCGACGACGCCGGCTCTATCGGCAAGCGCTATCGCCGCCAGGACGAGATCGGCACTCCCTACTGCGTCACCGTGGACTTCGACACCGTGGGCGACGAGGAGAAGGCCGGCGACAACTGCGTCACCGTCCGTGACCGCGACACCATGGAGCAGGTGAGAATCCCCATGGACCAGCTGGAGAGCTATCTGGCCGAGAAGCTGGCTTATTAAGAAACAGCGTTTTCCTGCGACCTACCGCCCGCAGGGCGTCCAAGGGTCCCCCGTGAGACCCTTGCCGGGGCCCGGATTCACTTCGGGCCCCGGTGATACAATACGGGGTCCCGCAAAAATGGAAATTTTTGCGGGAGGCAGGTGAGAATCCCCATGGACCAGCTGGAGAGCTATCTGGCTGAGAAGCTGGCTTATTAAGAAACAGCGTTTTCCTGCTACCCGCCGCCCGCAGGGCGTCCAAGGGTCCCCCGTGAGACCCTTGCCGGGGCCCGGATTCATTTCGGGCCCCGGTGATGCAATACGGGGTCCCGCAAAAATGGGAATTTTTGCGGGAGGCAGGTGAGAATTCCCATGGACCAGCTGGAGAGCTATCTGGCTGAGAAGCTGGCTTATTAAGAAAAGCGCATTCCTGGGACCCGCTGCCTGTCAGGGCGTCCAAGGGCAAGCAGGGAAGAAGCAAAACAAAGCGCCGGGACGGGATTTTCCCGTCCCGGCCTTTTTGCGCCCGCCGCCCCTTTTGTCTGCGCCCGGGCCTCCGGGCCCTGTCCTGTCCCTTTTTGTCTGCGCTCTGCCCTGCGTTCCCGTCTCCCGGGCATTTTTCCGCCGCCCTTTTGGGGTTGTTCCTTTTGCACCCGGACCGTTTTCCATTTCCCGGGGCCTTTCCCATTTTCCCGCCCCGGCGTCCACCTTGACTTTCCCGCCCCGGCCTGATATGATGGGTAGACGATTGTATACCAAAATAGGCGATTTCCCCGGACTTTTCCTCCCCTTGTTGAAAACTTTACAAAACCTTTGTACTTTCGCCGGGAATCGTGCTAAAATCATAGGGATAGCGTCCGGCCCTCCGCTGACTCCTTTTTTCGCCGGATGCTCCGCAAAACCCAGGAAGGACGTGATTTCTTGAAACATTTTTGGCTGTTTCGGCCCTCTGCCGACGGCCTGACCCGGGGCAGGACCTGGGTATACTGGCTGTGGAATGTGTGCATTACGGCCCTCTCCGGCGTGTGCCTGGGGGTGCTGTCCCTGGTGTTCGCCTACGGGGACTATGCCGACGCGCTCTTCAAGAGCTACTTCGAGGTGCCCCTTATCGCCGTGCTGAATATTTTGCCGGCCCTTCTTTTGCTGCTGGCCCTGTACTTCCTCTTTGGTCGGGCCTGGGTGGCGTTCCTTGCCTCCTCGGCGGTGGTCATGGGCTTTTCCCTGGCCAACTACTACAAGCTCCGGTTCCGGGACGACCCGGTGATCTTTGAAGACCTCAAGTACATCCGGGAGGCCGGCGCCATCACCCAGACCGCCAAGTACGACCTGACGCCGGACAAGCGCATCTGGTTCGGCCTTCTCTGCGTGGTGCTGGGCACCCTTTTTCTCTTTTTCCTGGTCCGGGGCGTGCCCAAAAAGAAGGTGCGGCTGCCGCTGTGCCTGGTGACCATCCTGGTGTGCCTGCCCCTGTCCAAGGCCTACACCAGCTCCACCGTCTACAACACCTCCACCATCAACTTTGACTACATCAACCGCTGGTCCTCCACCCAGCTTTACATCTCCAAGGGCTTCCTCTATCCCTTCCTCCACAGCACCACCACCGGCTCCATCCAGGCCCCGGAGGGCTACGACGAGGACGCCACGGAGGCGCTGCTGGCGTCCTATGATCCGGTGGACATCCCCGAGGACAAGAAGGTGGACCTGGTCACCATCCAGCTGGAGGCCTTCGCCGACTTCTCTTTGTTTGAGGGAGTGGAGGGCATCGACTGGGGCGCGGCCTACGACGTCTACCATGAGCTGGAGGCGGAGAGCCTCTCGGGCAACCTGATCACCAACATCTTCGCCGGCGGCACCGTGGACACGGAGCGGTGTTTCCTCACCGGCTTTGCGGACGTGTGGAACTTCCGCACCCGCACCAACTCCTACGGCTGGTACCTGGACAGCCAGGGCTATACGGCGGAGGGCAGCCACCCCAGCTATGAGTGGTTCTATAACCGCCTGAACGTCAACGGCTATCTGGGCCTGCCCACCTACTACTACCAGGAGAACTACTACGGGGAGCTCTCCAAGACCGGCATCGCCGGGGACGAGATTTTGATGCCGGAGATCTTCAAGCTCTACGAGGCCAACCGGGACGGGGCAGGGGACCCCTATTTCTCCTTCAACGTCACCTATCAGGGCCACGGCCCCTATGACACCCAGAGCGTCTGGCGGGGCATCCACTTCACCGACGGCCGGTATTCCACCGAAACCACCAACATTGTGGACAACTACCTGGGCTCCGTCCAGGATACGGCCAATCAGCTCCGGTGGCTGCTGGACCAGTTCGCCGCCGAGGAGCGGCCGGTGGTGGTGGTCATCTACGGCGACCACAAACCCTGGCTGGGGGATGGCAACTCCGCCTACCAGGAGCTGGGGGTGAACCTGGACACCGCCACGGAAGAGGGCTTTTACAACTACTACGCCACCCGCTATCTTATCTGGGCCAACGACGCGGCCAAGGAGACCCTGGGCAACGACTTTGTGGGCGAGGGCCCGGACGTGTCCTCCTGCTTCCTCATGAACCTGGTCTTTGACCAGTGCGGCTGGGTGGGCAACGAATGGGCCCAGGCCACCAGCGACATCTGGCGGCAGCTGCCGGTGCTGACCGCCGTGGGCCGGTACATCACCGCCGATGGCACGCTGACGGATACCCTGGACGGGGAGGACCGGCAGGCTCTGGACACCTATCTGAGCCTCCAGTACTACTACGGCACCCACTTCGCCTATGACGACGAGAATTAAAAGCAGCAAAAGGACCTCCCCATTCGGGGAGGTCCTTTTTTCCCCTCGAAAAGGGCCCTTTGAGGTCCCATAGCCCCGGGTAAACCACCGGTCGAGGGGATTCTACCGGATATTCCTTGCGCGATGCACCGTCATTGGCTATGATGATACCACAAAGGAGGGAGCGCACTTGAATACCAACCAGATGGGCGCTTTGATCGCCCGGCTTCGGAAGGAGAAGGGCATGACCCAGCAGGAGCTGGCGGACCGGCTGGGGGTCACGGACAAGGCCGTGTCCAAGTGGGAGCGGGGCCTGGCCTGCCCGGACATCGCCTGTTTGCCCCAGGTGGCGGAAATTTTGGGGGTGAATGTGGACGAGCTGCTGTCGGGCCTCCGGAGCGAATCGCCCCACCCCTTCCGGGAGCTGAGCCGGGGGGATATCAAGGACATGTGCCTGCTGCTGTGCCGCTGCGTGAGCCTGGGGCTGGCGGTGGGCGGATTGGTGATCTTCCGCATGGGCAAGCTGTCGGTATCGGACCTGGGCGTCATGCTGTGCATCGCTGTGGCGCTGCTGGCCATAGACAGCCTGAACCGATAGAGGGAACGGGAAGACCGGCGTGCCGTGCTGCAACACGGCACGCCGGTCTTTTTTGCAGGGAGCTTGCTTTCAATTCACCCGGCCAAAGCCCGCGCTTTCCACCACCGCCTGTCCCGCCTGGGTGAGCATGAACTCCGCCAGGCGCCGGGCGGGGGAGTCCTGGGGCTCGTCGGACCGGAGTACCAGATAGTTGTAGTCCGCCAGGGGATAGGTGCCGTCGGCGATGGTCTCGTCAGAGGGTGTCACCCCGTCCACCGCCAGGAGCTTGATCTGGTTGTCCGTCACGTCTCCCATCATCGTAGAGGCGGTCAGGTAGTAGTAATAGACGCTGTACCCCAGGGCGTAGGCCGGCGGGTCGGTTTTCAGGGCGGCGGCCACGTCGGTGAGGGCGCTGCTCATGGCCTGGGACACGTTGCCCTGGAGGATGTCCGGGTGAAGGGAGAGGGCGCCGCCATCCAGGAAATAGCGCTCCATCAGCGAGTGGGAGCCGCTGTCGATATTCCGGCAGTAGGGCAGGAGAGCAGCGTCGGGGCCCCCCACGTCCTTCCAGTTTTGGTAGGCATTGCGGACATAGATGTCCTGGATCTGCTGCCGGGTCAGACCCTCCGCAGAGTTTTCCACATTGGTGAAAAACACCATGGCGTCCCGGGCAATGGGCACATACTCCAGCGTCACGCCACGGGCCTTGGCCCGCTCGGTCTGCTCGCTGGAGGCCTTGGCGGCGGCAAAGAGCACGTCCACCTTGCCGTCGATGAGGTTTTCATAGGAGTCATAGCTGGTGGAGTGGGCGGCGGGGAGCTGGGGATGCTGGGTATAGTTCTCGAAGAGGGACCCATAGAGGGCGGTGGTGAAGGGATAGGTGGAGGTGGAGCCGTCGATGACGGGCATGGCCTCGTCAAAGCCCCATTCCACCGCTGTCTGGGAGGGATACCAGGGCAGGCGGCGCATGGCCCAGTCCAGCAGCTCACAGCCCTCCTCCCGGGTCATGGGATGGTCAGGCTGGGCATAGTAGCGCTGGATGGGCAGCTCATCCCCGGTAAAGGCCTCCTCCGGCAGCTCCTCAGGGGTCCGGGGCACCAGACCGCGGGCGTCCAGGCTCAGATAGGCCTCCACGGCCCAGGCGGGGATGTCCTCTGCGTCCACAAAGTCCAGGTCCCCGGTGGCTTTTTTCGTCCAGCCCAAAAGGGAGAAGGCGTCATAGAGGGCGGCGGTGAACTCCGCCCGGGTGATGGCCTCGTCGGGGCGGAAGGCAGAGGCGCTTGGCAGCAGTCCCGCCTGGTAGAGGGCGTTCACCGCCCCGGCGCACCAGCTGTCGGCGGGCACATCGGAAAATACGGTTTCCCCCTCCGGCTGGGGCAGGGCCAGCAGCCGGGCAAAGAGCACCGCCGCCTGGCCCCGGGTCAGGGGCGCCTTGGGGGCGAAGTTCCCGGCGGCGTCTCCCCGCAGGATGCCCCGGAGATAGAGGGTGTTGGCGCACATGGCCTCGGCGCCCCGGGGGAAGTCGGTCCAGGCAAAGCGCTCCCCCTGGACCACCTCCAGAGGCCGCTCCGCGTCCTCGGCCGGGACGGTGGCAAAGAGGCCGCCGTCCCAATAGTCGCTGACCAGGGACACCGGCTCCCCGGTGTCGCCGTAGCGCAGGCACAGGTACCGATACTCGGACCAGGACAGGTCCTCCCCTGCCGCATAGGGCACCCGGAGGGTCACATACCGCCCGTCCCCCTCGCTGCGCCGCCAGGTGTCCTGGCTCTCGGCGGCGCCGGCGGGGATCAGGAGAAGCAGCGTCAGCACCAGGGACAAGGTGAGGCTCAGCAGTCGCTTCATAAAAAGACCCCCTTTCTGCTTCCAGCATAGCAGAAAGGGGGTCTGTGCGCAAGCGAAGGATAGATGTTTTTCTTGCAGGGAAACGCTTTCAGGCGAAGTAGTCCTCGATCTCCTGCCGGGTGGCCTGGACGGAGCCCTGGGCAAAGCCCTTCTTGCCGCCGCCCCGGCCGTGGAGGGCGGCGTTGAGGGCCCTCACCAGCTCCTTCACGTCGCCGCCCCGGTGGTCCACCATGGCGTAGTTCCAGTGCTCGCCCTCGCCGGCAAAGACCCAGCATCGGCCGCCGCAGCTGCCCGCCACCGTGTCCGCCAGACGGCGCACGGCGTCAGAGCCCATGGGGGCCTCCAGCAGGGTCACGTCCCCCTTGTCCCGGTACTCCTCCGCCTTGGCGGCGAACACCGTCCGCTCCAGAGCGGCGCACCGGTCCTTTGTGGCCGTCAGCTCCGCCTCCAGCCGCTCCACGGCGGCGGCGGTCTCCGTGGCCTTGGCGCTGAGCCGCTGGCCCACCTGGCGGTTCTGGTCCCAGGTCTGGGAGAGATAGGTGAGGGCCCGGCGGCCGCTGAGGATCTCCAGCCGCACGCCCTGGCGGAACTTCTGGCAGGAGAGGATTTTCAGAAGCCCCACCTGGCCGGAGGAGGAGACGTGGGTGCCGCAGCAGGCGCAGCAGTCCGCCCCGGGGAAGGAGACGATGCGCCTGACCCGTCAGCTCCTTTTTGGAGCGGTAGTCCAGAGCCTCCAATTCTTCCGGAGAGGGGAAGGAGATGGCAATGGGATGGTCCTGCCAGATATAGCGGTTGGCGGCAGCCTCCAGCTCCGCCACGTCCTCCTCGGTGAGGGCGGCGTTGAAGTCGATGGTCACCGTGTCGGCCCCCAGATGGAAGCCCACGTTGTCGCAGTGGTGGGCGGAGCAGATGAGACCGCTGAGGATGTGCTCTCCGGAGTGCTGCTGCATGTGGTCAAAGCGCCGGTCCCAGTCGATGGCGCCCTCCACCGTGTCGCCGACGGTCAGGGGCCGATCGCAGGTGTGGGTGATGACGCCGTCCTTTTCGTGAACGTCGGTGACGGCGGCGCCGCTCAGGGTGCCGTGGTCCGCCGGCTGGCCGCCCCCTTCGGGGTAGAAGGCCGTGCGGTCCAAGGTCACCAAGTAGCCGCCCTTGCCCGCCTCACAGCCCAGGACCGTGGCGGTGAAGGTGGTTTCATAGGGGTCGGCGTAATAGAGCTTTTCCGTTTCCATGGGGAAAACTTCCTTTCTGGTTTAAGAGATGGACACCACCCACCGCCACACAGGCTCCGCCAGGAAAAAGCCCAGGGCGGCGGAGCAGACGTTGGCGGTGAGGCCATAGGCAAAGGCCCGCCGGGGCCCGTGAGCGGGGAGCAGGCGGGTGTAGGCCACTGCCTCCACCAGGGCGATGAGGACCTCCGCCGGGAAAAAGAGGAGGAAGTACAGCCAGCTCACCCCGCTGCCCATGGCGGTGGCGGCGAAAAAGGCAGCCAGGGCCCCCTGGGTCACCAGGTTCAAAAGGAGGAAGGGCCGCCAGGATTTCTTGAGGGAATACCCAAAGGCCGCCAGTACCACGCCCTCAATGAGGAGGGTGGGCAGGAAGGTGGCCAGGAACTGCAAAACGTATCCCAGGGCCGCCGGAGGCGCGGAGACGGTGCCCGCCGTGAAGTCCACGGTCACCGAGGACTGAAGCACAGAGCGGGTGAGGGTGGGGGAGAGATAGCTCTCGCCGCTTTTGGTCACCAGCAGGATGCGGTAGGTCTCCGGCACGCCCACATAGGAGAAGGTGTGGAGAGGATTGCCGGCGCGGTCGGTATGTTCCGCCATGAGCTCCCCCCACATGGGGGCGCCGCCGGTGCCCTCCACGGTGCAGGCCCGGTACCCCTCCGGCACCGCCGCCAGAAGGGCGTCCAGAAGCCCTTCATCCAAAGCGGCCCGCTCCTCCTCCGAGTAGCTCCAGGAGAGGCCCTCCTTTTCCCCGCCGGTGCCCTCACCTTCCTCTAAAAGGTCCAGGTAGTAGGGCTCCTGTGGGGCGTTTTCCACTCGGACGATCAGCTGGGGCTTGGGGCCGGTGTCGGCCCGGACGGGCACGGTCAAAAGGGCGGTCAGGGCCAGAGTCAGCATACACCAGAGCACAGAGCGCTTTTTCATAACGGTCCCTCCTTTTGGTTTCTATCCTTCTGGACGAAAAGGGGAGAGAGATGTGTCAGAGAAGCCCCAGGGCCTCCTTCCACAAAAGCACCCGGGTCACGGCCTCATTGATGCGCTCCATGGGGATGGTACCATCCTTTACGGCGGCGAGGACCTGGGGGATCTGGACGGCATAGTCCGAGGAGATCAGCAGGTCGTTGCCCGCCAGCACCGCCAGCACTGCGGCGGGGGTGGAGAAGCGGTCGTCGCTGACCGCGTTCATGGCCAGGTCGTCGGTGATGGCCACGCCGTCAAAGCCCAGCTCCTCTCTCAGCAGCTCGTGGACCGCCGGGGAGAGGGAGGCGGGAAGCTGGTCGTCCACGGCGGTCATGGTGTTGTGGCTCACCAGGACAGCGGTGGTGGCGCCGCCGGCCTCCATGCCGGCGGAGAAGGGCAGGAAGTCCTCCAGCAGGAACTGCTCCAGAGGACGCTGGTCCACCGCCGCGCCGGTGTGGGTGTCGGCGTTGGAGCCATAGCCGGGGAAGTGCTTGAGGACGCTGCCGATGCCGGCGGACTTCATAGCCTCCACCTGGGCGGCCACAGCCTGGGAGGTGTCGGATGCCGCCAGGCCGCAGGTCCGGTCATACATGAAGTCCTCGGCGTTGGTGGACACGTCGCACACCGGGGCCAGATTTACATTGATGCCCAGCTCCAGAAGAGCCTGAGACTTTTCCCCGGCGTCCGCCGCCAGGGTCTCCATGCCGCCCACACTCAGCAGGGCCTGGGGGGAGAGGAAGGGAGTTTCAAAGAGGTTGGGGTTCAGGCTGGCCCGAGTGACGGTGCCGCCCTCCTCGTCGGAGCCGATGAGCAGGGGGATGCCGGTGTCGGCCTTGGCGGCGTCCTGATCGGCCTGGATGTTTTGGAGAAAGTCCTCCCGGCTCAGCCAGTGGCCGTCGCTGTACTGGAAGTCCCGGCCGAAGAGCACATAGCCCCCCAGGTGCCAGGCAGCGGCATCCTCTGCGGAGCCGGTCTCCGGCCGCCGGGCAAAGAACATCTGGCCCACCTTTTCATCCACCGTCAGGGTGGCCAGGCGCTCCTGGGCCCGTTCCAGGGCAGTGGGCTCCGCCGAGGACGCAGGGGGTTCCTGGGCGCTCTGGGGAGCGGAGGAGGGGGCAGAAGTGGCGGTGGGGCCGGCGCCGCAGCCGCACAGAACCAGGGCGCACAGCGCCAGAGCACACAGCTTCTTTTTCATGCAGGGTCTCCTTTCCAAGGTCAAAAAACGGGGGACGGCGGAGGGCGCCGTCCCCCGCCGGATTCAGCAGAAGGTGGTGGTGAGGGTGCCGATGCCCTCGATGGTGACGTCCACCCGGTCGCCGGGCTTGAGCCACTGCTTCTTGTCGGCGCTCCAGCCGTGCATGACGCCCTGGGGAGTGCCGGTGAAGATCACGTCGCCGGGCTCCAGGGTGAAGTGGCGGGAGAGGTCGGCGATGAGCTCCGGCACGGAGAAGATCAGGTCGGAGGTGCGGGAGTTCTGCCGCAGCTCGCCGTTGACGGTGCTGGAGATGGCCAGGTCCGAGGGGTCGAGACTGTCGGCGGTGACCACGCAGGGGCCCAAGGGGGCAAAGCCGTCGAAGGTCTTGCTCAGCAGCCACTGGTTGCCCCGGGCGAATTGCAGGTCCCGGGTGGACAGGTCGTTGCCGCAGGTGTAGCCGAAGACGTAGTCCATGGCGTCCTCGGCGCTGACGTTGCGGGCGGGGCGGCCGATGATCACCACCAGCTCCGCCTCGTAGTCATACTCCCGATAGGCCGGGTCCAGACGGACGGTGTCCCGGTGGGCGGAGAGGGCGTTGGAGAACTTGCAGAAGGGCACCGGCCGCTCGGGCAGGTCCAATCCGCACTCCATGGCGTGCTGGCGGTAGTTCAGGCCGATACAGAGGATGCGCTCCATGCCGGTGACAGCAGGGGCGGCGGGGGGATTTTGGACGAAGTTGACAGCGCCGTCCGTAAGCTTTTCCAGCACCTCCAGGGCCACATTGCCGTGGCGGATAGCCTGGATCATGGTCTGGGGGACCCGCAGGCCCCGGCGGGCGCCTTCCACGGCGGCGTCGATGATGCCGTTTTCCGTCTCGATGCCCAGAGCTACCTTGCTGTTTTTCAGGAATTGAACCAGTTTCATGAAAATCACCTCATGGAGTTGGATTTTTGCCGCCCGGAGGCGGCTGTGGAAACAAGTGAAGCGCTGCCAGTGGCAGAAAAAGCGAGCTTGTTTCGAGGATGCGGCGCGATTGGCGGGCATGAAGTGCCCGGGAATCGCAATGCCGCGACGGTGTATGGGTGCGAAGCGCCCAGCAGGCGGGAGGGTTGCTTTTGGGCGCAGAGGAATGCGTCTTTGGGGGAAAGCGGCGAAGCGCTGCCAGTGGCAGAAAAAGCGAGCTTGTTTCGAGGATGCGGCGCGATTGGCGGGCATGAAGTGCCTGGGAATCGCAATGCCGCGACGGTGTAAGCATTCCTGGCACCGAACCGGTGCCTTCCCTGCACCGAAGAACTCAGCACAGCTGCCGGGCAATGCTGCTGCACCTTCTCCTACTTGGAAGGTCCTGTCTGCCGGGAGAGGCGGCTCCTCGTTCAAGGAGCCGCCCCCAAAAAGTGCGGGGAAGCGGGGAAAACGAATCTGCGGCGGGGAAGAGGAGTTCTGCTTACTCCTCAGTTTCCTTCTTGGTCACGGCGATGGACAATTCCTCCAGCTGCTTATCATCCACGAAGTCGGGGCAGTTGGTCATGGGCTCGCTGGCGGTCTGGACCTTGGGGAAGGCGATGACGTCCCGGATGGAGTCGGCGCCGGCCATGAGCATGCACAGCCGGTCCAGGCCGTAGGCCAGGCCGCCGTGAGGAGGCGCGCCGAACTTGAAGGCGTTGATCAGGTGGCCGAAGCGCTCCTCCGCGTCCTCCTGGGTGAAGCCCAGGGCGTGGAACATGGTCTCCTGCATCTCCGGAGTGTTGATCCGGATGGAGCCGCCGCCCAGCTCCACGCCGTTGAGGACGATGTCGTAGGCCTTGGCCCGGCAGTGGGCCTTGTCGGTGTCCAGCTTGTCCACATCCTCGTCCATGGGGGCGGTGAAGGGGTGGTGCATGGCCACATACCGGCCCTCCTCCTCGGACCACTCGAACATGGGGAACTGGACCACCCACAGGAACTTGTACTCGTCCTTCTTGAGCAGGCCCAGCTGCTTGGCGCACTCCAGACGCAGCGCGCCCAGAGCCGCCCACACCACGGTATTCTTGGCGTCGCCTACCACCAGCACCACGTCGCCGTCCTTGGCCTCAGCCCGGGCAAGGATGGCCTGCATCTCCTCTTCGGTGAGGAACTTGGCAAAGGAGGAGGTCATCTCGCCGCCGTGGAGCCGGGCCCAGGCCAGGCCCTTGGCGCCGTAGGTCTTGGCCACTTCCACCAGAGCGTCGATCTTCTTGCGGGTGAAGTGGGCGCTGCCGCCGCTGATGTTGATGCAGCGGACGCTGCCGCCCTCCTTCACGGGGCCGGAGAACACGCCGAAGCCGCAGTCCTTGACGATGTCGCTGATGTCTTTGAGCTCAAAGCCGAAGCGGATATCCGGCTTGTCGGAGCCGAAGCGGTCCATGGCCTCCTGCCAGGGCATCCGCAGGAAGGGGGTCTGGACGTCCACGTTCAGCACTTCCTTGAACACCCGCTGGATGAAGCCCTCCTGGATGGTCATCACGTCCTCTTCGTTGACAAAGCTCATCTCCAGGTCGATCTGGGTGAACTCCGGCTGCCGGTCGGCCCGCAGGTCCTCGTCCCGGAAGCAGCGGGCGATCTGGAAATAGCGGTCAAAGCCGGAGAGCATCAGCAGCTGCTTGTACTGCTGGGGGGACTGGGGCAGGGCGTAGAACTTGCCCGGATGGACCCGGGAGGGCACCAGATAGTCCCGGGCGCCCTCGGGGGTGGACTTGGTCAGCATGGGGGTCTCGATCTCCAGAAAGCCCTGCTCGTCGAAGTAGTCCCGGGCGATCTTCACCACACGGTGGCGGGTGGCGATCATGTTCTGCATCACCGGGCGGCGCAGGTCCAGATACCGGTACTTCAGCCGCAGCATCTCGTTGGCCTTGCAGTCGTCCAGGATCTCAAAGGGCGGGGTGTCCGCCTTGGCCAGCAGCCGCAGCTCCTTGACCTCCACCTCGATCTCGCCGGTGGGGATCTCCAGGTTCTTGCTGGACCGCTCCCGGACCACGCCCACGGCTGCCACTACGTACTCGCTCCGGAGGCCCTTGGCCTTTTCGAAGATCTCACGGTCGGTGGCGTCATCAAAGGCCAGCTGCAAAATGCCCGTGCGGTCCCGCAGGTCCACGAAGATCAGCGCGCCGATGTCCCGCTGACGCTGGACCCAGCCGCACACGGACACGGTCTTGCCGATGTCCGACGGACGAAGGGTGCCGCAGTAGTGAGAGCGGGTAAAACCTTGCATCGTATCCATCATTCAACACTCCTATTTGTATATTGTATAGTGTATTTTCCTATTTGTAATCAAACCACAGGGAATTCCAGGGCCTCACACCGGGCGCAGCAGGCCACATCGTTCCAACTGCCCCAGGCTTGGGAGAAGGAAACGGAGGCCGTCTCGGCCCACTGGGAGAGCTGACCCGCCGCCAGGGCCTGGCCCAGATAGTCCATGGTGTCCTCGTCGGCGGCGGGGTCCACCTTGTAAAAGACCAGGTAGGTGCCGTTTTCCTCCAGCACGGGGCTGATCTGTCCCGGAGTCAGGCTGTCCAGGGCGGACCAGGTGGCGGAGGCAAAGTCATAACGGCTCAGAAGCCCCACGGAGGAGTTGTTGTCGGCGTATTTCTCCACCAGGTAGGAGAAGTACTCCTGGTCCCCGGGGTGGTTGGCAGCGGCCTGGCGCATGGTCTCCGCCCGGGTCTTGGCCGCCAGGCTCTGGGTGCTGTCGAACACCGCCAGGATGCCGCAGGTCAGGTCGTTTTCCCGCAGCACGGCATTTGCCTGGGCGGCGGTGGGGATGCACTGGGCGGAGAGGTTGGTGCGCAGGGCCTCAAAGAGGGCCAGCTCCCGGTTGAGCCAGGCGGAGCGGCCGCCCTGGGCCACCTCACTGGAGGCGATAGTCTGCTTCTGGAAGTAGTCGGGGGTGTAGCCCTGGGCCTTGGCGTGGCTGGAGAGCACCGCCAGCTCCGCCGCTGCCTCCAGGGTGTCGGCCCACACCTTCTGGGCGGGGCTCAGGCCGTCGCTGCCCGCCTGGTCCCAGGCCACGGCGCTGTCCGTGCCGGTCAGGTCGATGTCATAGGTGTAGTAGAGATACTCAAAGTAGCTCATGCCCCAGTCCTGGGCTGCGTACTCCTTCCAGTAGGCGGCGTACTGGGGATAGGCCTGGTCGCCGTGCTCCTCCACATACTGGGCGGTGGTCTGCAGCAGCAGGTCCGCCAGAAGCTCGGAGCGGACGGCGTAGCCGTCCACGGTTTCCACCACGGTCTCCCCGGGGACCCCCAGCACCACCTGACCCAGGTCAAAGGGGGTCAGGGTGAAGGTCCGGCGCAGGCTGGGGTCGATGACCCGGGCCAGGATGGCGGCGGTCTCTCCCCGGGTGACGGTCTCGCCGCCCCGGAAGATGCCGTAGCGGTCCGTGCCGGTGAGGATGCCCGCCTCATAGAGGGCCTGGACTTCATAGTCCTGGCTGTCGGGCACCGCGGAGATGGTGTTGATGGGCATCAGGGTGTCCGGCAGGGGGGCCAGGACGGCGTAGAGCAGCTCCGCCAGGTCCGCCCGGGTGCAGAGATCCTCGGGGGAATAGACGAACCAGGGGAGGGAAAAGACCTCGGTGTCCTCGTCCAGCAGGTACTGCTGGGCGGAGAGGTACCAGGGGGAGGAGGGGGCAAAGGTGCCGTCGCCTCCCGTCAAAAGGCTGTGGAGCCGGGCGGCCAGGACCACCGCCGCCTGGCAGCTCAAAGTCTCGTTGGGCTGGAATGCGGTGGAGGAGGTGCCCTCCATGAGCCCGGCTTCATACACGGCGCTGACATAGGGCTCGTACCAGCTGCCCTTTACGTCGGCAAAGCCGCCATAGGACCGGAGAGAGGGCAGCAGCCGGCCGCTCTCCGCTGCGGCAGCGGGCAGACACAGGGCGGCTGTCAGAGCCAGGGCCAGCAGGGCCGCTCCGGCCCGGGAACGAAGTTTCATAGGAGTTCTCCTTTCCGCCGCCCTTTTTAGGCGGCACGAGAGAGCGAAAGGTCCGTTGTCCGCCGCCCCAAAACGGCGGCGGGGAGGGAGAGGTCAGGTCACCACATAGTGGATGACATCCGCCAGGAAGAGAACGGCCAGCACGTCGCTGATGGCCGAGAGCACCCGGGGCGGCATCTGGTCCGTCAGCTTTTCAAAGAGGGGCTGGAGCACATAGAGGAACACCATGCCCCCCACGCCGAACCGCAGGCTGGGGTTCAGGGCCACCCGGCCCTGGAAATTGAAGGCGAAGCGGCGGTAGTCCCACAGCCAGCTGCCGGTGGTCCACTCCATCACATAGCTGCCGATGAGCTCCAGCACCGTGGTCAGCACCACGATGCCCAGGAACACCAGCACCGGTGTAATGGACACGGGGCCAAGATAAATGCGTTTGCGCTGGAGCCCCCGAAGGGAGAACACCAGAATCAGGGCGCCCACGCCGTAGATGATGCAGTAGGGCCCCAGCAGCACGCCCCGGTCGGAGTAGCCCCAGCGGTAGACCACTACCTCCAAAAACACCTCATACACCCACCCCAAAAAGGAGTAGAGGAGGAAGTAGAGGAACCAGGCCTCCAGTTGTTTTCGCATATCCTTCTCCTTTGCTTGCACGGTCATGGCGCTGCCCCGGAGGGGGCTCTGCGCCGCTCCCCTCCGCCGCCTTTGGGGGGAGGCGGGCCGGCAGCGGAGGCCGCCGGGCCTGGGAGCAGGGGTGGAGGAACGGAAAAAACAGTCCTATTGGTATAATACTTGAATAAAATTACGCATGGGAATCAAAATTTATCCCAAAATGATGGGGCCCCGGTTCTTTTCCGCCAGTCCGGCCTTGATGCGGTAGAGGGTGGCGGCGGTATCCAGCTTGGTCTGCTCGCCGGTCTTCATGTCCTTGCAGGCCACCACGCCGCCGGCGATCTCGTCCTCGCCCAGGAAGATGACGTAGGGGATGCCCAGCTTGTCGGCGTAGGAGATCTTCTGCTTGAACTTCTTCTGCTCGCAGTGGAGCTGGGCCCGGACGCCGTTTTCCCGCAGCTCAGTTGCCAGGGCGATGGCGGGGGACAGGTCCTCGGTCATGGGCAAAATCAGCACGTCCGCCGGAGCGGTGGGCAGGTCGGGGTTGAGCATCTTCTGCTCGCCCAGGACGTAAAAGAGGCGGGTGAGGCCGATGGAGATGCCGGCGCCGGGCAGCTGTCTGTCGGTGTAGAATTCGGCCAGGTTGTCGTAGCGGCCGCCGGAGCACACGGAGCCGATCTCCGGGTGGTCCAGCAGCGTGGTCTCGTAGACGGTGCCGGTGTAGTAATCGAGGCCCCGGGCGATGGTCAGGTCCACGGCGAAGTTCTCCGCCGGGACGCCGAAGGCGCCCAGATACCGCACCACGGTCCGGAGTTCCTCCAGGCCCTGGTCGAAGGCCTCGCTGCGGCCGGTGTAGCCCTCCAGGGCGGAGAGGACCTCCTCATTGGAGCCGGTGATGGCGATGAATTTCAAGATCTCGCCGGACTGCTCGGCGGTGAGGCCGCACTCCTTCGTCAGAAGGGCGCCCACCTTCTCGGCGCCGATCTTGTCCAGCTTGTCCACGGTGCGCATGATGTCGCCGGAGCGCTCGCTGAGGCCCAGGAGCTCGTAGAAGCCGTTGAGGATCTTGCGGTTGTTGACCCGGATCTGGAAGCGCTTGAGGCCCAGGGTGGAGAAGGTCTTGTAGATGATGGCGGGGATCTCCGCCTCGTTGATGATGGAGAGCTTGCCGTCGCCGATGATGTCGATGTCGGCCTGGTAGAACTCCCGGAACCGGCCCCGCTGGGCCCGCTCGCCCCGGTAGACCTTGCCGATCTGATACCGGCGGAAGGGGAAGGACAGGTCGTTGTAGTGCAGGGCCACATACTTGGCCAGGGGCACGGTCAGGTCGAACCGCAGCGCCAGGTCGCTGTCGCCCTTCTGGAAGCGGTAGATCTGCTTTTCCGTCTCGCCGCCGCCCTTGGCCAGGAGCACCTCGGCGGCCTCGATGGCCGGGGTGTCCAGGGGGGTGAAGCCGTAGAGGGAGTAGGTGGTGCGCAGCACCTCCATGATGCGCTCCATCTGCTGCTGCGGTCCGGGCAGCAGCTCCATGAAGCCGGAGAGGGTTCTGGGAGTCATTTTGGACATGGTGGAAAGCTCCTTTGTTGATAAGATGCGGGCAGCTGCTGCCCGGACCGCCCCGAATGGGGCGTACAAGTGTTTTTGCCAAAGGCAAAAACCTTGCAATCGGCCGGATTCACTCCGGACGATTGGAATTCAATGGCGGGGCCCCCAGAGGAGCTCAGGCTCCGCTGGGGCCAGCAGGTCCATGAAGCCGGAGAGGGTTCTGGGAGTCATTTGTTAATAAAGCGGGGCAAAAAGCCCGTGTTCCGCCCCAAATGGGGGCGCGAAGCGCTGGAAACGGCGCAGAGTTGCAGGTTTAGCGGCGGCGTTTTTCCACAGATCCGGCCTGATTGGGGAAAATTTCCATGCCGGAGAAAAAAAGAACGCTCCCGTCCCTGCCGTTGGGACGAGAGCGAAACTTCGCTTCGTGGTGCCACCCAAGTTCAAAGGGCGCTTCCCCGCTGGCGGGGCTACTCTCCTTCCTTCCAGCTCCTGGTACGGGGAGCGCGCCGTGGATGTTTCCATCCCCGCTCCGCCGCTGTCTTTTCACTCCCCGGTCCCGGGACGCTTCCAGCCTGGGCGTCCCTCTCTGTGCGGCGGCGGAGTGATACTCCTGCGGTATCTTCGCGGTAGTTCTATTGTATGCATTTTACCCGCAAAAGTCAAGGTCTGGAAGGGGCGGTTTCCCTGCCTCCGGGGCGGCCGGGGGCAGGGGAGACACGGCCTCAGATGGCCAGAGGCTTGGTGCGGGGATTGACGATGCATCTCCAGTCCAGATCGCCCCGGGCCAGGCCCAGCACCAGCATTTCGGCGGTGGCCACGTTGCTGGCGAAGGGGATGTTGTTCTGGTCGCACAGCCGGGAGATATAGGTGATATCCTCGGCCATGGAGGTGTCACTGGGGTCGTTGAAGAACAGCACCAGATCAAACTCGTTGTAGGCGATGCGGGCACCGATCTGCTGGCTGCCGCCGTGGGCGTAGGACAAAAAGCACTGGACATCCAGACCAGTGGCCTCGGCCACCAGATGACCGGTGGTATTGGTGGCATAGATGCTGTGATGGGACAGGATGCCGGCGTAGGCCGTGCAGAACTGGACCATCAGCTCTTTTTTATGATCATGAGCCATAAGGGCAATATTCAACGGGGTCGTCTCCTTTCTATTTGATCCGCATGAGCGGAATTCGCTGTCCCGTCAGGCGTTTGGCAATATTATAGTAGGCTCGGGCCGCGGCAGGGGAGTCCGCCAACAGCAGCGGAATGCCCCGGTTCAGGGCCAGAGGCAGCGCGTCATCCTCCGGGATGACCCCCAGCAGCGGCGCGCCGGCGGTATCGATGGCGTCATCGATGGTGGCGTGGAGGCTGCGCAGCAGCTTGCGCCGGACCCGGTTCACCACCAGATGGAGCCGGCCCTGGGGGAAGTAGGGGTCCAGCAGCATGACGGTGTGCTGGGCGTCCCGCAGGGAACTGACGTCGGTGGTGGTGACCACGGTGCACCGGTCGGCGGCGCAGACGGCCAGACGGAACATGGACCCCAATCCGGCAGGGGCGTCCAGCAGGCAGTAGTCGTACCGCTGCCGGACCTGATCCATCAGGTCGGTCATCTGCTCCTTGCTGATGCGGCCCCGTTCCAGAGAGGAGGGGGCGGTCAGCAGATGGAGCCGGGGGATCCGGGGATGGGCCACGGCGGCCTCCTCCAGGGTGCAGCGGCCCAGGGCCACGTCGGTGTAGTCCATAAAGGCCCGGTCGCTGAGGCCCAGAGCCAGGTCCAGATTCCGCAGTCCCGCGTCACAGTCCACGCACAGCACCTCATGCCCCAGCACCGCCAGGGCGGAGCCTACGCCGGCCACGAAGGAGGTCTTGCCGGTACCGCCTTTGCCGGAGACTACCACCATTACTTCACCCATCTGCCGCTCACCTCCACTGACGCTCCGCGCCTATTCCCGGTAGGGGAGTGGGCTTTAGAGCCTAAAATGCCACATTTTTCACCGTTTGTCAAGAGAAAAAACGGCGATTTTTTCCTTAAAGGGGACTTTTTTTGATTTTTGCGAATCCACGGGGATACTTTGCCGGGGTAGGGGAGACCTTCTCAATTACAATCAGACGGTGCTGCACCTGTGTGCCGGGAATGAGGTAGTCCTCCTTGGCCGCCACTCGCCCGCCCAACACGGAGATGGCATGGGCGGCGCTTTGGAGTTCCTCGTCGGAGTCCACGCTCTTCATGGCCAGGAAGGCGCCGCCGGGCCGGACCAGGGGCAGGCACAGCTCCACCAGCATGGGCAGAGCCGCCACCGCCCGGGACACGGCGTAGTCAAACTGTTCCCGGTGGGCGGAGGCGAACTCCTCCGCCCGGCCGTGGACACAGGCCACGTTGCTAAGGCCCAGATCGGCGCACACCTCCTCCAGGAAGGTGATGCGCTTGCCCAGGGAGTCCAGCAGCGTCAGCTGCAGGTCCGGCACCGCCAGACGCAGGGGCAGGCCGGGGAAGCCGGCGCCGGTGCCCACGTCCACCATCTGTTTGCCGTCCAGCTTCACATAGCGGGTCAGGCAGAGGGAATCCAGAAAGTGCAGTGTGGCCACCTCATTGGGCTCTGTGATGGCCGTCAGGTTCATCACCTTATTCTTTTCCAGGAGCATCTCCCCATAGCGCTCCAACGCCGAAGAAAGCTCCGGCGGCAGCTCCAGGGCCTGCAGCCCCTGTTCCAGGATCTCTTTCATGGTATTTCCTCTTTCTCTCCTGCCCGCCGGGAAGGCGCCGGAAAGCCGTCCTCTGAATCCCTTGCGCCGCAAGGGATTCAGGGCTGTGACGGCTCTGGAGCCGTTCTGGCGGCCCAAAATGGGCCGTTGGTGGTGCTCCGGCGCTTCCATCGGCTGGAAACAGGTTTAACGATCTGTATTTTCCGTTGAAATGATAACTTTTGGTATATTGCCGCCCGGAGACGCGGCTGTGCCGCGGTGCGGGGCGGGGAAGGGGATGCTTACTTCTTCTTGGGGACCAGCACCTTGGTGCCGCCCATGTAGGGCCACAGGACCTCGGGGATCTTCACGGTGCCGTCGGCCTGGAGGTTGTTCTCCAGGAAGGCGATGAGCATACGGGGAGGTGCCACGCAGGTGTTGTTCAGGGTGTGGCACAGCTGCATCTTGCCGTTTTCGTCCTTGTAGCGGATGCGCAGGCGGCGAGCCTGAGCGTCGCCCAGGTTGGAGCAGGAGCAGACCTCGAAGTACTTCTGCTGACGGGGGCTCCAGGCCTCGATGTCGCAGGACTTGACCTTCAGGTCGGCCAGGTCGCCGGAGCAGCACTCCAGCTGACGGACGGGGATGTCCATGGACCGGAACAGCTCCACGGAGTACTGCCACAGCTTGTCATACCACTCCTTGGACTCCTCGGGCTTGCAGACCACGATCATCTCCTGCTTCTCGAACTGGTGGATGCGGTAGACGCCGCGCTCCTCGATGCCGTGGGCGCCCTTCTCCTTGCGGAAGCAGGGGGAGTAGGAGGTGAGGGTCTGGGGCAGCTGGTCCTCGGTGAGGATCTGGTCGATGAACTTGCCGATCATGGAGTGCTCGGAGGTGCCGATGAGGTACAGGTCCTCGCCCTCGATCTTGTACATCATGGCGTCCATCTCGGTCTGGCTCATGACGCCCTCCACCACGTTGCCGTGGATCATGAAGGGGGGGATGCAGTAGGTGAAGCCCTTGCTGATCATGAAGTCACGGCCGTAGGCCAGCACCGCCTCGTGGAGACGGGCGATGTCGCCCAGCAGATAGTAGAAGCCGTTGCCGGAGACGCGGCCGGCGGCGTCCAGATCGATGCCGTCGAAGGACTCCATCAGGTCCACATGGTAGGGGATGGGGTAGTCGGGCACCTTGGGCTCACCGAAGCGCTGGACCTCCACGTTGCAGGAGTCGTCGGGACCCAGAGGCACGGAGTCGTCGATGATCTGAGGGATCACCAGCATGCGCTTGTGGATCTCCTTCTGGAGCTCCTCCTCCTTGGCCTCCAGCTCCTTGAGCCGGTCGGCGTTGGCGGTGACCTGGGCCTTGACGGCCTCGGCCTCCTGGAGCTTGGAGGGGTCCTTCTTGGCCTGGCCCATCAGAACGCCCACCTGCTTGGACAGGGTGTTGCGGGCGGCACGGAGGTCGCTGGCCTCGGTGACAGCGGCACGGTACTCGCTGTCCAGAGCGATGACCTCGTCCACCAGGGGCAGCTTCTCGTCCTGGAACTTCTTCTTGATGTTTTCTTTCACCACATCGGGGTTTTCGCGGACAAATTTAATATCCAGCATGGTGTTCACCTCATCGTTAGTTTTAGATTTCGCGGGGAACTATCTCTCATGTTTCACGTGAAACAATGGGTACAAATTAAGAATTGCTGTCACTCAGCTGGGCCTCCACGGCCTCCTTGATCTGCTGATAGCGGCGGGCGGGGGAGACCACGTTATAGCTCAGGTCGTCGCCGGGCAGGGCTGCCGCCAGGTCGCCGTCCAGCTTCTGGAGGGTCTTTTCGCAGGCCTCCAGGTCCTGGGAGGCGTACTCCTGCTGCAGCTGATAGAGGAGAAGGAGGGCCTGGGACTGCTGGTCCAGGGTCTGGGCCTGGTCCTCGCTTTCGTCCAGCTGCTCCTGGAGCTTTTGGGCCTCCTCCTGGGTGTCGCTGAGCTCCTTTTTCAGCTCCAGGTTCTCATCCATGGTGTCCTGGAGCTCCTCCAGGGCGTTGACGTTGTCCTTCAGCTCGCCCAGCACCTGCTGATTGCTGCGCTGGTGCATGACAAAGGAGAGGAGGATCAGCACGAAGGCCACCGTAAAGAGGATAAGGATATAGATGAAAACCGGCTTTTGCTTGCCGGCGCGGGACTCCTGAGGGACTTCCTCGGCGCCGCCGCCTTCGCTGCGCTTTTCAAATTTCATAGGTCTTGGGGTTCCTTTCTGGTTTTCAGGGTGGCCAGGGCCTCCAGCAGGTCGTTCAGATCATCCAGACCGTAGTATTCCAGCTCGATGCGGCCCTTTTTTCTGCCGTTGACGATGCGGCAGCCCCGTCCCAGCCGGGAGGAGAGCTCCTTCTGGGCCTCCTCGGTGTAGTTGACGGTGACGCCGGTTTTGGGCGCAGGGGCTTCCTTTTTCTCCTCGGTGAGCTTTTTCACCAGGTGTTCCGTCTGGCGGACGGACAGATCGCCCTCCACCACCAGCGCGGCGGCCTTCTCCTGGGCCTGGCCGCTGAGGCCCAGCAGGGCCCGGGCGTGACCGCTGGAGAGCTTGCCCTGGCGCACCAGCTCGGCGGCGGCAGGGGAGAGGGACAGCAGGCGCAGGGAGTTGGTCACGGCGCTGCGGGACTTGCCCACCCGCTGGGCGGCCTCCTCCTGGGTCATGTGATGGGTCTGGATCAGGGATTGGAACCCGGCGGCCTCCTCCATGGGGTTCAGGTCCTCCCGCTGGAGGTTCTCGATCATCGCCAGTTCGGCGGCCTTCCGGTCGTCGGCCTCGATGACGATGGCCGGCACCTCGGTGAGGCCCGCAATGCGGGCCGCTCGCCAGCGGCGCTCGCCGGCGATGATCTGGTAGTAGCCGGATTGGAGCCGACGGACCGTCAGGGGCTGGATGATGCCGTGCTGGCGGATGGAGTCGGCCAGGTCGTTGAGACTGTCCTCGTCAAAGGCCTTTCGGGGCTGGGAGGAGCAGCTTTCCACTTGTGAGATGGGCAGATACAGGCTCCCGTCGCTTTCGGGCTTCAGCGCTTCCTCGCCCAGCAGGGCGCTGAGGCCCCGGCCCAGGCCCTTGGATTGCTTGGATGCCATGAAAAGAGTCTCCTTTCCAAAAGGGTAATGCGTTTAAGCAGAGCGGACGCCCTGCTTCTTGAGAAATTCCGCCGCCAGGGCCGTGTAGGCCTCGGCGCCCCGGGAGGTGCGGTCGTAGGAGGTGATGGGCTTGCCGTGACTGGGAGCCTCACTGAGGCGCACGTTCCGGGGGATGACGGTGGCGTAGACCCGGCCGGGGAAGAAGCGCTTGACCTCCTCCGCCACCTGCAGCGCCAGATTGGTCCGGCCGTCGAACATGGTCAGCAGCACGCCCTCCAGCTCCAGCCGGGGATTCAGGGAGCGGCGGACGATGCGGATGGTGTTCATCAGGTCGCTGAGCCCCTCCAGGGCGAAGTACTCTCCCTGCACCGGCACCAGCACCGTCTGAGCGGCGCACAGGGCATTGAGGGTCAGCAGCTCCAGGGAAGGGGGGCAGTCGATGAAGATGAAGTCATAGTCGGGGGAGAGCTGGTCCAGCACCCGCTTGAGCAGGATCTCCCGGGATTCCATGCCGATGAGCTCGATGCCCGCGCCGGCCAGGGCCTTGTTGGAGGGCAGCACGTCTCCGTATCGGGTGGTGACCACCGCGTCCCGGGGCTCCGCCTCGCCGATGAGGGCCTGATAGACGCCCTGGGATACGGACTTGTCCACGCCCATGCCGGAGGTGGCGTTTGCCTGGGGGTCGAAGTCGCACAGCAGCACCCGCTGCCCGGCCTCGTGGAGAGCGGCGGTGAGATTCACGCAGGTGGTGGTCTTGCCTACGCCGCCCTTCTGATTGACGATTGCTATGATTTTAGCCACAAATACACCTCTCCATGCATTGGGGTCCAGCAAAAATATGCTGGTGGATTGCATCGTTACAATTATAGCAAATGGAATATGGGATTTCAACAGCCTGGGACGACAATACCCGCCAAAAATAGGGGAGAAAAGTTGTCAGGAATGTTTCACGTGAAACAAAAGGGAAAAAACAAAAAAACGCGGGATGTTTCACGTGAAACATCCCGCGTTGTCGGTTGTGAAGAGCTCAGCCCAGCAGCACCCCGTCCAGGGGCGGCAGCACCAGGGACACCTTGCCGTCCTGGTTCAAAAACCGCTGGCCGGTGAGCAGGTCCTCGGCCACCGCCCCCTCCCAGGGCAGCTCCAGAGCAACAGGCTCATCTCCGGCGTTGACGGCGGTGACGGTCAGCTCTCCGGTGCCCTGCCGGGCCCAGACCAGACAGTGGCCCTGGGCCCGGAGATATTCGATGTCGCCCCACAGCAGGGAGGGGCGCTCCTGCCGGAGGCGGCCCAGGAGCCGATACCACTCGGTGAGGGTCCGGTCCTCCCGGCCCCAGGGGAAGGTCCGGCGGTTGAAGGGGTCCTCGAAGCCCTCCATGCCCGCCTCGTCGCCGTAGAAGATGGTGGGGGAGCCGGGGAAGGTGTAGAGCAGCAGCGTGGCCAGACGCAGCAGCGCCGTGCCCCGCTGGCGCTCGGCGTCGCTCAGGCGATAGGTGGATCGGGCCTCCTTGTCCTCCGGTACCGTCTCTGCCCCCAGCACGGTGAGGATGCGGCCGGTGTCGTGGGTGCCCAGGAAGTTCATCAGGGAGTAGAAGGCGGCAGGGGGGTAGTTCTCCCGAATGGTCTCCATGGTCTCCCGGAAGTCGGCGGCGTCGCCGCCCCGAAGGAAGGCCAGCACCGCGTTGCGGAAGGGGTAGTTCATGAGCCCGTGGGTCTCGTGGCCCAGGAGGTATTTCCGTCGCCGGGAGTAGGCGATCTTGTTGGAGCCGTCCTCCCACACCTCGCCGATGAGGATGCTGTCGGCCTTGGTCTCCTCGCAGGCGGTGCGGATGCGGGCGATGAACTCGTCAGGCAGCTCGTCGGCCACGTCCAGCCGCCAGCCGGAGGCGCCGCAGTGAAGCCAGTGGCGGATGACGGAGTCGGGGCTGTCGATGATGAAGTCCCCATAGCTGGGGTCCGACTCATTGACGGCCGGCAGGGTGGTGATGCCCCACCAGGCGTCGTACTGGTCCGGCCAGTGGGTGAAGTGGTACCAGGTGTAGTAGGGGGAGTCCTGGCTCTGGGCGGCGCCCAAAGTGGAGAAACTCCCGGCTGCGTTGAAATATACGCTGTCGGAGCCGGTGTGGTTGAATACGCCGTCCAAGATCACCCGCATGCCCCGCTTTTCCGCTTCCCGGCACAGCGTCCGAAAGTCCTCCTCTGTGCCCAGCATGGGGTCGATCTGGAGGTAGTCGGCGGTGTTGTAGCGGTGGTTGGAGGCGGAGAGGAAGATGGGGCACAGGTACAGCGTGGTCACCGACAGGGACCGGAGATAGTCAAGCCGAGAGGTGATACCCGCCAGGGACCCGCCGAAGAAGTCCCGATTGCGGACCTCCCCGTGCTCGTCGGGCCGCCACTCCGGGCCCTCGCCCCAGTCCTGGTGCACCACCCGGTCCCCCACCATCCCCTGGGGGTCGGGGACGGACAGGCGGCAGAAACGGTCTGGAAAAATCTGGTATGTGATACCGGCCCCAAACCACTCAGGGGTGGGATGGGAGGCATCGTAGACCGTCAGCTGCCAGCTCACGGGCTGCTCTTCCGCCTGATGCCAGCCGCTGCGGTCCAGCAGTGCGCAGGTGCCGTCGGAGCGGTAAAAGAGGAAGTGGTACCAGATCAGGTCCGGCTCCTGAGGGGCGGAGAAGGAGAGAGTGAACACGGTGCGGCCCCGGCGGTTGGACTGCCGGGAGAGCTCCAACTCCTCCCGCTGGCCGGAAAAGTCGTGGTAGAGCACCAGCAGGCAGCGGACGAAGCCCTCCGAGAGAGAGGGCCGGAGGGTCAGGGACACTGTCTCTCCGCACTCCGCCGCGCCGAAGGGGAATTTGCACTCGCTGTTGCGAGGGTCAAAGACAGGCAAATCATACATACCAAAGGGTTCCTTTCCTGATCAAGGATAAGCAGCAAGGGGGAGGAAAAACCGCCCGCCGGAAGGGCGGGCGGAAGGGTAGAGTCTTACTGGAGCAGCTGGCCCTCGCCCAGGGTGACGGTGCCAATCTCGTCCTCGGTGAAGTAGGCGTTGAGGATCTTCACGGCGGTGGAGGCCAAAGCCGCGCCGGAGCCGCCCTGCTCGATGACCACGGCCAGGGCGATCTGGGGGTCCTCAAAGGGGGCGAAGCACACGAACACGCCGTTGTTGGTGATGCCGCTGCCCAGCTGGGCAGTGCCGGTCTTGGCGCCGGCGGTGACCACGCAGTTTTTGAAGTAGCTGGACACGCTGCCCTCTGCCGCCAGCTCCCGCATGCCCTCCAGCACCGCGTCCAGATTATCCTGGTCGATGTCCAGGGTGCTCAGGGGCTCCTGCTCCTCCTCGGAATAGATCACCTGGGAGTTGTCGTAGGTCTTGACGGACTTGAGCAGGTGGGCAGGGTACCGGGTGCCGCCGTCCACCAGCGTGGCGATATAGTTGGCCAGCTGCAGCGGGGTGTAGAGCTGGTTGGACTGGCCGTAGCCGGCCCAGGGGGCCTGGTCCTCGCCCTCAGGGTTCTCCGGCAGGCGGCCGGTGCTCTCGGAGATCTCGATGCCGGTGGACTGGCCCAGGCCGAAGGCGGAGAAGTACTCCCGCAGCTTATCCATGCCCAGGCGGTAGCCCATGTCGGCAAAGAAGAAGGTGCAGGACTCCCGGATGGCGCTGGTGATGGTCAAAAGGCCGCAGCCGCTGTGACGCCAGCAGTAGGTGCCGTAGATGGAGTTGGGATACTCCCAGTGGCCGTCGCAGTAGAGGGTCTCCCGCAGGCCCACCTTGCCCTCCTGGAGGGCGGCGATGGCGGTGGCAGGCTTGAGGGTGGAGCCGGGGGGATAGGTGCCGCTGGTGGCCCGGTTCCACATGGGCTTGCTCTCGTCGGTGGAGAGTTCACTGATCTCCTGGCGGAAGGTCTCCAGGTTGTAGGTGGGGTAGGAGGCCAGGGCCAGAATGTCGCCGGTGCCGATCTCCACCGCTGCTGCTGCGGCGCCCCGGGTGTAGTGGCCGTCCTCCCGGTTCATGGAGGACACGGTGGCCGCCAGGGCCTCCTCCACGGACTGCTGGAAGTCGATGTCGATGGTCAGCGCCACGGTGTTGCCCGGCTGAGGGTCCGTGGAGTAGATCTCGCTGGTGACCTTGCCATCGGCGTTGGTGAAGATGGTGCGGACGCCGTCGGTGCCCTTGAGGTAGGACTCAAAGGCCTGCTCTACGCCGGCCTTGCCCACCCAGTCGTCCATGTCGTAGCCCTGGTCCTTGAGCTCCTTGTAGTCCTCCGCATCCAGCCGCAGGACATAGCCCAGGATATGGGCGGCGTAGTCGGTGTTGTACTCCCGTACGTTGGAGGTGCTGACCTTGGCGCCGGCGTAATCGCCGTCGGAGAGCATGGAGATCATCTCCGTGGTGATGTCCTCGGCGATGATATAGGAGGTGTTGGTGATCTCCTTTTTCCGCAGCTCCAACTCATAGCGCACGCCGATGACCATGCGGGCCTCGTTGTCGGTCAGGGAGGCATCCAGGGCATAGTGGTCCTCATCCCGCAGCAGCTCCACCAGCTTCCCGGCGGTGAGGCCCCAAGCCTCCAGATTTTCGACGGTCAGGTCCTCCAGCTCCCAGCTCTTGGGCACCAGGGCTTCGCCGTCCTGTTTGGTCTCCTGCAGGAAGAGGAGGAAGCGCTTGCCCATGGTGTCGCTGATGCCGTCCAGCTCATAGGTGAAGGGAGCGGCAGAGGAGATGGGCAGATTGTCATCCCAGGTGACGCCCTGCTGCTGGCACAGCTGCAAAAGCCGCAGGATGCAGCTGTTCTGGTCGTCCTTGGCGGAGAGGAGGGAGGCGTCAAAGGTCAGGGTGTAGGTCTGCCGGTTGGACACCAGCACCTTGCCGTTGCGGTCGGTGATGATGCCCCGGGAGGCCTCCACCTTCTCGCTGCGGGTGATGGTCCGCACGGACTGGGACAGGTATTCGGCGCCGTTGATCTTCTGGGTGTAAAAAAGGAGCCCGGCGAAGATCAGCAGGCACACCCCCAGAAAGCCCCCAATCAGGTTGACCCGCAGGAGGGTGTGCTTTTTTTCACTTTCATTGCGCAGTTCGTTGAAATCCATAGTGTGTCCTTTCTCAGGAGAGGGGAAAAGCTAGTCGTCTACGTGACACTTGCGGTACACGGCGGAGTAGAGCAGGAACACCAGCGGGGAAAACAGAAGGCCCACGCAGGTCTCCCGCAGGGTCAGATACCCCACAGCGGCCCAGGCATCCTGGCCCTGGCTCCAGAGGATCAGGGCGTAGAACAGGTCCGTCACCAGAAAGCCGGCGGCGGAACAGGCCAGGGAGCACACGGGCCCGGCGGAGATGACGCTGCCGGCGATGCCGGCGGCGGCCAGACCCACCACGGGGAAGATGAGGGTGTAAAAGCAGGGGATGGCGGCGGTGACCGTCAGGTCGCAGCACACCCCCATCACCAGGCCGAACACGGTGCCCGGCAGAGGCCCCTCGTAGGAGGCCAGGATGGCCACCTCCACGGGGAAGAGGAAGGGGAACACCCCCCACAGCTCGATCCGCTGGAGCACCAGGCCCTGGAGCAGGAAAAGGACCAGGGTGGCAGCGCCGTAGAGGGACCATTTGAAGATCGTTTCATTGCGGACCAGCAAGCGGTGCGCACCTCCTCAGTGAGATGATGAACGGCAGGGGATCACTCCACCACCGTGAAGTCCTTGATGACGAACACCTCCGTCAGGGCGTCAAAATCCGCCGAGGGCTGGAGCACCGCATACTGGGTGGAGCCGGAGTCGTCCAGCTTGACCTCCTCCACGGAGCCGATGACCAGGCCCGAGGGCAGGAAGCCGCCCAGGCCGGAGGTGACGATCAAATCGCCGTTGAGCAGCTGGGCGTCAGGGGAGAGGTAGCTGAGCTTGAGCTTGCTCTGGTCCATGAGCTGGAAGTCGCCCTCGGCCACGCCGATCTCGTCGGTGCGGAACACCAGAGCGCCCAGGGAGGTGTCGGTGTCGGTGATGCACAGCACGGTGCACCAGTTGGTGCCCACCTCCGACACGGTGCCCACCAGGAAGCCCTCCGAGGTGATGACCGCGTCGTAAACGGAGATGCCGCAGTCGGTGCCCTTGCTGAGGGTGAAGGACCGGGTCCAGTTGGAGGAGCTGCGCTCGAGAATGGTGGCGGACTCCAGCTCCCACTTCTCCTCCTGGGGCCGCAGATTCAAAAGCTCCCGCAGGCGCTCATTTTCCGCGCTGTCGGCCTCCGCCTGGCGCACGGAGCGCTCCATCTTGGCGATCTGGTCCTTGAGCTCCTGGTTCTCCTCCTCCAGGGCCTTGTAGTCGGCGTAGTAGGCCTGCTTGTCGTTGAACCAGTCGGCCACGGCGGTGAAGGCGGTGCGGAAGGGGGAGGTGATGACCTGGGCCGCGTTGGCCAGGGGAGAGGACGTGGTGGTGAAAAAGGACATGACCGCCAGGGATACGGCGATGACGGCCACGGCAAAGAGCACCCACAGTCCGTTTCGTTTCAGAAAATCTTTCAAGGGAATGTCTCCTTTTGTTCCCTGTGGCCTCAGGCCAGCAGGTGCACGCCGAAATGGGCCAGCATCCGGCTCAGCCGGACCAGGGGCAGGCCCATGACGTTGTAGTAGTCGCCTCGGATGCCCTCCACCAAAAGGGCACCCAGGCCCTGGACGCCGTAGGCGCCGGCCTTGTCCATGGGCTCGCCGGTGCGGATATAGGCCCGGAGCTCCGCCTCAGTTGCGCTGCGGAAGATGACCTCCGTCTCCTCCGCCTCCGTCAGGCTCTCGCCGCCGGAGCGGACGGTGACGCCGGTGCACACGGTGTGGTGCCGGCCCTGGAGGGCGGTGAGCATCTCCAAAGCGTCCGCCTCGTCCCGGGGCTTGCCCAGGCGGCGGGTGTCCAGAAAGACCATGGTGTCGGCGGTGATGACGATGTCGCCGGGGTCGCAGGGGACGGCGTCCGCCTTCTCCCGGGAGATATAGCGGACGATCTCCGCCGGACTAAGCTCCGGCGGATACCACTCCTCCACGTCCGGCACCCGGACGATAAAATCTTCGATCCCGATCCGCCGCAGCAGCTCCTGACGGCGGGGGGAACCGGAACCCAAAATGATGCGGGCCATGGGGCAGCGCCTCGCTCTCTGAAATAGTAATAGGTGAGAAGGGCTCCGCTCCCCGTGGGAGGTGCTCCTTCATCATACGGTGCCGCCGCTGGATTATGCCCGGTTTCCCGGCAAAAAAGACGCAAAACCCCAGGGAGACAGCCACTTCCCGCTATTTTACCACAGCGCGCCATGGGAAATCAATGCGGATTTGTAAATACTCAGGACGGGTCCGCCTGGAGAGAACGGTGTAGCTCCCGGGTGTAGGCGATGGAGTCCTCCACCGACTGCTCCAGCAGGGCCACAAAGTACTCCGCCTGGGGCGTCAGACGGGTGTCCTTGGCCTGGATCCAGCCCAGGCGGATGGCCCCCTGGCCCGCCAGGGGCACCGTCACCACCCGGGGGTCCGCCAGACCCCGCACCAGAAGGCCGCTGCCGGTGGTGAAGGCGTCGGTGGCGGCCAGCAGGTTCATGGCGGTGGTGCGGTTGTTGACACTGATGCACCGGGCGGGCTTTTTGAAGGACCAGAGCTGGTATTCCTCCGAGAAATCCACCGCTGCCCCCTGGTCATGCTCAAAGGACAGATAGGGGAAGCCTGCCAGATCCGCCACCGTCACCGTCTCCAGGCTCGTCAGGGGATGCCCTTTGCGGACGTAGAGGCAGGGGGGCACGGAGGCCAGCTGGTGGAACTCCACCTCGTGGGCGTCCAGCATCCGGCGGATGATCTTTTCCGTCAGGTCGGTGAGGAAGATGACCCCCAGGTCCACCTGGTGCTCGTACACATCCTGGATCACCATGTCCATCCCCGCCTCCTTGATGGAGAAGCGGAAGGTGTCCTCGTCGCAGGTCTGCTGGACCATGCGCAAAAAGGCGTCCTCCGTAAAGGGATAGCGCTGGGTGGACACGGAAAAGCGGGCGGGGGCGATGGCCCCGTGGTCGCTGTACAGGCTCTCGATGCGCTGCTTTTGCTCCAAAAGGGACACGGCGTAGCTGAGGAATTCCTTGCCCTCGGGGGTGAACTCCACGCCCCGGTTGCTGCGGCGGAAAAAGCAGATGCCCAGCTCGTTTTCCAGCTCCCGGATGGAGGAGGAGATGCCCGACTGGGACAAAAAGAGCTTGTGGGCCGCCTTGTTGATGGACCCGCACCGAGATACCTCCACCAGATAGGTCAGCTGCTGAAACGTCATTGCCTTCTCTTCCTTTCCCCAGCGTGTTTTCTGGCCTCATTATAGAATAGGCGGGCCGGGGGTGTCAATTCTGTTATCAAAAAAAGTGTGAACAAACCAGAAAAAACCTGTGCTAACCATCGAGGCGGAAATGTGCTATGATAATTAAGAAGAGTTTACAAAAAACTCAAACAGAATCGGAATAAAACTGGTACATATGACGTAAATCCTCTGGGGAAACCCGGAAAAGGACAGCAGGAAAACGGAACAGGGCCCGAGGGGAGGCGCCTGCGGCTATTTCGATAGCCCCGGGCTCCGCCGCCGGACCACCGGTCAAGGAAAGGAAGGTATCTTAATGAATCCCAACAAGAAGTACGGCTTTGCCACCCGCCAGATCCACACCGGAAAGGTCAAGAACGCCGCCGGCTCCCTGTGCGCCCCCATCTATCAGACCTCCACCTTCGAGTTTGACACGGTGGAGCAGGGCGGCGCCCGCTTCGCCGGCCAGGAGAGCGGCTACATCTACACCCGTCTGGGCAACCCCACCGTGGCCCAGGTGGAGGCCAAGATGGCCGAGCTGGAGGGCGGCGAGGACGCTCTGTGCGCCGCCTCCGGTATGGGTGCCATCTCCACCGCCTTCTGGAGCAGTGTGGAGGCCGGCGATGAGATCGTGGCCTGCGACACCCTCTACGGCTGCACCTACGCCCTGCTCAACCACGGCATCTGCAAGTTCGGCGTCAAGGTCCACTTTATCGACATGACCGATCTGGAGGCCCTGAAGGCCGCTTTGAACGACAAGACCAAGGTGGTCTATCTGGAGACTCCCTGCAACCCCACGCTGAAGATCGTGGATATCGCCGCGGTGGCTGAGATCGCCCACGCCAAGAACCCCGACATCAAGGTCATCGTGGACAACACCTTCTGCACTCCCTATCTGCAGCGTCCCCTGGAGCTGGGCGCCGACGTGGTGGTCCACAGCGCTACCAAGTACCTCAACGGCCACGGCGACGTCATTGCCGGCGTGGTGGTGGGCAAGAAGGACTTTATCACCACCTGCCGTATGTTCGGCCTCAAGGACATGACCGGCGCGGTCATGAGCCCCTTTGACGCCTTCCTGATGGCCCGGGGCATGAAGACCCTGGACATCCGCATGGAGCGCCACTGCGCCAACGCCCAGAAGGTGGCCGAGTTCTTCGCCTCTCACCCGGCGGTGGATAAGGTCTACTATCCCGGCCTGGAGAGCTTCCCCGGCCACGACATCGCCATGAAGCAGATGAAGCTGCCCGGCGGCATGATCTCCATTGAGCTCAAGGCCGACCGCGCCGCCACCGCCGCCGCCCTGAACAAGCTGGAGCTGTGCACCATCGCCGTCTCCCTGGGCGACGCTGAGACCCTGGTGGAGCACCCCGCCACCATGACCCACTCCACTTACAGCTCTGAGGAGCTGAAGGCCTCCGGCATCTCCGAGGGCCTGGTGCGCATCAGCATCGGCCTGGAGGACCCCGAGGACATCATCGCCGACTTCAAGTCCGTGCTGGATACTCTGGTCTGATTTCTTCAGGTCTGCCCCGGCAGATCCTCTCCCCCCTGGGCGGCAGGTCCCCACACCGGGACCTGCCGCCCTTCCCCATAAAAGAAAAAACGGAGGCGGTCCCTCAGGGACCGCCTCCGTTCTTTTTTGTCTCACCGGCCCGTGGAGCCGAAGCCCCCACGGGAGGGCCCGTCCAGATGCTCGCAGACCTGAAAGGAGATGGGGGGCTGGTTGCGGACGATGCGGAACTGGCAGATGCGGCTGCCCGCCTCCACGGTCACGTCCCGGGTGGCGTATACCGGCATCTTCCACTGGTCCTCGTCCCCCCGGTAGGACCAGTCCACCACGCCTACGCCGTTGCTCTGCAAAAGGCCGTAGGTCTTGAAGGTGGAGCTGCGGGGGGCCACATGGGCCTCGTACCCCTCCGGCAGGGCCATGGCCACCCCCAGGGGGATCAGCGCCGACTCCCCGGCCCGGAGCGTCACCGTCTCGGCGGCGTACAGGTCGATCCAGTCGGACTTGCCGTCCACCTGGCACAGGGGCGGCACGGCGTCGGAAAAGTACTTGATGCGTATGGTTTCCATGGGTTTCTCCTAAACTATCAGTAATATCAAAAGAATATTATACCATTTGAAATCAAATATCGGGCCAAAACTCACTCCACACCCTTGTCAAAGAGGCCGCGGGTGAAGAGCTCCGGAGGCTCTCCGCCGCCCTGGGCGTAGGCCCGGAACACCTCGGCGCAGGCCTGGGGAGACTCGTCGGTGAACCGGAGCCGGGCGTACCGGAGCCCCAGGTTTTTCCAGTCCTCCCGGTCCGCCAGGTAGAGGGGCCGGCTGTTCTGGATCTCGCAGCGGCACCCAAAGGCGGGCAGCAGGGGGAAGCGGGCGCCGGTGCGGTCCTTGAGGCAAGCCCCGTGGCGGCACAGCTGTTTTTTTCCCCGGCAGTCCCCGGCGTTGCCCGCGGGACAGTTCTCGGTGATCTGCAGGGGCAGCCGTCCGTAGACGATGGCCTCGGCGGCAAGGGGCTTGCGCAGGTCCCGGATCTGGGCCCGGCGCAGCTCAAAGGATACGGTGGCGGAGGAAAGGCCCTGGTCCCTGGCCCAGTTCAGGGACAGGGAGTTGAAAAGGTTCAGTCCGTAGTCTCCGGCCAGGGGCAGTCCCAGCCCCTCCACCAGGGAAAGGTGGCCCAGGTTGCCGATGAGGACGCCGGAAAGGCCCGCCTCCCGGGCCTCCTCCAGACGGCGCCGCAGCGCCGGCTCGTCCTTGTCCCGCCACACCCGGGGCACTACGGCCCAGAACTGGGTCCGGCCCAGGTGGGATTGCCAGGGGAACTCCTCCAGCCGCTCCAGGGGCAGGTATACCCGCTCCGGGCCCTGGGACAGAAGCTCCTCCGTCAGTTGACTGCCCCAGAAGAGGGAGCAGGTGAGACCCGGCGCCTGGTTCCAGGCGCTGTCGGTTGCCACGTCCTCCGCCTTGGGGGCGGGCAGCTCCCGCCGGGGCAGGGGGGTAGAGAGCTCCTCCTCCAGCTGAGCGAGCACCTGGCGGCGCAATGCGTTCAAAGCGGCGGCGGGGAAGGCCAGGCCCTCGTCCACCTCCACCTGGGCGTCATGGCAGGCAAAGGGGGTGCCGCCGGTTTTCCCCAGGCGCTCGCGGAGCTCCTCCGCCGTGACGGCCCGGTTCCGGGCCTCCTCGGGCACAGCGCCCTGGGCCAGGGCCTCAGACCAGGCCCCGTCGGTGCGGCGGCAGCGGCCGGTGAGGCAGGCGGCAGCGCCCCGGCGGAGCACCAGGTGGAAGTCCACCAGATTTTCTCCGTGTTCGCCGTGGTCGTAGCCATTCCGGGCCCGGGCAAAGAGCTCCCGGGGCTCCGGGGCATTCTCCGGCCGGGTGCCGAACATCTCCGGGCCCCGCTTGCCCTGCCAGTAGCCGTCGGTGAAGCCGGAGCGGGAAAAGGCGGCGGTGAGATCGGCCATCTCCTCCGCCGTGGGCCCCCGGTTCTCCCGCAGCAGACGGGCGTAGATGCCCGTGACCACCGCCACATATTCCGGCCGCTTCATGCGGCCCTCGATCTTCAAGCAGGCCACGCCTGCCCGGGCCATCTCCTGAAGCCGGGGGGCAAGGCAGTTGTCCTTCAAACTCAAGGGGTGGCCGGTGGGGGCGGCGCCGCTGCCCTCCCATTCCACCTGATAGGGCAATCGGCAGGGCTGGGCGCAGGTGCCCCGGTTGCCGCTGCGGCCTCCCAGCACGGCGCTCATGGCGCACTGGCCGGAGTAGCCCATGCAAAGGGCTCCGTGGACGAAGGTCTCCACCTCCACCGGGCAGGCCCGGCAGATGGCCGCCACCTCGGCCCCTGACAGCTCCCGGGCCACCACCACCCGGGTGCATCCGGTCTGGGCGGCCAGCTGGGCGCCGCCGGAGGTGAAAAGGCTCATCTGGGTGCTGGCGTGGAGGGGCTGGTCCGGCAACGCCGCACGCAACGCGGTAAAAAGCCCCCAGTCCTGGACCAAAATGGCGTCGGTGCCCGCCCGGCAGGCCAGGCGGGCAGTCTCCAGAGCGGCGGGCAGCTCCCGGTCCGTCACCAGGGTATTGAGGGTCAGATAGACCTTCACGCCCCGGACGTGACAGTACCGGATGGCCTCCGCAAATTCCTCCGGGGAGAAGTTCTTGGCGCCCCGGCGGGCGTTGAAGGAGCCGCAGCCCAGGTATACCGCTCCGGCCCCGGACTGGACCGCGGCCTGGAGGGCCTCCGGGGACCCGGCGGGGGCCAGCAGCTCCGGCATCTTAGTTTTGATTGTCATGGCTGGTCTTGCTGAGCTGGGTCTGGAGGCGGAAGATCTCCCGCTTGAGCTCCGAGGCCTCATTCTTGGCCCGGTTGGCCTCCTCCACATAGCCCTTGAGCTGGCCCCGCAGATGCTCGGCATCCTCCCGGGCCTTGAACAGCTCGTCGGTGATGTTGACGGCGGTGAGGACGGCGGCGTCCACCCGGCCCACATGGGCGTTTTGGAGCACCTCGTTCATCTTCTCGTCCACATAGGTGCCCACCCGCTGCATATAGGAGGGGGCCTCCTGGGCGACGAAGGTGTATTCCTCCCCACAGATGTTGATGGTCACACGATTTTCCATAGCGCTACCTCCTGCCGGGGCCTGAGCCCCGTTGTTTCTCTGAGCGTAAAATGCTGCTTTTCGGGATACCGTGACGGCAAAGCCGGAAATGGTATCTTCAGTCAACTTTTTCCTTTCTCCACAGGGGCGGGAAAAAGGACTTAAAATGTATAATCGCTGCTTTGCAGCTATTATACCACAAATTTCTGCCCTGTAAATTGGGAATCTGGGGAGGAAACCGGCGAAAGGGAAAGGGGCCTTTTGGGATTGCAGCGAGCGGCGCCGGCGTGGTATAATCAGGAAAAGAATAGAGGAGGGATCGTCCATGAGCCTGCTATTCAACCCCAGACCGGAAGTGCGCTATTATTTTTACCGCCACCCGGAGGCCTACGATGCGGTGCTGGTGGCGGTCGTGGCGGTCTTTCTCCTGGGATTTTTGTGCAACTTCTGGCTCATCCGCCGGAAGAAAAAGCGCCAGGACCCCTCTGACGGCGGCGTGCCCCTGGGCAGCCGCCGGACCGGCCTGGTGCTGGGTATCTTGCTTTTGTGCGCGGTGGCGGCCCTGGCGGCCCGGTTCCTTTTGTAAGCCCCCGGCGGGGATGCGGAAAAGGAGGAGACTATGGATATCCAGGCGTTTTTCCAGGAGCACGGCGTCCGTTTGGCCATCCTGGCCCTGATCCTTGTGGCGGTGCTGCGGTTTTGGTGGACAGCCAAAACCTGGGGCAGGCCCCGGGAGGACCAGCCGGAGGATGAGCAGGAGATCGAGAGACGGGGCAACTGGGTGCTGATTTTCCTGGGCCCCCTCTTCCTTCTGATTCTCCTGGGCGGCGACTATTTCCTCTGATGGGCCGCCCTGCCTCCAAGGGTAAGGGAAGCGGCGAGACCATCCCGCACTGGGGTGGTCTCTTTTTGCCCCCCGCAGGAAAGACGAAGGAACCGAGGGAAAAGATTGCGGGTTGTCCTTTTTGGCACAATCGTGTAGAATAATACAGAATCCGGCCTCTGCCCAAAGAGGCCGGAAAACGAACGAGAAAGGAGGCGGCGGAGATGGGAAGCTGCCTTTTGCGTCTGCCGGAGGACGAGGGCGTCACGCTGTCCGGCCCTGTGACCCGCCGCCTGCTGGAGCAGGGGGACGGGGACGCGGCCCTTTTGTACATCTGCCTGCTGCGCCGCCGGGGGGCCATCTCCACGGCCCAGGCGGCCCAGGAGCTCCACTGGGACGCCCAGCGCACCGCCGCGGCGGAGGACAAGCTCCGGCAGATGGAGCTGCTGGGCCCGGCCCAGCCGGAGCGTGAGCCCCAGCCCTCCCAGGAGCCGCCCACCTACCAGCGCCAGGACGTCACCGAGTGCCTTGAAAAGGACGGCATCTTCCGGGCGCTGACGGCGGAGGTGGAGCGGAAGCTGGGCAAGCGGCTGTCCACCCCGGACCTTTCCATGCTGCTGGGCCTTTACGACTATCTGGGCCTGCCGCCGGACGTGATCTTCCTGCTGGTGGGCCACTGTGCCCAGCGCACCGCCCGCCAGTACGGCCCCGGCCGCCGGCCCACCATGCGCCAGATCGAGAAGGAGGGCTACGCCTGGGCCCGCCGGGGACTGGACACCCAGGAGCGGGCTGCCGCCTACCTGCGCCAGTACGCCCAGCGCCAGGAGCGGATGCCGGCGTATATGCGCGCATTGCAGCTGGGGGACCGTGCCCCCGCCCCGTCGGAGGAGAAGTATCTCCTCACCTGGCTGGACTGGGGCTTTCCGCCGGAGACAGTGGCCCTGGCCTACGACCGGACCATGCTCCGGTGCCACGAGCTCAAGTGGGGCTATCTGAACGGCATTTTGAAAAACTGGCACGGCAAGGGCCTCCACACCCCCGAAGAGGTGGAGAGTGGGGACAGCGCGCCGGAGCACCGGAGCGCCACGCCTCAGGCCCCGGCAGCGGAGAGCGGCGCTTCGGTGGACCCCCGCATCGCCGAGATGCGCCGGTACATGAAAAAGAGAGGGGGAGGTGAGAGCTGATGGGCTATGACGGCAAGATCCTGCGCCGGGCCCTGGACCGGTTCGAGGCGGACAAGGCCGCCCGGGCCCAGGACTTCCAGCGGCGGCGGGAGGCGGTGTACCAGGCGGTGCCCCGCATCCGGGAGATCGACCGGGAGCTGCGCTCCACCATGAGCCAGATCCTGTCCTCGGCCCTGCGCCGGGGGGCGGACCCGGGCCCGGCCATCCGCCGCATCCGGGACGGCAATCTGAGCCTCCAGGAGGAAAAACGCCGGTTGCTGACGGAGCACGGCTACCCGGCGGACTTTTTGGAGGAGAAGCCCAAGTGCCCCATCTGCGGCGACAGCGGCTACAACGGCTCGGCCCTTTGCCGGTGCCTGCGGGGGTACTACGCCAAGGAGCAGCTGCGGGAGCTGTCCCAGATGCTGGACCTGGGCAACCAGAGCTTTGACACCTTTTCCCTGGACTGGTACGCCCAGACCCCGGACCCCCAGTGGGGCCTGTCCCCCCGGGAGAATATGGAGGCGGTGTATGAAACCTGCGTCCACTATGCCTCCCACTTCGGCAAGGGCAGCGGCAATCTGCTGCTCAGCGGCGCACCGGGCCTGGGCAAGACCTTTTTGTCGGCGGCCATCGCCCGGGAGGTGAGCCAGCGGGGCTTTTCCGTGGTCTACGACACCGCCGGCCACGTCTTTTCCCAGTTCGAGAGCCGGAAGTTTGACCGGGACGAGGACGGGGAGGCCCAGGCGGCGGTGGACCGGTGCCTGCGGTGCGACCTGATGATTTTGGACGACCTGGGCACGGAGCTGACCACCGCCTTCACCCAGTCGGCCCTCTATGAGCTCATCAACGGCCGGCTCCTGGCGGGCAAGCCCACGGTCATCAGCACCAATCTGCTGCTGGCGGACCTGGAAAAGCGCTATTCCCCCCAGATCGTCTCCCGGCTCAAGGGGGAGTATGAGCTCCTGGCCTTCTTCGGGGAGGATATCCGCCGCCTGAAGCGGGAACGGGGCTAAAAGAAAACAAAGCGCCCGGTGACCCATTTGGGTCCCCGGGCGCTTTTGGCTTACAGGGGGAAAGAAATATCAGGCCTTGCGGTTGAGGATGTTCATGAACTCCTCGCCGGTGATGGTCTCCTTTTCCAGCAGATATTCCGCCAGCTCCCGCAGCTTGCCCTCGTTTTCCTGCAGCAGCTTCAGGGCCTTCTGGTGGGCCTCCTTCACCACGGTCACCACCTGCTCGTCCACCCGGGCCGCCGTCTCGGCGGAGCAGGTCAGGGAGGTGTCGCCGCCCAGGTACTGGTTTTGCACGGTCTCCAGAGCCACCATGTCAAACTCCTGGGTCATGCCGAAGCGGGTGATCATGGCCCGGGCCAGCTTGGTGGCCTGCTCGATGTCGTTGGAGGCGCCGGAGGTGATGTGGTCCGGCCCGAAGATCAGCTCCTCGGCGGCCCGGCCGCCGGTGAGGGTGGCGATCTTGTTCTGGATCTCCGCCCGGCTCATCAGGTTGCGCTGGTCCTGGTCCACCTGCATGGTGTAGCCCAGGGCGCCGGAGGTCCGAGGCACGATGGTGATCTTGGTCACCGGGGCGGAGTCGGTCTGCTTGGCGGCCACCAGGGCGTGGCCGATCTCGTGATAGGCCACGATCTTCTTCTCCTGGGGGGAGAGGACGGCGTTCTTGCGCTGGGCGCCGGCGATGACGGTCTCCACACTCTCCTCCAGGTCCTCCTGGGTCACCAGACGGCGGCCCAGCCGCACGGCCCGCAGGGCCGCCTCATTGATGATGTTGGCCAGCTCTGCGCCGGAGGCGCCGGAGGTGGCTCGGGCGATGGCGGCGAAGTCGGCGCTCTCGTCCATCTTCACGTCCTTGGCGTGGACCCGGAGGATGGCCTCCCGGCCCTTCAGGTCCGGCAGCTCCACCGGCACCCGCCGGTCGAACCGGCCCGGCCGGGTCAGAGCCGGGTCCAGACTCTCGGGCCGGTTGGTGGCCGCCAGCAGCACCACGCCCCGGCTGGAGTCGAAACCGTCCATCTCCGCCAGCAGCTGGTTGAGGGTCTGCTCCCGCTCGTCGTTGCCGCCGATGCCGCCGCCGTCCCGCTTTTTGCCGATGGTGTCGATCTCATCGATGAACACGATGCAGGGGGCCTTTTCCCCAGCCTGCTTGAACAGGTCCCGGACCTTGGCCGCGCCCATGCCCACAAACATCTCCACGAACTCCGAACCGGAGATGGAGAAGAAGGGCACCTTGGCCTCGCCGGCCACGGCCTTGGCCAGCAGGGTCTTGCCGGTGCCCGGAGGGCCCACCAGCAGCACGCCCTTGGGGCACCGTGCGCCGATGGCGGCGTACTTTTCCGGCTCGTGGAGGAAGTCCACCACCTCCATCAGCGACTCCTTGGCCTCGTCCTGGCCGGCCACGTCGGCAAAGGTCTTGCCGGTCTGGGCCTCCACATAGATCTTGGCGTCGGCCTTGCCGAAGGACATGGCGTTGCCTATGGTGGGCATCTTGCCGCCCATCTTCTTCACCATCCAGCGGGAGAGCACCTCGCCGATGACCAGGAAGAACAAAATGGGCAGCACCCAGGTGATAATGGCGCTGAGAAGGGGATTGGCCTGGGTGGGGATCTCCGAGCGGAACTCAATGTCCGGGTCAGAGCGGAGCTGATTGAGAAGCCGCTGGCCGTCGTCAGGCCAGATGCCGGTCTTGTAGTACTGGGCGTCCCGACCCTCGCCGGAGATAAAGACCAGCATGCCCTCGCTCTCGTCCAGGGCCACCTGGTCCACCTTTCCCTCGTCCACCATGTCCAGGAACTCGCTGTAAGACACCTCAGTGACCTGCCGCTCCAGCATGGAGGGGAACAGCAGGGCGTTGAGCAGCATCACCACCACCATGGCCGCGATGTAGTAGAAGATCAGCGGTTTTTTGGGCGGTTTTGGAGTGGGTTTGACCTCTTGCATGATGATATTTCCTCCTTATCCACAGGGAATGAATCATTGTGGAATAGGATAGAAAACAAAATGTAGGTTTGTCAAGGCGAAAGCTGTGAATAATCAGTAAATTTTTACAGTAAAATTTAGACAGGCTTGTGAATATTTTCCAATCACACTCGGGCTGTCTTGTCGGGATGATGGTGCTGAAAGAGGAGGCAGGCCCCGGAGGAGAGAAGGATGAGCCCCGCCAACACCGCCACCGCCAGCCGGAACTGGGGGGAGGTGGGGTCGGCGATGGCGTCGCCCATGAGGGCATAGGCCGCCACATGGGGGAAAAAGCCGCACACAGACCCCAGCAGATAGGGCAGATAGGGCAGCTTCACCGCTCCCATGTACATGGAGATGAGATCGCAGGAGAACAGTCCCACGATGCGGGTGAGGAAGGCGAAGAGAAAGTCGCCGCCCAGGCGGAAGGAGCGAATGGCATCGACCTTGGGGTGCTTTTCCACCAGCCGTTCCAGGGTGCCCGCCCCGGAAAAGCGGGAGATCCAGTAGGGCACAGATACCTCCACCGCCACCCCTGCGGCGCATATCCCCAGGGCGGCGGGCAGGGAAAAGAGCTGGGCGCTGACCACCGCCAAGATCCAGGTGGGAAACACCACCGAAAGGCTCTTGAGGGCGAACAGCGCCACCAGTACGCCCGCCGCCAGCCAGGGCCGGGCGGGCACATAGGATACAAGTGTCTCCGGGTCCAGCCGGTCACCGGCCAGAAGGACCGCCCCAGCCAGGGCGATCATGACAAGAAGGGGCACCACCCGGAGCAGATGCCGCCTCCAAGAGGTTTTGCAAGAACACATGAGACCCTTCCTTTCCAAAAGACGCCCGCCCTCGGAAGAGGACCGGGCGCACCAGAGCAGTCCACGCCTCCCGGCCTGCCTGAAAAGGCGGCGGACGGGAGGAAAACGCACTGCTTATCTCTATTATAGTGGGGCATTTCGGAGAAAAAATCAACAATTTATAAATTTCTTTTCCTGGGGAGGCTGTGTGGACGGGCATAAAACTTCATGCGCCAAGAGCACACCACGAAAACGAGCAAAGGCTGCGGCGCATGAAGTTTATGCGCATATGGGCCGTCCCGGCCCATGCGCTTTGATTTCATGGCCGTGCCGCTGAAAGCGGCACATGGCCAATTTTGCTATGCTTTTGCATAGCAAAACGGCGGGAAGCAGATGCTTCCCGCCGTCAGGCGTGAGGGGAAAAAGGGCCTCAGGCGGCGCCGGAGGTCTCAGTCCCGGTGCCGGGCGTTTCCGTGCCAGTGCCTGGAGTCTCGGTGCCGGTTCCGGTGCCGGGCGTTTCTGTGCTGGTGCCCGGGGTTTCGGTGCCGGTGCCCGGCGTTTCCGTACCAGTGCCGGGGGTCTCAGTCCCGGTGCCGGGGGTCTCGGTGCCGGGATCGGGCACTTCCGGCTCCACCTTCTTGGTGCCCCGGAGGATGATCTTGTCCCGGGACTTGTAGTTGCTGGAGGCCTCAAAGGTGCTGGAGATCAGCTTGCCGTCGCCGCTGTACACGTTGCGGTAGGTGCGGTACTTGGAGCCGGTGTAAGGGGTCTGCTTGACCTTCTCGGTGCCCTCGGGCAACGTGGGGTCGTCCTCGTAGATGGTCTCGTAGGGGATGGTGCCCAGCTTCTCGTAGGTCATCTTCACATAGGTGTCGTCCACCTTGGTGCCGTAGATGGTGACGGTCAGGTTCTTGCCGGAGGACACGGAGGCGGAGATGCGGATGGGGTACTGGGTGTCGTTGCGGAACTCATACTCCGGCCCGCCCCAGGAGACGGTGGCGTCCATGCCGGGGGTGATGTAGGAGGGGATGTAGCGGTGGGCCGCCCGGGTGACGATCTCCAGGTTGGACAAAAGGGTGGCCATGTAGAGGGTGGAGGAGGTCTGGCAGATGCCGCCGCCCACCTCATCCACCGTGGCGCCGTTGACATAGGCGGGAGCGGAGGAGTAGCCCTTGGCGGTGGTCCGCTTGCCCACCACGGTGTTGTAGGAGAACACGTCCCCGGAGTTGAGCACATAGCCGTTGATGGCCTTGGCGGAGAGGCGCACATTGTTCACCCGGCCGGAGGTGCCGCCCACATGGGTGGTGTAGGTGCCCAGCACGTCCCGGAAGAGCACCTTCTCCAGCTCTGCGGCGGTGACGGTGGGTTCCTCGATCTGGGCCGAGAGGGTCACAGTGTCCCCGGGCTGGGCCTGATCCAGCAGCTTTTGGGCCTCGTCCACGTCGAACTCGGCGCCCACCTGCTCGGGGATGATGGAGCCGGTGGCGGAGTCGTAGCCGGCGTTTTTCATCTCTCCGGCCACGGCGTCGTGGATCTCCTGGGCGGTCATGGACTTGGCGGGCGCCACGGTGAAGCCGCAGGGCTTCGCCTCGTCCCCGTCGTAGACCAGGGAGCGGATGGCCGTCTCCAGCTCGCCGCTGTCCACCTGCCGGCCGTCCTTGGCCTTGGTGAGGGTGATGGTGTTCTCGCCTGTCTCCCAGGCGGTGTCCACCGCCTCATAGCTCAAGTCCCCGGCCAGGCGCTCCGCCGTGGCCTGGGTCTTGGCCTCGTCCAGGGTCAGGTCGTCCTGCTCCGGGCTCACCAGGCAGTCCCGGCCCAGCAGATGGTTGAGATAGGTCCAGCCGTTGGTGAAGAAGTTGCCCGTGCGGCCCACCTGATAGAGCTGGTCCGTCAGGGCGTCCAGGTCTGCCTGGGCCCCCAGGTCGCTGAGGGTGAAGGAGTACGTGCCCGCCTCAGTGAGGTCTTCCTGGGTGACGGCGCTTTGATTGTCCGCCCCCTGGGCGCTGTCTCCGGTCTCCTCGGTGCTCTGGGGCTCGGTCTCCGAAGTCACAGAGGAGCCGCTTTCATCCGCCAAAGAGGAGGAGTAGCTGCACCGCTCCATGGCCCCGGGCAGCTCCTGCTCCAGATAGCTCCGGGCCTCGTCCTTGGTCATGCCGCCCACCACCAGGTCCGGCAGCAGGGCGCTGACGTTGGGGAAAATGGTGCTGGAGCCGGCGGCCACGGCGCACACGGCGATGTATCCGGCCAGCACGATGGCCACCAGGATACCCAATATGATGAGAGGAAGTTTCCCGCCTCCGGACCGCTTCCGTCTGGCCGGCGCGGCGACGGCTTCCCGCTTTCCCTTTTCCATGAGGAACCTCCTGTTGTGTGTATGATATCTCAGGGCCGGTCCTGGAACCGGCTTCCGGTATTGATTCTAACACACGGGGAAGGAAGAAAGCATTACAATCTTGTAACAAGCCGTTACAATCCCGCTCGCTCAGCCGGTGCGGGCCTGGCGGCGGGCGCCGGGGATGCGGATGGTCAAAAGCAGGTCCCCATCCTTCTCCTCTCGCCGCTCCACGCCGGCCTCCACCCCCGCCTGGCGCATGAGCCGCAGTCCCCGGTCGATGCTGTTGAGAAAGAGCCGCACGTCCTTGAGTACATAGGACTTCCGTCCCCGGGGCGGCGTGCGCTGGAGCACCTCCAGCCGCTGGGCGATGTAGGCGTCGGTCTGGGCCACGCTCAGGCCCCGCTGGGCAATGTGGCGGAGGGCTGCCAGGCGCTCGCCCTCGTCCTCCAGCCGCAGCAGCGCCCGGGCGTGGCGCTCGGAGAGGCCGTACTCCACCAAAAGGGCGGCGCACTCCGGGCTCAGCCGCAGCAGACGCAGCTTGTTGGCCACGGCGGAGGGGGACTTGCCCAGCCGCCGGGCCACCTCCTCCTGGGTCAGGCCGTAGTCCTCCACCAGCCGCCGCAGGGCCGCCGCCTCCTCCAGGTAGTGCAGGTCCTGGCGCTGGAGGTTTTCCACCAGGGCCAGGGCCGCAGACTCCTGCCGGTCCGCCTGGGAGAGAAGGCAGGGGACTTCCCTTAGGCCCGCCAGCCGGGCGGCCCGCAGCCGCCGCTCGCCGGCCACCAGCTCCCAGCCGCCGGCGGTCTGCCGGACGGTGAGGGGCTGCAAGATGCCGTAGCGGCGGATGGACTCCGCCAGCTCCTCCAGGGCGGTTTGGTCGAAATGGTGCCGGGGCTGGCCCGGGTTGGGCACGATGCGGTCAATGGGCAGCAGCACCACCCGGGCCCCCTTGGGCCGCAGTACCATGAGATCACCTCCTCCGGTGGAAGGCCCCCTTGTCCATCTGGGGAAAAAGGAGCCTCTTTTCTCCCAGAGTAGCGGATTTTTCCTGAAAAAGCAGACAAAAAAAGTCGAGGCCTTCTGTAAATCAGGAAAGTTTTCTGCTATACTGGGGAAAACTTCCCCCAAAGGCGCCCTTTGGGCCGGGGGAGATCAGGAAAAAAGGAGAGACCCCTATGGACTGCATCGCCGCCATCGCCACTCCACTCGCTCCCTCTGCCATCGGCATCCTGCGCCTGTCCGGTGACGGCGCCGTGGCCGTGGCCGGGCGGGTGTTCCACCCTGCAAACGGCCGTGACTTCGCAGAGAACAGCCCCCGGGCCATGGTCTACGGCGCGGTGGAGACAGAGGAGGGGACCCTGCTGGACCACGGCCTGGGTGTGTGGTTCTCCGCCGCCCACAGCTATACCGGGGAGGAGGCGGTGGAGCTCTATCTCCACGGCTCGCCGGTGGTGCTGGGGGAGACGCTGTCGGTGCTTCTGGCCTCCGGCGCCCGGCAGGCCGGGCCCGGGGAGTTCACCCGCCGGGCCTTCCTCAGCGGCCGCATGGACCTGACCCAGGCGGAGGCGGTGATGGACCTGATCGACGCGGAGACCGCCGAGGCCGCCCGTCTGGCCGCCGCCCAGGAGGGCGGCGCTCTGCGGCGGAAGGTGGAGGGCATTTACGAGGGCCTTCTGGAGGTGGCCTCCCGGTTCTATGCCGTGGTGGACTACCCCGACGAGGACCTGGAGGACGTGTCGCCGGAGGAGCTCAAAGGGGACCTGGAGGTCTGGCAGCGGGACCTGGAGGCGCTGGTGTCCACCGCCCGCCGGGGCCGCATCCTCAAGTCCGGTCTGCCGGCGGTGCTGCTGGGCAAGCCCAACGTGGGCAAGTCCTCTCTCCTCAACGCCCTCACCGGCACCGACCGCTGCCTGGTCACCGCCACCGCCGGCACCACCCGGGACACGGTGGAGGAGAAGGTGCGGCTGGGGGGCGTGGTGCTGCGGCTGACGGACACCGCCGGCATCCGCCAAACCGCCGACGAGATCGAGGCCATGGGCGTGGAGCGGGCCCGCCGGGCGGCGGACCAGGCGGAGCTGGCTCTGGTGGTGGTGGACGGGTCCCAGCCCCTGACCGCCGAGGATGAGGAGGCCTTTGCCGCCGCCTCTGGATGCCGCAAGGTGCTGGTGGTGCGCAACAAGGCGGATCTGCCGGTGTGTCCCGCCGTAAGCGAGCGGTTCCCGGAGGCCATCCCCGTCTCCGCCCGGACAGGGGAGGGCCTGGAGACCCTGGAGCAGGCGGTGGCGGCCCTCTATCCCGCCGGGGAGGCCCCCACCGGGTGTCTCCTTGCCAACGCCCGGCAGGAGGACGCCGCCCGCCGGGCCCTGAGAGCGGTGGAGCGGGCCCGGGCCGCCTTTGCCGGCGGCCTGACTCCCGACGCGGTGCTCTCCGACGTGGAGGACGCCATGAACGCCCTGGGGGAGCTCACCGGCCGCACCGCCAAGGAGGACATCGTCAGCGCCATCTTCTCCCGCTTTTGCGTGGGCAAATAGACCCCCGGCCCCGCTTCCGCCCCCGGAGGCGGGGCCAGGTTTTGGGATGCAAGTGGTTCTCACCTCCATGGAATGTGGTTTACAAAACCGCTTAAGTGTGCTATGATACCTCCGTCTGAAGATCGTAAAGAGGAGAGGAGCATACCTATGGATCAGGAGCTGGAGCAGCTGCGCCGGGAGCTGGAGGAGAAACGGCCTCTGGCCTGGGACGCGCTGCCGGATATTCCCCTATATATGGACCAGGTGCTGACCTACATGGACCGTCAGCTCATCAAGGTGGACGGCAGCGACAGTCTGACCTCTGCCATGGTCAACAACTATACCAAAAGCGGCCTGGTGCCCCGGGCCGCGGGCAAGAAATACAGCCGGGACCACTTGGCCTATCTCACCGCCATCTGCATCCTCAAGCAGGTGATGCCCGCCAAGGACATGGCGCTGCTGCTGGAGGAGGAGACCGCCGGCGACAAACCGGTGGGGGAGCTGTATGAGGAGTTCTGCCAGAGCCTGGACCAGGCCCTGCGCTCCGCCGCCGGAGAGATGGAGGGCTACATGGACCAGGCGTCATTGTCCCGGGGCGCGCTGCATTTTGCCCTGCTGTCCTATGCCGCGGGCCTGGTGAGCCGGCACTATGTGCGCATCCTCCGCGAGAGCCGCCCGGAGTCCGCCCCCACCCGCCGGGAAAAGCGGGAAAAGAAGAGCCGGCACATGGAGGCCGGGGAAGGAGAGACGCAAGGATGAGAGATTTCGTCATCATGACTGACAGCTGCTGTGACATGACCGCCCGGATGGCCGATGAGCTGGGGCTGGTGGTGCTGCCGCTGAGCCTCCACATGGGAGACAAGGAGTACCGCAACCTGCTGGACGGCAGCGAGATCGGGTTCGACACCTTTTACAGCCGCATTCGAGCCGGGGAGCTGGCCACCACCTCCGCTGTGTCCGTAGGCGCCTTTGAGGAGAAGATGCGGGAGATCCTCAGCCAGGACAAGGACATCTTGTGCATCAACTTCTCCTCCGCCCTGTCCACCACCTATCAGTCCGCCTCCATCGCCGCCGAGGACCTGCGGGGCGAGTTCCCCCAGGCCAAGATCCTGGTGGTGGACAGCTTGTGCGCTTCCCTGGGCCAGGGGCTGCTGCTGTATCTGTGCGCCAAGGAGAAGGAGCGGGGCCGCACGTTGGAGGAGGTCCACACCTTCGCCGAGACCACCAAGGGCAACGTGTGCCACTGGTTCACCGTGGACGACCTGAACCACCTCAAGCGGGGCGGCCGCATCTCCGGTGCCACCGCCTTCTTCGGCACCATGCTGTCCATCAAGCCGGTGATGCACGTGGATGACGGCGGCCACCTGGTGCCCGTCAGCAAGGCCCGGGGCCGCAAGTCCTCGCTGCTGGAGCTGGTGGACCACATGGAAAAGACCGCCATCGACCCCGCCAGCCAGACCGTGTTCATCAGCCACGGCGACTGCGAGGGGGACGCCCGGTTCGTGGCCGACGAGATCCGCCGCCGCTTCGGTACGCAGCAGATCTATATCAACTACGTGGGCCCGGTCATCGGCAACCACTCCGGCCCCGGCACCCTGGCGCTGTTCTTCCTGGGCAGCCAGAGATAACGTGCCACCCCCAAAGCCGCTCCCGCCACGGAGGTCGGGGGCCTGCGGGAGGACCTTTTTCAAAAGCGAACATCCCCTCTCCGGTCAAGGAGAGGGGATTTTTTCCCGCCTGAAAGGTGGGAATCGGGGATTTTTTGTCCTTCTTCGACCCTTGACGGGGCAGGGGAGGGGGTGCTATCCTGTGGACACGGACAAAATCCTCCGCCCGCTGCCGGGCGGAGATCAACTTGGTAAAAAAAGGAGCAAAGCGGATGGATTGGCTGGAGCTGCATATCGACACCTCGCCCGCCGGACTGGAGCCGGTGGAGACGCTGCTGTCCACTCTGGGCATCGACGGGGTCATCATCGATGACCAGGGGGAGTTTGAGACCTTCCTGGAGGAAAACCGGCAGTACTGGGACTATGTGGACGAGGACCTGCGCCGGCAGATGGCCGGCAAGTCCCGCATCACCTTTTATCTGGAGCACAGCGACGAGGGCTTTGCCCTGCTGGGTCAGGTGCGCCTGGCCCTGGAGGACCTGAAGGCCCGGCGTCAGGACTGCGGCACGCTGCTGCTGACCATGGAGGACGTGGCCGACGCGGACTGGGAAAACAACTGGAAGCAGTACTACCACCCCATGGAGATCGGGGAGCGGCTGCTGGTGGTGCCCCAGTGGCTGCGGGAGGATCCCAAGGTGCTCTCGGCCCTGGCAGAAGGGCGGGTGGAGCTGGTGCTGGACCCGGGACTGACCTTCGGCACCGGCAGCCACGCCACCACCCGGCTGTGCCTCCAGGCGTTGGAGCGCCTGATTCAGGGCGGCGAGCGGGTGCTGGACCTGGGCTGCGGCAGCGGCATCCTGTCCATCGCCTCGCTGCTGCTGGGGGCCAAGGAGGCCTCTGCCTGCGACATCGATGACAAGTGCCTGGACGTGGCCTATGAAAACGCTGCCCTCAACGGCGTGGGCCGGGACCGCTATACCGTCCTGGCCGGGGACATCCTCTCTGATGAGGCCCTCCAGGCCCGGCTGGGGGAGGGCTACGACTTGGTGGTGGCCAACATCGTGGCCGACGTGATCCTGGCCCTGGCTCCGGCGGTGCGCCGCTTTCTCAAGCCCGGCGGCGCCTTCCTCTGCTCCGGCATCATCGATGACCGGGCTGAAGAGGTGGCCCAGGGCCTGCGGGAAAACGGCTGGGACATCCTGGAGACCCACCAGTCCGAGGGCTGGTTCTCCTACCTCTGCCGTTGAGAAAACGCACAAAAGCCCTGCGGGGCTGCACGGACGGGACCTGCCCCAAAGGCAGGCCCCGCCTCCTTTTTCCAGTCCTCCCAGGGGGGGAGGGCGCCTTGACAAGGAACAGAAGATTTGCTATATTAACTGTACTAATACGCATAGTACACACGCGGACCACCGCGATACACCATGGGAGGTGATCGGATGATCAGTCTGAACTACCGCGACTCCCGCCCCATCTATGAGCAGATCCGGGATGAGCTGCGGAAGCTGATCGTCACCGGCGCCATCGGCGTCGACGACAAGCTGCCCTCGGTCCGGGCGCTTGCCACCCAGCTGGCCATCAACCCCAACACCATCCAGCGGGCCTACAACGAGTTGGAGACGGAGGGCTATCTCTACTCGGTCCCCGGCAAGGGGAGCTTTGCCTGCCGGCCCAAGAGCGCCGACCAGGCCCGGCGGGAGACGCTGCTGGAGGAGTTGAAGGGACTGCTCTCGGAGCTTCGATGCCTGGGGATGACCCAGACGGAGCTGCTGCAGCTGTGGAAGGAGGCGCAGGTATGATCGAAATCAAGGATGCGGTCAAGACCTTTGACGGCTTTGCGGCCCTGAATGGGGCGTCGCTGACGGTGGAAACCGGCTCTGTCTACGGCCTGGTGGGCCCCAACGGCGCGGGCAAGTCCACGCTGATCCGCTGCCTGACGGGCATCTTCCGCCAGGATGCCGGTACGGTGTGCCTGGACGGCCGTCCGGTGTGGGAGGACGCCGAGCTCAAGGCCCGGGTGGCCTCCATCCCCGACGACTGGTACTATTTCCTCCAGGCCAATGTCAATGACATGATGCGCTTTTACCGGGGCTTTTACCCCGCCTTCTCCCAGGAGCGGTTCGAGCGGCTGGGGGAGGTGTTCCAGCTGGACCGGAAGAAGGCCATTCGCCACCTGAGCAAGGGCATGCAGAAGCAGGCTGCCTTCTGGCTGGGCCTGAGCTGCATGCCGGACTATCTCATTTTGGACGAGCCGGTGGACGGTCTGGACCCGGTGATGCGCCGGCAGGTGTGGTCGCTGGTGATGGACGATGTGGCCCAGCGGGGCACCACCGTGCTGGTCAGCTCCCACAACCTGCGGGAGCTGGAGGACGTGTGCGACCATGTGGGCATCATGGACCGGGGGAAGATTTTGCTGGAGCGGTCCCTGGCCCAGCTCCAGGACAACATGGTCAAGCTCCAGGTGGTGCTGCCGGAGGGCATGGACACGGTGCCCGTCGAGATCCCGGTGCTCCACGCCTCCCGTCTGGGCCGGGTCCATACCCTGATCCTGCGCATGAGTGCCCAGGAGGCCCAGGAGCGTCTGGCGCCCTATCACCCGTTGCTGGTGGACGCGGTGCCCCTGACGCTGGAGGAGATCTTTATCTATGAGCTGGGAGGTGTGGACTATGCGGTCCGTGACATCGTGCTTTAACGCCATGCTCTTTCGCAAGAACCTGACCCGATTCTGGCCGCTGTGGACCATGGCCTCCCTGCTGGCTATCCTGCCGCCTCTGGCGCTGGCCACGGAGCTGGTCCGGGGCTACGGCGACAAAAACCCGCTGTCCCTGACGGACGTATATTACAGTGCTATCTCCGCTGCCGCGCCCATTGTGCTGCTGCTCTATGCGGTGCTGTGTGCCCTGGCGGTTTGGGGCTACCTCTTCGGCAGCCGCAGTGTGGGCATGCTCCACTCCATGCCCATCACCCGGAAGGGCCTTTTCCTCACCAACGCCCTCTCGGGCCTGGTGATGACCCTGATCCCCTGGGTGGTGTGCGGGGCGCTGTTCCTGGTGGTGTCCCTGGCCTTTGGCCTCTTTGACCCGGTGGGTCTGGGGGTGACGGTGCTGAGCGTGCTGGGGCTGAGTCTCTTTTACTTTGCTTCCGCCACCCTCTGCGCTTTCCTCACCGGCAACGTCTTTGCCATGCCTGCTTTCTACTTTGTGCTCCACTTCATCGCCATGATTCTGGAGACGCTGATCTCCGCCCTGGTGACGCTGTGCTTTTTCGGCACCACCACCGCCTATATGGGCCGGGTGGATTTCCTCTCCCCCACGGTGTGGCTGGTGAGCCACCTGAGCGTGGATCGGGTCTACCAGGATGTGTGGGTGGCGGAGAGCGGAGGCGGCGGCTACACCGACCAGACCCTGGCCGCGGTGCATCTCGTCAAGGGCTGGGCCATCGGGGCTTACGCCTTGGTGGGCCTGGTGCTGCTGGTGTGCGCCTGGCTGCTCTATCGCCGCCGGGCCAGTGAGTGTGCCGGCGACGTGGTGGCAGTGGGCTGGATGAAGCCGCTGTTCCGCTATGGCGTGGCTTTCTTTGCCGCCCTGGCGGGTGGCCAGGGCCTGTATGCCCTGTTCTGGTACGACGCGGTGACCTGGAAGTTCCTTCCCCTGCTGGGATGCATGATCTTCTCCGGTATTATTGGTTACTATGTGGCCTCCATGCTGCTGGCCAAGTCGCTGAAGGTGTTCCGGGGCAGCTGGAAGGGCCTGGTGGCCCTGTCGGCGGTGCTGTTGGTGCTGTGCCTGGGCCTGCGCTTTGACGTGGCCGGGGTGGAGCGCCGCGTTCCGGCCCTGGACCAGGTGGAGCAGGTGGAGCTGTATCTGGACGAGAACAACTATACCCTTATTGCCGGAGAGGATGACGCCCTCATCAAACAGGTGCTGGAGCTGCACCAGGCCGTGGTAGAGGACAAGAACTATATCCAGTCCCAGCAGAGCAGGTGGTATGCCGCTGGCGCCGGGGAGGAAGAAACCACCTATCTGCGCCTGCGCTATGAGCTGGCCAATGGCCTGAGCCTGGCCCGGTCCTATATGCTGCCCCTGTCCCAGACCCGGATGGACCAGCCGGATACCTATGACGCCCGCCTCAGCGCGCTGGTGGAGACGGATGCCCTCAAATATATGCGGCTGCATCTGGACCCCTCCGGTGAGATGGCTGAGAGTTGGAAGACGGAGGGCCTGTGGCTCTACAGCGATGTGACCAACTTCCCGGGTCTGGACGGCACCAGCCGGGACGCCGACGCGGTGCTTGCGGCTCTGGCTCAGGACATTGCGGCGGGCAACTGGGGCAGCCCCAGCTGGAGCAAAGATGCGGAGGACCGGTATGTGGTCAGCCTGGAGATCCGCTATATCCGCACCGGCGGATGGACGGAGGACCGGGCAGAGGACCGGGCGGAGAGCGATTCCATTACCATCTCCCTCCGACCGGAAATGACCCATACCGTAGAGACGCTGCTGGAGCTGGGCCTGGTCCAGAATTCGGATCTGATCACCTGGGCCGATTGGAATGCGGAAGATGGCGGGCAAACCCATGAAATGCTTGCGGCCCCTGACGCCGGGCCCGACGCCGAGGTGACGCCGCTGGCCGAGGGGACCGCCGTGACGGTCATTGGAGACGGCGTGCCTGCCCAGAGCCTGAGAGAGCTGGTGAGTTGAATTGACCGAAACGCAGATGACCCAGCGCCGCCCGGCCCGTCGCTCCCGCCGCTCCCACCGCAGACAGTGGAACCGTCGGCGGGGTCTGGCCCTGGTGCTGGCGGCGGTGCTGGTGGTGACGGGGGTGGTGTTGTTTTTGCTGCGGGGCAGTGGGCTGCCGGCGGAGAACGTCAGGACCCCGGACTATGTGGAAAAGGACTATTTGACCGTCAACCCCTGGTCCCGGCCGGGGGAGCCCTTGGAGGAGATCAACGGCGTGGTGATCCACTATGTGGGCAACCCGGGCACCACCGCCCAGGCCAACCGCAACTATTTTGAATCCCTTTCCTCCGGGGAGGAGGGGGTCTACGCCAGCTCTCACTTCATCGTGGGCCTGGAAGGGGAGGTGGTCCAGTGTATCCCCCTGACGGAGATCGCCTACGCCTCCAATTCCCGCAACGACGACACGGTGGCCATCGAAGTCTGCCATCCCGACGAGACGGGGCAGTTTTCCCAGGTGACCTATGACCGGGTGGTGGAGCTGACGGCCTGGCTGTGCAAGACCTTCCGTTTGGACCCGGCCACCGACGTGATCCGCCACTATGACGTCTCCGGCAAGCTCTGCCCGCTGTACTATGTGGAAAACCAGGAGGCCTGGGACCAGTTCCTCACGGATGTGGCGGCCAAGATGGCGGACGATTGATTCTAAAAGTGATACCGGAGCAGGGGAGAGGTCCCCTGACCGGGAAAAAACACCCCCGATCCACCGCTGGTGGATCGGGGGTGCGTTTTATTGAACGAATGTTACAGGGTGTCCTGTCGGGGCAGGTGGGTGGCGTAGTTGATGATCATGGCCGCCCGGGTGATGCCCTTGGAGACGTTGCGGTAGGTGTGGCGGCAGTCGGCCCGGTAGGAGATGACGGAACCCTGGGGCACGGTGAAGCAGGCCTCGCCCTTCTCGCCCAGGCGCACCTCCAGCTCCCCTTGGTACACCAGCACAAACTCCTCGGTGCCGTCGGCGTGGGGCCGGGAGTCGGACACGGCGCCGGGGTCCAGCTCCAGGTCGATGACCTCGAAGGTCCGGTCCCGGTGGGCGGGCACGATGGGGTAGAGGCGGAAGTGGCCGTGGTCGCTGCTGACCGGCTTCATGTCTGCCTCGCTGAGGATCTGGGTGCCCTGCTCCGAGCGCTCCATCAAGGAGGTGAAGGAGACCTGGAGACCGGTGGCGATCTTCCACAGGGTGGAGATGGTGGGGCTGGACTCGCCCCGCTCGATCTGACCCAGCATGCTCTTGCTCACGCCGGTGCGCTCCGCCGCCTCGCTGAGGCTCAGGTGCATATCACGACGCAGATTTTTCAGATTGTCCGCGATGACCGAATTCATATCCGGCATAAAATCATAGGAGTTCACGATAGTTCCCAAGCCTTCCTGTCGCTGGTCCGACGTTGATAGACAATATATATCATATTGTACGTGCAAAGTACGTGCAAACTTTATTGCCATTGTAGCACATTGTCATTGTAGCACGAGAAGTGGGCCTTGACAACCATCTTTTCCCTTTTTTGGCCAAAATAGACGACCGCCGCGTTCTATTTTATCGCACGGAATTTCATGGGCCTCGCTCGGCGGAGTTTTCCTGCTCAAAATACCCAAGAAAAGGCGCTGATTTTGTGTAGTATTCTAAAAATCCCCGGGAGAAGAAAAAAGGAATTGACAAATTTGTGAAAAGGGATATAGTGGGAGTAGAGCCGTTATAACGTACGAATAAGGCTGGCAGCCCGGAGGAGGCACCGGTGCCGCCGCCGCGTCAGATGTGGGTTCCCTCGTCATTCCCGCTGACGTAGTTACCGTTCGGACCGCCCGGGTAAGCAGGGCGGCAGCGGCCGTTTTAATTGCAAATTTTTAGAAAGAGGGTATTGCAATGGCAACGATTCGTGAACAGTGCATGGGAGTAAAGGACTACGTCATCGAGATGCGCCGTAAGCTCCATCAGATCCCCGAGCTGGGCATTAACAATCCCCAGACCCAGGCTTTCATCTGCGCAGAGCTGGACAAGATGGGCGTTCCCTATCAGAAGAACACCGTCGTCCATGACGGCGTGCAGGATACCGGCGTGGTGGCCTTCATTGAGGGCAAGAACACCGATAAGGTGATCGCGCTGCGTGCCGACGTGGACGCTCTGCCTGTGCTGGAGAAGCTGGATGTGCCCTACAAGTCCCAGCATGAGGGCCAGATGCACGCCTGCGGCCACGACAACCACTGCGCTATGCTGCTGGGTGCCGCCAAGGTCCTGTCCCAGATCAAGGATCAGCTCAACGGCTCTGTGAAGCTGTTCTTCCAGTCCGGCGAGGAGTGCATCACCGGCGCCAAGATGCTCATCGAGGGCGGCTTCATGGAGAATCCCAAGGTCACTGCCTGCGCTGCCATGCACGTCTGGCCCCAGCCCCAGTACAAGTCCGGCGCCCTCATCATCAAGAACGGCTGCATGATGGCCTCCGGCGACAAGTTCGACATCTACATCAAGGGCGAGGGCAGCCACGGCTCCCAGCCCGCTCTGGGCCATGACCCCATCACCTGCGCTGCTCAGGTGATCTCCGCCCTGCAGAACATCACCAGCCGTGAGATCCCCGGCGATGAGCCCCGCGTCCTGTCCATCTGCCAGGTCCACTCCGGCTCCGCCTGGAACATCATCCCCGACCAGGCCTATATGCAGGGCACCATCCGCACCACCGATCCCAAGACCCGCGCCTTCTATGTCAAGCGCATCACCGAGGTCGTGGAGGGCATCTGCGCCGCCATGCGCTGCGAGGGCCGTGTGGACTGGGTGGATGGTCTGCCTCCCGTCATGAACAACCCCGAGATGGTCGACCTGGCCGTGGGCGCCGTCCGCGAGGTCCTGGGCGACGAGTTTGTGGAGCAGAACGTGCAGACCTCCATGGGCAACGAGGACTTTGCCTACTTCATGGATATGGTTCCCGGCGTCCTGGCCTTCCTGAACATCTCCAACGACGATCCCGCCACCCACTACTCCGTCCACAGCCCCACCTTCCAGGTGGACGAGGACATCCTCTGGCACGGCACCGCGTTCCATGTCCAGACCGCGGTCAACTACCTCAAATAAAGAATCCCAACTGCTTCAAGGGCATCCCCGGCGCACGCTGGGGATGCCCTTTGACCAACAAAACGCCCGCTTTTGACCTTATATTTCGGACAAAATGAAAGGGAAGAGCGGGATTATATGCTCTTTTGACGGAAATAACGGGAGAAAATAGGGCAAAATACCAAAAATAAAAAAGATTTGCCCAAAGCTTTTCCGCCTGTTGACAGACCGGACCCAATGTGCTATGGTTAGGTTAAAGATTCAAGATAACGCACGGACAAAGAAAAAATCCGTAATGAGAATAAGGGGTGTATGAACATGGTGACAGAGCGTATCGAAAAGATCAGACAGAACTATGTGAATGCAAAGCCGGCCATCTCCTGTGAGCGGGCCTGGCTGTGGACCGAGTCCCACAAGAAGACCGAGGGTCTGCCGGTGTGCATTCGCCGGGCCCGGGCCTTCTATGACTGCTGCGACCAGCTGACGGTCCACATCTTTGAAGGCGAGCTGGTGGTGGGCGCCATCGGCGAGCACCGCAAGTGCGGCATCCTGACGCCGGAATTCTCCTGGCTGTGGGTGGACAAGGAGATGGACACCTTCTCCAGCCGTCCCCAGGACCCCTATGAGATGACCGACGAGCAGCGCAAGTTCATGCGGGAGAAGATCTTCCCCTACTGGAAGGACAAGTCCCTGGAGGAGGCCTTCCTGAAGCGGGTGCCCGAGGACACCAAGAAGATCGGCGTGGACACCGGCATCATCGACAACGACTCCAAGTGGCGCCAGGCCGTGGGCGAGATCACCCCCGACTATCAGGACGTCCTGTTCAAGAAGGGCTTCGGCGGCCTGATTCGGGAGGCTGAGGAGCACATTGCCCAGCTGGATCTGGCCAACCCTGAGGACGAGGACAAGCGGGACTTCTATGAGTCCACCATCTGGACCTCCAAGGGCATCATCCGCTATGCCAACCGCTATGCCGACGAGGCCGAGCGCCTGGCTGCCGAGGAGAAGGACCCCAAGCGGGCCGAGGAGCTCCGGGTCATCGCCCGCAACTGCCGCACCGTGCCGGAGAATCCCCCCAAGAGCTTCTATGAGGCCATCCAGTTCCTGTGGTTCGTCCAGATCGGCGGCATTCTCTCCGAGAATCCCCTGTCTCTGAACCCCGGCCGGTTTGACCAGTACATGGACCCCTACTATGAGGCCGACATCCAGAAGGGTGCCATCACCCAGGACTTTGCCCAGGAGCTCATCGAGGCTCTGTGGCTGAAGTACTCCGAGTGGGTCTGGACCATCTCCTCCAACACCGCCGACTACTTCGCCGGCTATAACCAGTTCCAGAACCTGACCGTGGGCGGCAAGAAGCGGGACGGCAAGGACGGCACCAACCCCGTCACCTACATGGCTATGAAGGCCACCGAGGAGGTCAAGACCCATCAGCCGGGTCTGTCCGTCCGTGTTCAGGCCGACTGCCCCAAGGAGTTCCTGGACGCTGTGACCCACCTGGTGTCCCTAGGCACCGGCTTCCCCGCCATCCACAACGATGCCGTGGGCTATCAGATGCTCATCAACGCCGGCTATGAGCCCGACGACGCCCGTGACTGGAACAACTGCGGCTGCGTGGTGCCTCACTTCCGCAAGACCGGTGAGTGGACCGCCGCTGTGAACATGAACTTCGGCTCCGCCATGGAGTACGCCCTGAACCAGGGCTATTCCCTGATGACCGGCGAGAAGATGGGCCTGGACGAAAAGCCCGCCAAGGACTTCACCTCCTATGAGGAGGTCAAGGCCGCCTTCTATAAGCAGTTCGACAACCTGTGCCGTCACTCCATCATCCTGACCCTGGAGGCCCAGCGTCTGCACAAGGAGATGGTCCCCCGTCCCTTCCTGTCCTCCTGCATCGAAAACTGCATGGAGACCGGCAAGGACCTGAGCCAGGGCGGCGCCAAGTACAACGTGGGCCCCGTCATCACCGGTATCGGTCTGGCTGTGGTGTCCAACTCCCTGGCTGCCATCCGCAAGCTGGTGTTCGAGGACAAGGTCTGCACCATGGAGACCCTGGTCAAGGCCCTTCAGGCCAACTGGGAGGGCTATGAGGACCTGCGGGCCAAGGCCCAGGAGTGCCCCAAGTACGGCAACGATGACGACTATGTGGACGACATCGCCGTAGAGGTGGCCAACCACTACTATCACGAGATCCACCAGTATAAGGATATCTTCGGCAAGCCCTTCACCACCGCCTTCATGGGCATCTCCAACTACATCCCCATGGGCCGTGTCCTGGGCGCCACCCCCTGCGGCCGCAAGAACGGCGAGCCCTCCAGCGAGGGCGTCAGCCCCTACGTGGGTACCGACAAGTCCACCCCCCTGGCTGCCATGCGCTCCACGGCCAAGCTCAACCAGGAGGTCCACTCCGGCGGTACGCTGCTGAACCTGCGTCTGAACCACGACCTGGTGGCCACCAAGCGCGGCCAGTCCAACCTGGGCGCCATGATCCAGACCCTGTTCTCTCTGGGTGCCTTCCACGTCCAGTTCAACTGCATCTCCTCCAAGGTGCTGCGGGACGCCCAGGCTCACCCCGAGAACTATAAGGACCTGCTGGTCCGTGTGGCGGGCTATTCCACCCAGTTTGTCAACCTGTCCAAGTCTATGCAGGATGCCATCATTGCCCGCACGGAGCACAGCGAGTTTTAATCTGCGCCCCAGCGCCTGAGGATTGTAAGGCCATAAACGGGTGCGGGGCGGGACCGCCATTGTCCCGCCCCGCACCCGCCTCCGCATTTCCTACTGGCGCAATAGGATATACGAAAGGGAGGCCGATTATGGGCGGCTATATCATGCAACTGCAAAACTTCTCCGTCAACGACGGCGAGGGAATCCGCACCATCGTATTCATGGCAGGGTGCCCCCTGCGGTGCGCGTGGTGCTCCAACCCGGAGGGCCAGACCGTGGACAACCCCATGGTCCACTGGATGGAGACGGAGGATATCCTCAAGGAGCTCCGCCGCCAGGCCATCTTCTACCGCAACTCCGGCGGCGGCGTCACCTTTTCCGGCGGCGAGGCCACGGCCCAGCCGGAGTTCCTCCGGGAGATGGTGGATGAGCTCTACGACGAGGGCTTTTCCCTGGCCATCGAGACCTGCGGCCAGTTCGACTTTGAAAAGCTTCGGCCGGTGCTGGAGAAGATGGATCTGATCTTCATGGACCTCAAGCACATCGACCCGGAGCAGCACAGGAAGTTCACCGGTGTGGACAACGCGGTGATCCTGGAGAACATCCGCCGTACCTCTCAGCTGGGGGTGCCCTTTGTGGTGCGCATCCCCTCTATCCTGGGCGTCAACTGCGACGACGCGGCCATGGACGGCGCCTTTGCCTTCCTGCGGGACAACGCCCCCACCGCCTCTTTGGAGTTCCTGCCCTACCACCGCTACGGGGAGACCAAATATAAGGAGCTGGGGCTGAACCTGCCCGACGAGGCCTTCGGTACCCCCACCCAGGAGCAGCTGGATGCCTGGAAGGCCCGGGCCACCGAGTACGGCATTCATGTGGTGTCCTACCGCTGACCCTCCACTTGCCAGACTGTCAGATACGGTGCCTGGACCACTTCCCCTCGGGTCCAAAATCGTAACTGTACATATGGGATACTTTTTCTCCGCCACTGGCGGACAAACTGGAAAAGAAAGGAGCGTGAAAAAGACTAGAATAAGTGTTTGAGCCGGAATCTTCCGGGTTTATCCAGGTGAAAAAGTGCACAAAAAATGCAGGTGTTTTCGACACGTGTTTCCATTATATGTAGAAATGTTCTCACTTCAAGGACACTTCGTCATATTTTAGTATTTCAGGGGGGTACATTTGGAGAGAATGTGCATTGTTTTTGCTGCGTTTTTGGAATATGATTTTCTTGAAAGCTGAACGAGGCCCAAAGGGCGATGCCCTTGACATACCCGATTCCTGCAAATTAAAAGAGAAGGAGAAAATCATCATGAATCTGACACTGGAAATGATCCAAGACGCACAGAAGGCCCTGGAGGGAATCGCAAGAAAGACTCCCCTGGATTCCGCCCCCAAGATCGGCAAGAATCTCTACATCAAGGCAGAGAACCTGCAGCTGACCGGCGCGTTCAAGATTCGCGGTGCGTACAACAAGATCCGCTCTCTGACCAAGGAAGAGGCTGCTCATGGCGTTATCGCCTGCTCCGCCGGCAACCATGCGCAGGGCATTGCTCTGTCCGCCACCAAGCTGGGCATCAAGTCCATCATCTGCATGCCCGCTGGTGCCCCCATCAGCAAGGTGGAAGCCACCAAGAACTACGGCGCAGAAGTGGTCCTGGTCCCCGGCGTGTATGACGACGCTGCCCGGGAGGCCGACCGTCTGGCCAAGGAGCATGGCTACACCTTCGCTCACCCCTTCAACGATCCCTATGTGATGGCCGGCCAGGGCACCATTGGCCTGGAGATCCTCGAGCAGCTGCCCGAGGTGGAGCAGGTGGTCTGCCCCATCGGCGGCGGCGGCCTCATCAGCGGCATCGCTCTGGCCATCAAGAGCCTGAAGCCCTCCTGCAAGGTCATCGGCGTTCAGGCTGCTACCGTTCCCTCTATGTATGAGTCCTGCAAGGCTGGCAAGATCACCACTGTTCCCGATGGCGACACTCTGGCCGACGGCATCCACGTTCTGACCCCCGGCGACATGACCTTCGACATGTGCCAGAAGTATGTGGATGAGATCGTCACCGTCACCGAGGACGAGATCGCCGCTGCCATCCTGGCTCTGATGGAGGGCCAGAAGACCGTGGCCGAAGGCGCCGGCGCCACCACCGTGGCTGCCTGCATGTTCGGCAAGGTGGATACCTCCGAGAAGAAGACTGTGTGTGTGGTCTCCGGCGGCAACGTGGACGTGACCACTCTGTCCCGTATCATCACCAAGGGCCTGACCAAGTCCGGCCGGATCACTGAGATCACCACCAAGGTGGCCGACAAGCCCGGCAACCTGATCCAGGTGCTGCAGGTGGTGTCCGAGTGCGGCGCCAACATCATCAGCGTCAACCACGAGCGCGAGGCCAAGGACTCCGACGTGGGTGCCTGCCTGGTGACTATGGTGCTGGAGACCCGGAATCAGGATCATGTGGACCAGATCAAGAAGGCTCTGGAAGCCAAAGGTTATTCTTTGCTGGGAAAATAAACCGGCAAAAATAATAAATATTTAAGGAGGGGGACCTCCGGTGAGGAGCCCGGAGGTCGAAAAACAATGGAAAAGAAAAAGAAGAAGCTAGGCCTGCTGCCTAAACTGATCATCGCTATCGCTCTGGGCTTGATCGTGGGCTTTGCCTGCCAGAACTTCGGCGATGCCGGCGAACTGATCATCCAGATCGGCGCCACCTACAACAGCATCTTCGGCAACTTCCTGAACTTCTGCATTCCTCTGATCATCATCGGCTTCGTGGTGCCCGGTATCGCTGACCTGGGCGACGGCGCTGGTAAGACCCTGGCCGCCACCACCGGTGTGGCCTACCTGTCCACCGTCATCGCCGGTACTCTGGCCTTTGTGGTGGATACTGCCTTGTTCCCCAGTCTGGTCCATGCTGACATGTTTGTCACCGATGCCCAGAACGCTGAGGAGACCGCTCTGAGCGGCCTGTTCACCATCGAAATGCCCCCCATCATGGGCGTTATGGAGGCTCTGCTGATCTCCTTCATCCTGGGCCTGGGCCTGTCCTTCCTCAAGAACGACACCCTGAAGCTGGCCATCAAGGATTTCTCTGAGATCATCACCAAGCTGGTCGCCAGCGTCATCATCCCCCTGCTGCCCTTCCACGTCTATGGTATCTTTGCCAAGCTGACCTATGCCGGCACCATCGTGGAGCTGATGACCTCCTTCGTGAAGGTCTTCGTGGTGGTTATCGCCCTGCACATCGTGATCCTGATTTTCCAGTACACCGTGGCCGGCACCACCGCCAAGAAGAACCCCTTCGGCCTGATCAAGAACATGATCCCGGCCTACACCACCGCTATCGGCACCCAGTCCTCTGCCGCCACCATTCCTGTCACGGTTGAGTGCACCAAGAAGAACGGCGTCAGCGACTCCATTGCCGAGTTCGTGTGCCCCCTGTGCGCTACAATCCACCTGTCTGGCTCCACCATCACCCTGACCAGCTGCTCCATTGCTGTTCTGATGATGCTGGGCGAGCCTGTCACCTTCGCCAAGATGTTCCCCTTCATCCTGATGCTGGGCGTTACCATGGTGGCCGCCCCCGGCGTCCCCGGCGGCGCTGTTATGGCTGCTCTGGGCATTCTGCAGTCCATGCTGGGCTTTGACGAGACCATGTGCGGCCTGATGATCGCCCTGTACATCGCTCAGGACTCCTTCGGCACGGCCTGCAATGTCACCGGCGACGGCGCCATTGCCGTGTTCATGGATGCTCTCACCAATAAGGGCAAGAAGAAGGAAAAGGCCAACGTCTAAAATGACCCCTATGCCGCAGCCTGCGCTCCCCAAGGGGGGGGCGCAGGCATGCGTGGATACACAAGGATTTAGGACTTTGAATCAATAGGAGGAATTTATTATGTTCAAGGTTACTTCTACTCCCAACGCTCCCGCCGCCATCGGCCCCTATTCCCAGGCTCTCACCGTCAACGGCTTCCTGTTCGCTTCCGGCCAGGTGCCCCTGATGCCCGGCAGTGGTGAGGTCGTTGGCACCACCATCGAGGAGCAGGCTGAGCGCTCCTGCAAGAACATCCAGGGCATCCTGGAGGCCAATGGCCTGACCTTCGAGGACGTGGTCAAGACCACCTGCTTCCTGGCTGACATGGGCGATTTCGCCGCCTTCAACGCCGTGTATGAGAAGTTCTTCGTCAGCAAGCCCGCCCGTTCCTGCGTGGCTGTGAAGGAGCTGCCCAAGAAGGTTCTTTGCGAGATCGAGATCATCGCCGCCGCTAAGGACTAAGCGTTTTAGCAAGTAAGTGGGTTGAGAATCGGGCGCTCCGTCAGGGGCGCCAGAACAAGGAGGTAAACAGATGAAAGACATCGTAGAAATCCGTTGGCACGGCCGTGGCGGCCAGGGCGCGAAGACCGCGTCTTTGCTGCTGGCGGATGCGGCGTTCAACACCGGTAAGTACGTCCAGGGCTTCCCTGAGTACGGCCCGGAGCGCATGGGCGCCCCCATCACGGCTTATAACCGTATCAGCTCCGAGCGGAGCACCGTGCACTCCAACATCTATGAGCCCGACTACGTGGTGGTCGTGGACGAGACGCTGCTGAGCGCCGTGGACGTGACTGCCGGCCTGAAGAAGGAAGGCGCCATCGTCATCAATTCCAGCAAGTCCCCCGCCGAGCTGCGCCCCCTGCTCAAGGGCTATGAGGGCAAGGTCTGCACCATCGACGCCGGCAAGATCAGCGAGGAGGAGCTGGGCAAGAACTTCCCCAACACCCCCATGCTGGCCGCCATCGTCAAGGTCAGCGGCGTTGTGGAGGAGAATGACTTCATCGAGGACATGAAGGCATCCTTCAAGCACAAGTTCGCCAGCAAGCCCCAGGTCATCGAGGGCAACATGAAAGCTCTGAAGCGTTCTATGGAGGAGGTGCAGGTAGGATGAGCTACAAGAAGGCAAGCGAGATCAATGAGAAGATCGGCTGGAGAGACATTACCCCCGGCTGCAACATCTATGAGGGCGGTACCTCCGTCACCGTGGAGACCGGTGACTGGCGCACCATGAAGCCTGTCATCAACTGGGACAAGTGCAAGCAGTGCCTGCTGTGCGCTCCCGTGTGTCCCGATATGTCCATTCCCGTGACCGCGGAAGGCAAGCGCGGAGAGTTCGACTACTTCTTCTGCAAGGGCTGCGGCATCTGCTCCAAGGCCTGCCCCTTCGGCGCCATCGAAATGGTCAAGGACGAGAAATAAGGAGGGGAATGAGATATGGGAATCAGAGAAAGACTTTCCGGCAATGAAGCCGTCGCCTACGCAATGAAGCAAATCAACCCCGACGTTATGGGCGCCTATCCCATTACGCCCTCCACGGAGATCCCCCAGTACTTCTCCTCCTATGTGGATAACGGCGAGGTGGATACCGAGTTCATCCCCGTGGAGAGCGAGCACTCCGCCATGTCCACCTGCATCGGCGCCGAGGCCGCTGGCTGCCGCGCCATTTCCGCCACCTCTTCCTGCGGTCTGTGCTACATGACCGAGATGCTGTATGTGGCTGCTTCCGACCGTCTGCCCATCACCCTGGCTGTGTCCTGCCGCGCTCTGTCCGGCCCCATCAACATCAACAACGACCACTCCGACGCCATGAGCGTCCGGGATGCCGGCTGGCTGATGCTGTTTGCCGAGACCAACCAGGAGGCCTATGATAACTACCTGCAGGCCATGCGCATCGGCGAGGCTGTGGGCCTGCCCATCATGATCTGCCAGGACGGCTTCATCACCTCCCACGCCATTGAGAACATCGAGCTGGTGGAGACCGAGAAGGTCCGCGAGTTCGTGGGCGAGTACAAGCCCGAGGGCGCTCTGCTCAAGTCCCCCATGGCCGTGGGCGCTTACGCCACTCCCGCCTACTATATGGAAGCCAAGCGTCAGCAGGCTCAGGCCATGATGGACGCCAAGGAAGTCATCAAGAAGGTGGGCGCTGAGTTCGGCGCCATGACCGGCCGTACCTATGGCCTGATCGAGAAGTTCGAGATGGACGACGCTGAGGAAGCCATCGTCATCATCGGCTCCTCCGCCGGTACCGCCAAGGAGGCCATCAAGGAGCTGCGCGCTCAGGGCCGTAAGGTCGGTATGATCAAGGTTCGTTCCTTCCGTCCCTTCCCCTCCGAGGAGATCGTGGAGGCCCTGAAGGGCGTGAAGGCCTTTGCCGTCATGGATAAGGACGACAGCTTCAACGGTCACTGCGGCCCCATGTACGCGGAGGTCACTGCCTCCCTGTACGCTGCCGGCGTCAGCGGCCCCAAGGGTATCAGCTATATCTACGGTCTGGGCGGCCGTGACGTGCGTGTGGAGAGCATCCAGCACGTGTTCGCCGACCTGAAGGAGATCGCGGAGACCGGCAAGACCGGTGAGACCTACCGCTATCTGGACGTGCGGGAATAAGGAGGGAGCAGAAACATGAGTTACAATCTGAAAGAAAACCTGATGCGGGAAGAGCGCCTGGCCGGCGGCCACCGCATGTGTGCCGGCTGCGGCTCCCCCATCGCCATCCGTACCGTGCTGCGTCAGCTGGAGCCCGGCGATAAGGCCGTGGTCACCGGCGCCACCAGCTGCATGGAGGTCTCCACCTTCATGTATCCCTACACCGCCTGGAAGGAGAGCTTCATCCACAACGCCTTCGAGAACGCCGCTGCCACCTGCTCCGGCGTGGAGACTGCTTACCGTGCTCTGAAGAAGCAGGGCAAGCTGGATGACACCTATAAGTTCATCGCCTTCGGCGGCGACGGCGGCACCTACGACATCGGCTTCCAGTCCCTGTCCGGCGCCATGGAGCGCGGCCACGACATGGTGTATGTGTGCTACGATAACGAAGCCTACATGAACACTGGTATCCAGCGTTCCTCCTCCACCCCTCGTTTCGCCGACACCACCACCACTCCCCAGGGCAAGGTGGTTCCCGGCAAGATCCAGAATAAGAAGGACCTGACCAAGATCATGGTGGCCCACGGCATCCCCTATGTGGCTCAGACCACCTTCATCGGCAACTTCAAGGATATCTGCGAGAAGGCCCACAAGGCCATCTACACCCCCGGCGCTGCCTTCCTGAACGTGATGGCTCCCTGCCCCCGTGGCTGGCGCTATCCCAGCGAGGATCTGATGAAGATCTGCAAGGCCGCTGTGGAGACCTGCGTGTGGCCTCTGTTCGAGGTCGTCGAGGGCAAGTACTACCTGAGCTATGAGCCCAAGAACAAGCTGCCCGTTGAGGAGTACCTGAAGCTGCAGGGCCGTTTCGCCCACCTCTTCAAGCCCGGCAACGAGTGGATGATCGAGGCCTTCCAGCAGGAGGTCGACCGCCGCTGGGAGAACCTGCTGGCTCTGTGCAACCTGTAAAAAGGGACCAAAGCCCGCAAACAACCAACAGCAACTACCCGGGAGCGCTTTTGAGCGCTCCCGGGCTTTTTTTGTCTCTGGGGCAGGGGAGAGGTGCGCCTTCTGCTTTGGGGCCTTGCTTTTCAGTGGGCGACGCCTGCCATGTCCGACCCCATGCTCCCGGGCCCGGTACGCTTGCGCCATGCCCCTTTGCGCCGTTCCGGGCCTCGTTGGTTCCGCTGCCCGACCGGCCCGAAACCCACCGGCGAAAAAAGGCGAAAAAATTTGGAAAAATTCCTCTTGACAAATTATAATATTATGATATTATTATATCATAAATCAAGAATGCAGGTGAAAACATGAGAGAGCTTCAGGAATATGAACGCAAAGCGGAGCTGCTCAAGGCATTGTCCCATCCGCTGCGGCTGCGAATCGTCCATGGCCTGCTGACCACCGGGTGCCACAACGTCCGGTGTATGGAGGAAAAGACGGGGCAGTCCCAGTCCTGCGTGTCCCAGCATCTGCAAAAGCTCAAGGCGGCGGGCGCTGTCACCGCGGAGCGAGCGGGCAGCGAGGTCTACTACCGTGCTACGCCGGAGGCCGCCCGTCTGGCGGCGGCGCTGTTTGAAGAGGAGGTAGAGCAATATGTCCTATGACATTTTGGTCATTGGCGGCGGCCCGGCGGGGCTGTCCGCGGCCCTCAACGCCCGGGCCAGAGGCAAGAGCGTGCTGGTGGTGTCCAACGATCTGGAGGACAATCCTCTGTGGAAGTCGGAGCTGGTGGACAACTACCCGGGCCTGCCCGGTGTCACCGGCGCCCAGCTTCTCAAGGCCTTGGAGGACCACGCCATCCAGGCCGGGGCGGAGATCCGCCGGGGCAAGGTGCTCAACGCCGCCTATGACGGCGAGAGCTGGTACGTCAGCATCGGCGCCGACGTGGAGGAGGCCAAGGCCCTCATCCTGGCGGCGGGCATCGTCCGGGGCAAGAAATTCCCCGGGGAGGAGGCATTGCTGGGCACCGGCGTCAGCTACTGCGCCACCTGCGATGGCGGCCTCTACCGGGGCAAGGACGTGGCCGTCATCGGCTACGACGCCGAGAGCCGCCGGGAGGCGGATTTCCTGGAGGAGATCGGCTGCCGCGTGCGCTTTTTCCTCTCTCCCAAACAGGTGGAGATCCAGGGCCAGGCCAAGGTCAGCGGCGTGACAGTGGACGGGGAGCAGCTGGCGGTGGACGCGGTATTTTTGCTGCGGCCGTCCATGGCTCCCACGGAGATCTTCCCGGAGCTGGAGACCCAGGGCAGCTATGTCAAGGTGGACCGGTCCATGGCCACCAATCTGCCGGGCCTGTTCGCCGCCGGCGACTGCACCGGCGGACCGCTGCAGGTGGCCAAGGCCACCGGTGAGGGCCTCATCGCGGGCCAGAAGGCGGCAGCCTACGTGGACGCCGTGAGCCGCAAAAAGTGATACTACCTTCCGCCTCCGGGCGGAAGCGCGGATAGAGACTTTCCTTCGCACATACAATACTGCATATAATAAAAAGAAAAAAGGAGAAATCGATATGAGCGTGAAGCATTTTACCAATTCTGTGGAGTTTAACAGTGCCATTCAGACCGCCCCTGTGGCCATGGTGGACTTCTGGGCCACCTGGTGCGGCCCCTGCAAGATGCTGGCCCCCACCATCGAGAAGATCGGTGAGAGCTACGAGGGCAAGGCTCTGGTTGCCAAGGTGGACGTGGACCAGTGCCAGGACCTGGCCGCCCGCTTCGGCATCATGAGCATCCCCACGGTGGTCTTTTTCCAGAACGGCAAGGAGGTGGGCCGTCTGGTGGGCGTCCAGCCTGCCGGTGCTTTCACCAACGCGCTGGATCAGCTGCTGTAACTTCTTCTTCTCTCTCTCCCAACCCAACTCTTTCCGGCCTGCGGCGGGGGGCCGCAGGCCGGAAAGCTGCCCCAAAAACGAAAGCGCGTGCGAAAAAAACCGCCGGCACACCGTGCCGGCGGTTTTTTTATTGGTTGTGTGGTTACTCCATGAGGCTGCACACCAGATCGGCATAGGCCGAGGCGTCCTCCAGCGGCAGTCCGGCGATGAGCACCGCCTGGTCGTAGAAGAGCCGGGCGTACTTCTTGGCCTTCTCCGGGTCCTCCGTCACGGCCTTTTCCAGGGCGGTAAAGGCGGGGTGGGAGGTGTTGAGCTCCAGGATGCGATCGGCCTTGATGGGGCTGTCGGGCTGCATGGCCTGGAAGTACTTCTCCATCTCAAAGCTCAGACCCTCTCCCGCGGTGAGGCACACCGGGTGGCTCAGCAGCTTCTTGGAGGAGCGCACCTCCTTGACCTTGTCGCCCAGGGCCTCCTTGACGAAGTCCAGGGTGGCCTTGTGGGCGTCCTCCGCCTCCTGGGTCTTTTCCTCGGTCTCGTCCTCCAGCTCTAGCTCGCCGTTGACCACGGAGCGAAAGGCCTTCTCCTTGTACTGGCCCAGCATCTGGGCCACGAACTCGTCCACCTCGTCGGTGAAGTAGAGCATCTCGAAGCCCTTTTGCTTCAAAAGCTCCGTCTGAGGCAGCTGGTCCACGGCGGTGAGGCTGTCGCCGGAGGCGTAGTAGATGAGCTTCTGGTCCTCGGGCATCCGGTCCACATACTCGCTCAGGGTGGTCAGGCCCTCCTGGGTGGAGGAGTGGAACAGCAGCAGATCCTGGAGCTTGTCCTTGTGGGCGCCGTAGTCGCTGACTGCGCCGTACTTGAGCTGCCGGCCGAAGTTCTTCCAGAAGGTCTCATAGCCCGCCCGATCGTCCTTCAGCAGCTTTTCCAGCTCGCTGCGGACCTTCTTTTCCAGGGAGGAGGCGATGACCTGCAGCTGGCGGTCATGCTGGAGCAGCTCACGGGAGATGTTCAGGCTCAGGTCCGGGGAGTCCACCACGCCCCGGATGAAGCGCAGATACTCCGGCAGCAGATCGGCGCACTTGTCCATGATCAGCACGCCGTTGGAATAAAGCTGCAGGCCCGGCTCATAGTCCTTGGTGTAGAAGTTGAAGGGGGTGGCGCCGGGGACGAACAGCAAGGCCTTGTAGGTCACAGCGCCCTCCACGCTGGCGGTGATGACCGTCTGAGGGGCGGCGTAGTCCTGGAACTTGTCCCGATAGAACTTGTCGTACTCCTCCTTGGTGACCTCGGACTTTTTCCGCTGCCACAGGGGCACCATGGAGTTGAGGGTCTCCACCTCGGTGTAGGTCTCATACTCGGGCTTGTCCGCAGGGGAGCCCTCCTTCTGGCGGGTCTTGCTGACCTCCATGCGGATGGGGTAGCGGATGTAGTCGGAGTACTTGCGCACCAGCTCCTGGATGCGCCAGGACTCCAGGAACTCGCCGTAGTGCTCCTCGTCGGTGTCGGGCTTGATGTGGAGGAGGATCTGGGTGCCCACGGTGTCCTTGTCGCACTCGGTGACAGTGTAGCCGTCCACGCCGGAGGACTTCCACTGATAGGCCTGGTCGCAGCCGTACTTCTTGGTGGTGACGGTGATCTGGTCAGCCACCATGAAGGCGGAGTAGAAGCCCACGCCGAACTGGCCGATGACGTCCACATCCGCCGCGGCCTGGTCCGCCTCCTGCTTGAACTGGAAGGAGCCGGAGGAGGCGATGACACCCAGATTGTTGTCCAGGTCGTCCTTGTCCATGCCGATGCCGTTGTCGGCCACGGTGAGGGTCCGGGCGTCCTTGTCTATGGTCAGCTCGATCTTGAAGTCCTCCCGCTGCATGCCCACCTGGTCGTCGGTGAGGGCGCGGTAGCACAGCTTGTCGCAGGCGTCGCTGGCGTTGGAGATCAGCTCCCGGAGGAAGATCTCCTTGTGGGTGTAGATGGAGTTGATCATCAGGTCCAGCAGCCGCTTGGATTCGGCTTTGAATTGTTTCTTTGCCATAAAAAACAGCACTCCTTTGTTCTTTATTTTTCTGCTCAAGAGGAAATTATACCACGCAAGCCGGCGAAAAAATGACTAAATTGTAAAATTTTTCAAAGCGGTTTACCCCGGCGGGATTTGCGAGTAAAATGGGTAAAAACAGACCAAGGGAGACTTGTCTATGAATTTTCTGCACAGAGTGGGCAACAGCCTGGCGCGGTTCATGTATGGCCGCAACGGGGTGGACCAGCTGAACATGGCATTGCTGGTGGGGTATCTGCTGCTGTGCGTGGTGCGGGCCGTCTTGTCGGCCCTGGTCCACAGTATGGTGGTGAGAACCATCTGCGATGTGCTGCTGCTGGCTCTGGCTATCCTCATCTTCTGGCGGATGCTCTCCCGGGACGTGTATCGCCGCCAGTGCGAGAACCGCAAGTGGGTGGGGTTCTGGAGCGGCCTTAAGAGCCGCCGGTCCGCCGCCCGGGCCCGGCATGCCGACAAGGAGCACAAGTACTTCAAGTGCAAGAACTGCAAGACCATCTGCCGGGTGCCGGCGGGGAAGGGGAAGATCGTCATCACCTGCCCCAAGTGTGGCCAGGAGATCCGCGGCCGCAGCTAAAGCCCATCCCACACGCCAAAGAAAAAAGGACCGCCGATCTTTCGGCGGTCCTTCTTTTTGCATATCAAACGCACAAGCTTTTTTTCAACAGGGGGCAGCCTACGGGCGCTTTTTTACGCCATGGCGGCCTTCACGGCGGACTGGAGGGCCGCCGTATCCTGGGCGTCGGGATGGCCCAGGGCCTTCTGGAAATTCTCCAGCATGGCTTCCCGCCGGGGGGAGGGCTCCATGGCCGCATACCGGTCCTTCACGGCCTGGGGCATCTGTCCCTGGCACATGAAGGTGCCGATGACCTGCACCTCCGGGGCCAGGTGTTCCCGGACCCGGCCCAGGATCTGGTCAAAGTAGGCGGGGGCGCCGCCGAAGCCGGCGGTGCCGAAGAGAAAGACCTTCTGGTCCGTCACCTGGGCCAGAAAATCGCCGATCTCCTGGGGGCAAGTGCCCTTGTCGGTCCAAAAGCCCACATAGAGCACGTCGGCCTCCAGGGCCTTGGGGTCGGGAGCGCCGCAGTGGAGGCACTGGGCGGCAGGCAGAGCCTCCCGGATGGCCTCTCCCAGGCGCCGGGTGTTGCCGGTTCGGCTGGCGTAGACAATGGCGTAAGTCATGGCGTTTCCTTCCTTTCATAGATACAGTGGACGCCCTGGTGGGCCATCAGGCCGTCCAGGCACGCCTTGTTGCAGCGCACGCAGCGATGGATGGTGTCTGCCCGGTCCTGGTGCACCTTCCGGGGCCAGTCCGGGTCGGCGATGAGCTGGCGGCTCATGGCGGCGCAGTCCATGCGGCCGGATCGGATCTGGGCATCCACAAAGGCCGGGTCGGTCAGGCCGCCCACGCCGCAGATGGGGGCCTGGGTCAGCTGCCGCACCTGGTCGCAGAACTTCAAAAAGCAGCCCTCCGCGCCAAACTCCGGGTGGGTTTTCGGGGGGATGGTGTCGGTGAGGGCAGAGTGGTTGGCCAGGGTCACATGAAAGCTGGTGACGCCGGCTTGCTCCAGCAAAGGCACGAACACGGACAGCTCTGACTCCAGCACGCCGGCGTTTCCGTAGTGGGGGTCCTCCTGGCGCACCGCCAGCTTGTAGTCGATGGGGATGTCCGGCAGGCGGCGGCGGACGGCGGACACCGCCTCCACCGCGAACCAGGCCCGGTTCTCCGGCCCGCCGCCGTAGCGGTCGGTGCGGTGGTTGAAGACGGCGGAGCTGAAGCTCCCGCACATCCGGTCCCCGTGGACCTGGATCATGTCAAAGCCCGCCTCCCGGGCCAGCACCGCCGCCTGGCCGAAGGAGGCGGTGATCTCATCTACCTTGTGCTGGGGCAGTCCGGTGATGTAGGGGCCCACCTGCTGGTTCAGCAGAGGCCGCAGCTCCGCCTGGGAGATGTGGCCGGTGAGCACGCCGGGGATATATTTGACCATGGCCTTCAGGTTGGAGTCCGACTGGTGGAGCTGGGCGCAGATCTTGCAGCCCTCCCGGTGCACGGTGTCCACCAGGAGCTTGTAATAGGCAAAGCCCTTCTTGGTGTACAGGGAGGGGCCAAAACCATGCCTGCCCACCGGCACGTCGCCCAGAATGACCATGGCGCAGCCGCCGGCGGCAATGCGTCCCAGACGCGCTGCCAGCTCCTCCTGGGGCAGGCCAAAGGTGGTGGGGGCAAAGATGATGGGGTTTTTCAACGTCAGCCCGCCGTAGTCCACGGGCCGTTTCAGGGATTCGTACATGGCATTTCCTTCATTTCTTTTCCAGTGACTTTTGCCAGGAGGGCAAGCAGCTGGCGCTGCTCGTCGGCAGTGAGGGGGGAGAGGGTTTCCTGGTCCCAGTCAAAGAACACATGATGACTGACGGCAAAGGCCTCCTGTCCCCGCTGGCTCAGGTTCAGCCGGTAGGCCCGGCCCACCTTTTCCCGGGTCAAAAAGCCTGCCTCCACCAAGTGGGTGATGCTGCGCTGGGAGTAGCCCCAGTCCAGCCCCAGGGCGGCGGTCAGCTCCGCCTGGGTGCAGCCCGGATGCTTGCCCACATACAGCACCGGGAACAGAGACCCGAAGGTCAGGCCCAGCTGCCCCAGCCGCTGGGTGGTGTAGGCGGTGAAGCTGCGGTGGAATACGGTGGCATAGTAAGCCAGGGTGTCAAACATGGTCCTCACATCCTCTTTCTCTTGACTAAGTCAAGTATATTCTCTTAGCTTGACTAAGTCAAGTATAAAATAAAGATAATTTGAAAACAAAGGAAAACGGCTCTGCGGTGTCAGCCAGAGACGGCAAAAAAGGCCGCCCTTTCGGGCGGCCCTGTGTGCAGGGAAAGGAAAGGATTGCTCAGAGCACCTTGGACAAAAAGTCGATGGTGCGCTGTTCCTTGGGGTGGGCGAAGAACTCGTGGGGCTCGTTCTGCTCCAGGATGTGGCCGCCGTCCATAAAGAGGACCCGGCTGCCCACCTCACGGGCAAAGCCCATTTCGTGGGTGACCACCACCATGGTCATGCCCTCGTGGGCCAGTTCCTTCATAACATCCAGCACCTCGCCCACCATCTCAGGGTCCAGGGCGGAGGTGGGCTCGTCAAAGAGCATCAGCTTGGGCTTCATGGCCAGGGCCCGGACGATGGCGATGCGCTGCTTCTGACCGCCGGAGAGCTGGGCGGGATAGGCGTCGATCTTGTCCATCAGGCCCACCCGCTCCAGAAGCTTTTCCGCCTCTGCGTCGGCCTCGGCGGGGCTCATGAGCTTGGTGCGCACGGGAGCCAGAGTGATGTTCTTGCGGATGGTCATGTTGGGGAAGAGATTGAAGTGCTGGAACACCATGCCCATCTGCTGGCGGATCTTGTCGATGTCGCACTTGGGGTCGGTGATCTCCGTACCGTCAAAGGTGATGGAGCCGGCGGTAGGGGTCTCCAGCAGGTTCAGGCACCGCAGAAAAGTAGACTTGCCGGAGCCGGAGGGGCCGATGACGACGACCTTTTCTCCAGGATAGATATGTTCGGAAATATCGTCCAGCACCAGGTTTTTTCCGAAGGATTTGGACAGATGCTTAACGTCGATCACTTTGACGCAGCCTCCTTTCCAGCTTGCCCTGGAGCCAGCTGAAAATCAGCACCAGGATCAGGTACATAATGGCAGTGATGATGTAGGGGTACATGGCCTCGTAGGTCTTGGTAATAATGGCCTGGGCAAAGTAGACGATCTCCTTGCCGCCCACCACCGAGATCAACGAGGTATCCTTGAGCAGCGTGATGAACTCGTTGCCCAGGGAGGGGAGAATGGCCTTAAAGGCCTGGGGGATGACGATGAAGCGCATGGTGTCCAGATACCCAAGGCCCAGGGACCGGCCGGCCTCACTCTGGCCGGGGTCCAGGGACATGAGGCCGCCCCGGATGATCTCCGCCACATAGGCGCCGGAGTTGATACCCAGGGCAAGAACGCCTACCATGGTTTTGTTCCGGCTGCTGGCAAAGATGACGAAGCCCATAATCATCAGCTGGACCATCATAGGCGTGCCGCGGATGATGGTGACATAGATCTTGCAGATGGCATTGATGATGCCCAGGAAGGGATTACGGTGGCCGGGCCGCTGCTGGTCATGGGCGGTGCGGATGGTGGCCACCACCACGCCCAGGACCACGCCCAGGATCAGCGCCAGCACCGTTACCTTGATTGTGGTGGCCAGGCCCTGGAAATAGGTGACCCATCTGTCCTCATAGAACCAGGCGTTATAAAATTTGATAAAGGCGCTTTGGAGTGCACTGGGATCTTCCAGAGCACTGAAGGTTTCATAGAGCCGTGTGGGGTCCATGGATGATCCTCTCTCTTTCTAAAAATGCCGCAAAAGGGGCGGCAGAGGCCGCCCCTTTCGCGGAGCAAGAGTAAAAATTAGTCAGCCTTGATATACTTGGCGATGATGGCGTCCACAGTGCCGTCGGCCTGCAGCTCGTCCAGAGCACCCTGAACGGCGTTGAGCAGAGCAGTGTTGCCCTCATCCACGGCGATGCAGTAGTCCTCCTCGACCCAGTTGCCGGGCAGAGTGGTCAGACCTTCGTTGGCAGCCACATACTCCTCAGCGGGAGCCTGGTCAATGATGACAGCGTCCACCTGACCGCTGATCAGAGCCTGAACAGCGGTGGCGCCGTTGTCATAGGCAATGACGTGATCCTCACCGTAGCCGCCGTCCTCGGGAGCAGCAGAAGCATACTGATAACCGGTGGTGCCGCGCTGGGTGCCGATGAGCTTCTCGCCCAGATTGTCCATGGTCACATCGGAGCCTTCCTTGACGATGACCACCTGCACGCCGGTGGCATACTTGGTGGTGAAATCCATGACCTTATCGCGGTCCTCGCTGTAGCTCAGGCCAGCCAGGGTCAGATCAGCGGCGTTGTTCTGCACAGCCAGCAGAGCGGAGTCGAACTCCATGTCGTCGATGACCAGCTCCAGGCCCAGCTTGTCGGCGATGGCCACGGCCAGCTCAATGTCAATGCCCTCATAGCCCTGATAGGCACCCTCGCCGTCGGCGACCATCTCATAGGGAGGGAACTGGCAGTTGGTAGCCATAATCAGCTTGCCTTCCTCCACGGTGGTGAAGGTGGCATCGCCCTCGTTGGTGGAATCGGCACCAGTAGAGGAGCCCTTGGAATCGGTGGAACCGGTGCTGCCGCAGGCGGCCAGGGACAGAACCATCAGCATGGCCAGGGCAAGAGTCAGTAACTTTTTCATGCTCATATCTTCCTTTTCAAGTTTATTTAGAAATTACACGGAATCTTCCTGCCGTGTATTCCCACTGTTTAGAGAGCTGTTCTCTAACGGTGTCCTAACCTTACCACTCTCTGACAAATATGTCAATAGTTTTTCATCAAAATATGCATAAATATTTGCCTGGAAAACAGCTTGGACTCTGTCAAAACGCAAAAATAGGGGTATGTACGGCGTTTTTCTTGCATATTGCATGGAATATAGAAATGAATATACAAACGAATTGTGTAAAAAAAGCGGGGACGCCGTAGCGTCCCCGCGGGGAAAACTCAATGGGTCATAGCAGGCTCTCTGCTCACCAATTCCTCCTCCGCCGTTTCCGGAGCCTGGGTCTGAGGAATGGGGGGCAGTGCATACCGGGAGAGCGCGGACTGAAAGGAGGCGGAAAAGTCGCTGTTGCCGCCCCGCTTGAGGTCGTGGAGATACTCATGGGGATTGAGTTCCTTGTCCACAGTTTCGATGACACAAATGGCCAAGTTGGAGCAGTGGTCACCGATGCGCTCATAGTTGGTCAGCAGGTCGCTGAGGATGAAGCCCATCTGAATGGTGCACACGCCCTGCTGGAGCCGGTGAATGTGGCGCAGACGGATCTCCTCGCTGAGCTGGTCGATGGTCTCCTCCAGGGGTTCCACGGTGACGGCTAGGGCGGCGTCGTTGGCCTTATAGGCCTCCGTGGCGGTGCTGAGGATGTCAGTGACAGCACGGGTGAGCACGTCCAGCTCCTGCTGCGCCTCGGGGGAGAAGGTCAGATCCTTCTCGTGGAGCTCCCGGGCGGAGTCCAGGATATTCTTGGCGTGGTCGCCGATGCGCTCAAAGTCGCCGATGCTGTGGAGGAGCTTGGAAGTGGTCTTGCTGTTCTCCGAGGAAAGGCCCTTCCGGGAGGCCTCTACCAGATAGTGCCCCAGGTGGTCCTCATAGATGTCCAGCTTTTCCTCATTGGATTCGATCTCAGCTTCCCGGGCGGCCTGGAAGGAGCTGAGCTGGGCAATGGCCAGCTGCACGTTCTTCTGGGCCAGATCGGCCATCTGTCCCGCCAGGGAGGCGCACTCGGCAATGGCTACACCGGGGGTGCGCAGGAGACGGGAGTCCAGGAAAGCCACGGAGTCGTTTTTGGTGTCGTTGCGAACCAACAGCACGGCGATGCGCTCCAGCTGCTTGGAGAAGGGCAGCAGCAGCACGGTGGTGAAGATGTTGAATATGCTGTGGCACAGGGCGATGTTCACAGCGTTGATGGCCTGGTCCATAATGGCAAAGTGGAAGATGGCATCGCCGCCGTAGAACAAAATCAGGCACACCACTGTGCCGATGATGTTGAAGGAGATGTGGACCACGGCCACCCGCTTGGCGTTGCGGTTGACGCCGATGGAGCTCAAAAGGGCAGTGACGCAGGTGCCGATGTTCTGGCCCATGATGATGGGGATGGCCATACCGTAGGTGATGGAGCCGGTGAGGGCCAGGGCCTGCAAAATACCCACAGAGGCGGCGGAGGACTGGATGACGCCGGTAAAGACGGCACCCACCAGCACGCCCAGCAGGGGATTGTTGAAGGCGGTGAGGATGCTGGAGAACTGGGGGCTGTCCGCCAGGGGGCTGACAGCGTCCTTCATCAGCTCCATGCCGTACATCAGGATGGCAAAGCCCACCATGATGCGGCCGATGTCCCGCCGGCGCTGCTTCTTGGAACCCATGATGAGCACGATGCCGATCAAAGCCAGCAGGGGAGAGAAGTTCTCCGGCTTGAGCAGGTTCATCCATACGCTCTCGCTCTCAATGCCGGTGAGGGCCAGGATCCAGGCGGTCAGGGTGGTGCCGATGTTGGAGCCCATGATGACGCCGATGGTCTGGCCCAGCTCCATGACACCGGAGTTCACCAGGCCCACCAGCATGACGGTCATAGCCGACGAGGACTGGATGGCGATGGTGATGCCGGCCCCCAAGAGAAGGCTCTTGAAGGGGTTGGAGGTCATTTTTTTCAGGGTCCGCTCCAGACGGCCGCCGGCGATCTTTTCCAAGCTACTGGACATGACATTCATGCCATAGAGGAAAAAGGCCAGGCCGCCGCATAGGGTGAAAATAGAAAAAATATCCATAGACGCTCCTTGCAGACGGGCGGAAACAGACTCCGCCGGTATTTTTTGTTTGTGACAAAGAGACAGACAAAGGGGTCCGCAACTCTGCATACAAGCATATTATACGACAAAAACGGAAAAAGGAAAATCTTTTCTTACAAAAAAGTGCAGTCATTTTTAACAAGAAATGAAAGAAGATTTGATAAAAACTGCACCGAGGTTCCAGACCGGTCCCGCCCTGGGGCGGCGGCTACCGGAGCAGTTGATTCCCGGCGGGGATTTTCGCGCCCAAAGGGGTGAAAGCTACCCACCAAGCGGCAAAAGAGTAAAAGAAAAAAGCACCTGCAAAAGCAGGTGCTTTTTCTGGCGGAGAGAGAGGGATTCGAACCCTCGAGACCTTTTAGGGGTCTACACGATTTCCAATCGTGCGCCTTCGACCAGCTCAGCCATCTCTCCATGGCGTTGCGCTCGATTACAGCAAAAGTAATTATACCAGAGTTTTTCCCAAAGTCAAGAAAAATTTTTCATTTTCCCGAAAAAAAGGGAATGTCGCCAAATGGGCGTCCGGCGCCCCGCCATTTGGCGGGGCGCCGATGGGATCAGCCCATGGCGGAGGTGATGTGATCCGCAGCCTGATCGATGGCGGCGCCGGCCTTGTGCATGGTCCGCTCCACCGAGCTTTTCATGGATCGAGGCTCCGGATAGATCATCATCTCCAGGGCGGTGCCGGCCAGCATACCCAGGCCGATTCCGCAGAGAAATGCAACACCTTTCATGATTCGTCCCTCCTTTTCGGGCACAGGGCTAGTATGACCGGCGGGAGAAAAAGCATCCCTGGTGTTTTTTGGTGCCGAGGAGAAAAAGGGATTTTCATTTGCCAAACCCGGGGCGTCATTATATAATAAAAAAATAATGCCTTTTGGGCCTGAGGGCCGGGCAGGAACGGCGGTGGAGCAGCGGCCCATCAGCGGCGCCTCTTTTCGCCTGTGGAAAAATTTTTGCGCGCGATAAGCGCCTGGAGGAAGTATGACGAAACTCTATCTCATCCGCCACGCGGAGGCGGAGGGCAACCTCTACCGCATTGCCCACGGACAGTATAACAGCATCCTCACCGACCGGGGAATGGAGCAGGTGGAGGCTCTGCGCCGGCGCTTTGAAGGCCAGCAGATCGACGCGGTGTATTCCAGCGACCTCTGCCGCACCTGCACCACCGCTACCGCCTTGTATGTGCCCCGAAACCTGCCGCTTAATAAGCGCCGGGACCTGCGGGAGTACCACATGGGCGTGTGGGAGCAGATGACCTGGGGGGAGATCGAGCGCACCGACATGGAGCAGCTGACCAACTTCACCCGGCGGCTGGACCTGTGGCGGGTAGCCGAGGCGGAGACCGCGGCCCAGGTTCGGGACCGGATGGTGGCCGCGGTGCGGGACATCGCCCGGGAAAACCCGGGAAAGACCGTGGCGGCTTTCAGCCACGGCGCGGCGCTGCGAACTCTGCTGGGCACTCTCCAGGGCTACACTCTGGAGGAGATGGGCCAGACGCCCCACGGGGACAACACCGCCGTGTCGTTGCTGGAGATCGAAGGGGATGATATCCGCGTGGTGTTCCGGGACGACAACAGCCACATCCGGGAGAACCTCTCCACCTTCGCCCAGCAGAAGTGGTGGAAGCGGCCCAACGCCATCGAGCCGGGCCTGGCCTTCGACCCCCTGGCGGAGAAGGACCAGGCGACCTATGCCGGCGACTGCGGCTTCACCCCCGACGGGGAAAAAGCGGCGCTGCTGGCCTCCCTGGAGGGGGAGCCGGTGGGCGTCATCCGCCTGGACCTGAGCCGGGACGCGGAGCAGGGCATCGGCTGGATCGAGACCTACGCCATGCTGCCCAAGTGGCGGCGCCAGGGCTACGGCGTGCAGCTGCTGGGCCAGGCGGTCCAGCGCTACCGTGCCTTAGGCCGGGACAAGCTGCGGTGTGCCGTGGCAGCGGACAACCAGGAGGGCTGCCGGTTTGCCCAGCGCTACGGTTTCCGGGCCGTGGACGAGCAGGGCGGCACCGTGATCTATGAGAAGTACATCGGCTATCCCGCCACCTATACCGGGGAGCTGGAAGCCTGAGCGAAGAGAGAGGGGGCACCTATGAGGGGCAAGGAATTTCTGCCGGTCTCCCGGCAGGAGATGGAGCAGCGGGGCTGGGACGGCTACGACTTTCTGGTGGTGACGGCGGACGCCTATGTGGACCACCCCAGCTTCGGCACCACCATCATCGCCCGGGTGCTGGAGGCTGCGGGCTGGCATGTGGCCATATTGAGCCAGCCGGACTGGCACAGCGCCGAGGCCTTTCGCCAGATGGGCCGGCCCCGGTGGGGCGTGTTCATCGGCGGGGGCAACATCGACTCCATGGTGGCCCACTACACCGCCGCCAAAAAGCGCCGCAGCCAGGACCTGTACAGCCCCGGCGGGCGCATGGGCCTGCGGCCGGACCGGCCCACCATCGTCTATGCCAACCGCTGCCGGGAGGCCTTTCCGGGCTTGCCGGTGATCGTGGGCGGGCTGGAGGCATCTCTGCGCCGGTTCGCCCACTATGACTACTGGGACGACCGAGTGCGCCGGAGTCTGCTCTTCGACGCCCAGGCGGATCTGCTGATCTACGGCATGGGGGAGTACGCCGCCCGGGAGATCGCCGCCCGGCTGGGCTCCGGCACACCGGTGGAGGAGATCACCGACGTCCGTGGCACCGCCTACGCTGCCGATTCCCCCGCCCCCTGTCCCTACTCCAAGATCACCTGCCCCTCCTATGAGGAGGTGTCGGAGGACAAGGAGGCCTACGCCCGGGCCACGGCTGTGGAGTATGAGGAGCACGACCCCATCCGGGGCCGGGCCATTTTGCAGCGCCACGGGGAGAAGTGGCTCATCGTCAATCCCCCGGCCATGCCCCTGAACACGGCGGAGCTGGACGCGGTGGCGGAGCTGCCCTACGTCCGGGAGGTCCACCCCATGTATGAAAAGGACGGCGGCGTCCCCGCCATCGAGGAGGTCCGCTTCTCCGTCACCCACAACCGGGGGTGCTTCGGCGGGTGCAACTTCTGCTCCCTGGCCTTCCACCAGGGGCGCATGATCACCTCCCGCAGCCACGAAAGCTGCATCCGGGAGGTGCGGGAGATGGTCCAGGACCCCAAGTTCAAGGGCTATGTCCACGACGTGGGCGGCCCCTCGGCCAACTTCCGCCACCCCTCCTGCGAAAAGCAGCTCAAGCACGGCATGTGCAAAAACCGCAGCTGTCTGGCTCCCACCCCCTGCGGCAACATCAACCCGGACCACTCGGACTACACCCGCCTGCTCCAGGAGCTGCGGGCCATTCCGGGGGTGAAGAAGGTGTTCGTCCGCTCCGGCATCCGGTATGACTACCTGCTGGCGGGGCACAATGAGGACTTCCTCCGGGAGCTGGTGGGCTACCACATCAGCGGCCAGCTGAAGGTGGCGCCGGAGCACTGCGTGGCCCACGTGCTGGACTATATGGGCAAGCCTCACTTCGACGTCTTTGAGCGGTTCTGGCGGGAGTACCAGAAGTACAATAAAAAGGCCGGCCAGGAGCAGTATCTGGTGCCCTATCTCATGTCCTCCCACCCGGGGTGCACCTTGCAGGACGCGGTGTCCCTGGCGCAGTTCCTCCACGACTCCGGCCACCGGCCCCAGCAGGTCCAGGACTTCTATCCCACCCCGGGGACCCTCTCCACCTGCATGTACTATACCGGCATCGACCCCCGGGACATGACGCCGGTGTACGCGGCCCGGGACCCCCATGACAAGGCCCTCCAGCGGGCGCTGCTCCAGTGGTGGCGCCCGGAGCTGCGGAGTCTGGTGGAGGAGGCCCTCCACCGCTGCGGCCGGGAGGATCTCATCGGCTACGGGCCCCACTGCCTCCTCCGGCCCCTCCACGACGGCCCGGGCAGGGGCAAGCAGGAGGAGAAGCGCGGGGGCAAAGCCCCGAAATCCGCCCGTTCAGAGCCCGGTACAGGCGGCCGCGGTGCCGCCTCCGCCCGCCCGGGCAAGGGAACCGCAAAGGCCCGGAGCCAAGGCCCGGGGCGGCCGCCCAAGGGCAGGGACACCCGGCCCGGCGCTGCCCGCGGCGGAAAACCCTCCGCCAAGACCGCCCGGCCCGGCAAGAGCGCCAGACCCACCTCCAAAGCCCCACGCAGCGGCAAGGGCACAAGGCCCTCCGCCCCTAAGCGTCGGAGCCGGTAACCAGGCAGAAAACAGGAAAGTGATGCCCCGGCGGGACTATTTGTGCCCGCCGGGGCATACCATTTCCCCGAGAGAAAAACGGGGAGGGGATGGCATGGAGGCAGTGGCTGCGGCGGGACTTTTCCTGGTGGGCCTGGTGCTGATGATCCGGGGCGGAGGCCTTTTTGTGGAGGCGTCGGTGGACCTGGCAGAGGCCTGGGGGGTGCCCCGGTTTCTGGTGGGGGCCACGGTGGTGTCCCTGGCCACCACGCTGCCGGAGATCACCGTGTCCGCCCTGGGGGTGCTCCAGGGGAAGGCGGACCTGGCGGTGGGCAACGCCGTGGGCTCCGTCACCGCCAACCTGGGACTCATTCTGGGGCTGTGCGTGCTCGTCTCTCCGCCGGCGGTCCGCCGGGGCACCTTCGCGCCCCGGGCGTTGGCCATGGTGCTGGCGGCGGCGCTGCTGGGCCTTGTGAGCCGGGGCGGGGTCCTGACCTGGCCGGCGGGGCTGCCGCTGCTGGTCCTCTTTGCCCTCTTTGTCCGGGGCAGCATCCGGGAGGCCCGGGCCAGTGTGCTGGAGGCTCCCCTGGAGACCTGCCGGAGCCGGGTGGGCACCGCCCGCATTGCCCCTCGGTTCCTGCTGGGCCTTGGGGGGATCTTACTGGGCTCTCAGCTCCTCATCCGCCAGGGCACGGCCCTTGCCGCCCTGCTGGGGGTCAGCGAGGGCGTGGTGGGGGTGACGCTGGTGGCGGTGGGCACCTCGCTGCCGGAGCTGGTCACCGCCGTCTCCGCCCTGGTCCGGCGGGAGACGGCGCTGTCGGTGGGGAATCTGGTGGGGGCCAACCTCATCGATCTGTCTCTCATTTTGCCCCTGTGCGCCATCCTCGCCCCGTCGGGGGTGCCCATCTCCGGGCGGACGCTGGGGCTGGACCTGCCGGTGTGCCTGGGGCTGTGCGTGCTCGCCACTGTGCCGCCGCTGCTGGAGGGGCGCTACTGCCGCTGGCAGGGGGCACTGCTGCTGGGCCTCTACGGGGCCTATCTGGCGGTTTTGGCGGGAAAATAGAGAGAAATTCCCCAAAAGGAGTTGACAGAGGGGAAAAAAGAGGGTATGCTGACCTACGAAAACAGGGAGTCCCCCAGGGGGGCTGAGAGGAAGCGTAGGCTTCGACCTGAGACCTGATTTGGATCATGCCAACGTAGGGAAATAGACGCCTTTGGTTTATTTACGTCCATGCCCTTCCTGGCATGGGCGTTTTTTGCGCCGCAAAGATCAGAGCACATGAAAAGGGAGGCGAGAGGGACAGGAGAGTCCGTGTGCCGGCGGCGCCCGCTAGGGGCGCGGCGGACGGAGGGGGAGCGCCCTGCATCCGTGCCGGCAGACGATACAGCGATGGGAGGCCGTGTTCCGGCATGAGAGGGAGCCAGTAAGCTCCGACCGCTCCGGGAGAAAGAGAGGGGGAGTGTACCCGTCTCACGCCCGGATGGCCCGGCAGGGCGTCGCTGTACGTAGGTATGCGGCCTGTCCGGACGCCTTGGGTCCCCGTCAGGGGAGACCCGCACCAAAGAAGAAAAAAGGAGTCCTTTTCATGAAGCATCAGTATGTCAAAAAGCTGGCCATCGCCGGCATCCTTACCGCCGTGGGCGTCATCGGCGGCACGCTGTCTGTTCCCGTGGGCTTTACCCGCTGCTGCCCCATGCAGAGCGTCATCAACGTCATCGGCGCCATCTTCCTGGGGCCCTGGTACTCTCTGGGCACCGCCTTTTGCATCAGCCTCCTGCGCAACATCCTGGGCACCGGCACCATCATGGCCTTCCCGGGCAGCATGTGCGGCGCGCTGCTGGCGGGCCTTTTGTACCGCTGGCGTCCCAACCTGGGCCTGGCCTGCCTGGGTGAGATGATCGGCACCGGCGTCATCTCCGTCATCCTGGCCTGGCCCATCGCCATCTTCGTCCTGGGCAAGGCCTGCGGCCCCTTCACCTACTTCGTGCCCTTCATGGCCGCGGCGGTCACCGGCGTGATCATCGCCACGGTGCTGGTGTTCCTGCTCCGTAAGTCCGGCGCCATGAACGCCATGGAGCGCCTGGCGGAGAAGGGCTGAGCAAATGGAGCCGGTCTATACCCTGGGGGTGGACGTGGGGTCCACCGCATCAAAAACCGTTTTGTTAGAGGGAGGGGCCCGCATTGCGGGCCGCTCCCTCGTTCCCTTGGGGGCGGGCACCAGCGGCCCCGCCCGGGCCGTGGAGGAGGTGCTCTCCGCCGCCGGCCTTCGGCGGGAGGACCTGGGCTGCATCGTCTCCACCGGCTACGGCCGGGCCCATGTGGAGGGAGCCGGGGACAGCCGCAGTGAGCTCAGCTGCCACGCCGCCGGGGCCGTGTTCCTCTGCCCGGGGGTCCGCACGGTCATCGACATCGGCGGCCAGGACACCAAGGCCCTGCAATTGAGCGCCGCCGGGATTTTGGAGCGCTTTGTCATGAACGACAAGTGCGCCGCGGGCACCGGCCGCTTTCTGGAGGTCATGGCCCGAATTTTGGAGGCGGACATGGGAGAGCTGGCGGAACTGGATGCCCGCAGCCAGCATCCGGTGTCCATCAGCTCCACCTGCACCGTCTTTGCCGAGAGCGAGGTCATCAGCCGCCTCTCCGACGGCGCCGCCCGGGAGGACATCGTCCGGGGCATCCACGACTCCATCGCCGCCCGGGCCGCGGGGCTGTGCGCCCGGCTGCAGGTCCATGAGCCGGTGTTCCTCTCCGGGGGCCTGAGCCGGGACCAGGGACTGGTCCGGGCCCTGGAGCGGCGGCTGGGCTGCCCGGTGGAGACGGCGGAGCTGTCGGTGTACGCCGGGGCCCTGGGGGCCGCCCTGCTGGCCTATCGCCGCTTCCGGCGGCAGGAGCGGGAGGCGCAAAATGGGTGAGAGAAAAGTGGCCTGGATGTCCACCAAGTTCCCCCTGGAGATCCCCGCCGCCTTTGACATGGAGGTGGTCTGCCCGGAGAGCGCCGGAGCCGCCGCGGCGTTGAAGGGGCAAAGCGGCGCGCTGTGCGAGGCCGCCGGGCGCATGGGCTGGTGCGACGACCTGTGCTCCTACACCCGCATGGGCCTTGTCCTGGCGGCGCAGGGGGGCGGCGGACTGCCCCGGCCGGACGTGCTGCTTTGCTGCGACAACATCTGCTCCAATATGCTCCAGTGGTACCAGGAGATGGCCCGGCTGCTGTCGGTGCCGCTGCTGACATTGGACATCCCCTATCAGGACGGCCCCGCCGTGTCGGATGAGACCGTCCGGTACATCCAGGGCCAGCTGGAGGACATCATTCACGCCCTGGAAGAGCTCACGGGAAAGCCCTGGCGGGAGGACGTTTTCTCCGCCGTCTGCCGCCGAGCCAACGACACCACTCTTGCCTGGCAGGAGGTCATGGACACGGCCCTCTTGGAGCGGCCGAGGCTAGGGAACCTGGAGCTCTTTGACTATATGCCATTGCTGGTGACGGGCCGTTGCCGGCAGGAGACGGCGCCGAAATTGCGGTGCCTGGCTCAGGAGCTGCGGGCCCGTCCGCCCCGCTCCGGCCCCAGGCCCCGGCGCGTCTTCTTTGAGGGCACGCCCTGCTGGCCCGCTCTTTCCACCCTGGTGGAGGAGCTGGACCGCCTGGGCCTTCTGGTGGTGGCGGACACCCTGTCCCCCTCTCTGGGCTTTCGCTATACCGACCTGCCGGGCCTCATCCGGGCCTACTGCGGCACCGTCAACGGCTCGTCTTTGGAGGCGGGCATCCGGGAGCGGGTGCGGCTTTGCCGGCGCTACGGCGTGGAGGGCGTTCTGGTCCACTATAACCGCAGCTGCCGCCCCTGGTGCGGCACGCTGGCCCAGGTGGAGCGGCGGCTGAGTGAGGAGCTGGAGGTGCCGGTGGTGTCCTTTGGCGGCGACCAGGGAGACCCCCGAGCCTTTTCCCCCGCCCAGTTCACCACCCGCCTGGAGGGCCTGGCGGAGATCATGGAGGCGCGGGAAGATGCAAGATGAATTTCGCTGGTTTGAAGAGATCGCCGCCTCGCCCGCCGCTTGCCTGAAGCAGTGGCAGGCCCAGGGGGGCCAGGCGGTGGGCTGCCTGCCCTACTATGTGCCCGAGGAGCTCATCTGGAGCGCTGGGCTGCTGCCGGTGCGGCTGTGGGGGGCCGCCACCACCGCCCGCCGGGCGGGAGGCTGGTTCCCGCCCTATGTGTGCTCCCTGGTCCAGACGGACCTGGAGCTGGCATTGGGGGGCGTCTATCAGGGCCTCCGGGCCGTGGTGGGGGCGCCGGTGTGCGACTCCCTCCGGTGCCTGAGCCAGAACTGGCGTGCGGCGGTGCCGGAGCTGCCCCTTTTGACCTATTCCCAACCCCAGAACCGGGCCACGGACTACGGGAAGGCCTTCCTGGCCGGGGAGTACCGGCGGCTGTGGGGGCAGCTGTGCGCCCTCACGGACCATGGGCCGGAGGAGGCCCGGCTCCAAGAGGCCATCGGACTTTATAACCGCAGCCGCTCCCAGCGCCGCCGTTTCACCGCCCTGGCGGGGCGGCGGGGCAGATGGGTGACGGCATCGGAGCGCTGCGCCGTGCTCAAGGCCGCCGGATTTGCCGATCCCCGGGAATATACGGACCGGCTGACGGCACTCAACGACCGTCTGGAGGCCCTGCCGGAGGGCGACGGCGGACGCATCCCGGTGGTGACCTCGGGCATCCTCTGCGACCATCCCCGGATTTTGGCTCTGCTGGATGAACTGGGCTTTTTCGTGGCGGCGGACGATGTGGCCGCCGAGTCCCGCTCCTTTGCCGTGGACGCGCCGGAGGACGAAGGGGACGGCTGCGCTGCCCTGGCCGAGCAGTTTGCCCGGCTGGACCGTGACCCCCTTTTGTGGAGCGGCGGCACCCCGGGCGGCTTTCGCCCCGGGGACCGGGAGGCCCACCTGGCATCTCTTGCCCGCTGCAGCGGGGCAAAGGCGGTGGTGATCCTGGTCCAGCAGTTCTGCGACCCGGAGGAGCTGCTGAGCCCCGGTGCCAAGGCGGCGGTGGAGGCGGCGGGCATCCCCTGTCTGCTGCTGCCGGTGGATCAGCAGGTGGCCGACCCCGGCCAGGCCGCCACGCTGCTGGAGACGCTGCGGGACCTGCTGGAATAAAAGAAAGAACGTCTGTGGAAAACTCCACAGACGTTCTTTTTTGCGATACCCGCGGCGCGGGCCCGCCTTTTCGGCGGCAGAGGCGTTTGCCTCCGGCGTTAGTGTGCCACGCCCGGGGTCAGACTATTCTCGCCGTCGGTGAGAATTCCGTCCGTGTCGTGGACCTTGGCGTTGCGGACCATCTGCTCATAGCTGGCAGCCCGGAACAGGCTCTCGTCCTCCTTGGGCTCGGTGGAGCGGGCGGCACCGTCCACGGCGTCCTTCACGTCTCTGGCGGCGTCCTCCACACCGTCCTCCAGGTTGTCCACCGCCGTTTTGGTGTCATGCTCCAGGTCGCTGGTCATGTCGCTGCCGTCGGTGGTCTGGTCCTTGTTGTCGGTGGTGCCGTTGTCCGGGATGGCGTCAGGTGTGGTGTTACCCAACACGGCGTCGCCGGGCGCGGCGCTGTCGGTGTTGTAGTCACCGTTGGAAGCGCTGTGACTGCCGGTGGTGTTGTCCTTTCCGGTGCCGCAGGCCGTCAAAACAAGGGCCAGCAGCGCCACGGAAAATAAAACCGCAAGGGCTCTTTTCATCCATGTTTCCTCCTTCCAGCGGGGAATTTCCCCGTGGCTTAGTATTCGTCCTTTTTTGCGCCTTAAAAGAGGAAAAAGAAGGAAAACAAATAAAAAAAGTATGTGTAAATCAAAAGCCGCCCGGACGTTGTAAGTCCGGGCGGCAGGCGGTTTTCAGGATGGGGACGCCTTACAGGGCGTCCCGGTTCACCAGCTCCAGCAGCGCGTCGCCCAGCACCTGGGCGCCGGCTTTCAGGTAGGCCGGGTCGGTCCACTCCTCGGGGCAGTGGGACAGTCCGTCCCGGCTGGGGACGAAGAGCATGCCGATGGGGGTGAAGGAGGCCAGCATCATGGAGTCGTGGAAGGGACCGCTGATGAGCCGCTGGCAGGCGATGCCCCGGCTTTGGCAGCTCTTCTCCAGCAGCTCCATGAGAGCCGGATGGCTGACGGCGGGGGTGTCGTTGTTCTGCAGCGTCATCTCAAGGCCCACGCCCCGGCGCTGGGCAATGGTCTGGAACTCGGTCTGGACCTGGTTGAGAAGGGCATCCTTGGAGGCGGCGTCGCAGTCCCGGATGTCCACGGTAAAGGTGGCCTCCCGGGGGATGATGTTGGAGGCGTTGGGGGCGATGGAGATGGAGCCCACGGTGCCGGTGCAGTACTCGCTGGCCCGGTTCTCCCGGGTCATCCGTTCCAGAGCCAGGGACATTTCGCAGGCGGCGGCAAAGGCGTCCTTGCGCTCGCTCATGGGCATGCCGCCGGCGTGGGCGGCCTGGCCGGTGACGGTGACGTTCAGGTTCAGCGGGGCGCAGATGGCCTTGACGATGCCAAGGGGCACCCCGGAGCGCTCCAGGACGCTGTTTTGCTCAATGTGCAGCTCCAGAGAGCAGAACACGTCCCCGGGCTTGCGGCGGCAGGAGGCGATGTCGTCGGGGTTCAGGCCCCGGGCCTTCAGGGCGTCGTAGAGGGACAGTCCGTCCTTGTCGCAGAATTTTTTCAAATCCGGCACGGTGAGCATCCCGGCCATGGCCCGGGAACCGATGCAGCCGATGCCGAACCGGGCGGGCTCCTCGGCGGAGTAGGCCACCACGGTCAGATTCCGCTTCCGGGGCGCACCGGAGGCGATGATCCGGCGGACGGCCTCCAGGGCGGTGACCACGCCGGCGGCGCCGTCGAAGCTGCCGCCGTGGAGGACGGTGTCAAAGTGGGAGCCGGTCCACACGGGCGCAAGGTCCGGCTCAGAGCCGGGCAGGGTGCCCAGCAGGTCGCCCATGCAGTCCATCTCCACCTGGAGCCCCAGAGCCTCCATCTCCCGGCGGAGATACAGCCGGGCGTTCCACTCCTCGTCGGTGAGATATTGACGGGTGACGCCTTCGCCGGGGGTGGCGTTGAACTGATCCAGCTCGTGGATCCACTGCTCGATGCGGGATTGATCTGCCTCCGGAAGGACGGGACGATTATCATTCATGGCTGCTACCTCCTGATGATTTTCATTGCAGGACACCTGGGGCGATGGAGCGGAGGTGCCTGTCTGCTTTACCATCAGCTTACCCAAACCATATGCGTCTGTCAATGACTATCTGCACCTGTGTCTGCTGTCGGGCATATACTGGAGAGCACTTTGTATCAGGAGGGATGCAGTGTGAAACATTATAAACCCAGCTGCTGCGGCTGTCCGCCCTGCAGCTGTTGTCTGCCGGGGCCGCCGGGACCTCGTGGTCCCCAGGGGCCCCAGGGTGAGCCGGGTCCCCAGGGCGAGCAAGGCCCCCAGGGTGAGCAAGGTCCCCAGGGTGAGCAAGGCCCTCAGGGCGAGCAGGGCCCCCAGGGTGAGCAAGGTCCTCAGGGCGAGCAGGGCCCCCAGGGTGAGCAAGGCCCTCAGGGTCCGCAAGGTCCTCAGGGCGAGCAAGGCCCGCAGGGTGAGCAAGGCCCCCAGGGCGAGCAGGGTCCTCAGGGTCCGCAAGGCCCCCAGGGTGAGCAGGGCCCCCAGGGCGAGCAGGGTCCTCAGGGCGAGCAGGGTCCCCAGGGTCTGCAAGGCCCCCAGGGCGAGCAAGGCCCCCAGGGCGAGCAGGGGCCTCAGGGTCCGCAAGGCCCCCAGGGCGAGCAGGGCCCCCAGGGTCTGCAAGGTCCTCAGGGTGAGCAAGGCCCTCAGGGTGAGCAGGGCCCTCAGGGTCTGCAAGGTCCTCAGGGCGAGCAGGGCCCCCAGGGTCTGCAAGGTCCTCAGGGCGAGCAGGGCCCCCAGGGTCTGCAAGGTCCTCAGGGCGAGCAGGGCCCCCAGGGTCTGCAAGGTCCTCAGGGCGAGCAGGGCCCCCAGGGTCTGCAAGGTCCTCAGGGTGAGCAGGGCCCCCAGGGTCCGCAAGGCCCTCAGGGCGAGCAAGGTCCCCAGGGTGAGCAAGGCCCCCAGGGCCCGGCGGGGCAGCTGAGCAATGCCTATGCCCGTTTGACTGTTCGGCCCGGGACCTATGCGGATGGAGATTTCCTGACCTTCGATCCACTTTTCAGCGGCGGGACCATCCAGCCTGCCTATGATGAAAACACGGTGCGCCTGATGCTGCGAGGCATCTACTGTACAGCCTACACCGTCCAGGAGAAGGAGGCGGAGGAGGGCAGCTGGTTCCAGGTGGTGCCGGTAGTTGGACTTTCAGACGAGAGTACCTGTTCCAATGCTGCTCAGGCATCTCAGGAGGGCGCGCCTCTGGGGGTGTCCGGAGCCTTTTTGGAGATCTGCCCCGGATCGCTGTTTTTGCGCCTGAAGGTCCGGTGCAGCCGCTCTGTGAATTTGACCGGCAGTCTGTCGGTATTCCAGGTAGCTGACATTTTAAGCTGAATCCAAAAAGCGCCGCTCCAAAAGGAGCGGCGCTTTTTCTGCTTTGTGAGGGGGAAAAGAGTTTATCTGGCCAGCTTCATGGGGGTCAGGGCCAGGTAGTCGTCCAGGGTGCCGTCATCCAGGCAGCACTGGATGATCTGACGGCCCAGGGGGTCCAGATCATCGGTGAGGAAGGGGCGGATCTGCTCCTTGAAGAAGTCGGTGAGGATCTTGGCGCCGGCGTCATAGCCCTCCAGGCCCAGCTTGGACTGGTTTTCCGGGCGCAGGAAGGTGGGACGGATATACTGGCCGTCCAGCTTCATGTCAAGCAGGGCGTAGCCGAACAGGGGGCACCGGGCGGGAGTCAGATGCCGGGCGCGGACCTGGCCGCCCAGGCGGGAGAGATACTCCCGGGCTACCCACTCGGCCATGAAGCCCACGTTGTAGGTGCCGATGTGCTGGTTGGGAATGAGAACGTTGAGGGTGTTGGGGCAGGCGTGAATCTGCCGCAGCAGCAGATTGGCCTGGGTCACCTTCCGACCAGTGCAGAAGGGCCAGTAGGAGCCCACGCCCTCGCTCTTCATGCTGTTGCCGCCGTCTACGATGGAGGGGTTGTTGAAGCCCCGGGGAGACACCAGCCGCCACAGCCAGGCCAGAGACTGGGGAATCACCTGCAAAAGGCCCATGACACCGTAGTTGGGGTTGTCCCGGGTGGAGGGCGGCATCCGCACGCCGAAGCTGCGCACGTCCACCTCCTGGGGCTCGGTGTTGGGTACGATATCGTCAATCAGATCCCGGGGCACAATGACCCGGGGGTTGGAGCAGGGCTGGCCGTTGGAGTCCTTGATGTGCTCCCAGATCAGGCAGGTGGCGCCGGGCACACCGTCCATGTTGAAAAATTCCAGAGGCCGCTTGGGGTGGATGCAGATCTTCTCATAGGAGGGGCTGTTGCCGTAGGCGGTCATGCCGTCCATGCGCAAAAACCAGCCGTCCTCTGCGTCCATGATGGACAGCTTGCCGCTCTCCGGGTCCTGGATCTGAGTGTAGGCGCAGGCCATGTCGTCGGAAATGGGGTGGATCTTGCAGGACTCCCGCAGGGTCAGGTAGTATTTTTCGCCGGTGATCACGTGGGTGCCCAGCAGCAACCGGTCATTTTCGTGCTGCTGGAACTCCTGGAGCATCTCGCTCTTGCCGCCGCCGGAGGCGCCTTCGTGCATGAACACAGTCTCGATCTCGTAGGGGGTCTCCACCCGTGCGGCGGAGGCGTGGCAGCAGACCCAGCCTTCCTGCTCGCCGATGTCCAGCAGGATGGAGAACACGCCCTTCTTGGCGGAGGGGCCGGGATAGAGGTTGTAGGAAAAGACCTCGTGGAGGTCCTTGCTCCGGTTGTGGACCACCACCTGCTTGCCGCCGAAGTGGGTGTGGCGGAAGGGCGGGGCCACATAGATGATGGACCGGGGGGTGTAGCCCTTTGCCACGTCCTTGATGCTCACAAAGCCCTGCATATTGGCAAGAGCCAGAGCGAAGAAGGCGGCGTTCACCGGGCAGATCATCAGACTGTCGTAGCCGTAGGCGTTGGCGCCGGCCCGGAAGGGCAAAAGCAGCAGCGTCTGCTCGGAGAGCCACTCCAGCGTTTCAGCCTTGAGCTTGGAGAAGTCATAGCCGAACCGGTCCTTGAACCGGGGCTTATCGCTGGGCAGATCGTCGCCGATGACCATGGAGTTGGGGTCCCGGCGGCGCATGTAGTCCTCCATAAAGTTCACCGAGGCGCCGTTCTTGCAGCGGACCACCTCCGCCTCCTTTTCCGTGCGGCCCTCGATCTGATAAGTGACATCATACCGGGAGGTGTGGGTGGGTCCGTAGACCATCTCGTCCAGCTCCTCCTTGGTTTCAACAAAAGCGAGGTATTGGCACTTGCTCAGGGCGGCGTCCACATCCTCGGGAAGATTGAAGCGCGCAAAATAGCTGTCAGTATACATGACAAGACCTCCGTTGTGCCTGACATGGCAGGATGCGATAGGGATGCTCTCGACATCCCCCCATTATAAAGAAATAATACTGCATCCGCAGAAAAATGGCAACAGGTTTTTTACAGAAATGTATTCCAAATGATTCATTTAAGGGAAGTAATCCTTTACGTAAAGAGGAAAAATGTTAGGTAGGAAAAGCAACAAGAAAAACGGCCCTACTTGACAAAAATGGGCTGGAATTGGGTGGAAAGGGGGGCTTGAGCGCTTGACAGCCCTTGGGGTTTTGCATATACTCAACTTATGGGCGGCAAAGGGCCATTTGCCGCCGTTTCATGTGGATTCCGGTCCGTCCCGGCGGCGGACCGCCTGAAAACAAGGAAGAAAGGGAGGAGTATTTCATGATTTATTCCACCGAAGTACAGAACATGTGCCCCGTTGCCAAGGGCGCATATCACGGCCCCGCCCCCATCCCCGAGGAGGGTAAGTGGGTCCAGGCCAAGGAGATCAAGGACATCAGCGGCCTCACCCACGGTGTGGGCTGGTGCGCTCCCCAGCAGGGCGCCTGCAAGCTGACCCTCAACGTCAAGGACGGCATCATCGAGGAGGCCCTGGTGGAGACCCTGGGCTGCTCCGGCATGACCCACTCCGCCGCCATGGCCAGCGAGATCCTCATCGGCAAGACCATCCTGGAGGCCCTGAATACCGACCTGGTGTGTGACGCCATCAACACCGCCATGCGGGAGCTGTTTTTGCAGATCGTCTACGGCCGCACCCAGACCGCTTTCTCCGAGGGCGGTTTGCCCATCGGCGCCTCCCTGGAGGACCTGGGTAAGGGCCTGCGCAGCCAGGTGGGCACCATGTTTGCCTCCAAGGCCAAGGGTCCCCGCTACCTGGAGATGGCCGAGGGCTATGTCACCCGCATCGCCCTGAACAAGGACGACGAGATCATCGGCTATGAGTTCATCAATCTGGGCAAGATGATGGACGCCATCAAGAAGGGCACCGACGCAAACGAGGCCATGGAGGCCGCCAAGGGCCGCTACGGCCAGTTTGACGCCGCCGCCAAGTATATCGACCCCCGGCACGAGTAAGAAAAGGAGGAATTGACCAATGGCTCTGTTTGAAAGCTACGAAAGAAGAATCGACAAGATCAATTCCGTCCTGTCTCAGTACGGAATTTCCAGCGTGGAGGAGTGCCGCGACATCTGCAAGGCCGCCGGCTTCGACCCCTACGACATCGTCAAGGGCATCCAGCCCATCTGCTTTGAGAACGCCTGCTGGGCCTACTGTGTGGGCGCGGCCATCGCCCTGAAGAAGGGTGTCAAGACTGCCGCTGAGGCTGCCGAGTGCATCGGTGTGGGCCTCCAGGCCTTCTGCATCCCCGGCTCTGTTGCCGAGGACCGGAAGGTGGGCCTGGGCCACGGCAACCTGGGCGCCATGCTGCTGCGGGACGAGACCAAGTGCTTTGCCTTCCTGGCCGGCCATGAGTCCTTCGCCGCCGCCGAGGGCGCCATCGGCATCGTCCGCAACGCCAACAAGGCCCGGAAGGAGCCCCTGCGGGTTATCCTCAACGGTCTGGGCAAGGACGCCGCCCAGATCATCAGCCGCATCAACGGCTTCACCTATGTTCAGACCCAGTTCGACTACTACACCGGCGAGCTGAAGATCGTCCGGGAGGTCCGCTACAGCGAGGGCGAGCGGGCCGACGTTCGCTGCTACGGTGCCGACGACGTCCGGGAGGGCGTGGCCATCATGCACCACGAGGGCGTGGACGTGTCCATCACCGGCAACTCCACCAACCCCACCCGGTTCCAGCACCCGGTGGCCGGCACCTATAAGAAGGAGTGCATCGAGCAGGGCAAGAAGTACTTCTCCGTGGCCTCCGGCGGCGGCACCGGCCGCACCCTGCACCCGGACAACATGGCCGCCGGCCCCGCCAGCTACGGCATGACCGACACCATGGGCCGGATGCACTCCGACGCCCAGTTCGCCGGTTCCTCTTCCGTGCCCGCCCACGTGGAGATGATGGGCTTCCTGGGCATGGGCAACAACCCCATGGTGGGCGCAACAGTCGCCGTGGCCGTTGCCGTGGCCGAGAGCCAGAAGTAAGTTAGGCTGCTTTTGCGGCTCCACGCAAGACCCCCCTTTCCCCAGCGTATGCCAAAGCTGCCCCGGGGCGAAAGCTCCGGGGCGGTTTTTTTGTCGATACCGCTCTCTGCGTTTTCCGCAGTACGGCGGTCCGCTTTGGATGGGCGGTGCGCGGGTCCTGGGCCCTTGCCGCTGGGGTTGGGCGCTTTCGGGATGCAGCCGGACCCGATTGAACAGAAATGGCGCTGCGTTGCCGCGGGGGACATCAGCCGCGGGAGCGCAGAAACGGAGGAATTTCCTATGGAGAAAAAGTATTATAACGTGATGGAGTCGGTGGTGGAAACCACCTATGAGCAGATGAAGGACAGCCTGGGCGTCTGCGCCTGCCAGCAGTGCCGCAACGACGTCATTGCCCTGGCCCTCAACTACCTGCCGCCCCGGTATGTTTCCACAGCCAGCGGGGAGCTGTACAGCAAAGTTTCCAACAGCCTCAATCCCCAGTCCAACGCCGATGTGCGCAAGGCCGTTGCCCAGGCGGCGGAGCAGGTGCGCCGGAACCCTCGGCACGGAAACTGAGACTGGACCCTCACCGTGACAAAGCAGGCGGGCGGACACACCTGTGTCCGCCCGCCTGCTTTTTTTCGCTTCCAATACAAATGGTAGGGAATGCGTCAGAAATTACAGATCGTTGCCACTTTCCCCGGCGGCCCGCCAGGTGCGGCGGAGCAAAAGCGCCAGCGTTCCCACCAGCGTGACCAGGAACACGACCCCCATGGGGGAGCGGAAGCTGCCAAGCAAAAGCTCCAGGCTCCAGCGAAAATCGGTGAAGTAGCCCAGACCCAAAGTGAAAATCACCCCGGCCCACAACGCCCAGCACACCGGCAGGGTCGGAGGCCGCCGCACCGTGCGCCACACCAGAAGGCCCAAGAAAATGATCAGGGCCCACCCCAGCAAAAGGACAATGGGAGACGCATTTTCATAGTAGCCGGGGCTCAGCAGACCACCCAGGGAGATAGCGGTAAACAACCGGGTAAAGACCAGACCATAGAGCATGGCGGTCCAGCCCAGGGCCAGGCCCAGTCGCCGCCGACTCAGGAGGCACACCGCTCCCAGAGCCATGGGCAGCACCATCAGCGGCAGCAGCTGGAAGAACACCAGGGAGAGGAGAAAGCCGCAGCACAGCAAGATCACCCCGGCGATCCGCACTGTCAGGGTCTGGGCCGCTGGGCCTCGTTCATCCGCTTTTCGCCCCTGGGACTCCGCCGCCGCGTGAAAAGCCGCTTCACAGCTTCCCGCTGCCGGACGGGCGGATAGGTCCCAAGCCTCCGCCTCCAGAGGTGCAGGTCCGTCCGGCGCGTCTGCGCTCCCAGAGGGTTCCCCGGGAAAGTTGCCGGGGTCCGAAGGTACATCCTCGGACCCCGTATCCGCCCGGGGCCCGTCCTCCGCCGGGCCCTTCACCAGCTCGTCCAGTGTCACGCCGAAGAGCTCACTGAGCCCCAGGAGCTTGTCCAGGTCCGGCACGCTGGAGTCGGTCTCCCACTTGCTCACCGACTGCCGGCTGACCCCCAGCTGCTCCGCCAGAACGTCCTGGGACCACCCCTGCCGGCTGCGCAGGTACGTCAGATGCTGCCCTAAGGTCATGGTGCTGCCTCCCCTCTCCGCCCCGGGGATGGGGCGCTGTGCCCGCCCGTCCGGGGATCTCTTTCCAGGGCTATCATACCAAAGGGGAGGAAAATTGTCCACCAAGAGGCCTTGACGGGGCCGCAACTGCCAGTTGCGGCCCCGTCATTTCAATACAGATAGGACAAAACAAGAGAAATTCTACTCTGGGGAATCAACATTTTCCGTCTGGGGCTCCGGCTCCGGCTGTTCGGCCCGCTGCCGGGGGAAGCCCAAGATGCACAGCGCCGCGCCGGGCAGGGCGAACACCCAGGGGTGTCCCATTGCCCACCAGGCCAGGGCCGTCACCGCCTGATCCCACAGGGGGAAGATGTGAAAGGAGGAGGAATACGTATAGTCCAGATCCTGGCTGTGGCGTATCCACACCTGATAGGTGTCCCCGATGCACCAGATCCAGAAGGGCAGCATCACCACGCCATAGACGCCCAGCAGGGCCAGCACCGTCCGCCGCAGCCGCACCGGCCACTTTCCCTCCAGAGGGGAGCTCCCCAGGGCGGCCACGCAGGCCTGGGTCGCTGTCCAGCCCAAAAGCAGGAAAAGCAGCGCCTGGGGCCCGGTGCGCAGCAGATAGTAGGGGACCAGGATGTACCGGTAGGCGCTCATCCCGGCGACCACGCCCAGCAGCGCCCACACCACGCCCACGGCGGCGGTGAGGACCGCGGCCACCAGCAGCCGGCGCACCGAGCGGCGGCGGGGAGAGACCGCGGGGCCGTAGAGCAGCTCCCGTACGTCCGCCTCCAGCACCTGGGCCAGGAGCGTCAAAGTCTCCACATCCGGCCGGGAACGGCCGGTCTCATAGTTGGACACGGTCTGGCGGGTCACATGGAGGGCCTGGGCCAGCTGCTCCTGGCTCATGCCCCGCCGCAGCCGCACCTCCCGAATATTCTTGCTGATGTCACGCATTTTTCTCACCTCTTGGCCTCACCATACCACACCGCCGCGGTTTCTGTCACGCAAATCTTCTTTGCCGCCCCATTCCGGGAGGGGGTAAAGGGGATTTCCCAGCCAAAAGGAGGGAAAAAGGCGCCGCCGGGATGATGGCGGCGCCTGGGGCACAGGGGAAAAGACGACAGCGCCGCTTTCGGCGCCCGGAATATCGGGAAGAGGCTTCAGTGGGTCATCCGGCGGCGCAGCTCCTGGAGCGTCACCTGGTAGCCCTGCTCCTCATAGGGGTAGGGGGGCCACTCCTGAGGCTCCTCCGCGCCCCGGCGGGCCAGGATGGCCCGGATCATCGCCCGGCTCAGGGCTGGATTTTTCACCAGCACCGGGCCGGTGAGGTGGGTGCCCAGCACCTGGTGGAAGCAGATGCCCTCGGCCCCGCCGGGGGCATCGTTGCCGAAGCCCATCTCGCAGGCGGTGAGGAGCGGCGTCTCCACGCCGGTGATGTGGCTGCACTTGTTCATAAAGCCCACCAGAGGCGCCCCGGCGTAGGGGCAGTCCCCAATCACGTCCTCCACAATGCGCTTTTTTGTCTCCGTGACGGTGAAATCCATGAGGCCCAGGGCAGGATAGACGGTTCCGGCGGCGTCGGTGATCTGCCGGCCCAGCAGCTCAAAGGCCGTGCCGGTGAAGAGCATGGGCAGGCCCTCCTCCGCGGCCTGGGCAAGAGCCGGACCGTGGCGGCGCAGGTCCTCCAGCACCGCCTTCTGGCTGCGCTCTGTGCCGGCGCCCATAAAGAGGAAGTCGGCGTCGGAGAGGTCCAGGTCCCCGCCCAGGGTGACCTGCTCCACGGTGACGGTGTGGCCCAGGTCCTCCAGATGGCGGCGCAGCAGGGCCACATTGGCCCAGTCCCCGTACAGGCTCATGAGCTCGGGGTGCAGATGCAGCAGTTTGATGTCCATGTTACGCCTCCTCCTTTTCCACGTTGCAAAGGACCTTGTCCCGGTCGGAGAAGCAGGTGACCACGTACAGGTCCTCGTCTCCGGCGGATTTGAGCTCCTCCACGGCGGCGTTGATGTCCGGCTGGATGTGGACGCGGTCGCTGTCCAGGGTGGTGTACTGGAACCGCACCGCCAGGTCGTTGGCGTAGCGGCCGCTGAGGACCACCCGCTTCACCTGGGGGGCGTCAAGCTGGTCAAAGTTGATGTCCCACAGCCAGGAGGTCTCGCTGGTGAAATACTTCCGGCTCACCGCGTCCACCACCACCAGCACCTGGCAGGGGGCCTGGGTGGAGCGGATATAGCGCAAATTGGTGTCGTAGGCGATGGAGTTTTCGTGCTTGGAGGTCAGGAGCATCCCGTGGTGGGCCCCCAGGCGGAAGCGCTGCATCCGGCCGTTTTTCAGGATATAGTTGTTGATGACGCCGCCCACGGTCTCCGCCTTCACCCCGGCCAGGGAGCACACGGCGTAGGCCGCCAGGATGTTATAGACGTTGTAGATGGAGGCAAAGGCCAGATGGATGGAGAGGGAGCCGTCCAGGGTCAAAAGGCCATTCTCCAGGTCCACCGCCGTGGCGGTGAAGTCGGTGGCATGGCGGGTGAAGCCGCAGTGGGGGCAGTGGTAGTGGCCGATGTGGTTATAGTGATAGCAGCTGTACTCCATGGGGTGCTTGCACACGGGGCACCAGGTGCCGTCCCGGTACATGCCGGAGAAGGTGTCGGAGGACACGGCGCACCGGTCCAGGCCGAACCACTTGACCTTCTCATGGTCCCGGGCGAAGCAGGACACCAGGGGATCGTCGGCGTTGAGGACCAGGGTGGTGTCCGGGTGGATGGCCGGGAGGATGGCGTCATAGACCCACTCCGGGTGGCCGTTGCGGGTCAGCTGGTCCCGGTAGAGGTTGGTGATGACGAACTCCGTGGGGTGGAAGTACTGGAAGCTGTGGGCGGCGTAGCGCTCGTCAGACTCGATGAGCAGCACGTCCGCCTTCACCCGACCGCCCAAGGTGGCGTGGCTGAGGACCAGAGTGGTGACGCCCTCGATCTGGTTGGAGCCCTCCTCGTTGTAGACCACCGTCCGCCCGTCGGCGCGGAGGATGGCGGCGATCATCTCCACCGTGGAGGTCTTGCCGTTGGAGCCGGTGACGGCGATGATGTGGGGGGGCAGCTGGACCCGCCGGAGGATGTCCGGGCAGACTCTCAGGGCGTACTTGCCCGGCAGGCTGCTGCCTTTGCCCACCAGCTTGCCCACGAAGCGCAGCAGCTTGCACACCACGATGGCCAAAAACTTTCTCATGCAGTAAAACACCTCTTGCCGCCGCCCAATGTCCCAGGCGGCGATTTTTTATTTTTTCCAGAGGAAAAGGGGCCTCAGGCCCGGTCCAAATAGATCAAAAGGGCGGCGATGTCCGCCGGAGACACGCCGGAGATCCGGCTGGCCTGTCCGATGCTCCGGGGCCGCACCTGGCCCAGCTTCTCCCGGGCCTCCAGCCGCAGACCCTGGATGCGATCGTAGTCCAGGTCCTCCGGCAGCAGATGCCGCTCGGCCCGCCGCAGCTCCGCCACGTCCCGCAGCTGGCGCTGGATGTAGCCCTCGTACTTTACGGAGATCTCCACCTGCTCCGCCACGGCGGCGGGCAGGGCGGGAAAGGCGGGGTCGAAGGCCTTGAGATCGGCGTAGTGGATCTGGGGCCGCTTGAGAAGGTCCAGGAGCCGGCACCCGTCGGTGACGTCCGCTGTGCCCCGCTGGGCCAAAAAGGCGGAGAGCTCCGGCGAGGGGGCAACGCCCGTGTGGGTCAGGCGGCGGATCTCCGCCTCCACAGCGGCGTACTTGGCGTTCACCGCCTCCAGCCGCTCTTTGGACACGAGCCCGATCTCGTAGCCGATGGGGCACAGGCGCTGGTCCGCGTTGTCCTGGCGCAGCAGCAGCCGGTACTCGGACCGGGAGGTCATCATCCGGTAGGGCTCGTTGGTGCCCCGGGTCACCAGGTCGTCAATGAGGGTGCCGATGTAGGACTCGCTGCGGGAGAGGACCACAGGCTCCTTGCCCTGGAGCTTCCGGGCGGCGTTGACCCCGGCCAAGAAGCCCTGGACCGCCGCCTCCTCGTAGCCGGAGGAGCCGTTGAACTGGCCCGCGCCGTAGAGCCCCGCCACGGCCTTGGTCTCCAGCGTGGGCTTCAGGGCCAGAGGGTCGATACAGTCATACTCGATGGCGTAGGCCGGGCGCATGATCTCCGCCTGCTCCAGCCCCGGCAGGGTGTGGAGCATTTGAATTTGAATCTCCTCGGGCATGGAGGAGGAGAAGCCCTGGAGATAGAGCTCGTCGGTGTCCAGGCCCATGGGCTCCAGAAACAGCTGGTGCCGGGGCTTGTCCGAAAAGCGGACCACCTTGGTCTCGATGGAGGGGCAGTACCGGGGCCCCACCCCCTCGATGACGCCGGAGTACATGGGGGAGCGGTCCAGATTGTCCAGGATGATCTGGTGGGTCTTTTGGTTGGTGTAGGTCAGCCAGCAGGTGACCTTGTTCTCCGGCACTTGGGTGGTCTCAAAGGAGAAGGGCTGGGGGTCGGCGTCGCCGTACTGGACCTCCAGCCGGGAAAAGTCCACGCTGCGGGCGTTGATCCGGGGCGGGGTGCCGGTCTTGAACCGACGCAGGGGAAGCCCCAGTTTTTGGAGGCTCTCGGTCAGGGCCAGGGAGGCCTGGAGCCCGTCGGGGCCCGAGTCCTGGATGCACTCGCCCACCAGGGTGCGGCCCTGGAGATAGGTGCCGGTGCACAAAATGACGGCCCTTACGTCAAAGACCGCGCCGGTGGAGAGGACGATCTGCCGCACCCGGCCCTCCTCCGTCCGAATCTCCACCGCCTCCCCCTGGCGCAGCGTCAGGTTCTCTTGGCGCTCCAGGGCGTGCTTCATCCGGTTTTGATAGGCCCGCCGGTCCGCCTGGGCCCGGAGGGACCAGACGGCGGGGCCCTTGCCCCGGTTCAAAAGCCGGTACTGGATGCAGCACTCGTCCGCCGCCCGGCCCATCTCGCCGCCCAGGGCGTCCAGCTCCCGGACCAGCTGGCCCTTGCCGGTGCCGCCGATGGCCGGGTTGCAGGGCATATTGCCCACTGCGTCCAGATTGATGGTCAGGCACAGCACCCGGCAGCCCAGCCGGGCCGCCGCCAGGGCGGCCTCGATGCCGGCGTGGCCTGCGCCCACCACCGCAATATCAAAAGTTCCCGCGTGAAATTCTGTCATACTCTGCTTCCTTATCTTAGGAATTGCCCCGCTGCAGGGTCAAGACCACCACCTGGGGCCGGTTGAACACCCGCAGCAGAGGGCCGGAGTTGCCAAGGCCACGGCTGACGAAGAGGTCGGCACCGTCCACCTGATAAAAGCCCGCCGTATAGGAGGGGAAGAAGGTCCGGTCGGTGCTCAGAAGCCCGTCGGTGAAGGGCAGGCGGATGACACCGCCGTGGCCGTGGCCCGACAGCACCAGGTCCGCCCCCAGGTGGCTGTACTGGGTGGCGAAGTGGTCGTTGCGGTGGGCCAGCAGAAGCCAGAACCCGTCGCCCCAGGCCTCCTTCACCTCGGCGGCCAATTCCTCCGGGGTCTTTTGGTCGGCGTAGCCGTTGGGGTCGTCGATGCCTGCCAGGACGATGGCGTCGCCATTTCGCTCCAACGTGACGAAGTCGTTGCTCAGAACCGTGACCCCCAGCTCCTCCAGCTGCGCCTTGAGTTCCGGCACGTCTCCCACCGCCCACTCGTGGTTGCCGGTGACGAAGTAGGTGGGGGCGATGGCTGTGAGGCCCCGGCACAAGGTGTCCACATACTGGGGGTCGGGGCCCTTGAAGCGGTCCACCAGGTCGCCGGTGACGGCGATCAGGTCCGGCTGCTGCGCCGCCACCTGGGAGAGAAGGGTCTCGTTGCCCTCTCCGAACTCCGCCTCGTGGAGATCGGAGAGCTGGACGATGCGAAAGCCGTCAAAACCGGCGGGCAGCCGGGAGGAGACGTAGGTGAAATCCTCCACCGACAGGGTGCAGTTGTCCCACCAAAGGCCCCCGGCCAGAATGGCCAGGAGCAGGAAAAGAAGAACCAGCCGCCGCCGTCTCCGGCGGGGATGGGAGGTGCGTTGTTTTGCCATGATCGACTCCTTGAGCGGATAAACTAATTATATAGTATAGCACACTCGCCGGGCAGTTGGCGAGAGGAAAAAAGGAAAAAAACGGAACTTTCCGCGGAAAAAAGCGCCCCGGACCTGCCGTCCGGGGCGCCGGTGGGAAAAGGGAAGGGGAGCGGGGGCTACTCCGCGCTCTTGAGGGACTCCACCATGTCAATCTTTTTCATCTTCCGGTGGGCCATCAGGTTCACCAGTACGGAGAAGAGCACCGTCAGGCAGGCAGCCCACACATAGGCCATGGGGTCGGTCTCACGGCCGAACATCATCAGCTCGATCTCCACGGACCGCACCAGCCACACATGGAGGAAGTGGCCCATGGCAATGCCCAGGGCGATGCCGAAGACGGTGAGGACGATGTTCTCCCGGTAGACGTAGGCCGACACCTCCCGGTCGTAAAAGCCCAGCACCTTGATGGTGGCCAGCTCCCGCTGCCGCTCGGTGATGTTGATGTTGCTCAGGTTATAGAGCACCACCATGGCCAGCGCCGCGGCGGAGAGAATGACGATGACCACCACGAAGTCGATGCGCTCCATGCTGTGCTGATAGGTGTCCCGGGTGCTGTTCATGCGGGTGGCGGCGGTGACGCCGTTGAGGTCCATGAGCTCGGCGAACACCTCATCGCACAGCTCCTGGTCGTCGGAGGTGAAGGTCAGCAGATAGGCGTTGGAGCTGTATGTCTCCCCGAAGATCTGCTCATAGTAGGTGGGAGTCATGTAGATGAAGTGGGCCAGGTAGTGCTCAGCGATGCCCGTCACCGTCAGGGTGAAGCGGCCGTCGGAGTCCACGGTAAAGGTGTCCCCCACCTTGAGATTCAGGAGCTCCGCCATCTTCTGGGTGATGATGACGCCGCTGTCGTCCAGGGTCAGGGGCGCCTTGGAGTGGTAGTCGTGGAGATCTACGAAGTCGCCGATCTCCTCCGGCGGCACCACGTCCAGATAGACGCTCAGGGAGTAGCTGGGGCTCTCGGCAGTGACGGAGGACAGGCGGCAGGGCAGGGAGTCGGTGATGCGGCTGTCGGAGGCGATGTGGTCGGCAATGACCTCCCGCTCGCTGTCCAGCACGTTTTCGCTGAGGGAGAGCTGGGCAGTGTAGTGGTAGAGCTCATCATACTGTCGGTCCATGGTCACCAGCAGTGACGAGCGCATGCCGAAGCCCGCAATGATGAGGGCGGTGCAGCCGCCGATGCCGATGACGGTCATCCAAAACCGCTTTTGATACCGGAACAGGTTCCGGGCCGTGACCTTCATGTTGAAGTTCATCCGCCGCCACAGGGGCCGGATGTACTCCAAAATCACCCGCTTGCCGGGCTTGGGGGCCCGGGGCCGCATGAGCTCCGCAGGGACCGCCGCCAACGTGGCAAGGCAGGCCCACAGGGTGGCCACGGTGGTGCAGGCCAGGGCGGCGCCCAGGGAGAAGAGGGTGGTGTCGGCATAGACCGACAGCTGGATGTTGGGCACATCGTACATGATCTGATAGGCGGTGAAGATCATGGTGGGGAAGAGGGTGTATCCGATGGCGAGGCCCAGGATGCCGCCCAGCAGGGCGGGCAGGGCACCGTAGCCCAGATACTTCCGGGAGATGGTCAGCCGCCCATAGCCCAGGGCCTTCAGGCAGCCGATCTGCACCCGCTGGTCCTCCACCATGCGGGTCATGGTGGTCAGGCACACCAGGGCCGCCACCAGGAAGAAGAGCACCGGGAACACGGAGGCCAGATTGCCCATTCGGTCGGCGTCCTGGCCGAAGCCCAGGTACCCGGGGTTGGAATCCCGGCTGAGGATATACCACTCGCAGGTGTCGATGTCCGCCACCTTCCGCCGGGCGTCCGCCAGCTCCTTTTCGCCGTCGGCGATCTTTTCCTCCGCCTCCCGCTTGCCGTCGTAGTATTTACTCAGGCCGTCGTTGTACTCCACCTCGCCCTCTCGGAGGTCGTGGGTGGCGTCGGAGAGTTCCTGCTGGGCCTGAGCCACATTTTCCTTCAGCTCCTTTTCACCGTCGGAGAGCTCCACAAGTCCGTCCCGGTACTCCTTCCAGCCGTCGTCCAGCTCTGCCCGGGCCTCGTCCAGCTGCTCCTTGGCGTCCAGCAGCTCCCGCTCGGCGTCGTCCAGCTTGGCCTTGGCGTCGTCCAGCTTAGCCTTGGCCTCCTCCAGCTCCGCCAGGCCTTCCTCGTACTGCTTCTTGCCGTCCTCATAGTCCAGCACGCCGCCCTGATACTGGGCCCAGCCCAGCTGGAGCTGCTGATGACTGGCCAGGACCTCGTCGCCGGTCATGGCGGTGCCGGGGTTGGCGGTGGAGCCCAGGGAGTCGTGGAGGTGCTGGAGCTGCTCCAGCACCCCATCCAACGCCAGGTGGACATAGGGCACCACCGGGTCAGGGGCGTCCGGCTGGTCACCTTCCTCCCCCTCGCCCTCCTGCTGCACCAGGGCAGCGGAGAGCTGGCCCTGGACGCCCTCCTGGGATGCCGGCGGGGTCTCACTGCCGGTGTCCGGGGTGGTGCTGGCGTCAGGCGTGGTATCCGTGCTTGTGTCGGTGCTGGTGTCCGGGTCTGTATCGGTTTCGCCCGGGTCGGTCTGGCCGGTTTCCGTGCCGGTGTCTCCGCCGCTCTCAGTCCCTTCACCGGTGCCGGGCTCCGTGCCGTCGCCGGTGTCCGTTCCGCCGCCGGTTTCAGAGCCACCGCCGGTTTCAGAGTCACCACCAGTTTCGGTGCCGTCGCCGGTGTCCGTGCCGTCTCCGGTGTTCGTTCCGCCGCCGTCTGTGGTATCTCCGCCGGGATCAGGTTCCGGTTCGGGCTCCGGCGGCACATTTTCCGCCGCCAGCCGGGTCAGCAGCTCCTGGGCGGAGGTCAAAGGCGTCTGGCCCATGGCCTCCAGAGCCTGATTCACCGAAGGCAGCAGGAACTGGGCGATGGTGCCGGCGGTGACCGGGTCCGTCTGGGCCAGGGCCAGCAGCTCGTCGGCAGAGGCCATGCCGCTGGCCTGATAGAGGATGGAGAGCACCTGGGTCATGGCCTGGCGCACCGCCTGGCCGTAGGTCTCGTCCTGCATGGCGCTGAGCAGTTCGCTGCCGCTGGTGATGGGCAGGGGCACCCCCTGCTGGGCCAAAATCTGGCCCACCGGCTGGGCCAATTGGTCCAGCAGCTGCTGAAGCTGATTCTGGGCGGTGGTCAGCTGATAGTAGGAGGCGGCCAGGGTGGCGCTGGCGTCGTCCAGTTTCTTCTTGGCCTCGTCCAGCTCCTTCTTGCCGTCCTCGTACTCCGCCAGGCCATCCTCATAGTCCTTCCAGCCGTCGGCAGTCTCCCGCTGGCCGTCCTGGTAGTCCATGACGCCCTTGGCGTACTCCTGCTCGCCGTCGTCCAGCTCCACCTGGGCGTCAGAGAGCTCCTTTTTGGCGTCGTCCAGCTTTTTCTGGGCGTCGGCGGTCTCCTGGGCCAGAGTCTCCTTGCCCTCGTTCAGGTCCGCCCAGCCGTCATCCAACTGGGCTCTGGCGTCCAGCAGCTCCTGCCAGGCGTCGGCAAGCTCCTGGTCCGCCTCGGCCTTGGCGTCATCCAGTTCCCTCTGGGCCTTTTCCAGCTCTTCGTTGGCGTCGTCCACCAGCTCCTCCCGCCGGAGGGCAGAGCGCTCCTTCCCCAGTGGCTCCAGGGCGTCAATGACCCCGTCCACCAGGTCGGTGTAGTCGCTGTAAAAGGCGGTGAGCTCCTTGGCACCGTCCACCAGCAAAAAGGCGGAGGTGTAGTAGTCCATGTCAAAGGAGGACGCCGGCAGATACACATAGGCGGATACCTGGCCGGTGCCCAGGGTGGAGGTGCCCCGCTCCACGCTGATGTAGTAGGGGCTCACCACGACGCCTACGATGGTGAAGGTGGAGGAGGTCAGGGCGTCGGCGTAGTCTCCTTGGGTCTCCAGCCGGAGGGTGTCGCCCACTTCCAGACCCAGGGTCTCCAGGAGCTTTTCCTCCACGGCGCACTCGTCCGCCGCCTCCGGCAGTCTTCCGTCGGTGACGGTGACCTGATTGATGCGCTCCGGCAGGGACCAGACCTTCACCACGATGTCCAGGTCCGGGCCGGAGGCAAAGGCGTCAATGTTCCAGGCGCCCTCCACGTCCAGGATGTCCGGCTGACTGCTCAGGACCTCCAAGTCCTCCTCCGTCAGGCCCAGGGTGGACATGACCTGGATGTCCATGAAGTTCTGCGCGTCCAGATAGCTGTCGCCGGTGTTTTTCATGTCCGGCGCGGTGGAGCGCAGGCCGGAGAGAAAGGCCACCGCCAGCGCCACCAGGATCAAAATGGACAGGAAGCGGCTGCGGGTGTTGCGGATCTCCCGCCAGAATTCCTTCCGGATGGCCTTCAAGGGCCCTCGCCTCCTTTGCATGAGAAAATGGGACCTTTGCCGCCGCAGGCAAAGGGAACGCCCCCCAGCGCCGGGGGTCAGAGGGTCACCACTCGATCTGCTCCACCGGCGTGGGGTGGGCGCAGAGGGTTTCCTCGGCCACGGTGCCGTTCTTGATGCGGATCACCCGGTCCGCCATGGGGGTCAGGGCGCTGTTGTGGGTGATGACGATGACGGTGACGCCCTTTTGCCGGCAGGTGTCCTGGAGCAGCTTCAAAATGGCCTTGCCGGTCTGGTAGTCCAGGGCGCCGGTGGGCTCGTCGCACAGCAGCAGCTTGGGGTTCTTGGCCAGGGCCCGGGCGATGGCCACCCGCTGCTGCTCACCGCCGGAGAGCTGGGCGGGGAAGTTGTTCCGCCGCTCGCTCAGACCCACCTCGCTGAGCACCGTGGCGGCGTCCAGGGGGTCCTTGCAGATCTGGGACGCCAGCTCCACATTCTCCAGGGCCGTCAGGTTCTGCACCAGGTTGTAAAACTGGAACACGAACCCGATGTCATAGCGGCGGTAGGTGGTCAGCTGCCGGGGGCTGTAATCGCTGATAAGGGCGCCGTCCACGGTGATGGTGCCCTCGGAGGCGGAGTCCATGCCCCCCAGCATGTTCAGCACCGTGGTTTTTCCGGCGCCGGAGGGGCCCACGATGACCACGAACTCCCCCTTGTTGATGGAAAAGCTGATGTGATCCACGGCCCGGATGGACACCTCGCCCATCCGATAGACCTTGGAGACGTTTTCAAATGTGACAAAGCCTTCGTTCATGCCGGGTCCTCCATAATGCCCACGCACTGGTCAATGAGGCGGATGAGTTCATAGGTCTTTTCCGCCCCCAGGCCCAGCACCAGGCGGTCAAAATAGGCGTTGAGCTGCCCCACCTTTTCCCCGATGAGGGCCATGCCCGCAGGGGTGATGGTCACCTCCACCCGCCGCCGGTCCTCCTGAGAGGGCTCCGTGCGGACCAGTCCCTTCCGCCGCAGGGCGGCCAGGGCCGCCGTGATCCGGGGCCGGGACAGGTGAACCAGGTCGCTCAGGTCCGAGGGACACACCGGCCCCTGCCGCAGGGCCAGCTCCCGCAGCAACAGCGTCTCCCCTTGCAAAAAGTCATCCAGCGTGGAGAAAGCCTCCAGTTCCAAAATGTGATACAGCGAGTCCAAAAGCTCATTGCGCACGGCTTCGGCTTGCATGGCCGTCGCCTCCTCCCAAATAATTCACACTACAAATAGTTTCTACTGCAAAGTATACTGCCAGCTCCTATAAAAAGCAAGTTCAGAATCTGTTTCGACAAAATATACAGAAATTTAACATTTGAATTGGTAAAAAGGCCGAAAAAACTCTTGCATTTTGAAAATCACCGTGCTATACTAAAGACAATCCAAGAGAGAAAGGAAGTGAAGAAGTATGATGCGTATGTATGTAGCAGGCGGTGACCTGGACGACATGATCTATGGCGAGCGTGGCCTCAGACCCAGCGAACGATAAACTGCCGACGCAAGAAACCACCACGCTTTTGGGCGTGGCGTTTTTGTTTTTATGGGTCCCTGGGCTTCTGGCCCGGGGCTTTGACATAGATGGACCTGATCCGGGCCCCGGAGAGCGGGGCTGGAGGTCGTCCCACAGGCTGAAACTTCAGTCGTGCCGCCAGGTAAAAAAAGAAGGACGCCGCATGTGCGGCGTCCTTTTTTGCTTCTTGGAAGAAATCAAGCCTCGGTCTTCCACAGGCCGTGGAGATTGCAGTAGGCATAGGCAGCCACGGCCTTCTCGCCGTCGGCCAGGGCAAAGACAGCCTGGGGCTTCTCGCCGGGGGTCAGGGCCTTCATCTGGCTGCCGGCGCTGGTCTCCAGCACGATCCACTCGATGAAGTGCTCGGGGGCCATGGGATGCTCCACAGAGCCCACCTGGACGGTGACCTTGGAACCCTCCACGCTGAGGACGGGCAGGTGCTTCTCCACAGCGGCATCCACGGTGCCGGGGACGATCTCCTGCATCTTCTCGCCGCAGCACATGACGGGAACGCCAGAATCCTTGACAAAGGTGATGATGTTGCCGCAGTGGGCGCAGACATAGAACTTCATAGTGCTACCTCCTATTTTTGGCGGCCCCCTCTGGGGGCGGGCCGCTGGTTCTTCCCTTCGGGGAAGGCGGACTTCTTAACTGCTCTTAGTATACCCGGCCAGGGGAAAAAGGAACAGTGGGAATTGCCACATTTTTCAAAAAATCCCTCCGAGTTTCAGGGGGAGGCGGTGGAAGAGGAGAAAAACCCCGGCCCGCGGGAATCCGCGGGCCGGGGTTTTGATTCAGTTGGCAGGTTTCAGGCGATTAGTCCTGATACATAGCCTTGAGCTTGAGCAGGTGCTCGTAGCGCTCCTTGGCAGCCTGCTCGCTGCGGGCGAACAGCTCGCCGGCGCGCTCGGGGAACTCGCGGGTCAGACGGCTGTAACGGGCCTCGTTCATCAGGAACTCCTGATAGCCGCCAGCGGGCTCCTTGGAATCCAGAGTGAACTTGGCACCCTCGGCAGCGGGGTTGAACCGGAACAGGTTCCAGTAACCGCACTCCACGGCCTTCTTCATTTCCTTCTGGCAGTTCATCATGCCGCCCTTGATGGAGTGCATCTCGCAGGGAGCATAGCCGATGACCAGGGAAGGACCATGATAGGCCTCAGCCTCGGTGATGGCCTTGATGGTCTGAGCGGGATTGGCGCCCATAGCCACCTGAGCCACATACACGTAGCCGTAGCTCATGGCGATCTCCGCCAGGCTCTTCTTCTTGACTTCCTTACCGGCAGCGGCGAACTGAGCCACCTGGCCGATGTTGGAGGCCTTGGAGGCCTGGCCGCCGGTGTTGGAGTAGACCTCGGTATCGAAGACGAAGACGTTCACATCGTTGCCGGAGGCCAGGACGTGGTCCACGCCGCCGAAGCCGATGTCGTAAGCCCAGCCGTCGCCGCCGAAGATCCAGATGGACTTCTTGGCCAGGTATTCCTTCTCGTCCAGAACAGCCTTGCACTTGTCGCAGCCGGCGGCAGCGCCCTTCTCCAGCTGGGCAACCAGGGCCAAAGTGGCGGAGGCGTTGGCCTTGCCGTCGTCCTTGGTGTCCATGAAGGCCTGGATAGCGGCCTTGGTCTCGGCGGGAGTCTGGTCGGAAGCGGCCATCTCGGTCAGCTTGCCGATCAGGCTGCTGCGGATGGCGTTCTGGCCCAGCAGCATGCCCAGACCGTGCTCAGCGTTGTCCTCGAACAGGGAGTTGGACCAAGCGGGACCGTGACCGTCCTTGTTGGTGCAGTAGGGGGAAGTGGCAGCCGGACCGCCCCAGATGGAGGAGCAGCCGGTGGCGTTGGAGATGTACATATGATCGCCGAACAGCTGGGTGATCAGGCGGGCATAGCTGGTCTCGGCGCAGCCGGCGCAGGAACCGGAGAACTCCAGCATGGGCTGCTTGAACTGGCTGCCCTTGACGGTCTCGTCCTGCATGTCCTTCTTCTCGGAGACCTTGGAGACGCAGTAGCTCCAGACCTCCTGCTGAGCAGCTTCCTGCTCCTGAGGCACCATGGTCAGAGCGCCGGCGGGGCACTGGCCCACGCACACGCCGCAGCCCATGCAGTCCAGAGGAGACACAGCCATGGTGTACTTGTACACGCCCTTGCCCTTGCCGGCCTTGATGTCCACGATCTTGGCGCTCGCGGGGGCAGCAGCGGCCTCGGCCTCGGTGAGAGCGTAGGGACGGATGGTGGCGTGGGGGCAGACATAGGCGCACTGGTTGCACTGGATGCACTTGGTGGAATCCCAGGTGGGGACAGACACGGCTACGCCGCGCTTCTCATAGGCGCTGGCGCCCAGCTCGAACTGGCCGTCCACGTGAGGCACAAAGGCGGACACGGGCAGGGAGTCGCCGTCCATCTTGGACACGGGCTCCAGGATCTCCTGGACCATCTTGACCAGCTCGGGCTTGCCCTCCAGCTTGACGTCCTTGGACTCGTCCTGAGTGTTGGCCCACTCGGCGGGCACGTCGAACTTCTTGAAGGCGGTGGCGCCCATGTCGATGGCCTTGTGGTTCATATCCACCACGTCCTGGCCCTTCTTCAGGTAGGAGTGGGTGGCGGCGTCCTTCATGTACTGGATGGCGTCTGCCTCAGGCAGGACCTTGGCCAGAGCGAAGAAGGCGGACTGCAGGATGGTGTTGGTGCGCTTGCCCATACCGATCTTGGCAGCCAGGTCGATGGCGTCGATGGTGTAGACCTGGATGTTGTTCTGAGCGATGTAGCGCTTGGAAGCGGCATCCAGCTTCTCGCTGAGCTCCTTGTCATCCCACTGGCAGTTGATCAGGAAGGTGCCGCCGGGCTTGACGTCGCGGACGATGGGGAAGCCCTTGGCGATGTAGGCGGGCACGTGGCAGGCCACGAAGTCGGCCTTGTTGATGTAGTAAGAAGACTTGATGGGCTTGTCGCCGAAGCGCAGGTGGCTGACGGTCACGCCGCCGGTCTTCTTGGAGTCATACTGGAAGTAAGCCTGAACATACTTGTCGGTATGGTCGCCGATGATCTTGATGGAGTTCTTGTTGGCGCCAACGGTACCGTCGCCGCCCAGACCCCAGAACTTGCACTCGATGGTGCCCTCGGCAGCCACGCCGGGAGCGGGCTTCTCATCCAGGCTGAGGTGAGTGACATCATCCACGATGCCGATGGTGAACTGACGCTTCATCTCGGCCTTGGTCAGCTCGTCATAGACAGCGAACACGGAGGCAGGAGGAGTATCCTTGCTGCCCAGACCGTAACGGCCGCCGATGACAGCGATGTCGGTCTTGCCGGCGTTGGCCAGAGCGGTGACCACGTCCATGTACAGAGGCTCGCCCTGTGCGCCGGGCTCCTTGGTCCGGTCCAGAACGGCGATCTTCTTGCAGGTGGCGGGGATGGCGGCCAGCAGCTTGTCCGCACGGAAAGGACGATACAGGTGAACCTTCACCATACCGACCTTCTCGCCGTGAGCGGTCATGTAGTCGATGACCTCCTCGGCCACGTTGCAGATGGAGCCCATGGCGATGATCACGCGGTCAGCATCGGGAGCACCATAGTAGTTGAAGAGCTGATAGTTGGTGCCCAGCTTCTCGTTGATCTTGCCCATGTACTTCTCCACCACATCGGGCAGAGCATCGTAGTAGGGGTTGCAGGCCTCACGATGCTGGAAGAAGATATCGCCGTTCTCGTGAGAGCCGCGCATGTTGGGGCGCTCGGGGTTCAGGGCGTGCTTGCGGAACGCGGCAACGGCGTCCATGTCGCACATTTCCTTCAGATCGTCATAGTCCCACACGGCAACCTTCTGGATCTCGTGAGAGGTCCGGAAACCGTCGAAGAAGTTGATGAAGGGAACGCGGCCCTCGATGGCGGCCAGATGGGCCACGGGAGCCAGGTCCATGATCTCCTGGGGATCGTTCTCGCACAGCATGGCGAAGCCGGTCTGACGGCAGGCCATGACGTCGGAATGGTCACCGAAGATGTTCAGAGCGTGGGTGGACACGGTCCGGGCGGACACGTGGAACACGCAGGGCAGCAGCTCGCCGGCGATCTTGTACATATTGGGGATCATCAGCAGCAGGCCCTGAGAAGCGGTATAGGTGGTGGTCAGGGCACCGGCGGCCAGAGAACCGTGGACGGTACCGGAAGCACCTGCCTCAGACTGCATCTCGCACACCTTGACGGTGTTGCCGAAGATGTTCTTCTGGCCGGCAGCAGACCACTGGTCGACCAGATCGGCCATGGGAGAGGACGGGGTGATCGGATAGATACCCGCCACTTCGGTAAACGCATAGCTGACGTACGCAGCCGCGTTGTTACCGTCCATGGACTTAAATTTTCTTGCCATAAACTAACCTCCTATTTTCCTGCCGTTTCGCGAGTCGAAACAACATGGGTTTGTATGGTAATCCTCCGCATACGGTGTCATTATAGCACCTGTTTTTTCAGATGTAAACTGTACATTGTTATGAAATCCACAATTTTATGCTATTTTCTCAAATTTCTGCAAAAAGTCCAAATTGCCCTGTAATTTTGCACGGTTTTGCAAAAGAAATGTTTCCAATTTCCAACTTTTATGCTACACTGTTGTGGCAAGCATGCGGAACCGTCCGGTCATGGGGGTCCCCGTGAGAGGAGATGGGATTTTATGGTGGTCACGGTGCGTTCTTTGGGGCTGTGTGGCATCCGCGGATACCCGGTTTCGGCGGAGTGTTTCCTCTCAGGAGGATTGCCCGCCTTTGACATTGTGGGTCTGCCCGACACCGCCGTCCGGGAGGCCCGGGAGCGGGTGCGGGCGGCGGTGAAGAACTGCGGGGCCAAGTTCCCCGTCAGCCGCATCACCGTCAACCTGGCCCCGGCAGGCCAGAAAAAGGAGGGCACGGTCTACGACCTGCCCATCCTGGTGGGGCTGCTCTGCGCCGACGGGGCGGTGCCCCCGCCGCCTCAGGACGCGGCCTTTCTGGGGGAGCTGTCCCTCACCGGCGCCCTCCGGGGCGTCAGCGGCGTGCTGCCCATGGCCCTGGCGGCGGTGAAAAACGGCATCCGCACCCTCTTCGTCCCGGCGGCCAACGCCGCCGAGGCCACGTTGGCGGAGGGGCTGACGGTGTACCCGGTGCCCCACGTCCGGGCCCTGGTGCGCCATCTGCGGGGGGAGGAGCTGCTGACTCCCGCCCCTGTGTGGACCCCGGAGGAGGAGACGGCGGAGCTGCCGGACTTCCGGGACGTCATGGGCCAGGAGAACGTGAAGCGGGCCATGGAGGTGGCCGCCGCCGGGGGCCACAACATTCTGCTCATCGGCTCCCCGGGCTCCGGCAAGTCCATGCTGGCCCGGCGCCTGCCCTCCATCTTGCCGGACATGACCCGGGCGGAGGCCCTGGAGACCTCCGGAATCTGGTCCGTGGCGGGCCTTACGGACCCGGACCATCCCCTTCTGACCCGCCGGCCCTTCCGCAGCCCTCACCACACCACCTCCGCCGCGGCCCTCACCGGCGGCGGACCCAACCTGCGTCCCGGGGAGATCTCTCTGGCCCACAACGGGGTGCTGTTCCTGGACGAGCTGCCGGAGTTCCACCGGGACGTGCTGGAGGCCCTGCGCCAGCCCCTGGAGGACGGCACTGTCACCGTGGCCCGGGCCGGAGGGACTCTGCATCTGCCCGCCCGGTTCCAGCTGGTGTGCGCCATGAACCCCTGCCGCTGCGGCTGGCGGGGCCACCCCTCAGGCCGGTGCCGGTGCTCGGAGCGGGAGGTGGAGCGGTACGTCCAGAAGATCTCCGGCCCGCTGCTGGACCGGATCGACCTCCATGTGGAGGTGCCCTCGGTGGAGTATGAGGCCATGCGCCGCCGGACTCCCGCCGAGTCCTCGGCGCAGATCCGCTCCCGGGTCACCGAGGCCCGGCAGCGCCAGCTCCGGCGCTTTGCGGGCACGTCCATCCCCTGCAACGCCCAGATGCCCCCGGACCGCATCGCCCGGGACTGCCGTCTCAGCGCCGCCGGGGAGGCATTGCTCAAGGGCGCCTTTGACCGCATGGGTCTCACCGCCCGGTCCCACGACCGGCTGCTGCGCCTGGCCCGGACCATCGCGGACCTGGACGGGGCGGAGGACATCGCTCCGGAGCACCTGGCAGAGGCCATCCAGTACCGCAACACGGAGATCCTCAAGGGATGATGGGCCCCCGCTGCAAACCAGCGCAGCGTTTGCAGTGGGGAGAGGAGACGCAAGAGAGCGCGGGAAGTCTTTGCCGGCAGGCGGAGACGGAACGCAGCGGACTTTGCGTCGGCGAGGCAGAGGCCATCCAGTACCGGAATACCGAGATCCTTAAGGGATAACGGGCCCTGCATGACGTCCCTGATGGGCGTACACATTATATATAATAGATCCATGATTTCACCAGATCGGGAGGTTTGACACCATGTCAGAGATTCAGCAAACCCCAGCCATCCCCCAGGGGGAGATGCTGCTTTTGAAGCTGGGCGAGGTGGTCCTCAAGGGCCTCAACCGCCGCAGCTTTGAGGACAAGCTCATTGCCAATGTCCGCCGCCGGGTCCGCCGGTGCGGCGAGTTCCACGTCTACTCCAAGCAGAGCACCATCTATGTGGAGCCCCTGTCGGACCAGTGCGATGTGGAGGCGGCCTACGCCGCCTGCCGCCAGATCTTCGGCGTCATCGCCGTGGCCCGGGCCCTGCCCTGCGGCAAGGACAAGGAGGCCATTTTCGAGGCCGCCCGGACCTATCTCAAGGAGCCCCTCACCGCCGCCCACAGCTTCAAAGTGGAGACCAAGCGGGCGGACAAGCGCTTCCCCATGACCTCCATCCAGCTCAGCCAGTGGGTGGGCGGCGAGCTCCAGGATGCCTTCCCCCACCTGGCGGTGGATGTGCACCAGCCGGAGTTCACCGTCTATATCGAGGTGCGGGAGAACGCGGCCTACGTCCACGCCCCCGCCGAGAGCGGCGCCGGCGGACTGCCCATCGGCATGGGCGGCAAGGCCGTGAGCCTGCTCTCCGGCGGCATCGACAGCCCCGTGTCCTCCTGGATGATGGCCAAGCGGGGGGTGCAGATGGAGATGGTCCACTTCGTCAGCCCGCCCTATACCTCGGAGCAGGCTCTGGAGAAGGTGCTGGAGCTGGCCCGGCTGCTGACCCCCTGGACGGGACGGCTGACGGTCCACATCGTCCCCTTCACCAAGATCCAGGAGGAGATCCGCCGCAGCTGCCCGGAGGACTACTTCACCCTCATCATGCGCCGCTTCATGATGCGCATCGCCGAGCGCATCGCGGTGCGCTGCGGAGCCAAGGCCCTCATCACCGGCGAGAGCCTGGGCCAGGTGGCCAGCCAGACCATGCAGGCCCTGGCCGCCACGGAGGACGCCTGCACGCTGCCCATCCTGCGGCCCTGCATCGGACTGGACAAGGCGGAGATCGTGAAGATCGCCCGTCATGTGGGCACCTTCGACACCTCCATTTTGCCCTATGAGGACTGCTGCACCGTCTTTACCCCCCGCCATCCCTGCACCCGGCCCAAGCTGGAGGACGTGCGTGCGGCGGAGGCCGCTCTGGATGTGGACGCTCTGGTGCAGGAGGCCATGGAGGGCACCCACTGGAGAAAGGTGGAGTTTTAAGGGCAGGCGGGCCCAAGGAGGTTTTACCATGAAAACACACTGCGCGGAGATCCTGGCCGTGGGCACGGAGCTGCTGCTGGGCCAGATCGCCAACACCGACGCCCAGCTGGTCTCCCGGGGCCTGAGCGACATCGGCATCAACGTCTACTGGCACACGGTGGTGGGGGACAACCCCAAGCGGCTGGAGGAGGCGGTGGCCGCCGCCCGGCGCCGGGCCGACATCCTCATCACCATCGGCGGCCTGGGGCCCACCTGCGACGATCTGACCAAGCAGACCCTGTCGGCGTGCTTTGGCCGGGAGCTGACCTTCCACCCGGAGATCTTCGAGGATATCCGCACCTACTACCAGGAGACCCTCCACCGGCCCATGCCGGACAACAACCGCGCCCAGGCCCAGCTCCCGGTGGGCTGCACCATCTTCCCTAACACCTGCGGCACCGCCCCGGGCTGCGCCTTTGAGGAGGGGGGCGTCCATGTGCTGATGCTGCCCGGTCCGCCCCGGGAGTGCCGGGCCATGTTTGAACAGGCGGCCCTGCCCTACCTGCGCGGGCTGTCGGGCCAGACCATCGTCTCCCATGAGATGCGGGTGTTCGGCCTGGGGGAGTCCCGGGTGGAGGAGCTGCTGCGGCCGCTGATGCTGGAGCTGACCAATCCCACCCTGGCGCCCTACGCGCTGCCCTCCGAGATGTACCTGCGCCTCACCGCCAAGGCCGATACCCATGAGGCGGCGGAAGCCATGCTGCACCCGCTGATGGACCGGGTCCGGACCATCGTGGGGGACGCAGTGTACGGCGTGGACGTGTCGGGCCTGCCGGAGGTGTGTATGCAGCTTCTGAAGGAGCGGGGGCTGACCTTTGCCACCGCCGAGTCCTGCACCGGCGGCATGCTGGGGGCGGCCATCACCGACCTGCCCGGCTCCTCCGCCGTGTACCGGGGCGGCGTGGTGTCCTACTGGTCGGAGGTGAAGGCCCAGGTGCTGGGGGTGCCCCAGGACCTGCTGGACGCCTACGGCGCCGTGTCCGAGCCCGTGGCCCGGGCCATGGCCGAGGGGGCTGCCCGCCTCACCGGCGCGCCGCTGGCGTTGTCCACCACCGGCGTGGCGGGCCCCGACCGGGACGAGCGGAATAACCCTGTGGGCACCGTGTATCTGGCCCTGGCCACCCCGGAGGGCACCTTCTGCCGCAAGACGGCCCTGGGAGACCGGCGGGACCGGGTCCGGGCCATGGCTGTGGGCACCGCCTACGATATGCTCCGGCGCTACCTCACCGGACTGCCGGTGGAGCCGAAGGAAGAGCGCATATAAAATAGGAAGAAAAACACCAGGGGAGCCTGCCGACGGCAGGCTCCCCTGATGTTTTTGCTGCAAAAAGAGAAGAAAGAGGTTTACTGATGGACTTGCTCTGTTTTCTTCGCCCGGCGGCGCTTGAAGAAGGCGCTGATGGCGGGGGAGAACAGGGAGATCAATCCCAGGATCACAAAGACGATGGCGATGGGGTGGTTCCAGATGGTGTCATCACCGGCCAGCAGGTCCAGGCCGCGGCGGGCGTTCTTCTCCGCCAGAGCGCCCAGCACCAGACCCAGAATGATGGGAGGCATGGAGAAGTCCAGCTTGATGAGGAAGTAGCCGATGACACCCATGATGAGCATCACAAAGACCTCTTCCAGATAGTGGTTCAGGGCGAAGGTACCGGTGATGCAGAAGGTGACGATGACGGGGACCAGGTACTTGTTAGGCACATTGATGACCTTGCCGAACACGCGGATCATCAAAAAGCCGAAGATACCCATGAGGATGTTGGCCACAAACAGACCGATGAAGATGGTGTAGGCCTGCTCGGGGCTGTCCACGAACAGCAGCGGGCCGCTGGTGATGCCCATCATGGTCAGAGCGCCCAGCATGACGGCGGTACCGGCGTCACCGGGGATGCCCAGGGCCAGCAACGGCACGAAGGCGCCGCCGGCGATGGCGTTGTTGGCGGCCTCGGAGCCGGCAATGCCCTCGGGAGAGCCGTGACCGAACTCCTCCTTGTGCTTGGACCAGCGCTTGGCCTCGTTGTAGCCCACCCAGGAGGCGATGTCACCGCCGGTGCCGGGAACGGCACCGATGAAGGTGCCCAGGACGGAAGAGCGGAGGATGGTGGGCCAGATCCGCTTCAGGTCCGCCTTGGTGGGGAAGATCCGCTCGATGACCACCTTTTCCGTGTGGGGCACCTCGTTGTACTTCTCCTCCACGGTCTTGATGGCCTGAGCCAGAGCAAAGACGCCGATGAGGATGGGGATCATGGTCAAGCCGCCCTTGAGGAAGGAGTTGCCGAAGGTGAAGCGGTAGGTGCCGGTGAAGTTGTCCACGCCCACGGTGGAGAACAGCAGGCCCAGGATGCCGCCCATGAGGCCCTTGATGACGGACTTGCCGGACACGCCGGTGATGATGCTGATGCCGAAGAAGGCCAGGGCGAAATACTCAGGAGAGGTGAAGTTCAATGCCACCTTGGCCAGGGCGGTGGAGCTGAACACCAGCACCACGCAGCTGAAGAGGCCGCCGCACAAGGACGAGAAGGTGGAGATACTTAGGGCGCGTCCCGGCTGCCGCATGACCACCGCCATGGGATAGGCGTCCATACAGGTGGCGGCAGAGGCGGCGGTGCCGGGGGTGTTCAATAGGGTGGCGGAGATGGAGCCGCCGTAGATGGAGCCGCAGAAGATGCCCAGCAGCATCATGATGCTGGCGTAGCCATCCAGTTGGAAGGTGAAGGGGAGCATGATGGAAAGGCCCATGACGGAGGACATACCGGGCATGGCGCCGATGAAAATGCCCAGAATGGTACCGCCGGCCACCACCAGCATGTTGTAGGGCGTAAAGACCGCCGCAAATGCCAGGGAGACAGCTTCAACATTCATAGTATTGCGATACCTCCTTTTCTCAGGCCCAGATGGGAGCCGGCAGGGTCAGCTTCATGACGACCACGAAGAAGACGTAGACGAAGGCCACCAGACCCACAGGCAGGGCGATGAGCATAACCTTGCTGCGGCAGCCCATGACCCACTCGATGGCGGGGATCAGCAGGAACAGCGCGATGAGCATGCCGAAGATCTTCATGAGAACAACGAAGACGACCAGCAGGGCCAGCATGATATAGACCTTCTTCATGCCGGGACCTTTCCAGTCGATGATTTCCTTTTTCATTTCCGGATCGCGGCTGAAAATCGTCTGGACGATCAGGGCGACGGAAAGCACCGCCAGAGCCACCGCCAGGAACTGGGGCCAGATGGCGGGGTTTTTCTGGGCGGATGTGCCGATGTCATAGGTGCTCGTCTCGTAGAAGATGTAGCCCGCCAGAGCCAGCATCACCACCGAGACGATGTAGTTGTATTTTTTCATACGAACAACCTCCAGGAGCGCTTGGGAGCCAAAAGATGGGGGAACTTTTTCTCTCTAAAACAAAACGAAATGCTAACAAAAAAAGCGGGGTTCTTTCCGAATTTTTAACGGCTCTGGGAAAAAGGCGCCCGGCAAAAGGGCCATGCCGCAATCGCCGGGCGTCCTTTTCGCTATACAGATTTCAGATGGGGAGTAGGGGTGAAAAATCAGGCGTTGATGTCGATGTCAGCGCAGACTTCCTGATAGAAGGCCATCTGCTCATCCAGGAAGGTGGCCAACTCGTCGCCGTAGAGCACCAGGTACTCCATGCCCAAGGACTCGATCTGAGCCTTGTAGTCGTCGGTCTCCAGAGCCTTGCCCATCAGGGTGCTGAGGGTGTCCACGATCTCGTCGGGGGTGCCGGCGGGAGCGGTCAGGGCGACCCAACCCTTCATGACCAGGTCGTACTCCTCACCATAGACCTCCATGACGGTGGGGGCATCGGGGAAGGCGGCCAGGCGCACATCGCTGAGCACGCCGATCATGGACAGGGTGCCGGCGTTCAGAGAAGCCACAGCGGGAGTGGGCTGGGTGAAGGTGGCGTCGATCTCGCCGCTCTCAATGGCGGTGACGCAGTCGGCGGAGCCGTCGTAAGTATAGATGTCGAAGGTGATGCCGAAGTACTTCTCAAAGGCCTTGGCAGCCACGTTGGGGGCAGCGCCCACGCCGGAGTCGCCCACCTTGATGGCACCGGGATTGGCCTTGGCATAGTCCACGAACTCTTCCAGGGTGGAGAAGTTGGGGTTGGAGGAGCTGATGATCAGAGCATAGGGGTCAGCCATGGTGGCGGCGATGGGAATGAAGTTGTCCATGGTGATCTCAGTGCGGCCGAAGCAGATATGCAGCATCAGGTCGATGCAGGTGGCGCCCAGGGTGTAGCCGTCAGGGTCGGCCTCAGCCAGAGCCTCCATGCCGATCAGGCCGGAGTTACCGGTCTTGTTGTCCACCACGAAGGTGTAGGCACCGTCCTGTTCGGTGGCGGTGTTCAGCAGAGCGCGGATGGACATGTCGGTGTTGCCGCCTGCGGCAAAGGGAACAATGACGTTGACGTTCTTGGTGGGGTAGTCGCTGCCGCCCTCGGCAGTGCTGCCGCCGCTGGAGCTGCTGCCGCAGCCGGTCAGGCAGGCTACCAGCATCAGCATGGCCAATACAAGTGCGAGGCTTTTCTTCATCTGTATCTTCCTTTCTGGTGATAAATATTAGCAAGATCCGGCGGGCAGCGCCGCAAGCGGTGTGTCCCGGACCGATTGCTCCTTGAGAAATGGGAAAGCAAAGGCATTACATACAGAACAAAAGCTTTGTAAAAATAAAAAAATTTTGAACAAATGTCACATTTCTAACAAAATACCAGAAAATACCTGAGACACCGTTCAAAACTTCACAAGAAACAGAAGAATTACGCTAAAGATATGATACAAATTGCCCACTTCAAAGTCAAGATAAATTAGAAAGGCCCCATATAAAATCAGAGTTGTGAACAAAAAATGAAAAAACATATGTGCAAAATGCACTTGATATATGGAAAAAATTTATGGAAAGGTGTAAGAAAAAACATTACATTTTCATTTTCTGAAAATTTCATCAAACAAAAAGGAGCGGAAAAACGCAAAAAAGTACTCCAAACAGAAAAAATCCGGACCGGTGAAAACCGGTCCGGACAGAAAAATGCAGGGAGAGACAGGGTTATCTGCGCAGGAAGAGGTCGATTTTGGACTTGGCCATTTGGCGGACAGCATCCTTGCCTGCGGTGACCATCTCATAGTAGTCGCCGCCCGCGGAGGCGCTGAGCATCCCCTGGACGTAGGCCATGCGGATCTCCGTGGCCACGTTGATCTTGCGAATGCCGATCTCGATGGCGGTTTGGATCATATCGCCGGGGATGCCGGAGCCGCCGTGGAGCACCAGAGGCACGTCGGTGACGTCCTTGACCTCCTGCAGCCGCTGGAAGTCCAGATTGGGCCGGCCCTTGTAGAGGCCGTGGGCGTTGCCGATGCCCACCGCCAAAGCGTCCACCTGCACCGCGCTGGTGAAATCCACCACATCCTGGACCCGCACCAGGAAGGGCTTGGAGTCGTCGTGGGCGATGTTGTCCTCAACGCCCAGAATGGCGCCCAGCTCCGCTTCCACCGAGGCCCCCACGGCGCCGGCGATCTGGACCACCTGACGGGTCACGGCGATGTTGTCCGCCAAAGAGAGGCGGGAACCGTCGATCATCACCGAGGTGAATCCGGCGCACAGGGCCTGGACCACCTGCTCCACGCTCTGGCCGTGGTCCAGATGGAGCACCACGGGCACGGATACGTCGTGGGCCAGGTGGGAGACGATCTTCCCCAGGGCCTCCAGCTTGCCGTCCCGGATGGCGGCCTGTCCCACGGCGATGATGGCGGGGCACTGCTCCGCCTCCACCGTCTCCAGCAGCGCCTGTCCGATCTCCAGGGTGTCCACGTTGAAGGCGGGGATGGCCACCTTTCGCTCCTCCGCCCAGGCGAGAACCTCACGCATGGTTACCAGTGCCATTGTGATCGCGTCCTTTCTATCAATCAAGTCAAAATTGTGCTGTCAAACGACAGGGAAATGGGTCAGATGGTGTCGAACCGGGCCATGACCTGCTCCCGGGTGGGGACCACCGTGTGGCCGCCCAGGCCCTCGCAGGTGAGGCTGGCGTAGATGTTGGCGAATTTCACCGCCTGGGGCAGCTCCATGCCCTGGCCCAGGCAGTAGAGGAAGGCGCCGTGGAAGTTGTCACCGGCGCCGGTGGTGTCCAGCACGTGGACCTTGGGGGCACCGATGTGGTACATCTGCGTGCCGTCAAAGGCGCAGGTGCCCTCCTCGCCGGAGGTGACGCAGGCGATCTTGGCGCCGTGGGAGATGTAGTAGCGGCAGGCGTCCTCCACGCTGCCCCCCAGGGTCTTGGCCACGGTCTTGTTGTCGGGAATGAAGATGTCCGTGTAGGGCAGCAGCAGGTCCGTGTTTTCCCGGGAAAGGTTGCCCGAGTCGATGGAGATCAGGGCCTGGGTGTTTTCCTTGCAGTACCGGCAGATCTCCAGCATCAGCTCCGGCCGCATGACCCCCAGATGGACCATCCGGGTGTGGTGGAAGAGGTCCTTGTCCAGCATGTCAAAGGTCAGACAGTCGATGCACCCGCCAAAGCAGGTCAGACACCGCTTGCCGTTTTTCTCCACCTGTACCAGGCTGGTGGAGGAGAACTGGTCGGGGAAGGTGAAGAGCTTGGTGTAGGCAAAGCCCTGCTCCTTCTGAAACTGGCGGATGAAGTCGCTGGTCTCGTCACCGCCCACGGCGGAGATGACGCCGGTGACGCCGCCCAGGTTCTGATGTGCCGCGCCGGCAATGTTGGACACGCCGCCGCAGGTGATGGTGAAATGACTGGCGGAAATGCGCTGGTCGCTGGCCGGCGGCGCATCCACCACCATCAAAATATCCTTGGTGCTGGAGCCTATGAACAGGCAGTCCAAATTCTGTGTCAAGACGCTCATCCCCTCTCCATTTTCCGGCAGGCCGGGCCTGCCTGCAAAGTTCGATACGAAGTATAGCGGCTCTTTCATAGATTGTCAATGGGGAGTTTCAAATATTTTCATTCGGCTTGATAAAATTTTCAGATTAGATGAAAACATTTCAAATTGAATTTGAAAGACCAATGTATTTCTGTTGACAACTGTGATATTCCGTGATTATAATAGAAAAAACGGTGAATTGGGGGAAAAAAGTGAACGATTTTCCCCTGCCGGAAAAGGATGATCCGAACATGACGACTATGAAGGATGTGGCCAAGGCCGCCGGAGTCAGCATTGCAACCGTATCCCGTGTCCTGGCAGGAAACGTGCCGGTGACGGAGAGCACCCAGAAGAAGGTCTACGCGGCCATGGAGGAGCTGCAATATCACAGCAGCACCTTGCAGCATGCGCCGGGGAAGAAGAATCTGTCTCTGGTGGCGGTGTGCGTGCAGGACCTGTCCGATCCCTGCTGTATGGATGTGCTGCGAGGGGTGGAGGATGTGCTGAGCATCAGCGGATACCTCCCGCTTTTATTTAATGTGGACCACGACCGCGCCTGCTGCCAGGAGCTGTTGGAGACGCTGCCCGCCCTGCGGGCCTGCGGCGTGGTGTTTATCGGCTGCGGGGCCATGCTCTCGGAGCAGGAGCAGCTGCCGGACCTGCCATTGGTTTTAGTGGGGGAGGGCACCCTGCCGGAAAACGGGCAGCAGGCCGTGGTGTGCTTGGACGCGGCGGCAGCCGGCGCCCTGGCGGCCCGGACGCTGCGGGAGACCGGCAAGAGCCGCTTTCTCTACCTGTGCGGCGGCGAGGAGCTGCCGGGGCAGGAGGAGGACACGGTATACGGGTCCTTCTGCCAGGTGCTGGAGGAGAAAGGCACGCAGGCGGAGTACCTGTCCCTGACCCACCGCCAGGCCTGGGAGCGGCTGGAGACGCTGCTGGGAACGCCGGAGGCGCCGGAGTGTTTGATGATTCGGGACGGCCTCACCGCCGCCACCGTCGTGCAGCTGCTGCATAAGCTGGGCCGCCGGGTGCCGGAAGAGGTGTCCGTGCTGTGCCTGGAGAATTCCACCCTGGCCACCCTGACGGCGCCGCCGCTGTCCGTGGCCGCCCCCTCCGGCTATCAGATGGGCATGGTGGGGGCCCAGAGCCTGGTGCACCACCTGGAAGACGAGCAGACGCTGCCGCCCCGGGTGGAGGTGGAGCCCAAGCTGGTGAAGAGAGGATCACTGCAATGAGTGAGGCAAAGGACATTCTGGTCATCGCCAATTTGAATATGGACCTGATTTTGGAGCAGAAGGACCTGCATCAGACCGGCCGGAAGAAGTACGCCGACTCCTTCTGCCTCTCCCCCGGCGGCAACGGCAACAACGAGGCCTCCGCCGCGGCCCGGCTGGGCGTGCCGGTGGCCCTGGCGGGCATGGTGGGCACCGATTCCTTCGGCCGCCAGCTCCAGGAGTCCCTGGCCGGGGAAAAGACCGACAGTTCTCTTGTGCAGGTGACGGAGAAGGCCAGCACGGGCCTGTCCCTCATCCTGTCCTCCGCGGGCCAGGAGAACACCTACTGGGACATCGTGGGGGCCAACGCCTGCCTGGATGAGGCCTATATCCGCTCCTTAGAGCCCCAGATCGCCGGGGCCAAGCTGCTGGTGGTGGGTTTCGGCATTCCCTTTGACTCCGCGGTGCTGGCCATGGAGCTGGCCAGGAGCCACGGCACCGAGGTGATGCTGGTGGCCTATCAGTCCCGGCCTCTTTCCGACGAGCTTTTGAGCCTGATCGACATCCTGGTGCTGGATTCTCGGGAGGCGGCCACCCTGGCGGGCATCGAGATCACCAACCTGAAAAGCGCCCGCATCGCCACGGGTCTGCTCCTCAAGCACGGGGTGCGACAGGCGGTGCTGGTCCATATGAAGTCCCGCTTTCTGCTGGCCGCCACCAACGGCGGCACCAGGACCCTGGAGGCGCCACGGGACTACCAACTTATTGACGCCTCCGCCATGGACGACACCCTGGCGGGGGTCTTTGCGGGCTGCCATGTGATGGGCATGGAGCCGGAACGGGCGGCGGAGATCGCCTACGCCGCCGCCAACCTCTGCGGCAGCCGCTTCGGCGCCCACTTCTCCATCCCCAGCGAGGAGGAGATGGCGGAGCTGATGGCCTGAGAGGACACGGGAAGAAAAAGCCCCGGAGGGCTTTTTCACATAGAACCTCCGGCCCGGCGGAATCTGCCGGGACCGGACCGGAATCAACAGGAGGTACCACGATGGATTTTGTCAAGCGAGAGGACATTGCCAAAAATTGCCTGCCCGGCCGGGTGGTGCAGAACGCGGTGGGGCGCAACTCCGCCGTGGCCAGCGAAAAAATGACCGTCAGCTTCTGCCACTATTCCGCCGAAAGCGGTCCCATGGAGCCCCATAACCACGCCGAGGAGTCGGTGGTGGTGCTCTCCTGCCGGGACGCCTATGTGAAATACGGCTCCGCCAAGGACTCCCTGGAGTATACCGTGGAGCTCCACGAGGGGGATCTGATGCACTTCCCGGAGCTGGAATGGCATGTGTTCGGCTACCGTGAGGGCGGCTATCTGGACGCCCTTTGCATCTATGGCCAGGTGACCAACATTCGGCCTGAGGAGATTCAGGGCAAGTAAGCGGGGAAAGCACCTGCCCGGCGGCCCTGATGAGCCCAAAGAAGACAAAAAGCGCCCGGCGCGGAAGCTTCCGCGCCGGGCGCTTTTCTTATACTGCGTGGGTCCCCGGGTCAGAGCTGGGGAGAGGCGTCCTTTACCAGCGGTGGACGCTCCAGGACTGGGAGGGGGTCATGGCGAAGTACTGGTACTGAACGGCGCTGGAGCTGTCGCCCCAGGTGGTGTCGATGTGGCACACGGTGCCGTCCAGCTCCGCCACGGTCCAGATGTGATTGGTGTTGGACTGGGTCCAGCAGGAGATGCCCTCCAGGTTCAAAAGCAGGTTGTAGGCGCCGGTGTAGCCGTCGCACACCGCCGTGCCGGAGTGGAACAGGGAATAGGCGATGTGGCTCAGGGAGTAGGGATCGGCGCCGTCGTCGTAGACGCAGTTGCGGCAGATCCATTCAAAATACACCCGGGCGATCTCCTTTTGGGTCATGCCCGCATGAAGAGTGCCCGACTGCCAGAGCTGGTCGTGGACGGCGATAGCGGTGGCCATGGCCTCCTGCCGGTAGGCCGCCAGCTCTGTGGCCGTGGCGCCGGAGCAGCCGAAGGTCAGCCGCATGGTGCCCTTTTTCAGGTCGTAGGTGCAGCTGACGGAGTTGTACATCTGCTCGCAGTAGTCCTTGACGATGGCCAGGGCCTGATTCATCACGGCGTTGGCCTTGGCCGCCGTGAGGCCGGAGTAGCGCAGGTTCAGAACGTGCTCATTGCGGGAGAGCATATAGCGGATGGAGCTGTCCATCTCCGCGTCGGTTTCAGGAGCGGTCACCAGGGTGCCCGCCTCCACCAGGTCCCCCAGGGTGGTGCCCTGGGCGCTGACAAAGCCGCTCAGGTCCCAGTGGAGGGTCAGCCGCAGGTCCTTGTCCACCATGCGGGTGAGCATGGAGGCGGCCTCCGCCCGGGTGATGGGGGTGGAGGGACGGAAGCTGCCCTTGGCGTCGCTGCCCTGGGACAGACCCAGGCGATAGAGCTGGAGGATATCCCGCTGATAGGGGGTGTACTCGGTGACGTCGGTGATATAGAGTCCCAGGGCGTACCCCTCGGTGACCACCGCGTCATTGATGGGGCTCAGAGCCGAGGTGGGCAGGGTGTTAGCCAGCACGTGGGCAACCTGGGCCCGGGTGGCGGCGCTGCCGCAGGTGGCGGTGAGCTCGTCCCCCACCACGCCCTCCGCCTGGAGGTAGGCAAGATAGGGGCCCCAGGTGCCGCTGCCCTCCCCGGCGTGGGCCTGGGCGCCAGCTTCCGGGTCACCGGTGCGGTAGAGGCTGCGGATTCGGGCGGCAAAGATGAGGATCTCCCCCACCTGCATGGGCTCGTCCATACCGTAGCGGCCGTCGCCCTTGCCCTGGGAGAGGCCGTATTCATACAGCGCCTTGACATTTTCGTAGTGGGCCGAGGCGGGGCTCAGATCGGAGAACTGTCCAGAGTAGGTCCGGACGGGGACAAAGTTGGCGGTGGAGTCGACAGCGGCCAGAGCCGGGACACACAAAGCCGCAGTCAGCGCCAGGGCCAGCATAAGAGCAAGAATGCGTCGTTTCATGGCTTCTCCTTTCCGCAGCGGGGCTTTCTTACAACACCAGGTCCAGATCCTCCGCCGTCCGGTCGGTCACATAGGGGTTGAGGCAGCGGTTGACCATGTCCAGGGTGGCGTCAGGGTCCAGGATGTAGCGGTTGCGGCTGTCGGACCAGGCGCCGGGCAGGGTGTAGAAGCTGACGTTGCCGGTGCCCATGCCGATGAGCTGCTCGCCGAACCAGGCCATGTCGCTGAGCTTGAGGTTGGTGTCCACATACTGCTGGAAGATCTTGGCGTAGTCACCCACCTTCACCAGGTTTCCGGGCTGAAGCATCTTCTGGGCCACGGTCTTGAGGAAGGCCTGCTGGGTGCTGATGCGGCCGATGTCCTCGGTGCCGTAGCCAGAGCCGTCGTTGTTGTGGCGGAAGCGAACCACCTTCAGCGCGTCCTCGCCGTCCAGGTGCTGCATCCCCTTGCTGAAATGGATGGAGAGGTCCTGATAGGGGTCGTCGTAGTTCATGTTGATGGGCACCTCAAAGTCCACGCCGCCGATGGTGTCCACCAGCTCCACGAAGGCCTGCAGGTCCACGCCCACGTAAAAGTCCACGGGAATGCCCAGCATGTCGCCGGCGGACTCCCGGGCCTGCTCATGGCCGCCACTGTTGAAGGCGTAGTTGAACTTGGGGGTCTGGCCATTCAGATGGATGGCGGTGTCCCGGGGGATGCTGACGCAGTTGACGGTGCCGTTTTCTCCGTCAAAGCCCACCAGAATATTGGTGTCGGAGCCGCCGTTGTCGTCGTCGGTGCCGTAGACCAGGATGGTGTAAAAGTAGTCCTTGCGGCTGTTGGCGGAGGTCTGGACCTCCTCGTTGGAGCTTGCCTCCAGATCGCTGGAGGGCACGTCCGTTTCCGGCGGGCGCACCAGGCACTTGTAGCCGGCCACCAAAGCCACGGCCACGAATAAAATGGTCAGCAGGACCGGGCCGGCCCGTCTGCGCCGGCGTCTTTTACGTCTCGTTTCCATGTAGTAACCTCTTTTTTGCGGGGTGTTCCGCTTTGATTGACATAATACTTTGTCATTATACAAGGTCTCGTCCCAAAGTACAAGTAAAAAAAGGATGCAAAGTGGAAACAATTTGACGTCAGGCGCCGGCGCGGGGAAAACGGGGCCGGCGAGGCCCCGTTTTCAGCCCTCCTCCCGGGAGAGCGCCAGCTCTTCCAGGAGGGTCTTGATCTCGCACAGCAGTTCGTTCTGGTAGGTCAGGGCGCAGCGTATGTAGTGGAGCATGGGGTCCGGCACCGGGGCCGGGGTACACTCCACCGGATGGGGCCAGCGGCGCATCACCGGCTCCGTGGGCTCGGTGCGTGGGGCAGCGCTGGCGGTGGCCTCCGTCACCCGGGCGCCGCAGCGGCGGCAGGTTCGATTTGCCATGAAGGTTCCTCCCCTTTGTCTTGGTCTGCTTCAGTATATGCGCGCCGGAGCGGGCCGGTCACTGGCCCCGGTATTTTTTCCGGGTGGCGATGCCGCCGCGGATGTGGCGCTGGGCCTTGTTCTCGTCCAGCACCTCCTTGACCTGCAGGTACAGCGCCCGGTCAAACAGCGGCAGCCGCTCGGAGATGTCCTTGTGGACGGTGGATTTGCTGATTCCGAATTTCTGTGCCGCCGCCCGGACCGTGGTCCGGTTTTCTATGATGTACAGCGCCAGGCTCTGGGCCCGCTCTTCCATGTCGCCTTTCAAAATCACAACACTCCCATCAGCCGGTAGTCCTGTGTGAGATATATGCGCCCTCCCGGGCAAACATACCCGGGGAAAGGGGCAAAAGCGGCGCTTTGGTTGCCTTTTTTTCTCCGCCGGGCTATAATCGCACCAGCACCCCCGCCGGGGGAAGAGAGGACGGAGAGACATGGACCACAAGGAGCGCATGGCGGCAGGGCTGCCCTATAAGCCCTGGAAGGACGGCCTGGAGGAGCTGCGGGCGGAGAACAAGCGGCGTATTTTCCGCTTCAACCACCTCTCCCCGGACCAGACGGAGGAGATTAAAGCGACATTGCGGGACATTCTGGGCACCGCGGGAGATGGGGCGTGGGTCGAGGCCCCCTTCCACTGCGACTACGGCAAAAACATCCACGTGGGGAAGAACTTCTTTGCCAACTACAACCTGACGGTGCTGGACGTGGGGCAGGTAAAGATCGGTGACAACGTGCTCATGGGGCCCAACGTGTCCATTTACGCCGTGGGCCACCCCATCCACCCCGACGCCCGCCGCTCCGGCTACGAGTACGGCCAGGGGGTGGACATCGGCAGCGATGTGTGGCTGGGGGGCAGCGTGGTGATTTTGGGCGGCGTGACCATCGGAGCGGGCACAGTGGTGGCCGCCGGCAGCGTCGTCACCAGGGATTTGCCGCCCAACGTGGTGGCGGCGGGGAACCCCTGCCGGGTGGTGCGGCCCATCACGGAGGCGGACCGGGATGTCTACCGCCGGGGCTGTCCCTTTGACGTGGACGACTACCTGGTGCCCGCCGACCCCGGAAGTGGGGACTAGGCCCTGCCTTGACATTTGTGCCCCGGGCCGGTACAATGAAATGAGAAAATGCAAATAAGAGCGGGCGCACCCCTTTGATGAGGACGGCGCGCCCTTGGGACGGAGCCTTCGGTTCCGCCGCAGGCGTCCGGTGCAGCGGGGATTTTTCGCTGTGACCAGGCGCCTTTTTTTGGAAAAGGAGGGAGCATATGGAAATCCGTGTGCTAAAAGGCTGCTTTGTGGACGCACCCACTTTTGGGGCGCTCCGGGTGCGGGAAGGGAGCTTTCTGGTGCTGGCGGACGGGGTCATCCAGGGGCTGTGGGACCGCCTGCCGGAGGAGTATGCCGCCTGCCCCGTGACGGACTACGGGGAGGCGCTGGTGGTGCCCGCCTTTGCGGACCTCCACCTCCACGCCCCCCAGTATCCCATGCTGGGCATGGGTATGGACCTGCCCCTGCTGGACTGGCTGAACACCTATACCTTCCCCGCTGAGGCCCGGTTCGCCGACCCGGACTATGCCCGGGAGGTCTACCGGAAGCTTGCCCGGGAGCTGATCGCCTGCGGCACCACCAGGGTGTGCATGTTCTCCTCCCTCCACACCGACGCCACCCTCATCTTGATGGAGGAGCTGGAAAAGGCCGGGGTCACCGGCTATGTGGGCAAGGTGAACATGGACCGCAACGGCGGCGTGAATCTCCAGGAGACCACGGAGGAGTCCATCCGGGAGACGGAGCGGTGGCTGGAGCGGTGCGGCGACTTTGCCCACCTGCGGCCCATCCTGACGCCCCGGTTCACCCCCTCCTGCACCGACGAGCTGATGGCCTGGCTGGGCCGCACGGCAGCGGAGCGGGACTTGCCCATCCAGTCTCACCTGTCGGAAAATGACCGGGAGATCGAATGGGTCCGGGAGCTGCACCCGGACTGCGGACAGTACTGGGAGACCTACGCCAAGTACGGGCTGTGGAACGATAGGACACTGATGGCCCACTGCGTCTGGTCCGATGCCCGGGAGCGGGCGGCCATCCGGGACGCCGGCGTTACCGTGGTCCACTGCCCGGACTCCAACGTGAACGTCTGCTCCGGCGTGGCGCCGGTGCGGGCCATGGTGGAGGAGGGGCTGAAGGTGGCCCTGGGCACGGACATTGCCGGGGGCGACCATCTGAGCATGTTCGACGCGGTGACCTCCGCCATTCGCGCCTCCAAGATCCGCCAGCTGACGGACCCGGCTCACCCGGCCTTTTTGACGGTGGCGGAGGCCTGGTACCTGGGTACCAGCGCCGGCCAGGCCTTCTTCGGGGCGGGCCCGGGCTTTGCCGTGGGGGAGAAGCTCCACGCCCTGGTGCTGGAGGACGGCGACTTGCCCCAGCCCCATCCCCTGACGGCCCGAGAGCGGCTGGAGCGGTGTCTCTACCGGCGGCAGGAGGGGGCCATCCGGGCCGTGTGGAGCGAGGGTCGGCTGGTGCTGGACCGGGGCGAAAAGTAAAAAAACTGTTAAAGAAATGCCCAATTCGGTTGTGAAAAGGGCGGTTTCTATATATAATAAAGACAAAGAAAATGGGGAGGCTCCGGAGAAAACGGAGGCGCCCCAGGTGAGATAAGTCCCTGCGCAGCGGCGGCTTTTGGCCGCCGCTGTTTTGTTCCAAACTGGTGCGGAGGTGAAGGGTTGAACAAAAAACTGCGGGAAAAAATCGAAGAATCTGTGTCCTCCGTGGTGCCCATCACGGCCATCGTACTGGCACTGACCGTGGTCCTGGTGCCCATGGAGACGGGCACCGTGCTGCTGTTTCTGACCGGGGCGGTGCTGCTGATCTTGGGCATGGGACTGTTCCAGCTGGGGGCGGAGATGGCCATGACCCCCTTGGGTGAGGGCATCGGCACCCAGCTGTTCAAGATCCGGCACCTGCCGGTGACGCTGGCGCTGTGCCTGGTGATGGGCGCCCTCATCACCATCGCCGAGCCGGACCTTCAGGTGCTGGCCAACCAGGTGCCCTCCCTGCCCAACGCCACGCTCATCTGGACGGTGGCGGCGGGCGTGGGCGTATTTCTGGCCCTGGCGGCGGTGCGCATCCTCTTCGGCATCCCGCTGCGGCGGATGCTGTGGGTGCTCTACGGGCTGCTCTTTTTGCTGTCCCTGGCGGCGCCGGGGGACTTCTTGTCCGTGGCCTTTGACTCCGGCGGCGTCACCACGGGCCCCATGACCGTGCCCTTCATCATGGCGCTGGGCGTGGGCCTCTCCGCCACCCGAAGCGACAAAAACGGCGCTGACGACAGCTTCGGCCTGGTGGCCTTTTCCAGCGTGGGACCCATTTTGATGGTGCTGCTGCTGGGCATCTTTCAAAATCCCGGGGAGGCCTCCTATACCACTGTGGACATCCCCCATCTGACCACCACCCAGGAGGTGGTCCGGGCCTTTGCCCGGGAGCTGCCTCACTACGGCCGGGAGGTGCTCTCCTCCGTGGCCCCGGTGCTGGGGGTGTTTGTGGTGTTCCAGGTGCTCACCCGGCGCTACCACCGCCGCCAGCTGATGAAGATGGTGGTGGGCTTTGTCTATACCATCCTGGGACTGGTGCTGTTCCTCACCGGCGTCAACGTGGGCTTTGCCCCGGTGGGCGCCCTGCTGGGGCAGGAGCTGGTCTCCTTGTCCAGCCCCTGGGCATTGGTGCCTGTGGGAATGCTCATCGGCTACTATATCGTCAAGGCCGAGCCGGCGGTGCAGCTGCTCAACCACCAGGTGGAGGACCTGACCAACGGCGCCGTGTCCCGGCACGCCATGAACCTTTGTCTGTCCGTGGGCGTGTCCGTGTCCGTGGGCCTTGCCATGGTCCGGGTGGTGACGGGACTGCATCTCTATTGGATCCTGATCCCCGGTTATCTGCTGGCCCTGGTGCTGACCCGCTTTGTGCCCCAGGTGTTCGTGGGCATCGCCTTCGACTCCGGCGGCGTGGCCAGCGGCCCCATGACGTCCACCTTCCTGCTGCCGCTGTCCATCGGGGCCTGCGCCGGTGTGGGTGGCAACGTGGTCACCGACGCCTTCGGCGTGGTGGCCCTGGTGGCTCTGGCGCCGCTGATCGCGGTGCAGGTGATGGGCGTGGTCTATGCCCGGCGTCTGCGTCTGGCGCCGGAGGACATTCCGGAGACGGCGGCCCGTCCTGAGGACGATGAGATCGTGGAATGGGAGGAGGAGTGAACATGGCGGAAAATCCTGCGCGGCCCCTGGTGCTGCTGGTCATCACCGACGCGGAGGCAGCGCCGGCGGTGTCCCGGCTGCTGCAGGGGGGCCATGTGCCCTTCCAGTATCAGTTCCGGGGCCAGGGCACGGCCAGCTCGGAGATTTTGAGCCTGTGCGGCCTGGGGGAGACCACCAAGGCGCTGTCCCTGAGCCTGATCCCCCGGCGGGCGGCACGAGGGCTGCTCAAGGCTCTGGGCCGGGAGCTCCAGCTCAAGCGCCGGGGCGCCGGCATCGCCGTCACCGTGCCGGTCAGCGGATTGCCCGGCGGCGTGCTCCGGCTGCTGGAGGGACAGATGCCGGTCATCGGAGCGGAGAAGGAAAAAAAGGAGGGACAGACCATGACGGAGCAGAGCGAATACACCATGATTCTGGCGGCGGTGAACCAGGGCTTCAGCGACGAGGTGATGGACACCGCCAAGGCCGCCGGCGCCACGGGAGGCACCATCCTCCGGGGCCGGCGCCGGGGCATGGAGGACGCGGTGCGCTTCTGGGGCGTGTCGCTGCAGGAGGAGCAGGAGCTTCTGGTCATCGTTACCACCCGGGAAAAAAAGCGGGAGATCCTGACGGCCCTCCACCGCAACCACGGCTCCAAGACCCCCGCCCAGGGCATCGTATTGTCGGTGCCGGTGGAAAGCGCCGTGGGACTGGAAGAGCCCTGAATCTGCACAAAAAAGGACCGTTCCCCTTGGGGGGAACGGTCCTTTTCCTTTTCGGCGGGCGCCTCAGGTGGCCACGTGGATGACGCCGTAGGTCAGTGTCAAGATCAGCAGCCCGGCGATGAGCACGCCCAGCAAAATGGCCGGGAAGGCGTGGCGCAGGCGGATGTCCAGCAGCGCCGCCACCAGTGCGCCGGTCCAGGCGCCGGTGCCCGGCAGGGGGATGGCTACCAAAATCACCAGCCCCGCCAGGCGGTACTTCTGCACCACCCGGCCCTTGAGGTGGGCCCGCTGCTCCAGCCGGCAGATGGTGGGGCCCAGGCGCCCCCGGTGCAGCCAGTCGAACACCCGGCGGATCAGCAGAAGGATAAAGGGCACCGGCAGCATATTCCCCACCACCGCCGCCCAGAAGGCGCTCCAGGGGTCCAGGCCCAGGGCGGTGCCGTAGGGGATGCCGCCCCGCAGCTCCACCACCGGCAGCATGGACATGGCCGCCGTCGCCACCAGCTTGCCCAAATAGGTCTCCAGAAAGCCTGTCATCGTGTTCCTCCTTGCCGGCCAGCCGCCGAGAAAAATTCAGGGGAAAGGGCCCCGCCGGTCCAGACCCGGACCGGCAGAGCCGCATTTCCTAGTTTACTCCAAATTGATGCGTTTTTGCAAGGTGACAGCGGTGATGATGTAAAAAATCACACAGTAGACCAGCTCCGCCAGGATGAGGCCCAGGAGCATGATGTGGACCTGGGCCACGGGGGAGAGGTGCTCCAGGAGATAGAAGTTGAAATCCATCCCGTCCAGCACCAGGATGCCGCCCAGGCTGATGAACTGGCTGACCCAGGTGAAGCCGAAGAAGAAGGCGAAGGACAGCAGGATCTTGTGGTTGGCAAAGCTGTGGCCCAGAGCTGCAGAGGCGTACACCACCAGGCACAGTGCGGCGCAGGAGAGAATGCCCAGCATCAGCAGCTCTACTCCCAGGGCGGTGAGATTGACGGCGTAGTAGCTGGTCATATCCTCCAGCAGACGCGCCAGCCCCTGGAAGAAGGTCTGGACATAGCCCACCCGGAAGAAGAGGAACAAAAACGCCAGCACATCCACCACGCCGGTGGCGATGAACCAGATGGTGGAGACGATGATCTTGGAGAAGATCAGCCCGTGGACCGACACCGGCAGGGTGAACATGAGATAGCCCTCGTCGGTGAGCAGGTTCTTGTGGAACCGGCTGATCATCAGGAAAAAGGACATGAGGGACACGGCGATGAGGCCGATGAAGAAGGCGAAGATGGTCAGACTGCCCACCAGATTCAAAAGCTGGCTGGAGCTGTGTTCCATGATCCGGGTGGCGAAGTTGCCGCACAGGGAGATGGCCAGCAGCACCAGGTACAGCGGCAGCATGACCCGGGTAGTGGCCCGGAACTCATGCTTCAAAAGCTTTCCTAACATCTGAATACCTCCCGGAACAGGGCGTCCACGGTCTTGCCGTTTTTCTCCCGGATGTCGTCCACCGAGGACTGGAGAATGATCTGGCCCTGGTTGATAAAGATGACCTCATCCAGCACCTGCTCCACGTCGGCGATCAGGTGGGTGGAGATAATGACCGCCGCGTCGGGGCTGTAATTGCTGATGATGGTGCTGAGGATATAGTCCCGGGTGGCCGGGTCCACGCCGCCGATGGGCTCATCCAGCAGATAGAGCCGGGCACTCCGGCTCATCACCAGGATCAGCTGCACCTTCTCCCGGGTGCCCTTGGACATCTGCTTGATGCGCGCCCGCTCGTCGATGCCCAGACGCTGGAGCATCTCCTGGGCCACGTCCCGGCGGAAGTCGGAATAGAAGTCACAGAAAAAGTCCAGCAGCTGGGTGACGTTCATCCAGGTGGACAGATAGGTCCGCTCCGGCAGATAGGAGACGATCTTCTTGGTCTCCTTGCAGGGGGCCATCCCATCGATGAGGATTTCCCCGGCGGTGGGGGTCAGCAATCCGTTGGCCAGCTTGATGAGGGTGGTCTTGCCGCTGCCGTTGGGGCCCAGCAGCCCCACGATCCGCCCCGGCTCGATGGCCAGGTTTACTCCGCTCAGGGCCAGAGCGTGACCGTAACTCTTGGTCAGGCCGTTACACTCTAAGATTGGCATGTCAGTTCTCCTTCCTTTTGCAAAAGCGCCACAATATCCGCTTTTTCATAGCCCAGTCGGGACATGGACTGCAAAAACTGCTGGATCTGTTCCCGGGCCAGGCCCAATTTCGCCTGTTCGATCATGAGCTTATCCTCCGTTACAAACCGCCCGGCGGTCCGCTGGCTGTACACCAGTCCGTCCCGCTCCAGCTCCGCCAGCGCCCGCTGCATGGTGTTGGGGTTCACCCCGGCCTCCGTGGCCAGATCCCGCACCGAGGGCAGCCGCTGCCCCGGAGGGAATCCCCCGGAGACGATCTCCTGCTTGATCTGTTCCACCAGCTGAGCGTAGATGGGCGCATCTCCTCGCAATGACCAGTTCATGGCACACCTCCGTTTCTCCTTGAACTGTTCTATTGTATTAAGTGATTAGTACACTAACACATGCCGGGCGGTTTGTCAAGGGCGGGGAGGAAAAAATTTTGAAAGAGAAAGGGAAAGCCGCCGGACGCCATTGGCGTCCGGCGGCTTGGTGCATCAGGGGAGAGGCCCGGTGGTTTGCCGTCTATGTGGGTCGAAAGGGGGGCAGGGGCTTTCCGATCACCACAGCAGCAGCCCCAGCAGGGCCACCAGCACGCCGGTGTCGTCGGCGGTCAGCTCCGGCTGAGGGCTCTGGGGCGCGGTGGGCGCCGGCGGCGGAAGGGGATGGTCCATAGGGCGCCTCCTTAAAAGCTCCGGCGGGCATAGGCCCGGAAGGAGATGGGCAGGGAGATGAGGTTGGCCGCCACCGCCAGCACGGGGGCGCCCAGGGTCAGCACCTGGGGCAATGCGGCGCCGCTTTCATTGATGGTCTCCATGGCGGTCATGGACCCGCAGGCGGCTGCCACGATGACCAGGATGAAGAGCATCCGGCCCCGCTCCACGCCGAAGCGGAGCATGAAGGGCAGCGTCACTGCCATGATGGTCAGGGCCACACAGGCGGCGGTCAGCAAAGAGGAGGGGGAGGCCTTTCCGCCGGGGATCACCAGGGCGGACAGAAGGCTGACGGCGGTGGCGATGGCCACGCACAGATAGCCCAGCATAAACTTGGACAGCACCACCTGACGGGTGGAGTAGGGCATCATCCCCGCCAGCTGGTCCCACTTGGACCGCTCGTCGTAGGCGATGGAGGTGTAGGGCAGCATGGCGGCGTAGATAATGGCAAAGCCGCTCATGCTGTACGAGGGGATGACGGCAAAGAGCAGGATCAGCACCAGGAAAAACCGCATCTGGGCGGTGAGCACATAGACATCCTTCAGTAAAAGACCCTTCATCGTTGTTCTTCTCCTTTCGCCAGAAACAAAATGATATCCTCCAAAGTGGGCCGCTCTGGGGAAAAGACGGGGGAGACCAGCTCCCGCCGCACCAGGGCCCGGACGCCGTAGGGGGATTGCTCCATCCCCAGCACCGCCTCCTCCGGCAGGTCGGAAAGCTGGGCCCGGGTGCATTTGACGATGGCGCAGCCGTCCAGCAGGGCGTCCTTCTCCTCGCACAGCACCAGCCGTCCCCGGTGGAGGAAGGCGATGTAGTCGCAGATCTTCTCCAGGTCCGAGACAATGTGGGAGGAGAGGAGCACGGAATGGCTCTCATCCCGGGTGAACTCGGAGAAGGTCTCCAAAATCTCGTCCCGGATCATGGGGTCGAGACCGCTGGTGGCCTCGTCCAGCAGCAAAAGCCGGGGACTGTGGCTCAGGGCCACGGCAATGGCCAGCTTCATCTTCATGCCCCGGGAGAAGTCCTTGAAGCGCTGCTTCCAGGGCAGGGCGAACCGGTCCACATAGCCGGCGTAGGTGTCCTCATCCCAGCGGGTGTAGGTCTGGGCCATCACCTGGCCCACCTGCCGGGGGTTGAGGACCTCCGGGAAGTAGGCCTCGTCCAGCACCACGCCGATGTCGTTTTTCAGTTCCCGGAAGGCGTCGGAGCGGTTGTCCTGGCCCAGGACGGTGATCTCGCCGCTGTCCCGGGTGATGGTGTTCATAATGAGCCGCAATGTGGTGGATTTGCCCGCGCCGTTTTCGCCCACCAGACCCATGATGCAGCCGGTGGGCAGCGTCAGGGACAGATCCCGCAGGGCGAAGGTGGGATAGGTTTTGGTCACATGGCTCAGTTCGATGGCGTTGTTCATGGTGTCTCCTCCTGGCTGATGACGCGGTAGAGCTCCCGGAGCTCCTCGTCTGTGATGTGACAGGCGGCGGAAAGCGTGCGGATCCGCCGCATATGGTCCTCAATCTCCTTCAGGTGTTCCTCCCGGATCAGCTCCATGTTCTTCTGGGCCACAAAGCAGCCCTTGCCGGCCACGGTGTAGAGGAAGCCGGCGGCTTCCAGCTCGTCATAGGCCCGCTTGGTGGTGATGACGCTGATCTTCAGGTCCTTGGCCAGGGACCGGATGGAGGGCAGCATCTCCCCCGGCTGGAGCGCGCCGGAGATGATCTGATTCTTGATCTGGCTGGCCACCTGTTCGTAGATGGGTTGGCCGCCGGTGTTGCTCAGCAGGATATCCAACTGTATCGCTCCCTTCTTGCTGTATATATACAGTATACACAGTATGAACAGTTTGTCAAGAGGAAATCCTCGCCAGATTTCGCCGGGCGCAAAAAAGCGGGAGACAGACTTTCGTCTGTCTCCCGCTGTGGGAAGCGCGCTTAGCCCCAGAGGGCGGAGAGCATGGGGATGACCTGTTTTTTCCGGGACATGACCTTGGGCAAAAAGGCGGTGTTGTCGGTGGTCTTGACCTGGAAAGCCTGGCGGATGGCGTCCTCGTCGCCCACGAACAGCAGCTGGGTTCCCTCCAGCAGCACGTCGGTGAGCATCAGGAGCATGGAGTCGTACTGGTGCTCCTGTCGGATACGGTTCATGACCTCCAGGAACTCGTCCTTGCGCTCCAGCATCCGGGCGGAGTCCACGCAGGTGATCTGGCTGACGCCCAGATTGTGGCCGGCGATGTGGAACTCCTTGAAGTCGGTCTGGAGCATCTCCTCGGCGGACTTGTTCTCGCCGCTGGTGGCGGAGAAGATGAAGTGGCCCAGCTCCGTCAGGGAGATGCGGGCGATGCGGGCCATGCGGTTGGCCACATCGATGTCCCGCTGGGTGCAGGTGGGGGACTTGAACATGACGGTGTCGGAGAGGATGGCGGCGGCCATGAGTCCGGCCATCTTCTCCGTGGGCATCAGGCCCTTTTCCTGGTACATGGTGGCCACGATGGTGGTGGTGCTGCCCACGATCTCGTTGCGGAAGTAGATAGGGCTCTTGGTCTGGATGTCTGCCAGGCGGTGGTGGTCGATGATCTCCAAAATCTCCGCCTGGTCCAGGCCGCGGACGGACTGGGAGGCCTCATTGTGGTCCATGAGCACCACCTGCTTGCGCCGGGGACGCAGCAGATGGAACCGGGACAGCGTGCCCACCACCCGTTCATTCTCGTCCAGAATGGGGTAGCAGCGGAAACGGCTCTTCAGCACGGCGTCCCGCACGTCGTCGATGTAGTCGTCCAGATGGAAGTAGGCCAGGTTCTGGGTCTTGCAGATTCGGCTCACCGGCAGAGCGTGGCAGATCAGGCGCACGGTGCGGTAGGCGTCATAGGGGGTGGTGATGATGCAGGTCTCGGTGTCCATGTCCAGCAGCTCCTGGGACACCTCGGCCTGGCACACGATGACGCAGTTGACGCCCAGCTCCAGGGCCCGGCGGATCATGTCGGGCTGCTGGCCGCAGACCACGATGGAGTCCTTGTCGGAGAACAGCAGATTCTCCCGGGCGGCAGGCAGGGCCACGGTCACCTCGCCGGAGATGGAGTCGATGGCCTTGCCGCCCTCGTTGAGGACCTTGCCTTCGATGACGGACAGCAGGTTATACACCGGGATCTCGCTGACGTAGGCGTTGCGGACGGAGGAGACGTCATAGGAGGCGATGTCGCCGGCGGAGAGCATGCCGTACAGGGTGCCGTCCTCGTTGGCCACGGGGATGGCGGAGATGTGGGAGTCGTTTTGCAGAGTCTGCCAGGCCCGGCTGATGGTGACGCCGGCGCTCAGGGTGGGGGGCGTATCGTAGTCCAGATCCCGCACCTGGGTCCGCACGTTGCTGATGAGCTTGGGGGGCTTGAAGCCGAAGCGGTCCAGCACAGACTGGGTCTCATCGCTGAGCTGGCCCAGGCGGGCGGCTTGATACTGCCGGTCGCCCAGGGCATTTTTCAGGGCGGCGTAGGCCATAGCGGAGACAACGGAGTCGGTGTCGGGATTGCGGTGGCCGGTGATATAGATGGTATCCATAGGTACTTCCTCTCTGTGACGGTTCACCGGCCGTGGGCCGGATCAAAATAGAGTCTGACTATTTAGAATTATGATGCCCCGGCGGGGCTTTGTCAATAAGTGGAATTAAACAAAACCGGTCGGGGCATCGCGGGAGATGATGGGATGTTGATGGGTTTTACAGGATGATGAGCTCCTTGGGGGCCCGGGTCAGGTTCCGGCAGCCCTTCTCCTCCAGGACGATCACATCCTCAATGCGGATGCCCAGCTTGCCGGGCAGGTAGATGCCGGGTTCGGCGGAGATCACCGCCCCGGCGGGCAGGGGCTCCCGGACGGAGGGAGAGGCGTTGGGGGACTCGTGGATCTCCACGCCCACCCCGTGGCCGAAGCTGTGGGTGAAGGCGTCCCCATAGCCGGCGGCGGCGATCACCGCCCGGGCGGCGCCGTCCACCGCCTCACCGGTGACGCCGGCCCGGGCCGCGGCGATGCCCGCCAGCTGGGCCTGGAGCACCACCTGGTAGATGTGCTGCATCTCCTCGGTGGCGTAGCCCACCGCCACGGTGCGGGTCATGTCGGAGCAGTAGCCGTGGTAGATGCAGCCGAAGTCCATGGTCACAAACTCCCCGGCCTGGATGGTCCGCTCCCCGGGGACGCCGTGGGGGACGCTGCCGTTGGCACCGGAGACCACGATGGGGTCAAAGGACATGTTTTCCGCCCCGTAGTGGAGCATGAGATACTGCAGCCGAGCGGCGATCTCCCGCTCGCTGACGCCCACCCGAATCTCGTTAAGGATGTCCTGGAAGGCCTTCTCGGCGATCCGCTGGGCGCCGATCATGGCGCTGAGCTCCTCCTCGTCCTTCACTCGCCGCAGCTCTGTCAGCAGAGCGGAGGCGGGAATGAGCTCACAGGAGAGCTTGGAGCGGTAGGCCTCACAGTCGGCCACGGTCATGTAGGCCTCTTCAAAGCCCATGCGGCGGATGCCGTGCTTGTCCACAGCCTCCTGCAGCAGTACGCTGTACCCCCGTCCCCGGCCGGTCTCGTGGATCTCTGCCCCCTGGACCTGTCGCATGGCGGCCTCAATGTAGCGGGCGTCGGTATAGTAATAGGCGCCCTCCTCCGTCACCAGGGCTACGCCGTCGGTACCGGTGGAGTGGAAGCCGGAGGCATAAAAGCGGTTGGCCTCCCCGGTCAGCAGCATGGCGTCCAGCCCGTAGGCGGAGAGCTTTTGCCGAATCTGTCTGAAGTGGTTCATGGTACCTTGCTCCTTCCTGTGCAAGCCGTGGGTTGTCTGTGGTTATCTGGGGACATCATACCTCTTTTGCCCCCGTTTGGCAAGCAGCCGTTCCACCTGTTTTTTCAGGGGGAACGGCTGCTTTTCTTTTCTTCTGATGGGGCTTACCCTTGATGGGGAGACGGGGCGTTTAGCCCTCGGTGGATTCCAAGGACGCCTTGACGAAGCCGTAGAACAGAGGATGGGGCCGGTCGGGCCGGGGGCCGCCTGCGGCGGACCATCAAATGCCCCACCGTCCGTCCCTTACGGGAACGGCCGGGGATGGCAGAGCCGGCCCGGCCAGGAGAGGGGTCAGGGCTCCTGGCGCTTCAGGGCCGCCGCAACAAAGCCATAGAACAGAGGGTGAGGCCGGTCGGGCCGGCTCTTGAACTCCGGGTGGAACTGGACGCCCACGAACCAGGGGTGGTCCGGCAGCTCCACGATCTCCACCAGCTGTCCGTCCGGGGACAGGCCCGTCAGCGCCAGGCCTGCCTCCGTCAGGGTCTTGCGGTAGGCGTTGTTGAACTCAAAGCGGTGGCGGTGGCGCTCGGAGATCTCCTCACTGCCGTAGAGGGCCCGGGCACGGGAGCCCTCCGCCAGGCGGCAGGGGTACTTGCCCAGGCGCATGGTGCCGCCCTTGGCGGTGATGCCCACCTGGTCGCTCATCAGGGCGATGACGGGGTCGCCGCCGTTTTCCCGGAACTCCGCGGAGTCCGCCTCCGGCAGTCCTGCCTGGTCCCGGGCAAACTCCACCACCGCCATCTGCATGCCCAGGCAGATGCCGAAGAAGGGGATGGCCTTCTCCCGGGCATAGCGGATGGCCCGGAGCATGCCGTCGATGCCCCGCTGGCCGAAGCCGCCAGGCACCAGGATACCGCTGCAGCCCTCCAGCCGCTGGGCCACGTTCTCGTCGGTGAGCTCCTCCGAGTCCACCCACCGGATCTCCACCGCTGCGCCGTTGGCAGCGCCGGCGTGGGCCAGGGCCTCCGCCACGGAGAGATAGGCGTCGTGGAGCTGGGTGTACTTGCCTACCAGGGCGATGGTCACGGTCCGCTGAGGATGGAGGATGCGCTCCACCATAGCCCGCCACTCCGTCAGGTCCGGCTCCGGCGCGTCCAGACCCAGCCGGCGGCACACCACCTGGTCCAGGCCCTCCTTGGCCAGCAGCAGGGGCACCTCATAGAGAGTGGAGGCGGTGGTGTTCTGAATAACGCACTCCGGGGCCACATTGCAGAACAGCGCCAGCTTCCGGCGGATGTCCTCGGTGATGGGGCTGTCGCAGCGGCACACCAGCACGTCGGGCTGGATGCCCACCCGCAGCAGCTCCTTCACCGAGTGCTGGGTGGGCTTGCTCTTGAGCTCCCCGGAGCCGGGGATGGAGACGATGAGGGAGACGTGGAGGAAGGCCACGTTCTCCCGGCCACGCTCGGCGGCTACCTGACGGATGGCCTCCAGGAAGGGCTGGGACTCGATGTCACCCACGGTGCCGCCGATCTCGCACAGCACCACGTCCACGTCGCCGGTGTCCATGGAGTAGACCCGGCGCTTGATCTCGTCGGTGATATGGGGGATGATCTGGATGGTGGCGCCCAGATAGTCGCCCCGCCGCTCCCGGTTGAGCACGGACCAGTACACCTTGCCCGAGGACACGGAGCAGTTGCCCGTGAGGCTCTCATCTACGAACCGCTCATAGTGGCCCAGGTCCAGGTCCGTCTCGGCGCCGTCGTCGGTGACGAACACCTCGCCGTGCTGGTAGGGGCTCATGGTCCCCGGGTCTACGTTGATATAGGGGTCAAATTTCTGGTTGCGGACCCGCAGGCCCCGCTGCTTCAAAAGACGGCCCAGGGACGCGGCGCAGATGCCCTTGCCCAGGCCTGAGACTACGCCGCCGGTGATAAAGACGAATTTGGCTGCCATGCGATGACTCCTCCTACCTTGGTGAATGGACGCCCCCGCCTCCGGCCCGGCAAAACAAAAACGGCGCCGGGATCGTCAGAGGTGAGGAGTCCCCCAGTGGGGGACGCTTCGCTGCGATCCGCGGTGCCGGCGCCTATTGGTAGCTCTGCCCAGCATTTGCGGCCCCGGGGCCGCAAACCGCTGCAAGTCCGTCCAAACAAAATACAGTACCAGTTTAGTCTGCTGCAGCGGGAAAGTCAACGGAAATCCTGACGAAAAACCGCCGGAATTTCCGGGGGCTGGGAGAGAAAATTCCGTCGATTTTTTTCGCGACCCTTTGGAAAAAGAAGGTCCGGCGGCAGATGGGATTTGGAAAGAACTTGCAAAATAGCATAGATACCCGGGGAACCGTTTGGGTAAAATGTACATTGACTTTAGCCCTTTAAAGCCATATACTGCTAAACAAGAACCATCAGCCGCTGGGCTGGGAAAGGAGAACACCATGATGCATCGTGAAATCGCTCGTGCTGCCCGTTTCTCCTTTACCGCCCTGGTCCGCCTGTTTGCGGGCCTGTATTACCGCGCCTATTTTTACTTTTATGGCGTACAGGGAAATGACCGGCTGAATGGAATTTAGGCCCGCTGAAGTGAAAGTAAACGGCGGCCCTGTCCATTTGGACGGGGCCGCCGTTCTTTTTTCCCACGGGGCTGAAAACAGATTGGAAAGGAAGAAAACGATGAAAAAGAAATGGACTGCACTGCTGCTGACCGGGGCCATGGCCCTGTCCCTGACCGCCTGCGGCGGCCAGACCACCACTACGTCCTCCGGCTCCTCCGGCGAGACCGGCTCCGGGGATGCCACCTATACCGTGGGCATCTGCCAGCTGGCGCCCCACGACGCCCTGGACGCCGCCACGCAGGGCTTCAAAGATGCCCTGACCGAGGCCCTGGGCGACAAGGTGGAGTTCAAGGAGGGCAACGCCGGCGGCGAGGCCAACAACTGCACCACCATCATCGACGGCTTCCTGTCTGAGGGCGTGGACCTGATCCTGGCCAACGCCACCGCCTCCCTGACCGCCGCCGCCTCCGCCACCGCCGACATTCCCATCCTGGGCACCGCCATCACCAACTACGGCGTGGCGCTGAACTTGGACAGCACTGAGGACAAGGTTCTGGGCGGCAACATCTCCGGCACCTCCGACCTGGCGCCTCTGGACCAGCAGGCCCAGCTCCTGCAGGAGATGTTCCCGGATGCGGAGAACGTGGGATTGCTCTACTGCTCCGCTGAGCCCAACTCCGTGTTCCAGGTGGACACCATCCAGGGCTACCTGGAGGACATGGGCTACACCTGCACCCAGTACGCCTTCACCGACGTCAATGACCTGGCCTCTGTGACCCAGACCGCCTGCGACGGCTCCGACGTCATCTACATCCCCACCGACAACACCGCCGCCAACAACACCGAGACCATCGCCAACGTGGTCCTGGCCGCCGGCGTGCCCGTCATCGCCGGTGAGTCCGGCATCTGCTCCGGCTGCGGCGTGGCCACGCTGTCCATCGACTACTACGAGCTGGGCCAGATCACCGGCCAGATGGCCGTCAAGATCCTCACCGGCGAGGAGGACGTGTCCGAAATGGCCATTGCCTATGACACCACCCTCTCCAAGCTCTACAATGCCGACAACTGCAACGCCCTGGGCATCACCGTTCCCGAGGGCTACGAGCCTCTGGCCTGAGGATAGAGAGAACGGAAATGGCGGGGGGCTCAATGCCCCCGCCGCGTCCCGCCTGACGGGGCGATCTACCTGAACGATGTGGAGGAATCAACGTGGACTTCCTGCTTACTTTTCTGCGCTCCATGCCCGGCGCCGTGGGCCAGGGGCTGATCTGGGGCATCATGGCCATCGGCGTCTATCTGACCTATAAGATCCTGGACGTGGCCGACCTGACGGTGGACGGCTCTCTGGCCACCGGCGGCGCCGTGTGCGCCCTTTTGACGGTCAACGGCGCCAACCCGGCCACGGCCCTGGTGTGCGCCGTGCTGGCGGGCATGCTGGCGGGCCTGGTGACAGGCCTGTTCCATACCGCCTGCGGCATCCCTGCCATTTTGTCCGGCATTTTGACCCAGCTGGCGCTGTACTCCATCAACCTGCGCATCATGGGCTGGGTCGGCTGGGGAGCGGACAACGGCACGAAGGCCACGCTGGCCGTCAGCGTGGACAAAAACCACCTGCTGGTCTCCTCCCGGTATATCCGGGAGATGGGGCTGCAAAATCCCCTGCTGCCCCTCGGCATCTTCGTGGTGGTGACCATCGTGGCCCTGTACTGGTTCTTCGGCACCGAGCTGGGCTCCTCCATCCGGGCCACCGGCGCCAACCGCTCCATGGCCCGGGCCCAGGGCATCAACACCGACTTCAACGTGGTGCTGGGGCTGATGATCTCCAACGGCCTGGTGGCTTTGGCCGGCGGCTTGCTGGCCCAGTATCAGGGCAGCTCCACCATCGACATGGGCCGCGGCGCCATCGTCATCGGCCTGGCGGCGGTCATCATCGGCGAGGTGATCTTCGGCAAGGTGTTCCACAACTTCAGCCTCAAGCTCTTTGCCGCCGTTCTGGGCGCCATCATCTACTACATCGTCATCCAGCTGGTGCTGCGCCTGGGTCTGGACACCAACGACCTGAAGCTGCTCACGGCGCTGGTAGTGGCGGTGTTCCTGGCCATTCCCTACTGGAAGGGCAAGTACTTCCGCGCCCGCATCAAGCCTGCGGGCAGCGCATCCGAGGGAGGGAATGGAAATGCTTGAGCTGAAAAACATCTACAAGACCTTCAACCCCGGCACCGTCAACGCCAAGATGGCCCTGGAGGACCTGAACCTGACGCTGAACGAGGGGGACTTCGTCACGGTCATCGGCGGCAACGGCGCGGGAAAATCCACCATGCTCAACGCCGTGGCCGGTGCCTTCCCCGTGGACGCGGGCACCATCACCATCGACGGCCAGAACGTGACGGGCCTGCCGGAGTACAAGCGGGCGGCCTTCATCGGAAGGGTGTTCCAGGACCCCATGATGGGCACCGCCGCCACCATGCAGATCGAAGAAAATCTGGCCCTGGCCGCCCGGCGGGGCCAGCGCCGGGGCCTGCGCTGGGGCATTACCCGCACGGAGCGGGAGGACTACCGGGAGCTGCTGCGGACGTTGGATCTGGGCCTGGAGGACCGGATGACTGCCAAGGTGGGTCTCCTTTCCGGCGGCCAGCGCCAGGCGCTGACGCTGCTGATGGCCGCCCTGAAGCGCCCCAAGCTCTTGCTGCTGGATGAGCACACCGCGGCCCTGGACCCCAAGACCGCCGCCAAGGTCCTCTCCCTCTCCGACCAGATCGTGGAGGAAAACGGCCTGACCACCCTGATGGTCACCCACAATATGCGGGACGCCATCGCCCACGGCAACCGCCTCATCATGATGAACGGGGGCCGGGTGGTGCTGGACATCGCCGGGGAGGAGAAAAAGCGCCTGACGGTGGAGGACCTGCTCAACCGCTTCACCGCCGTGGGCGGCGAGATGCCCTCGGACCGGACTATTCTGGGATAAATGCACCACTGCCGCTGTCTGGGCGGGCTTCGCTTTGGCGGAGTCCCCCCGGCGGGCAGGGGATGCCTGACCTGTGTTCGTAGGAGACGAGCAGGCAAAAATGGGCCCTTGACAACGGCGGCAGAGCGTGCTATGATGCAAACCAATCAAGAAAAACCAGCGAGGAAGAGAAGTAGCCGGCGGGCAAACCGCACAGAGAGCCGTGGATGGTGGGATCACGGCGGGGGCGTCACCGGGGAATGGACTTCTGAGGGCAGGGCGAACGCCGCTTGACGGTCAGTAGCTGCTGACGGGGACCGCACCCGTTACCAGGGCGGCGCGCATGACGGTGCGCGGAATGAGCGGGCGCAACGCGCCAATATGGGTGGTACCGCAGGAAGATTCAGTCTTGTCCCATGTGTCGTAAGACATATGGAGCAGGGCTTTTTTTGTTGCGATTTTACAGCGGGCATCGGCCCGCAGAAGGGAGTGGAACAGGATGAAGCGAGTGGAGCGCCGATGGCGGCAGGGCCGGAAGAACCGTGCGGTTCACCGTCTCCCGGCCCCATTCCCGTTTGAGTCCCCTTTCCATTGGAATAATTTCATGATTTGATAAGGAGTATATGACCATGACTGCTATGAAAAAGTTGCTGTGCGCCGCTCTGGCGCTGACCTCCGCCGTGTCCCTGGCCGCCTGCGGCCAGAGCGCCTCCACCGCCTCCTCCCAGGGGGAGGGCGAGGGCGTCACCTATAAGATCGGCATCTCCCAGTACGGCGAGCACGCCTCCCTGGACAACTGCCGGGAGGGCTTCCTGGAGGGCCTGCGCCAAGCGGGTCTGGTGGAGGGCGAGAATCTGGAGGTCATGTATGAGAACGCCCACTTTGACGACGACATGACCACCCAGATCGGCGAGACCTTCTCCGCCGCCAACGTGGACCTGATGGTGGGCATCGCCACCAACTCCGCTGTGGCCTGCTACAACGCCGCTGAGGACAAGGACATCCCGGTGATCTTCACCGCCATTACCGACCCGGTGGGCGCGCACCTGGACTCCGGCAACATCACCGGCACCTCCGACGTGCTGCCGGTGGAGGGCCAGCTCCAGCTGATCCGGGCCCTGCAGCCTGAGGCCGACACAATCGGCATCATCTACACCACCAGCGAGCCCAACTCCGTCTACTCCGTGGGTGTCTACGAGGAGATGGCTGCGGACTACGGCTTCACCATCGAGTCCATCGGCGTGGCCGCCCAGGAGGAGGTCACCCAGGCGGTGGACACCCTGCTGTCCCGGGGCGTGGACTGCCTGTCCAACCTGACGGACAACAACGTGGTGGGTGTGCTGCCGGCCATTCTGGAAAAGACCGACGCGGCGGGCATTCCCGTCTATGGCTCTGAGATCGAGCAGGTGAAGAACGGCTGCGTGGCCGGCGCGGGCCTGGACTATGTCCAGCTGGGCATCCAGACGGGCCTGATGGCCGCCAAGGTTCTCAAAGGCGAAGCCACCTGCCAGGACCTGCCCTATGAGATCATCGAGAACTATGGGCTGTATATCAACTCTGACGCCCTCAATGCCCTGGGCATCACCGTCCCCGAGGACATCGCCGCTCAGGCCCAGGAGTGCGCCGGTCAGTAAGCGCTCCCTTTTCTCGCCGGGCCGCCAGGCCCGCAGTATGATTCTTTGAAGCAAGGAGGGGTTCCCACATGGCGGACCTGCTCATCAGCACCCTGACTCAGGGCCTGATCTATGCCATGGTTTCCTATGGCGTCTATATCACCTATTCCATTCTGGACTTTCCCGATCTGGGGGTGGACGGCACCTTCCCCCTGGGAGCTGCCGTCACCGCGCTGCTGCTGACCCGGGGCACGGACCCCTGGCTGACGCTGCTCATCGCCCTGGTGGTAGGCGCATTGGTTGGACTGTTCACGGGCCTGGTCCATGTGCGCCTGAAGGTGCGCAACCTGCTGGCGGGCATCATCACCATGACGGCCCTTTACTCCGTCAACCTCCAGATCGCCGGCTCCAACCTGACCATCGACCGGGCCATGGACACCATCTTCACCTCCGCGCCCACCATGGCGGTGCTGGGCGGCCTGAGCATGTCCGGGCGGAAGCTGGTGGTGTCTCTGGTGCTGGCGGTGGTGGCGAAGCTGCTGCTGGACGCCTATTTCAAGACCAAGTCGGGACTGCTGCTGCGGGCGGTGGGTGACAACGCCACGCTGGTCACCTCCCTTGCCAAGGACCGGGGCAGCATGAAGATCCTGGGACTCATGATCTCCAACGCCCTGGTGGCCCTGGGCGGGTGCATCGTCTGCCACGACCAGCGCAGCTACTCCGCCACCATGGGCACGGGCCAGCTGGTCTACGGCCTGGCGGCAGTCATCATCGGCGTGTCCGCCTTCCGGTGGTATGAGAACTCCGGCGCCGCCCGGCGGCTGCGGGAGGTCAAGGGGCTGCGGTTCCTGGCCCTGCCCCGGGGCACCACCGCCGTGGTGGTGGGCAGCATCCTCTATAAGTTCTGCATCCAGATGGCCATGCTGCTGGTGCCCTCCAGCTTGATGAAGCTGGTGACGGCGGCGCTGTTCTTGCTGGTGCTGGTGGCCTCTGGCCGGAAGGGAGAGGAGATCATCCATGCTTGAGGTACGGGATATCACAAAGATCTATAACGCCGGGGCGGAGACGGAGATGAAGCTCTTCGACCATTTCAGCCTCACCGTGGAGAAGGGACAGTTCGTCTCCATCGTGGGGGGCAACGGCTCCGGCAAGACCTCGCTTTTGAATATCATCTGCGGCTCCATCCCCATCGAGGGAGGCGACGTGCTGGTGGGCGGCAAGAGCATCGCAAAGCTCAAGGACTATCAGCGCTACGCCACCATGGGCCGGGTGTATCAGGACCCGTCTGCGGGCACCTGCCCCAGTCTGACGGTGCTGGAGAACCTGTCCCTGGCGGACAATAAGGGCAAGTCCTTTGGCCTGGGCCGGGCCGTGGACAAGCGGCGGACGGACTTCTACCGCCAGCAGCTCCAGACTCTGGGCCTGGGGCTGGAGGATAAGCTGGACGTACGAATGGGCGCTCTCTCCGGCGGCCAGCGCCAGGCGGTGGCTCTGCTGATGGCCACCATGACGCCGCTGGAGTTTTTGATCCTGGATGAGCACACGGCGGCCCTGGACCCCAAGACCGCAGAGATCATCATGGAGCTGACGGGCCAGATGGTCCGGGAAAAGCACCTGACGGCCATGATGGTGACCCACAATATGCGCTATGCCGTCACCTACGGGGACCGGCTGCTGATGATGAACCGGGGCCATGTGGTCCTGGACCGGACAGGGGAGGAGAAGGCCCACACCACCGCCGGAGAGCTGATGGAGACCTTCCAGCGTCTGGGCCAGTCCTGAGCGCTTCCCAAAACCATGTCAAAGCGGACCTTGCCGGGAGGCAAGGTCCGCTTTTTTGCGCAAAGAGCGGGAAAAACAGGCAAAAAGCTGGAAAATTTGGGGAAAAGCCCCTTTACCCCAGGACCTTTGTCGGCGTATAATGAAATAAATGTAAGAACCGGCTCAGATGCCGAGACCGCCGGGCGGCAAGGGCCCGGCAGGAGGAGGAAACGGGATGAAAAAGGCTTGGCTTTACATTGTGGTGGCCACGGTGCTGTTCAGCAGCATGGAGACCATGCTCAAATTCGTGTCGGGACAGTTCAATCCCATCCAGCTGACCTTTGGCCGCTTTCTGGTGGGCGGCTTGGTGCTGCTGCCGGTGGCCCTGCGGACCCTTCGGCGCCGGGGGGCGAAGCTGGACGGCAAGTCCATCGCCTACTTCGCCCTGTTGGGCTTTCTGGGCGTAGCGCTGAGTATGTCCTTTTATCAGATGGCGGTGACCCGGATTCCCGCCTCCGTGGTGGCGGTGCTGTTCAGCAGCAACCCGCTGTTTGTCGCCCTGCTGGCCTTCTTGCTGCTGCGGGAGCCCCTGGGCCGCAACCAGGTGGCGGGATTGCTGCTGGACATCGTGGGCATCGTGGTCATCGTGCTGCCGGACCGGGACTCCCTGGACGGCTTGGGCCTTTTTTGTATCTTTGCGTCCACACTGCTCTTTGCCTTCTACGGCGTGTGCGGCAAGCGCAAGTGCCAGGAGTTCGGCGGTGTGGTGGTCACCTGCATGAGCTTTCTGCTGGGCAGCGCAGTGATGATCGTTCTGGCGGCCCTGAGCCACATCCCGGCTTTGTCCGCGGCGCTGACCGGGGCGGGCCTGGAGCTTTTTGCTGACATCCCCTTCTTCACCGGCTATACCCTCTCGGCCCTGCCTGTGGTGCTCTATACCTTCCTGGGAGTCACCGGCCTGGGCTATACCTGCTATTTCCTGACCATGGAGGTGGCCTCCACCCACGAGGCCTCCTTGGTGTTCTTCTTCAAGCCGGCCCTGGCGCCGGTACTGGCCTGGCTCATCCTGGGGGAGCAGATCGCCGGCAACATGGTGGCGGGCATCGTGCTCATCCTGGCGGGCTCGCTGCTGTCCCTGCTGCCCTGGCTGCGGTCCCTGGCCCAGGGGAGAAAAGAGAGGGCATTGGAGGAGCAAAAGTAATTTTTTAGGAGCACGCTCTCTCAAAAGAGCCGCCGGTGTATCCGGCGGCTCTTTTTTGCCCGGAAGAGGGGCGGGAGCGGTGTATTTTTGCCAAAGACAGCTTCCGGGGGAGGCCTCCCTGCATTGACAGCGAGCTATAACCCTGTTATGATAATAAAAATGCGTCCTCAATGGGGAGGTAAACGATTTTCCTTCTGCCAAAGAGGACGGATTGGACCTTTCGCCTGAAGAGCACGGAGGGAAGGACCCACCGCTGTGCCGTCCGTGGGGCAGCGGCGGTGAAAAGGAGACACAAGGATGAAAAGATCGCAGATCAACCGCCTGATCGAGGAGACCATGGCGTGGCTGGAGCAGCGGCAGGTGGTGCTGCCGCCCTTTGCCCGCTGGACGCCGGAGGAGTGGGCGGAAAAGGACCACAGCTACGATGAGATTCGGGCCAATATGCTGGGCTGGGACGTGACGGACTACGGCCGGGGGGACTTTGGCCGGGTGGGGCTGCTGCTGTTCACCATCCGCAACGGCAACCTCCAGGACAGCCGCTACGCCAAGCCCTACGCGGAAAAGCTGCTGGTGTCCCGGGAGGGACAGCTTTCCCCCAACCACTTCCACTGGCACAAGATGGAGGACATCATCAACCGGGGCGGCGGAGACCTGATGGTCCAGGTCTGGAACGCCACGGCGGAGGAGGAGCTGGGAAAGGACGATGTGACCGTGCGGCTGGACGGCCATTTGACCACGGTGCCGGCAGGTACGGTGCTGGAGCTGCACCCGGGGGAGAGCATCACCATCCCGCCCCGCCTGTATCACGCCTTCTGGGGCCGGGGCGGCAACGTGCTGGCCTGGGAGGTATCCATGGTCAACGACGACAACACGGACAACCGATTTTACGAGCCCCAGGCCCGCTTCACCTCCATTGAGGAGGACGAGCCTGCCCGGCACCTGCTGTGCAATGAATATCCGGAGGCCAGATAAGGAAATGCATCATATCGAGCAGATACAAACGAAAGAGCGGGACATCACCGCTCTGGGAGAGATCCTGATCGACTACACCCCCTTGCCGGACTCCGATGCCGGCATGGCAGTTTTTGAGCAGAACCCCGGCGGGGCCCCGGCCAATGTGCTGGCCTGCGCCGCCCGGCTGGGCCGGTCCACCGCCTTCATCGGCAAGGTGGGGGATGATATGCAGGGCCGGTTTCTCCGCTCCACTCTGGAGAGAATGGGCATCGACACCCGGGGATTGCGGGTGGATGAGCGGTATTTCACCACGCTGGCCTTTGTGCGATTGACAAAGCAGGGAGAGCGGAGCTTTTCCTTTGCCCGCAAGCCCGGGGCGGATACCCAGCTGGAGCCCCAGGAGCTGGACCGGGAGCTCATTGCCGGCAGCCGGGTCTTTCACTTTGGCTCCCTGTCCCTCACCGATGAGCCCGCCCGCAGCGCCACCTGGGAGGCCATCGAGCTGGCCCGGCGGTCCGGGACCATCGTGGCCTATGACCCCAACTACCGACCCCTGCTCTGGATCAACGAGACGGCGGCCCGGGCCCAGATGAGCCATCCCTTGGGCAGTGTGGACCTGCTGAAGGTCTCCGACGATGAGATCGCCCTCCTCACCGGTACCGACGATTTGGAGCGGGGCGCGGCGATGCTGGTGGACCAGGGGATCCGCTGCGTGGCGGTCACCGCCGGCAAGCGGGGGGCCTTGGTGGCCGCCCGGGAGGGCATGCGGCTGGTGCCCGGCTGTCCCACCCGGCCGGTGGACACCACCGGCGCTGGGGACTCCTTCTGGGGCGGCTTCCTCTCCTGCCTGTGCGAAAGCGGCAAGGGCCTGGAGGAGCTGACCCTGGAGGACTACTGCCGCTTTGCCCGCTTCGGCAACGTGGTGGCCTCCTTGTGTGTGGAAAAGCGAGGCGCCATGCCCGCCATGCCGGAACGCCAGGCGGTGCTGGACCGACTGGCCCAAAGCTGAGGGAAACAATATACATAGAGAACAAGACGCCCGGTTCGGCCTTTGGCCGAACCGGGCGGTTTTTTGCTTTTTGGGAAAGGCTCAGCCCCAGGGCTCCAGGACTTGGCCGTCCTCCGTCAGGGTCACTTCTCCGTCCCGAAGGGAGATGTCATAGAGGCTCTGGTCCGAGGGCAGATCCGGGTCCGTGGCCTGGATTTGCAGCGCCGTGCCGCTTCCCTGGACAAAGCACAGGTCGGTAAGGCCTGTGGGGAAAGTGCCCTGGGCCATCAGGGTCTCCCCGTCATAGACACACAGGGTGAAGGTGAAGAGGCCCGAGGTGGGTCCCAGCCCCAGGCAGTACCGCTCCCTCCGGCCATCCCCATTCAGGTCGGCGTAGGCGGTGCCGTAGAAGGCCCTTTCATAGTCCGCCTGGCCCAGCAGGCGGCTGTAAATGACGTGGCTGCGGCCCAGACGCAGGGCCTCCTGGTCGGGAAGCGCGGAGGAGAGCATGGCGGAGTAGTACCGCTCTGTGGAGGCCTCCGGGTCATCTGAGAGCAGATAGGTGTCCAGGCAGGTCTGACCCGGGGTATAGGGGGAGTGGATCAGATACTGGTACTCCTGCTGGGAGAGGAACGGTTTCCCGTCGTCATAGGAGTCGTAAAAGGTCAGGGTATAGACCTTGCCGTCATAGCGCAGCTCCTTGAGGAAATAGCGCTCATCCCGGCCGGAGTAGGTCTGATAGACCCGCACGGCGCCGGGCTGTCCGGCCCGGGAAGCGGCCACGAAATCGCACCAGGGCGCCTCACCGGCTGTCAGCGCAGTGCCGTCCAGCACCACACAGCCGTCCGCGGCGGCCTCCCGGGAGGAGTAGCCCTCCTGCAGCTCCTCCAGGGGACGCCAGTCCTCCTGCGAAGCGGCCGGTTTGGGCACCGTCAGGGCGCCGATGGCCACCAGGACGCAGGCGGCCCCGGCCACCAGGAGGACCCAGCGGGCGGGCTTTTTGTAGTCCATCACGTGGCGGACCCGCGCCTTTACGCCGATCTCCCCAAAGGCCAGGGGACAGATCCAGCTCCGCCGGGGCAGGGAGCACCGGAGCAGGGCGCCGGCGTAGGCCCTCCGGCCCTCCCGGTCCAGCTCCCGCACCACCGCCTCGTCGCAGGCGGCTTCCATGTCCCGGCAGGCCAGGGCGTAGGCCACCCACACCAGGGGATGGAACCAGTACACCGCCAGCAGGGCAAAGCCCAGGGCCTTCCACCAGGGGTCGCCGCGGCGGATGTGGGCCCGCTCGTGGGCAAGCACGTGGGGCAGGTCCGCCTCCTGGATGTCATAGGGCAGATAGATGGTGGGGCGCAGAAGCCCCAGCACAAAGGGGGAGGGGACCCACTCACTCTGGCGGATGCCCTTATCCCGCCGGGTGGCAGTGGCCAGGCGCCGCCGCAATCCCAGGGTGCTCACCAGGGCGTAGAGGGCCATGCCGATCACGCCGGCGGCCCAGATGCGGCTGAGCACCGGCACCACCGCACTCTCCACGGTGGCCGGCGGGCCGGAGCCCTCCCCGTTGGTGACCACATAGGTGCCGCCCTCTCCGGCGGGGATGGGGTCGGAGCCCACCGCCGCCGCGGCGTCATAGTTGGGGGCGGTGTCGTGGACGATGGCGGTAGCTCCCACATAGTCGTCGGTCCACTCCTCCACCAGGGTGCCGTCCCCCAGCCCGGCGGGCATCCAGGCAAGGCCGCTCTCCAGGGAGACCGGACAGATCAGGCGCAGGGCCACCAATCCCCACAATAGACAGAAGGTCCACCGGGGCGCCCGGCGGAGGACCAGCCGCAGCCCCATCACCGCCAGCACCAGGGCGCCGGCAGGGAGGATCAGCTGCAGCAGCTTGAGAAACACAGCTTCCATTGGCGTCCCTCCTCACTTTTCGATGATGCGCCGGATCTCCTCCACCTCCGCCGGGGACAGGTCCTGCCGGCGGGCGAAGGCCGCCAGAAAGGCGGGCAGAGACCCCTCAAAGGTCTTTTCCACCAGGGCGTCCACCTCCGCGGCCTGGACGGCCTCCTTGCTGATGAGGGAGGTGACCACCGTGTTCTCATTCTTCAGCACCCCCCGCTGGGACAGCCGCTTGATCACCGTGTAGGTGGTGGTGGGCTTCCAGCCCAGCTGCTGGGCGCACAGTTTCACCAGCTTGCTGCTCTTGATGGGCTCGTGGGCCCACAAGATGAGGCAGAAGCGGTATTCGCTCTCGTAGATCTTGGGCGTATCCATGGACGATCCCTCCTCTAATGCAGTAGAGTATATTTTTAATCTACACTAGTAGAGTGGCCTTGTCAAGAGGGGAGAAGGGGGACTTTGCAAAAAAGGAGGGGGAGACGAAGGTTCGTCTCCCCCTCTTTGGGGTGGGTGGAAGGTTGCTTAATTTTCCAATGGGGCGGACAGGAGGGATTGGCGCAGCTGTAAAATCCGCCGGCGAATCTCCTCCATGACGGCCTCATAGGTCCCGTCGTCCTGGCCAGTGGGGTCCTCCAGGCCCCAGTCCTCCCGCCGGGTGCAGGGCAGGTAGGGGCAATTCACGTTGCAGCCCATGGTGATGACCACATCCACAGCGGGCAGCTGGGAGAGGAGCTTGCTCCGCTGGGTCTTTTCCATGTCGATGCCGTAGTGCTGCTTCATCAGCCGTACGGCGTTTGGGTCAATGCGGGGCTTTGTCTCCGTGCCGGCGGAGTAGCTCTCAAACACGTCCCCGGCCAGGGCCTTGCCCAGGGCCTCGGCGATCTGACTGCGGCAGGCGTTGTGGACGCACACGAAGGCCACCTTTGGCTTTTGGCTCATGCCTGGACCTCCCGGGCCTTTTGGATGAGTGCCCGGGCCTCCTCCTGGCTCAGCACCTTGCCGTAGGAGACCACCTTCCCGTCCACCACCAGGGCGGGGGTGGTCATCACGCCGTAGGCGGCGATCTGAGCGAAGTCGGTGACGTGCTCGATGGTGTCGTCCATGCCCAGCTCATGCAGCGCCGCCTGGACAGCCGCCTCCAGGGCGTTGCACTTGGCGCAGCCGGAGCCCAGCACCTGAATGCCGCGGCCTTCCTTTCCCTCCTCTGCCCGGGCCATGGCCTCGGGGGTGCAGTTGCCGCCGCAGCAGCAGGATGAGGCTTCCGCCTTTTTCTTTTTACCAAACAGTCCCATAATCAATACCTCCTAAAAAATCAGATCAAAAAGGCTTGCAGAATGTTGAAGAGATAGCCCACAAGGATGATGCCCGCTGTGCAGATGAAGATGATCAGTGCCAGGAGCTTGGGCTTTACTGCCTTGCGCAGCATAATGAGGGAGGGCAGGCTCAGGGTGGTCACGCCATCATGAAGGACAAAATGGTGCCCAGCTGAGCGCCCTTGTAGAGCAGGGCCTCCGCCACCGGGATGGTGCCGAAGATGTCGGCGTACATGGGGACGCCCACCAGAGTGGCCAGCACCACGCCCAGGGGATTGCTGCTGCCCAGCACCGTCTCGATCCAGGTCTGGGGGATCCAGTTGTGGATCACCGCGCCGATGGCCACGCCCACCAGAATGTAGGGGAACACCTTGCGGAAGGTGGACAGCACCTGCTCCTTGGCGTACTGGGCCCGCTCCCTTTTGGTCAGGGTGGGGGAGGTGATGTCCACCCCCTTGGCCGAGAGGATGAAGTGCTCCACATACCGCTCCATGTGCAGCTTTTCGATGATGGTGCCGCCTGCCACGGCGATCACCAGTCCCACCGCCACATAGAGGACAGCCACCTTGGCGCCGAAGATGCTCATCAGCAGCACCAGGCTGCCCAGGTCCACCATGGGGGAGGAGATGAGGAAGGAGAAGGTCACCCCCAGCGGCAGCCCCGCGCTGGTAAAGCCGATGAACAGCGGGATGGAGGAGCAGGAGCAAAAGGGCGTCACGGTGCCCAGCAGGGCGGAGAGGAGATTGGCGCCGATGCCGTGGAACCGCCCCAGAATCCGGCGGCTCCGCTCAGGCGGAAAATAACTTTGGATATAGGAGATGAGGAAGATCAGCGCGCAGAGCAGGACGGTGATCTTGATGGTGTCGTACAGGAAAAACTGGATGCTTCCGCCCAGGCGCCCATCCAGGGACAGACCCGCCGCGGAGAGTGCGGCCCCAATGACCTCATTGAGCCACTGCATCCCCAGAACCTCGTTTTGAATGAACTGCCACAGCTGCAAGGGAAATACCTCACTTTCATAGAATATATCAAAAAATTTTGATGTTTCGGTCGAAAGAAAAACGCCACCGCTGGGATGGCGCTTATCTGCCGCAGGTCTGACAGGAATCAGAGGCGTCCTGGTTGGGGGTGGTCAGCTCCAGCAAAAGCTTTACGGCCCGGTCCCGGCCCTGAGGGCTGAGGCGGTAGTGGGTCCACTTGCCCTCCTGACGGCTGGTCACCAGACCGGAGTCACACAAAATCTTCATGTGGTAGGAGAGCCCCGACTGGGTCAGATCCATGGGCTCCAGCAGGACGCAGGCACACTTTTCCCCGCTGCGCAGCTGCTCCAGAATGGCCAGGCGCTTGGGGTCGCACAGGGCCTTGAACACCTTTGCGTTTTCCTGGTGGGAATCCATGTCATCACCTTACATCAAAATATTTTGATGTGTAGAGTATAGCCCAAAGCCTGCGCGTTGTCAACCCCTGGGGGAGAAAAAAGCGGCCCGGCTCCGGCGGCGGAAGGGGAATTCTCTGCCCGGGGCAAAACGACTCTTGACAAGGCAGACAAAGCTCCTATAATTGATACATCAATTATTGATATATCAATTTCGAGGTGGAGAGATGGAACGGACCTTTCATATGCTGCTCTATCGGGCGTTCCACGCCCAGCACAACGCCCTCCGACCGAGTCTGCACCGGCTGGGCCTGGGGACGGGGCAGCCCAAGATCCTGGGCTATCTGACCCGGAACGGCGCCAGCGGCCAGCGGCAGCTGGCCGACTACTACGATGTGGACCCGGCCAATATCTGCCGCATGCTGGACAGCCTGCAAAAGAGCGGCTTTGTCACCCGCAGCCCCGACAGCACTGACAAGCGGCGGGAGGTGGTGGACCTGACACCGGCGGGCCGGGCGGTCTATGAACAGTGGCAGGTGTGCTGCCGGGAGATGGAGGAGCGGATGCTCCGGGACTTTACGCCCCAGGAGCGGGAGAACTTTTCCGACTATCTGGCCCGGGCCTATCGCAATCTCAAAGGGAGAGAGGAGGACCAGCGGTGAAAGACTTTAAGCGGCTGCTGTCCTACCTGGGCCCCTACCGGCGGGACATGCTCCTGGGGGCACTGCTGGTGGTCGTGGAGACCTTTTTTGAACTGGTGATCCCGGTGCTGATGGCGGACCTCATCGACGTGGGCGTGGAGGGCCACGACCTCCACTACATCGTCTACAAAGGTGTGCAGATGGGGATCTGCGCGCTGCTGGCCCTGGCCACCGGGCTGCTGTACGCCCGCTTTGCCGCCCGCAGCGCCTATGGCTGGGGCGCCAGCATCCGGGACGCCCAGTACCAGCGGGTCCAGAGCTACGCCTTTTCCAACCTGGACCACTTCGAGGCCTCCTCTCTGGTCACCCGCATGACCACCGACGTGACAGTGCTCCAAAACGCCGTCAACGGCGGGCTGCGGCCTCTGGTCCGCAGCCCTATGATGCTGGTGATGGGGCTGGGGCTCTCCTTCTGGATGAATGCCCGGCTGGCGCTGATCTTCGTGGTGTGCGCCCCGGTTTTGGCCGTCACGCTGATCTTTGTGGTGCGGCGGGTGGCCCCCATGTACGGACGGCTCCAGCAGGCGGTGGACCGGCTCAACAACGTGGTCCAGGAGTGGCTCACCGGCATCCGGGCGGTGAAGGCCTTTGTCCGGGGCAGCTATGAGGAGGAGAAATTCCAGAGCGTCAACCAGGAGCTCATGGAGACCAGCCAGCAGACCTTCCACTTTGCCGTGCTGAATCTGCCGGCCTTTCAGGTGACCATGTACACCGCCACCGTGCTCATTTTGTGGTTCGGCGGCGGCATGATCCTGGACAGCCAGCTCCAGGTGGGAGAGCTGACGGGCTTTTTGAGCTATGTGCTCCAGGTGATGAACTCCTTCATGCTGATCTCCAACGTGTTCTTGCTGCTGACCCGGTCCCTAGCCAGCGCCCACCGCATCGCCCAGGTGCTGGACGAGGAGGCCGCCCTGACCTCCCCGGCAGACGCCGCCACGGAGGTGCCCGACGGCAGCATCGACTTTGAGGATGTGTCCTTCCGCTACCAGGCCGGGGCCAAGGAGTACGCCCTGTCCGACGTGACACTGCACATCGCCGCCGGCCAGACCGTGGGCATCCTGGGCGGCACCGGCTCGTCCAAGACCACCCTGGTGCAGCTGATCCCCAGACTCTACGACGCCACCCAAGGGACCGTCAGAGTCGGCGGTCGGGACGTGCGGGAGTACGACCTGAAGGCTCTGCGGGACGCCGTGGGCATTGTGCTGCAAAAGAACGTTCTCTTCTCCGGCACCGTGCGGGAGAACCTCCAGTGGGGAAACCCTGACGCCGACGACGACACCCTCTGGGCGGCCTGTCGGGCGGCCTGCGCCGACGAGTTTCTGGAGCGGATGCCCGACGGCCTGGATACGGATCTGGGCCAGGGGGGCGTCAACGTCTCCGGCGGCCAGAAGCAGCGGCTGTGCATCGCCCGGGCCCTGCTGAAAAAGCCCAAGGTTTTGATCTTCGACGACTCCACCTCCGCTGTGGATACGGCCACGGAGGGCAAGATCCGGGCCGCTCTTGCTCGGCTCCAGGGCGTCACGAAGATCATCATCGCCCAGCGGATCACCTCGGTGATGGAGGCCGACCTGATCGTCATTTTGGAGGACGGCAGGATTCATGCCACCGGCACCCATGCCCAGCTGCTGGCTGAGGACCCCATCTATCAGGAGATCTACGCATCGCAAATGAAAGGAGGCGAGGACCATGGCAGCCCGTCCTGTCAGCGGTAAAAAGCCGAAAAACCTGGGATATACCCTGCGTACCCTGCTGTCCTACCTGGGGCGGCACAAGTACCTGCTGGCCCTGGTGGCGGTGTTGGTCACCATCAGCGCCCTGGCCAACCTGCTGGGCACCTATATGATCCGCCCGGTGGTGAATTCCCTGGCCGACGGCGGCGTCCGGGCCCTTTTGCAGGGCGTGGCGGTGACGGCGGCCATCTATCTTGCCGGCGCCCTGGCCTCCCTGGGCTATACCCAGACCATGGTCAAGGCGGCCCAGAAGGTGCTCTTCGATATCCGCCGGGACCTGTTCGCCCACCTGCAGACCCTGCCCCTGCGGTTCTTTGACACCCGCCGCCACGGCGACATCATGAGCTATTTCACCAATGACGTGGACACCATCTCCGATGCCCTCAACAACAGCTTTGCCATGGTGATCCAGAGCTTTATCCAGGTGGTGGGCACCCTCACCATGCTCTTTATCCTCAACTGGCAGCTGACGCTGGTGGTGGCCGTGTGCTATGTGGCCATGTTCCTCTATATCCGGTACAGCGGGAAGCGGAGCAAGGCGTACTATCAAAAGCAGCAGTCCCACCTGGGTGATCTGGACGGCTATATCGAGGAGATGGTGGCCGGACAGAAGGTGGTGAAGGTGTTCAACCATGAGGAGGAGAACCTGCGCCGCTTCCGGGAGAAGAACGAGGCCCTGCGCCAGGCGGGCACCGGCGCCCAGGCCTATGCCGCCACCATGATCCCGGCGGTGGTGAGCATCTCCTATATCAACTACGCCATCGTGGCCGCTCTGGGCGGCTATATGGCCATGAAGGGCCTCACCGACGTGGGCAGCCTTGCCAGCTATCTGGTGTTCGTGCGCCAGGCGGCTCTGCCCATCAACCAGTTCACCCAGCAGAGCAACTTCCTTCTGGCCGCCCTGGCCGGCGCCGAGCGGGTCTTTGAGGCCATGGACCAGGCGCCGGAGGTGGACAAGGGACAGGTCCGGCTGGTGAAGGAGCAGGAGGGCGGCTGGGCCTGGTGCAAGCCCGACGGCACGAAAGTTCCTCTCCGGGGGGATGTCCGCTTTGACCACGTGACCTTCGGCTACGAGAGCACCCACCCCATTCTCAAGGACATCAGCCTCTTTGCAAAGCCCGGCCAGAAGATCGCCTTTGTGGGCTCCACCGGCGCCGGAAAGACCACCATCACCAACCTCATCAACCGTTTCTACGACGTGCAGGAGGGGACCGTGACCTATGACGGCATCGATGTGCGGGACATCAAAAAGGACGATTTGCGCCGGTCTCTGGGCATGGTGCTCCAGGATACCCACCTCTTTGCTGGCACCATCGCCGACAACATCCGCTTCGGCAAGCTGGACGCCACGCTGGAGGAGGTGCGTCAGGCGGCCCGGATCGCCAACGCCGACTCCTTCATCCGTCGTCTGCCCAATGGGTATGATACCATGGTGACCTCCGATGGAGCCAATCTCTCCCAGGGCCAGCGGCAGCTGCTGGCCATTGCCCGGGCAGCCGTGGCGGACCCGCCGGTGCTGATCCTGGACGAGGCCACGTCCTCCATCGATACCCGTACGGAGGCCCTGATCGAAAAGGGCATGGACCAGCTCATGGAGGGACGGACGGTGTTCGTCATCGCCCATCGCCTCTCCACCGTCCGCAATGCCGCTGCCATTATGGTGCTGGAGCAGGGGCAGATCGTGGAGCGAGGCAGCCACGAGGACCTGCTGGAGCAGCAGGGGGAGTACTATCAGCTCTATCACGGCATGTTTGAGCTCTCCTGAGGGGGGAGAAAAACAAAGGAGCCGCCTGATTTTTTGAAATCAGGCGGCTCCTGGTTTGCTTTTGGGGATAGATTTTAAGGGGGATTTGAAGGTCAATCACGATTAAGCTATGATCTTGTCGCTCTTTGCCCGATTGCATTTCCAGCACAGTGTCTGCAGGTTATCTTCCACTGTCTGGCCGCCCTTTGCGACCGGAATGATGTGGTCTATCTCCAGCAGAAGATTCGGCTCTTTATAAATGGAGTTGCCGCAGTTGCAGCAAGTGAAATTATCGCGTTTTTTGATAAATTCGCGGAGCTTCTTTGTCATGAGAGCCCGCTGTTCTTTTGCAAAGGCACCTGCAGTGAGTTTGCTTTCCAAGGTCTTGATCAGTTCTGCAATGGTCTCTTCCGTCATCGGCACAGTAAATGACCGCTGGGCCATCCCACCGCCGGAAGTATATGAGAATTTATACTCTACAGTGAGCACACTCTCGTCAATGTTAGCAAATCCAAGCCTTGCATAGAACCCGGCCTCATCGTTCTCCATAATAAAATCAGGAACATCACCGAGATACTGTTGATATTCTGCTTTGTAGTTTTCAATGATCTGCTTGGCATCTCCTAAGGTTTCAAGTTCTTCCACCAGCCGATAGAGCTTCTGAATTTGTTCGGGGTATAATTTTTTGTTGGGATAGAAGTACTTTACAACATACTCCAAGGGGTTATTCTCCGCGCTGGCAAATACCGCTGCAGAAACCTCGGCAGTAAAAGGAGTAATTGTCTTTTTATATGGGCGAATGTAGTTGTATTCATCGTCATTGATGGTTTCGTTTCGAACCACTCTAGTGCCAAAAAGCTGGGAGACCGATTGGACTTTCTCGTTGATGTATTCGTTGAATTCTCTTTGAGAACTCATCAATACTTCGCAGGTCTCTTTGATTTTCAGAAAACTGGGAGATGCATAGTATTCAAGTATTTTTTGGTTCGTACTTACTATCTTCTCGATCTCGGTCTTAAGCTGCACTATAACGTTTCCGATCATATCCCATTCTTCACTATCAATGGTTTTAATCTTTTTGATACTGTATTATTCGAGGACAGTATATCACAAGGCTGTTTATAAATTCATCTTGCCTTGCAAAGCACAGAAAAACCAATCTCAAGCACAAAGAAAAGAGAGCTAATTGACGAATCAAAATCAGTTAGCTCTCTTTTTATGAATCATGAAAAAGTGTTGCCAAATCGTTGCCAGATTAGGCCTTAACCCCTAAAAAGCCTAGCTATATCAGGCTTTTCCGGGCCTTAAGGAATCATTCCCATTCTTTTTCGGAAGTGTTGCTTTAGGCGATATAGGCCATTTTTCACTGTTTTCACAGGGGATATTATCTGTATTCTCTCATTCCTCTGTGGCTTCACTTTTTTCTGTTACGTTTCTGTTACGGTCAGGGATTTCTTCTCCCTCAACTTCCCGGCCGAGCTGCTTCAAATAGAGCAGAGCAGCTTCATTGAAGAAGTCAGATCTGGAATAGGCACGTTGCTCCTGGCTGTCGCGCTCCTCCACATAGTCATCAATGGCATCCAGCACCCCAATAGTGGAATGCACAGTAATAGGAACTCGGCGGCTCTTTCCCTTCAGCGGGCGCCCATATCCAGCCATTATTATCCCTCCCTATTTAGTCATACGGCTCTTCACAGCGGCCTCCACAGCGGCGTCCAGTCGCTCCCTGTCGGATTTCGAGAGGGAGGATACCCATTCCTGGGGGATGGCCTGAAACCCATACAGGGCGCCGGCCAGGCCGCCGCAGATGGCGGCTATGGTGTCAGCATCTCCTCCCATGTTCGCGGCGTTGCACACAGTATCAGCAAAGCCCTCGGAATCACATAGGCAGAACAAGGCACACTTGAAGCTGTCCACCACATACCCAGACGGCTCCAGGCCGCCAGAACGGCCAAGGCGCAGAAGGTCGTCCGTGTTGTATTTGGTGGGGCAGAGGCGCTCGTCGAACTGCTCCCGCAGGTGGCCGGGGTCTCCTTCCAGCTTTTCAGCCTCAGTTATTAAGCAGTGTACCATACGCGCATAGATTTGACAAGCCTCGTCGCTGCTTCCATCCCAATGTGTCATGTGGCCCTGGCCCCGGGTAACAAGAACCGCTTCCTCCTCGTCGGGGTAGAAGAGGGCGGGGTACACCGCCCGCATCAGGGCACCGTTTCCGCCGCTCCGGTGGCCGTTTCTTTCAGCCACCCGCCGGCTGCCTTCCTTCCATGCGCGGAATTCCGGCCGAGCACCGCCGATCCGAATGGCCTCCGTGATGCTGGAGCGGCAAGTTCCGCCGATGTCCTTCGGGCCGCTCCTTGCCCATTCGATAAACCGGGCCCCGATGGCCTGGAAGGGGGCCTCGGGGCTTTCCATGATACCTTCTGCAACTGCCAGTGTCATGGCGGTGTCGTCTGTGGTCTCACCAGGGCGCAGACCCAACCAGCCGCCGCCCAGCATGGTGGATACCCACCCATGCTGACGGTTGATTTCTGCTGCGCTCATAAACTCCAAGGGCCCGCCCAGGGCATCCCCTACGGCTACCCCGTAGAGGGCGCCGGCGATCCGATCTCTCAACATATCCATGTTCAACGCTCCTTTCATTGGCGGCTTTCAATAGCCTTGTGGCGAGGGTGTGCTCGGCGCTCTCCCGCTCTCCGCCCTCGCCGCGGTCGGCGAGGGCTTTCACTTTCATCAGCTTTTCCAGCAGGCGTTCCCGTTCTGTCATGGTGGCATCTCCTCAATCCATCTGATAGTACATTCCGGTATCATAGCCGAGTTCCTTCAGGTAATCACCGGCCGCCTCTGCTGCGGCCGTCCGGGTGTTTCCTTGCCCCGTTCCAGGGACAGGGAAGATATAACTGCCGCAGAGGTTCCAGAATGAGCAGCTCCCGCCGGCGGCCGCAGCGGCGGCCTCGACCATCTTCCGGCTCCATCCCCGGAGGTGGATGGTCGGGGCGTCGAAGTTACTGGTGCCTCCATCGTCCGTCCCTTGGTGCTCCCGGCCATAGGCAAAGGCGGCCTTCAGGTCTTCGGACAGCTTCTTGTATCGGCCCGTCAGAACCGGGGCCGAATATACCATCTTGAAATACCGGAAGGTTGCCAGGGCCTCTTCCTCGCCGGCGGACTTTGCCGACACAATCTCGTCTCCGTCCTGGCCCAGCAGCATGGTTTCATACTCCCCGGAGGGGAGGCGGGCCGTGCTCAACACGGCGTTCCGCCCGTCCTTCAGGTGGATGGTTTCATACTTCAATCTCTCGATAGGCATTCAGTTTCCCCCTTCCTCTGTAATACCGAGCAGCCACTTTGCGCGGGCCAGGGCCGCCGGCGTCCGCTGCGTCTGCCACGCCCCCTCGCTGGGGGCCCAGCGGAACCCATGGACTTTCAGCTTCGCCCGTATGGCCTCGTCTGGCGCATCGTCAAAGACGATCTGCACCCGGTTGATTTCCTCGTTGGTAGTCAAGAGCCCCCCGGGGAAGGAAATCTCGATGTGCTCCATTTCGTCCACCTCCTGGAGCTGCTGAAGGCGTTTTTTCAGACGGTTGATTTCGGCGTTCCGGTTTGATAGTTGAAAGGCGGGGACGGGGCGGCGCAACGCCTCCCGCAGCTCGGCCAGTCTGGCGTCTACTTTGGCAGCTTGGGCGTCGCTGATCCCCGGAAAGCCCTTGACGGTCTTATGCTTCCGATAGTAGGCGTTCAGGGCCTTGTCCCTCTCTTGGGCGTCCTGGAGGGCCTTTAGCTTTGCCTCCAGCTTTCCCGCGGCCTCCGGATCGTCGCTGCTGATAGCGGTGTTACTGCGGACGGCATCGGCCCGGCGCTGGAGGTAGTCGGCTTTGCGGTCGTTTTCAACACTGGCACCCATGAGCTTCAAGGAACGCTCCTGTGCCTTCCTCTGGGGGATTCCTCGGGCTCCGGGTAGGATGGGCTGCCCCGCAGGAATACCTCTCACAGCGTCTTCAGAACGGCGGAAGGCATCGGCCGCTTTGCCGGCGGCCTTCCGAGCCCGCTCCTCCAGGCGGTCGGCCCGGGCTTCTCTACGCTCTTCATAGTCTTGGCGTCCTATTGACATGAATTCTCCCTCCAATCAGTCGTGCGTGGCCTTGAAATTCTCAATGGCCCACTTGTTTCCTGTGGCATAAACGGCCCGCCTCGTCAGCTCGGCCGGCCCCTCACGCCGGGGCATGGCCGCCAGGGCCTCCATCATCCCGCAGGTCGGGCAGATGTCCGTCTTGTTGTCCCGGCGGGAAAGCGCCGGGGGCTCTGTGTACTGCTGTCCGCAGATGGGACAGGTGCGCGTGATTTTACCGTTCATGGTCTTCATCCTTTCTTTTCTCTGCGCGGATACTTTGGGCAATGATCAATCGCAGTGCCATTGTGCGATGTCAGGCGTGTAGCCATAATCGTAGTCAATTCCGCGTCTCTCCAACAAGTCAGAAACCGTTTTTCCATCAAGGTTGGAAAAGATCAGCAAATTTTCAGAAATTTCAGCGCCCAGTTCATCCGCAAGACGAGTTAAATCGCCTAAGTAGTTGTAAGCCACGGCATAGATTTTAGTGCCGGCAGTTTCATCCTGTATCAAAGACATCACTTCCTTTACTGTGCTACGGCCCGCACTACGGCCTCATAGTGCGCTTTCGCCGCCCTCATGCGCTCAACACAAGAGGAAGTCTCACCCCATAATCGAGTATCTCGGTTGATTTGCTCGGCCAGATCGTCTGCCTTGCTTTGGAAAAAGGCAGCCACCGCACCCATATCTTTGAGAGGCTCCTTCACCTCGATTGCGGCGTGTTCGCGGTTCCACCGGCGGGCCTTTGCGGTTTTGGCCCGGTCGCTCACAAAAGCCGTGATGGGCCAGAAGCAAATATTGTACTTTGCCGTGCTGATTTTCCCTGCCTTCGAGATTTTCTTCAGGCAGTAGTCCGTGCCGCTCCAGGATGGATCTCCCGGGGAACTCTCCACGAAGTAGAGGCCGTTGTCGTTCTTGAAGAAGGCCCCGGTGATCTCCACGATGTCACCGGACTTAATTTCGACGCCGTTCTTATCCAGCATGGTGCTTCTCCGCCCCCCTTAAATCACGCCATGCAGGCTTTCAATATGGTTCTGGATGGCCTGCATTGTGTCGAATCCATCAACATATATGATGTTTCCATTTTTGCTGTGCCCCTTGAAGCCATCCTCGTAGCCCATGGCCTCGGCTTCCGCTGCCGTTAGGGTAGTACATTTAACTTTTCCGCTTTCCAAGATGTATTCCTGGGACAGATACAAGCTGTAATCCATGGTGTTCTCCTCCTTGCCCTCGTAACCTCCGGGGCTGGTGTCTGTCAACCCGCTTCAAAAATGGTAGTTACCAGCCGGGCCAGCTCGAAAGCGATACAGGCCACGGCATCGACTTCCGGCTCCAGGTCTTCCAGGTCGCTGTGCTCTGCGATGTCCTCCGCCAAGGCGATAATGTCCTGGTCGGTGATGTTGTCCCGGCTCATGTGGTGCTCGTCCAAGAGGCTTTGAAGCATCTTCTCATATTCCGTGGTGGTTCCTCTGGTGTACCAGTTCTGATGAATGCAGAGGCCCCGGACAGCCATAGGGTCAAGACACTTGTGTACGATGTAGGCCTTTTTCATAGCGATTTCCTTTCTCCCCGTAGGCCCGGTAGGTCAGGCGTTGCGCGCCGTCAGCGGTCGGCGATAATGTAGTCGTTCTTCATGCAGCCGATGGTGGCTCTGGCCCTTCCGGCCGCTTCTTCTGCCTGCTCTCGCACCTGGAGTTCCCTCTTGGATTTGCCGACCGGCACCAGGCTCAACAGATAATCGATTTCTTTCCGCAGATCATCAAGGTCGCCCAGGTAGGCTTCTTGGTTTGTCATAGCGTATTCCTTTCTGCCCTCGTAACCTCCGGGGCGGGCTGCTGCGCCTTGGTGTCAAATCATGGAACTGTGAACGGCCAGGGCCTTTTGTATCCAGTGGTGCGGCGCCATGCGCTGCTCCAGGTCGTGGGCAATCTTCAATACTTCCTCGGGCGTCTTGGCCTTCTTCAGCGCGGCGTCAACGGCGGCTTCGTTTTCGTAATACGCTACCATGGGGGTTCTCCTTTCCCGCTTGTGCTTCTGTCCAAGGCCCGGGGGCCTGAAGGTTACCTTTCGCAGCCGTTACCGCCTGCCGGCCATCCCCGGAGCTGTGTCCGCTTCCGGCCCGGCTTTCACTGTCGCATTCTGTTTTATCCTTCAGGCGTTTCCCTTGCCTTGTGCCTTAATTATAAACCGCCATTGGTTTATAAGTCAAGAAGAAAGGCCACCGAAATGATACACAAAATCATCCGGTGGCCTTTGTTCAGAGTGTCCAAGAAAGCGAGCCTTGCTTTTTGGGGGAATTCGTGGTATTCTGACCGTGGCGCTGCCGATATACGGTAGGCGGTCGGCCCCCATAACGGGGGGCAGCTTCTTTGTCCCCTGATCTTCGTGAAAGGGGGGCTGCCCAATGGTTACTTATTCCGATCTCATTCAGACCGGCATTTTAGTCGTGGGTATTATCGGCCTCTTTTTGATGGCCAACAAAAAGAAGTGACCGCCGGCACCCTGACAAGTACGGCGATCACTTCAAAGTCCTAACAGGGGGTTGACCGTCTACCGGCGGCGCCCTCGTTATCTTTAGTATAGCGGTTTTCCCTCAAAATGTCAACATGTAGGACGCCCTCGCTGGCTTTCGGCTGGCGGGGGCGTCCTTTTTAGATTGCCGGGCTGTCGATTGAGCCTTCCGGCTCCTGGGTCTGGACAAAGTTGGAGGCTTTGGCGGCCGCATATTTGATGCCTTCTCCGTCTGCGCCAGTATTCTCCGCTCTGGATTTATCCACGATGCGCACAAGCACAATGGAGATGGCCGTGCCGATTGGGGTAAATACCACCGTCCAGCAAGCCAGGGCGCCGGTGTACTGGTACTTGATGCTCAGCACAGCCAGGATAAAACCGCCGGCTAGGCCCAGAAGCAACAGGAACACCAGCAAGAAACCGAGGCAGTTGGTGACGCCCAGGCGCTCCAGGAGAGCAGAGAAGCCGCCTTTCCGGGGGGCCAGTCTCTTGCCGGACTCCATCAGACAAGCCCGTGTTGCTGGGCAAACCGATAGACAAGCTGGGCCGCCTGCTCACGGGTCAGAGGACCGGCCCACATATAGTTGGGCTGGCCGTCGGCGGTGGTTCCGTTGCCAGCAAACAGGCCCACGCTAATAGCCCACTCCCGGGCCTCTCGGCTCCACTCGCCGCAGTCGTTGTCCATGAGCTCACGCTGGTGGGCAGCCATGGCCGTCTTGAACATCTCGTTGAACTTGGTCTGATCCATGTCGTCATCATCCTCCACGATAGAAAAGTCAGGGCGGCCATAGCCGCCGATTTTGGCATAGGAGAGCGAATAGCTCTTGTCCCGGACACATCCACCGTTCTCTACGACGCCGGGGAGCGAACTTGTGTTTCCCTCGATGGTGTAGACCCGGCCTCCGGCCACCTTCTCCACAATTCCGGTGTGGTACATCGTCTTGCCGCTGTCGTTGGTGAAGAAAATCTGGTCACCGGGCTGGGGGTTTTTGGTGTGGAACTGGCCCATTTGCTTGTAGTAGTTGGCGGAGCCGGTGCATCCGGCCCCCACCCCCTTCTCCGCCTGGCACAGCAGTTTCATCCCTACTTCAAAACCGAAGGTGTGGATGAAACACCAGTCAGCGAAGATGTCGCACCAGTTGTAGCCGTTCTTCTTGCCATTGTAGACCCGGCCCAGCTCATCCAAGTCCCGGGCATACTTGTTCCAGTTCTTATCCCCGGCGTTGGCCGTCTTATCGTCGAGCTGGGCATTGGACTTCTTCTCGATGTAGCCGATCTCCGCCCGGGCGGTTGCCAAAAGTTTCTCAACCGGCGTCATGGCTATCCCCCTCCACGGCGATGCCCTGCTCAATGGCAATCAGCCCGTTGTTGGTAAGTTCATATACCGCGGCCTCAATCATGGCATCCAACTTCTTGTCATCCACGGTGACGCCGTGCTCCCGGAGCCATGCGAGTACATACTCCTTCTTCTCCTCGCCCCGGCCCTGGCCCTTGTAGATCTGCTCGGCGGCAGTGACGGCGATCTTCACCCAGGCGTTGATCTCCTTCTGCTGCTCGGTGGTGGTCTTGCTCTTGATGTAAGGGATCAGGACGCAGGTAATGACCGCGCCCGCAAGGGCAAGGATGGCCTCAATAATAGCGGTGATGTCAAAAGTCATGGTAAATTCTCCTTTCAGTCATCGAGCAGGGCGGAAATGCCCTGCCGGTCTAAAAATTCTTTCTGCTTGTGTTTGATGCTGGTGGCATACTCCAGGGCCGAATGCATATCCCCGTTACAGTGGGCATCGGGAATACGCTGGACGGCCTTCGCTGTGGCTTCTCCGAGAGCTATTGAGGCCCTGGTGCTCTGCACCAGGATCATAATTAGCTCCTTCTGGCCGTTGTTCTTCTGGCTCTGTTCCTCTTCGGCTGCCTCGATGCGTTTCTTCAACCGCCACGTCAGCAGCCCCATGATGGTCGAGGGGATGCCCAACGCAGCGATAAAGGCCAGCACAAGGTCGCCGACGTTAATCGTAATCATCGGAATCACCCCCTTCCAGCGCCGACCAGCGCAGCGATGTGCTGAAGATCGCAGATGGGGGCATTGTAGAATTTGAACCCCCAAAGCCACCAATCCTCATGCTCCGGCCGGCGGTACTGCTGGCATAGAGCATCACCCCACACCTTGTTCCAGCGTGCTTGGTAGTTGGTGTCCCGCCGCTCTAGGCGGGCCATGATGGAACCGACCAAGCGTCCCCGCACCTCACCCTGGCTGTCGTTGTCCTGGCTGAAGAAGTCGTAGGCATCCTGGCTGGTCGTGGTGCATACCGGGGCACCCTGGAAAAAGAGAAGGCCGTCCTGCTCCTCCAGGACGGCCCCCCACGGGATATTTACGTCGATGCCCAGGATAGACTTGAAGCGGGCCCGCTTCCGGGTGACATATCGGCCCATTATTCCGTCACCTCCGACCACTGCCACAGGCCCGGAGTTTCCGGAGGCCACACACAGGGGGTCATGGTGAGGTTGCAGAGGTACACCTTGCCATTGTAGCCGTAATACTTTCCCTGCTCCGTGTCCATGCCATAGACGAAGGGGATGGGGTCTTCCTGGGTGCCAGCGTGGGTCTGGTCGATGGGCCGGTAGATGGCCAGCATCCCCTCGTCGTGGGGTGCCTGGTGTTCCTGTGGCGTCACCGGCTGCACCACCCGGTAGAGCTGGTTTCCGTCGTTGATGATGGTGTCCTTGGAAAGCTGGGTGCCGGCGGCCAGCACTTCGGCCCAGGTGAGGAATAGGTCTGGCATCTCCAGGGCCTGGGCATCTGTGATGCTGGTGGATGCCTGCACATACAGCTTCGCGGCCACTTGCATCTGACCGGCCATTTTGGCGGAGCGGGCTGTGGCGTCCTTGGCCTCGGCCAGCTCTACGCCGGCGTCCGTTTCCTCCAAGGCCACGGTGTCCTCCGCTCCATCCAACTCCGGCCGACCGAGCAGATGGTACACCACGCCGCCATAAACAATGCCCGGAGCCTCCGAAGGCTCCGGGCACAGGTTGTAGCAGCCGTTGTCTGCTTTTTTGATATAGGTTGGGGCCTCGGTCATTCCGAGGCTTTCCCCGCTGCTGGCTTTGATGATTTTGAACATAAAGCACCTCCAAAAATGGCGTAGGCCAGCCGCTCCAGGCGGAGCAGCCGCCCATGATCGTCAAAGTTGTTGTAATAGGATCGCTGGGATTGCATGAACTCGGCGACATCGGCCAGTGTGCGCCGTCCGGCGGAAACCTCTCTCTGGAAAAATTTGAGCTTCCGTCGGCTCCGCTTGATGCCGTCCCGGCAACCATTTTTCTTGATGTGACCGCTCTCCGTCATGGTGTAGCGCACCTTGCAGAAACGGAAGGGCTTGGTGAGCGGGATAATCTTGCATTTCTTCTTGTTTACCCGAATGCCCATAGCCTCAAACCGGCGCACAACCTCCCGGGCCAGCTTCTTCAGTTCCTCAATGTCCGGCAGGACGATATAGTAATCATCCATGTAATGGCCGGCCACATGGACGCCGGCCTGGCACTTGATCCAGTTGTCAATGCTGCTGGGGAGCGCAACCATTTCCTGCTGGGACGGTTCCACGCCGAGAGGCATCCCACGCCCAGGCACAGGGCACGGGGAGGTGGCGATGATCTTGTCTGCCAGGGCCCGAACTCCAGGGTCGAGGATTAATTGCCGATGCCGTTCATAGAGCGCCGGGTGCGGGGCATTTGGAAAAAACCCCTTCAGGTCTAGGAGGAACACTCCACCGGCCCGGCCGAATCTTCGGTAATGCCACCGAAGCTGCTCCGCCAGGCGATCATAGGCCCAATGCAGGCCCTTCTTCTTTTGAGAAGCCCCGTTGTCATAGATCATGCTGGGGCCATAGAGAGGTATCAGAACTTCGTTGCACAGAACTTTGTGGATTTGGCGGTCTGTGATATGTGGGGCGTCGATGGGCCGCACCTTGCCACGTTCCCGCAGGGTGAAATGGCTGCACTTCATGGGTTTCCATGTTCCAGACAGGATTTCCCGCCTCCGGCGGGCTGTCCCGTAGAACAGATGGTTTTCAAAGTTTTGGGTGCTCTGCTTCCAGCGCACCCCGTTACAGCATTTCAGCCCATAGAAGAACATCTTCCGGTAGGTAAAGACATCCTGGAGACCACCGACCGCCGCGCTCCGGGCGATCCGACGTGCCTGCCGCTTTGCTTTCCTTCGCTGGTATCGCGCCTCTCGGCGCTGCTCGCTTGTCATAATAGTTATTCGCACCTCCGTACAGATGTGGTGTAGGATGCCGTCTAATCTGCTTTGCCCCGGCACATGAAACGGGGATAGGCATATCGCCCCGCCATGCAAGCAGCGTCCGTGCAAGGGCATCAGAGGGCAGTTTTAGGGATTTGCACCCAGGGAAGCATTTCTCCTTTTGCGTGGGTCGTCTTTCACTCTCGCTACTCCATGTGACCCCGCAACGCAAAATCCGGCCACGACGCCGGCCGACCAGGAAGCATTGTTATTGTTGTTGGAGCCGTCGGTGTTGGTATTGCAGAAGTTTTCGTTGTTGTTGTAATTAGGCGAGCGCCGCCACCACCACACGGCCCGAAGGGCCGAAACACCGGACGCGGGATATTCAGAAATGCACCCAATCTGTCCAGAAGCTACTTCTTCTGGCTCATACTTTTGAGCTGCCCTTTCAGCAGCTCGTTTTCCCTGTCGATCAGCTCGCCCAGGCTATCCGCCATCCTGTCCAGCTTGGCTGTGGCCTCCGCTGGCGGAAGGGTCTTGCCTTTGGCGTCAGTAAAGCACCCCTGGGGGTTCTTGTTCATCAAGCGGTAGCACTTATTGAGGCGAACATCTAGGGCCATGAGAGCGGCCCGCGCTTCCAGGAGATGCGCCTTGCGGAGCTCCACCCGCTGGGCATCGGAGGGATAGATGCTGTTGGCCTTTTCGGCATGGTCTTCGACCTCTCCGGCCAGATCGGCAATAGCCTCGGCCATCAGGCGGGAATACCGGGCCGAGAGCCTGGACAGGAAATCTATGGTCTCATCATAGATTTGACTGGCAACATTGACGAACTCGGCCTTGCTCGTGCTGCGCTTGGATTTGAGTACCGACATAGCTACTCCTCTATTTTTTCAATTTTGATGGGCCCTTGCTCTCTCTCCACCTCCTCCAGATGCCGGATAAGGACATATTCGATGTAATTTGTGATAGAGCGGTGCTCATTTGTCGCCAGAGCTCCGATTTTATCAAACACTTCATCGGAAAGCCGAAGCGTGAACACCCTTTTGTTGGTAGCCATGAAATACCCCCAGACTTATTGGCATAGGGCTATTTTATGGCGTTTTTCTCTGTCTGTATGCACTCAAAAGACAGGTAAGTGATAGCAAAACAGAAAAAGGCGATTTTCAAAAAATCGCGTCGGCGCTTCGCGCCGATTATTTTTTCCTCCCCGGAGCTGGTGCTCCTATCGGAGACCCGCCCACTTCCGTGGGCGGGATGGGGACTGGATAGCTCTGCGGAGGATTAGGCAGCAAAGCCGGCCACGACGCCGGCCGACCAGGAAGCATTGTTATTGTTGCCGGAGCCGTCGGTGCTGGTAGTGCAGAAGTAGTCGTAGCT
>CABSMJ010000005.1 GCA_902478785.1 uncultured Oscillospiraceae bacterium
AAGCTACGCCGTTTCCTGAAAACATTCTTATGCTGTTTTATGCGTGCCGCCCCGACAGGGCGCGTTTTTTATTGCGATAAGTACTCCTCCAGGCACAGCCCGCCATCCATGATGGCCCGGGCGGCCTCGGCGCCCACATAGCGGTAGTGCCAGGGCTCATAGGCCACGCCGGTGAGGGCGCTTTTGTCCGTGGGATAGCGGAGGATGAAGCCGTAATCGGCGCAGTGGGCCATGAGCCACTGCTGGACTGGCGTGTCCTCCTGGGCCTCGTCCAGCAGCTGATAGGAGATGTCCACGATATCCACCGCCAGGCCCGCCTGGTGCTCACTGGCGCCCGGCCGGGCCACCCAGCGGGCGGCCTCCTGCTCCGCCCGGGCCTGGTCCATGCCCTGGCTGAGGCAGCTGCGGACCTTTTTCTCATAGAGCGCCTCCTGCTTGTCCCAGGTGCGGTAGGATGAGCAGATCAGCGGCGAGAGGCCTGCCGCCCGGGCGCCGGAGAGCATCTCCTCCAGAGCGCCGGCGATCCGGCTGTCCACCTGATGTCCGCCGGAGACCTCCGTCAGCTCCGGCGCCGGGGCCTCCCGGTTCAGCAGGTGATCGCCGTTGATGAGCGTCAGGTACCAGGGGTCGGGCTCCTGCACGGTCTCAGATGCCTCCGGGGTCGTCTCTTGGGGCAGCCGGACCAGCCCTTGTACCGTCGGCTCCTCTTCGCCGCTCCGCCTCTCCGGCTCCAGCGCGGAGGCCCGGCCCAGGAAAAAGCCGCCGGCAAATACCACCGCGCACAGCAGAAGGATGCCCAGGGACCAAAAGCCCACCGGCGCCGAAGCCGCTCCTCTCCGCCTGCGCCGGACCGGACGGGTGCCGGTCCTCTCTCTTGGATGCTCATTCATGGCTTGTCTCTCCTTTCCTTTTCGCCATGATACCCCGGCATCCCGTCAGATCTCCCTCATTTTCCCATCTTTTCGGCATCATCCCGCCGCTTTGGGGCTGTCCTGCCCGGCAGTGGACATCCCTATGGAGTTGATCCAAAGGATATCGCGCTCCAAAAGCACCTCATACTGCACCGCGCACGCCGGCAGAAGGAAGATCGCTGTCCGCTTGCCCTCCTCCAGCAGCTCCGCCTCCAGGTCCAGCGTCTCGAAAAAGGCCTCGCCCACTCCCCCGGGAGAGGGCAGGAGCTGGCTTGCCCCCGGCCAGGACAAGTACAGCTGCACCACCGTTCCGGTGTCCTCGTCCAGGACCAGATCCAGGCTGCCTCCAAATCTGTCATAGGAGCACCAGAGGCTGAGGAAGCTGGCGCTGACGCCGCTGCTCTGGCTGCGCAGCAGCATCCGCTCTCCGCCAGCCACCACAGGGGGCTCCGTCCCCAGCTCCTCCGGCACCACGCCTGCCTCCACCAGGCTTTCCACCGCGGCCACAGCGGCCTGGTCCCAGCTCCCGGCGCCGTCCTCTCTTTCCTCCGTCTCCACCATCAGGTCCTGGGTGAAATAAGATACCGCGCTGTTGTCCCGGCTCCAGATCCCCAGCAGCGTCAGCTTCTCCTCCAGGGAAGCCGGACGGGTGGGCAAGCCACCGGCCACCTCCATGGCTTCGGCATGGACCCGGCCCAGGAGCCGGGCGTCCCGGGCCCGGGACACGCTCTGGGGCAGCAGCATGGCCCCCAGCACCACCAGACAGGTCAGCCCCACCGGCAGCCAGGTCTTTTTCCCCTTCATTCCGTCTCCCCTCCCTTCAAGTGGACGCTGACGCGGGTGCCCCGGCCCTCCTGGCTCTGAAGCTCCAGGCGGCCGCCGTGAAGCTCCACCACCCGCCGGCACAGCGCCAGGCCCAGCCCGGCGCCGCCCTGGGCCCGGGCCCGGGACTTGTCCACCATATAAAAGGGTTCTGTCACCCGCGCCAGGTCCTCCGCCGGAATCCCCTTGCCGTTGTCCGTTACCGAAATGCAGTAGCCGCCTTCCTCCTTCGTCCCCTCCAGCTGGATGACGCCGCCCCGGTCCAGGGCCTTTCGGGCGTTGTCCAGCAGATTCAAACAGACCGTCTCCATCAAGTCCGGCTCCAGAGGCACCCGCCCCGGCGCTGCCCGGAGCTGCAGCTGCACTCCTGCCCGGTCCAGAGCCGGGCGAAAGGTCCCTGCCACCCGGGACAAAAAGTGCTCCATGTCCGTCTGCCGCAGGGGAAAATCCTGCCGCTCCAGGACAATCAGGTCTATCAGCTTCCGGCTCAGGGCCTCCAGCCGCCGCCCCTCCTGAAAGATGTAGTCCGCGCTCTGCCGCACCTGCTCCCGGCTCAGAGGCCGGGAGCGGATCAGGTCCGCATAGCCGATGATGGAGGTCAGAGGCGTCTTGCTCTCATGGGCAAAGCTGCCCAGAAAATCACTCTGCCGCCGGGCGGCGTCGGTAAGGGCCTGGACCTGTCCCTCCAGCTGCTCCGCCATGGCGTTGAAGTCCCGGGAGAGCTGGCCCAGCTCGTCGTCGCTGTCCACTTTCACCCGCTGATGCAGCTGCCCGCCGGCCATGGCCCGGGCCGCCTGGGACAGCCGCCCCAGCGGCCGCAGCATCAGCGCGCTGACCCCCAGGGACATGAGGGCCACCGCCGCCAAAAGCCCCAGCATCAGCCAGGAAAAGCGCTGGTACTGCTCCTGCCGGGTGGTGAAGATGGCCCCCACCTCCCGGCAGTTTTCCAGGTACAGCGTACCGTCGGCCAGGACCAGAGGACTGGCAGCGTGGAGGTAGGTGCGCTCCCCCAGCCGCTCCAGCTCCCAGCCCCGCTGCCCCTCCTTCAGGGCGCCGCACAGCTGGGCGTCCACCGGCAGCGTGCCGCTGCCGCCTATGTTTTCCCCGTCGGCGGTGCTCAACCGAAAGGCCACCTGGCCCTGGTTGGTGGTGATCTCCAGATGGTCGGCCAGCGCCCCCGCCTCCCGGATGCCTGCCGCCTGACCGGACTCCAGCTCCCGGGCCAGGGTGTAGCGCAGCAGGTCGTTTTCCTCATAGACCGCCGTCACCTCCCGGTCCAGAGCGGTCTGGAACTGGGCGTCGATGAGCACGAAGCTGCCGATGGCGCAGGCCGTCAGTGTGATGGCCAACATGCTGCAAAAGAGCTTCCAGAAAAGGCCCATCCCTACACCTCCAGCCGGTAGCCCACCTTGTACACCGCCACCAGCCGCTTCTCCAGCCCCAGCTTCCGGCGCATCCGCTGGATGTGCAGGTCCACGGTGCGGCTGTCTCCCAGGAAGGGCTCGCCCCACACCCGCTCGTAGATCCGGTCCCGGTACAGGGCCACATTCTTATTCTGCAAAAAGAGCAGCAGCAGGTCATACTCCTTGGCCGTCAGGGCCACGGCCTCCTCCCCCCGGCGCACCACCCGGGAGACGGTGTCCACCCGAATGTCCGGGGGCAGCTCCAGAATACGGCCGGTCTTGCCGCAGCGGCGCAGCACCGTCTCCACCCGGGCCAGCAGCTCCATGAGCTCAAAGGGCTTGGTGATGTAGTCCTCCGCTCCCAGCCGCAGGCCCCGGACCCGGTCCTGGAGCGCTCCCTTGGCAGTGAGAAAGATCACCGGCACGTCCAGCGTCCGGCAGTAGTCCAGCAGCTCATAGCCGTCTATCCCCGGCAGCATGATGTCCAGCAGGGCCAGGTCAAAGGACTCCTGCTCCAGACGGTCCGCCGCCGCGGCTCCGTCCCGGGCCCAGACGCAGCGGTACCCCGCCCCCTCCAGAGCAGTGCGGACCAGCTTGGCGATGGGGGCCTCGTCCTCGGCGATCAGGATCTTGTTCACGGTACTCACCTCCTGCAAAGCAGTATACACCAAAGTGCCATCATTTTTGTATCTTTTTCCCTGCACCGCCCCGGAAAGCTGGCGGAGAGCAGAAGTCCGCCGTAAAAAAGGAAATTTTCACCCTCCGGGCCTTGACTTTCCCCCTGGTGGATGGTCTATACTGGCACCATCACTTCACCAAAGCGCCCGGCGCCCCGGGCGGGAAAGGAAGAGGAAATGAGAAAGACATGGAAAGGCCGCCTGGCGGCCGCGGCTTTGAGCCTGAGCCTCAGTCTGAGCCTGGCGGTGCCGGCCCTGGCGGAGGACACCGCCCCCCTTACCCGGGAGGAATCCGCCGCCCAGGCCGCGGGCTACGCCATGCAGTACGGCGGCGCCGCCAGCATCCAGTACGCTGTGTGGCAGGACGGGAAGATCACCCTGGCGGGCCACAGCGGCGTCTACTCCAAGACGGAGAACCGGGTGCTGCTGGACACGGACCTGTACGGCATCGGCTCCGTGAGCAAGATCTATACCACCGTGGCGGTGATGCAGCTGGTGGAAAAGGGCCGCATCCAGCTGGACGCCCCCGTCACCCGGTACCTGCCCCGGTTCAAGATGGCGGACGCGCGGTACAAGCAGATCACCGTGCGGATGCTCCTGAACCACTCCTCCGGCCTTATGGGCACCTCCCAGGCCGACGCCTTCCTCTTTGACGACACGGACCGCTCCGCCACCGAGGACCTGCTGGAGCGGCTTTCCACCCAGCGGCTCAAGGCCGACCCGGGGGCTTACAGCGTCTACTGCAACGACGGCTTCACCCTGGCGGAGCTGGTGGTGGAGGCGGTGTCCGGCATGGACTTCCCCACCTATGTCCGCAAGAACATCCTGACCCCCGCGGGTCTTGAAAGCACCTTCGCCCCCCAGGAGGATTTTGACGTGTCCCGGCTGGTGAAGACCTATCTCACGGCCGAGGACACCCGGGCCCTCAGTCAGGACTGCCTGGGCATCGTGGGCACCGGCGGCCTCTACGCCAGCGCCTCGGACCTGGCCGCCTTCGGCGGCGCCCTGACGGGCTCCAAGCTCCTCTCCAGCACCTCCCGCCAGGCCATGGCCAGCGCCGAATACGACCGGGGCATCTGGCCCGAGGATACCGACGACGTGCTCAGCTATGGCCTGGGCTGGGACTGCGTGGAATTCGCGCCCTTCTCTTACAATGGCATCCAGGCCCTGGTCAAGGGCGGCGACACCCAGTACTATCACGCAGGACTGGTGGTGCTGCCGGAGTACAACATGGCCGCGGCGGTGCTGACCTCCGGCGGCGTGTCCACCTACAATGAGATGGCCGCCTGCCGGATGCTCATTGACGCCCTGGCGGAGCAGGGGGTGCAGGTGGACGAGACCGCCCCCACCCTGCCAGCGGCCCAGAGCGCCCCCATGCCCGCGGAGCTGACGGCCCTGAGCGGCTACTACGGCGCCACCACCGCCCAGTACAAAGTGGACATCACCTCTGACGGCAAGCTGACATTGCGCTATCTCACCACCCCCAGCCTGGGCAGCCAGACCTTCACCTATTATAGCGACGGCACCTTCCGGGACGCCACCGGCACCGCCCTCATGGCCCTGGTGCAGGAGGACAACGGCCAGGTGTATCTCTACCAGAAGACCTGCGCCCAGCTGCCGGGCTTGGGATTGATGCCCGTGTCCAACTACGCGGCGGTGAAGATGGCGGAGAACACTCCCTCGAAGGAGGCCCAGGCCGCCTGGGACAAGCTCAATAACACGGGGCTGCTGCTCATGAGTGAAAAGGCCAGCTCCCAGCTGTGGCTCTCCGCCCTGACCCCGGCAGCGGAGGTGCCGGAGTATGTGCCCGGCTACATCGGCGCGGCCAAGATCATCGACGAGACCCGGGCGGAGTTCGCCATCCAGCTGCCCGGCGTGGGCGGCCGGGACGGCCAGGACTTCACCCTGGAGGAGCGGGACGGCATCACCTGGTACATCACCAGCACCGGCCTTGCCTTCGCCGACGCCTCCATCCTCCGGCCCATCTATGGCGGAAAGGGCTCCTACTGCACCATCCTGGAGGAGGACTGCGCCCGGTGGTACTCCACCGGCGCCTACGGCGGCTACACCATGACGGTGGACCTGCCCCAGGACGGCGGCTTCACCGTCTACGACGCCAAGGGCACGGCAGTGGCCTCCTCTGCCGCCTGGGGCGACACCTCCGTGGTGCTGCCGAAGGACGGCTACGTGGCCTTCGCCGGCGAAGTGGGCGAGCAGTTCCATCTGACCTTCACCCCCGCCGCCTGACCCTTTGCAAAAAAACGCCCCGCATCCCAACGAGGATGCGGGGCGTTTTCTCTCTTTTCTCAGGCCCGACCCTGGGCGCCGAAGAGGCGCATTTTTTCCTCCGCGGCAGCCTGGATGGCCTTTGTCTGGGCCTCCATCAGCTCGGTCATGGCCGTGGCGCCGGCGGCCAGAGCCGCCTGGGCCGCCCGGGCACCTGCCAGGTTCAGATCGGTGAAGATGTTCACCTTACTGATGCCCCGGCGGATGCTCTCCCGGAAGTCCTCATCGCTCAGGCCGCTGCCGCCGTGGAGCACCAGCGGCGTAGGGATGGTGCGGGCGATGGTCTCGATGCGGTCAAAGTCCAGCTTGGGCGGCAGCTTGTAGGCCCCGTGGGCGGTGCCCACGGCGATGGCCAGGGCGTCCACCTGGGTCCTGGCCGCGAAGTCCGCCGCCTGGCGGGGGTCCGTGTAGTATCGGGTGGGGTCGTCGCTGCCGGCGGCGTCCCCCACATGGCCCAGCTCCGCCTCCACTGTGGCACCAAAGGCGTGGGCGATCCGGGTCATCTCCGACACCTTCCGCACGTTCTCCTCATAGCTCTCGGTGGAGCAGTCGTACATGATGGAAGTGAAGCCCAGCTTTAAGGCCTCCATGCACTTTTCAAAGGTCAGGCCGTGGTCGTAGTGGACCACCACCGGCACACTGGCCCGCCGGGCCATGGGCAGCAGCACGTCCGCCACGTTTTCCAGGGGCGATGAGGGCAGCAGCACCTCCGCCGTCCCCACGATCACCGGCGCCCGCAGCTTCTCCGCCGCGCCGATGACGCCCCGGGCCATCTCCGTATCCAGGGCGTTGAACAGCCCCACCGCGTACCCGCCGGACCGGGCCTGGGGCAGCACATCATTCAAATGGACCAGCATCCCATGTTCCTCCTCAAATTTCTTGTTGTGCCCAACCGCTGGCGATCTTTTCCCGCAGCCAGGGCAGGGTATGCAGACCGCTGACGGCGTCATAGGCCTCCACGCAGCAGGCCCCCTGGGCAGCGGCCAGGGCCGCGCACTCCTCCGGGCCGCAGCCCTCCAGCGCGGCGGCCAGGAAGGCGGCGATGCAGGTGTCCCCGGCGCCGGTGGCGGAGAGGACCCGCTCCGGCCGGAAGCTGGGCTGGAAGCCCGCCTTGTCTGCCCACCGGGCCGCCTCCAGAGGCACCCGGGAGCTCACCCGGGCCAAACGGGCGCCGCTGCCGGTGCACCAGCACAGCCCCGGAGCGCCGCACTTGAGCAGCACCGCTCCGGCTCCCAGCTCCAGACAGCGCCGGGCCAGAGGCATGGCCTCTGTCTCCGGGTCGATGACGTCGGTGAGGCTGCCGCCGCCGCTGCGGCGGCACCAATCTTCCCACAGGGGGCGGTCCAGCATATAGGCCAGCTCCTCCACGCTGGGGACAAAGAAGTCCACTTCCGGCAGCACCCGCTCCAGTACCCGCCGCCAGTCGGTGCGGCCGGCCTCTGTGGTGGGGTCCACCGCCGCCAGGTCCAACGAGGTGGCGCAGCCCGCCGCCCGGGCCCGGCGGAAGAGCTCCGCCAGCCGCTCCCCGTCCCGGCGGTACATCTCCGGCATCAGGGGCGGATAGCCGAAGTGGAACAGCGCCGCCTCCGCCAGGGCCTCATCGGGGATCTCCGCCCCGGTGAAGGTGGCGTTGGCCCCAGGGTGGTGGAGAAAAATCCGGTCCACGCCGGGAGGCGAGAGGACGATGGAGTATGAGGTGGTGCCCTCCCCGTCCACGATCAGGTCCCCGCCGGCGCCGTAGCGGTCCAGGATCTCCCGGACCATGCCGCCGAAGGCATCGGCGCCCACCTTGCCCATGAGCCGCACATCAACCCCCAGGGCCTTTAGCCCCAGGCCCGTGTTGGCCACGCTGCCGCCGGTGTGGACGTCCGCTGGCCCCATCTGGACCAGCCGCCCTGGGGCCAGCAGCTCCCGCAGCTCCCCGCCGTTTTGGGGAAACACCGGCGTCACATCCAGACAGATGTGGCCGGCGGCGATCACCTTAGGTGTCATCTCTCCGCCTCCTTCTTGTGCCTGTCCGCCTCTCCGGCCAAGCCGGGGAGGCGGACAGCGTGTTTGTTCCTTACTGGTCGATGCCCATGAGGAGCTTCATGGTGTACATCTCCAGGGCCTCCAGGTCCCGGTTCTCCACGCACTTGTCCCGGAAAGCGTAGTCGAACCGCTCCGCCTTGGCCTCCAGGGCCTTGAAGATGGCCAGGCTGTTTTCCAGGTGCTTATAGCAGTCGGCGTCAGTGGTGGTGCGCATGGCCTTCACGTCCAGGCCCACATACTCCCCGTGGGAGCCGTAGCCGTTCTCCAGCAGCACCCGCACCTGGTTGAAGGCCTGGCGCAGGTTCTCCACGCCGAAGGTCTTGTCCTGGTCGTACTTGATGCCGTTCTGGTCGTTGAGATGGACGGTGAAGAGCTTGTTGAAGGCCATGGCGAAGCCGATCTCGTGGGCCGGGTCCAGGCCGGCCAGGATGGCGTGGGCGCTCTCCAGGTTGCCGCCCACACGGGCCGGGTCGATGGTGGCGGCGGAGACGGCCATCACATGGCCCATGGTGCCGCAGATGGAGCGGTCGATGGGCTCGTTGGGCTTGGGCTCGATGCACACCCGGATGGTCTTGTCATACTCCAGCATCCGGTTGATGGCCTCCACCAGCTGACGGGTGGCCCACACAGGGCTCTTGCTCTCGGCGCACAGAGTGCCCTCCCGGGCCAGCCACAGCACGATCAGGTCGCAGCCCAGCTCCCGGGCGATGTCGATGGAGCGGAAGGAGCGCCACAGGGCGAACTCCCGGTCCTCCTTCCGGCTGGACATAAAGCCGCCGTCGATGGTGTGGGGGTCCATCCACAGCCGGGGCGCCACGAACTCCGCCTTCAGGCCGTACTTGTCCAGCAGGCCCTTCACCCGCCGGGCCTCGGCCTTGATCTCCTCCTCAGTGAGGTCGTTGATGTTGGGCACGGCGTCGTCGTCATGGAACTGCACAGCGTCAAAGCCGATCTCGGCAAAGCGCTTGAACTTCTCCTCCAGGCTGATCTCGGACCGGGTGGCGGGGCCGTAGGAATCGGCGCCGGCGTGGACGTTCCAGGGGCCTACGGAAAACTTGAACTTAGACATGAGCTTACCTCCTGTTGGGCGAAAGTGTGGATGGGACCGGGCGGGGCCAGCGCCCCTTTTCCTCCTCAGTATACCTCCTCCCGGGCGCCGGGCGCATGGACACTTTCACCGTCCTAAGCCGATAAGTTTGACATTTGATGCAAAATTCCCGCTGTCCCTTGCCCCGGCCGCCCCAGGCGCGCTATAATAGAGAAAAGGCCATTTTCCCCGCCAACACTGGGAAATCCGGCGAAAGAAAAGCGGGCCAGGCCCGGGAGAGGAGCAAGGCAGCATGGCAGACGAATTTGAAGTGGTCCAGCATCCCCAATGCTCCCACATGAATCTCTTCGTGGTGACGGTGGCCTACCGCACGCCCCACCTGCACCGGGATTTTGAGCTCAACTATGTGCTCAGCGGCAGCGTGGTCCTCTCCACGCCCCAGGGCTCCCACACCGCGGGGCCCGGGGAGCTGTTCCTGCTCAACCCCAACCAGCTCCACGAGCTGCGCACCGGCGGCGGGGAGGCCACCCTCCTGTGCCTCCAGGTGGCCCCCGCCTTCTTCCGCCAGGCGGCCCCCGCTCTGGGGGAATTCTGCTTTGACGAGGCCTTCCCCCTGCGGTGCATGAGCGCCCATGCGCGCCAGGAGACCCTGGAGCTGCTGGCGGACCTGGCCCTGCACTATCTGGAGGAGGGCCCCTGCCACGCCCTGCGGTGCCAGGGGAAGCTGAGCTTGCTGTTTGCCGCCCTTTTGGAGGCGGTGCCCCACCGGCCGGTGTCCGGGGAGGAGGCCCTGGCCCTGGGCAAGCGGGCGGAGCGGATCACCCGGCTCCTGGACTATGTGGACGCCAACTACATGCACAAGGTGACCCTCTCCGGCTTTGCCGCCCAGGAGGGGCTGTCCCTGAGCTATCTCTCCCGCTTCGTCCGGGACAACCTCCACCAGACCTTTCAGGACTATGTGGCCACGCTGCGGTTCCACCAGGCCTGCCGCCTGCTGCTGACCAGCGGCAAGCGGACCATCGACATCTGCTACGAGTCGGGCTTTTCCGACCCCCGGTATCTCAACCGCCTCTTTTGGCAAAACACCGGCATGACCCCGGAGAAGTACCGCCGAACCTACGCCGGCCCGCCGCCCGATGCCGTCCATGTCCACCACAGCATGCACTCCCGGCAGACCTACTACACCCGGGAGCGGAACCTGCAGCTGGTCCGCTCCCTTCGGGACCAGCTGGCCACCCAGCGCTGCGCCCCATAAAAAAAGCGCCCCGGCGGAAGAAATTCCGCCGGGGCGCTTTGTCTGATTTGAGAAGGCAGAGGCTCACTCTTCCACCGAGGGGCCCTCTGCAGAGGCTTCCTCCGCCGGCTTGCGCACGGACTGCACCGCAAACACCAGCAGCCGCAGCGTGCCGCCCTTGTCGTCCAGTCCGATGACCAGCTCGTCCCCCTCCCGGGAGAGCACGGTGCCCACGATGCCGCCGATGGTCACGATCTCGTCCCCTGGCTTCACCGCGTCGTGCATGGCCCGGACCTGCTTGTTCTTTTTCTTTCCGGGGATGATGGTAAAGACATAGATGAGGACAAACATCCCCAGGGCATACAGCAGTATGATGGTCAAAATGTTAGGCATAGGTCCATTTTCCTTTCACCGGGCCCCACCGGAAAAGAGGGGCGGCTCCGGGCCCACCCATGGTACAGGCCCGGAGCCGGTCTGAGAGGTCTCTTTTGTGGTGTGGGGGGATTAAAATTACTTGTTCAGGAACTCCTCCACGATGGAGACAAACACGGTGCTGCCGCGATAGAGCACATCCTCGTCCACATTGAACTTGGGGTTGTGGTGAGGTACGTCGGTCTTCTTATCAGGATTGGAGGAGCTGAGGAACATGAAGGCACCGGGCACCTTCTCCAGGTAGTAGGCGAAGTCCTCGCCGCCCATGTTGGGGGAGGGCAGGCTGGTGATGACCCAGTCCTCGCCCAGGGCCTTCTTGGCGGCGTCGCCGGCCAGAGCAGCCATGGCGTCGTCGTTGACCACCGGGGGAGCGCCCCAGTCCATCTCATACTCACAGGTGCCCCGGAAGGTAGCGGCCACGCTCTGGGAGATCTCCCCGATGCGCTTGGCCAGATACTGGCGCACATCCTCCTGCAGGGCACGGATGGTACCCTCGATGACCACCTCATTGGGGATGACGTTATAGGCGAAGCCGCCGTTGATCTTGCCGATGGTCAGCACCGCCGGATGCAGCGTGGTGATCTCACGGGCGATGACCTCCTGCAGGGAGACCACGATGTGAGAGGCGATGTTGATGGGATCCACACCCTTTTCCGGAGTGGAGCCGTGGCAGCCCACGCCCTTGACCTTCAGCACGAAGCGGTCGAAGGAGGCCATGCAGCAGCCGGGGACCACCACCAGGGTGCCGGAGGCGATCTTGGGATCCAGGATAGAGCCGATGTGGCAGCCGAACACGGCGTCCACGCCGTCCACCACGCCCTCTTCAATAGCGATGGGCGCACCCTTGCTCAGCTCCTCAGCGGTCTGGAACACGAAGCGGACGTTGCCCTTGAGCTCCTGGCGGTTCTCCTGGAGCACCCGCAGGGCGCCCAGCAGCATGGCCGCATGGGTGTCATGGCCGCAGGCGTGCATGCAGCCCTCATGCTGGGAGGCGTAGGGAACGCCGGTGGCCTCCTGGATGGGCAGCGCGTCGATATCCGCCCGCAGCAGCACCGTCTTGCCGGGCTGTCCGCCCTTGATCTCGCCGATGATGCCGGAGTCCTTCTGATTCTTCTTGTAGGAGATGCCCAGCCGGTCCAGCTCGGCGGCGATATAGGCCTGAGTCTCAGGCAGATCAAAGCCTACCTCGGGGATCTTGTGCAGGTCCCGACGAAGAGAGACGATGTAGTCCTGGAGTTCCTTACATTTTTCCCACATGATTCGATTCCTCCTATATGATTTGCGAAATGAAACGGGTTGTGCTTACTGAACAGCGGCCTTCTTCTTGTCCATCTGATAGAAGATGCGGGCCACGGCCAGGCTGCCGAACACGGCAAAGACGATGAGCACCCAGGCCGGGGGATTGATGAGCATCTTCACTGCCAGAGTGGCAAACAGGGAGAACACAGCCACCTTGGGATACTTGACGGCGAAGTTGCCGAAGGTACCGCCGAAGATGGCGCCTGCAGCATACTTGGTCAGAGCATCGGAGATGATGGTGGGCAGTACGGCCACCACAGCGGCGCCCACCAGGGCAGCCAGGGTGGTGAAGGCCAGGTTGGTGATGATGGAGCCGCAGATAGCCATGGTAGAGGCCACCTCAGCCTGCAGCGTGCCGGGCTTGCTGTCCGTAGCCTCCAGGGCCAGGGCCGCCACAGGTACACGCATATTGCCGATGTTACCGGACAGGAAGCTCAGATATGTACCGGTGAGGCCCAGGGCGGCGTAGTAGGAGATAGGCTCCACCACGTAGAACGCACCGAAGGACAGAGCCACCATGGCCCAGCCGGAGAGCACCAGATTGATGTCGGGCCAGCAGTCATAGGTCATGCACAGCCAGATCACAGGGATGAAGGCCGTGGCAGCGGCCAGCAGGTTGGTAGGCGCACCGATGCGGATACTTCCCTTTTTCCATTCAGACATATAGTTATTGTCCATAGTTCATTTTCCTCCCGTCCGGTCCTCAGGCGACCGCAATGTCGTACATGATGGCGCAGAACATGCCGAAGAGCATGGCAATACCCAGGCTGTACTCCAGCAGCTTGGGGCACTTGGGCACGATGAACTTCACCACGATCACCATGCACACGGCACCGGCGATGGAAGCGATGGCATTGCCCCAGCCCTTGATGATCTCATTGACATTCAGGTAGCCGAAGATACCCAGGGAGCAGGCACCGGAGAGCACAGCCAGCCACACCGTGTCGCCGCCGCTCATCTTCTCGCGCAGCTTCTCAAGAGCGGGGGTTGCCACACCGGTGACCACCAGCCAGCCGGCGCCGTTGAGGGCCATAACGAACCAGGACACGGCCATGACCGTCAGGGTATAGCCCGCGCCACCCAGATCCACGCCGCAGGCCTGGGCACCCAGGGAGGCGGCAGTCAGCTCGGTAGCAGCTGCACCGATGATGGAAAGACGCATCCAGGCCATGGGACCGCCGATGGAGGCCATCAGGCCCACCATGACGATGAACACGCCCAGAGCGGGGCCGATAGCAGAGATGAGGCCGATGCGGAAGGCCTTGTTGGGGATCTCGCTGGGCATCTGGACCTTGGCGGCCGTCTTCTTTGCCATGCGCATGTAGAGGACCGCCTGGATCAGGGCGATGGCCACTGTGATGCCGCACAGGGCCCATACGATTGCTGAGTTCGCTACTTTCAAATAGTCATCCATAGGGTACGTCTCTCCTTCTCACACAAAAATTGGGGGAAACACAGAAACGGCCTTTTGGCTGTTTCCAAAGCCTATTGTATCATGTCACCGGCCAAGTGGAATGGTGCGCATCGGACGAGTTTTTTCTTTTTTCTTTGTCTCTATTTGCCTCTTTATGTTCTTATCGTACAAAAATTTTTTCTATTTTTTATCCCTTCAATATGATTTGCCTCAAATTCCCTTTCAAAAGTCGGGAAATCCACTCTGTCGCTGACCGGCAAACACCCTCTTCCTTTGTACAAGACTGCTAATTCGCCTCCCCTTTTTCCGCTATATCGCTCTATTTTTTGATCACTTCCACAATTCCGATCCTCTCTTTTTGTATTCATCACACAAGACAAACCTGACTTTTTATGGTATAGTGGGACAAAGCTCTCAACTGGTACAAAGGAGGCGCCACCCCATGACTGTGGAAGAACTTTTACATATGCCCTCCCTGCGGGGACTGCAGCTGATCGCCGGAAAGGCCGGCATCCACCGGCGGATCTCCACCGTCACTGTCATCGACACCCCCGACGGCTCCATCTGGCTCAAGGGCAGCGAGTTCGTCATCACCACCGCCTATGCCATCAAGGACGACAGCTGCCTTCTGACGGAACTGATCCAGCAGCTGGTAAACCGAAAATCCTCCGGCCTGGGCATTAAGACCGGCCGCTTCATCAAGCGCATTCCCGACGAGGCCATCGCCCTGGCGGATCAGCTGGACTTCCCCCTGGTGTCCATCCCCGACGAGTACGCCTTCTGCGACATCATCAACCCGGCGCTGTCCATGATCGTCAACCGCCAATCCACCCAGCTCATGCGCTCTGCCCAGATCCACCGGAAGTTCCTGGAGCTGGCGGTGGACAATGCCAGCGTCACGGAGATCCTGCGGACCCTCAGCGGTCTGCTCAAGCGTCCGGCGGTGTTCGTGGACATCCACTTCCGGAAGCTCTACTTTTCCGATCCGGACAGCATCCCGGCCCGAGCCCTGGGGGAGCTGCGGTTCGAGGACCTGACACCGGAGGTGGTGGCCCGATACGACCGCCACGATGTGGCCAACAAGACGGAGACCTTCGGCTACATCCTGCTGGACGCCGGCGAGGGCGCGGAGCCGGACGCCTACATCTCCCAGACCGCCATGGAATATGCCAGCATCGTGCTGATTTTGCGGATGCAGGTCCGCATCTCCAACCAGCACATTGAGGAGAAGTACCGGGAGACCTTCCTGGAGGACCTGCTGCTGAACAACGTCAAGACCGAGACCGAAATCCACAACCGGGCCCAGCTCTACGGCTGGCGCTTTGACCACGGAGGTCAGGTGGTGGTCATCGACATCAACAACATCAAGAAATACTACCTCAAGAGCCTGGACCCCCGGACCAATGAGCGGCTGGAGACCTTCACCCGCAGCATCTTTGAGGTCTCCATCCAGACCATGCTCAGCGCCTTCCCCGACGCCAAGTACTACAAGCAAAGCGACCTGATCGTGTTCATCGTCTCTACCGCCAGCACCGACCCCACAGCCCTGCACCGACCCCTGGAGGAGGTGTTCCAGCAGATCCGCCAGCGCATCGCCGACCGGGTCTCCTTCACCATCACCATGGGCGTGGGGGAGTACTGCAGCAACATTCGGGACATCCACCAGAGCTACACCCAGGCCCGCACCGCCATCAACCTGGGCTATCAGCTGGAGCTGTTCGACTGCGTGCTCTTTTACAGCCAGCTGGGCATCTACCGGCTGCTGGCCTCCATGGACCATACCGTGGAGTTTACGGACTTTTGCATGCGCTACATCCAGCCCCTGGAGACCTACGACATGAAAAACCACACCAGTCTGCTGGACACCCTGCGGGCGGTGGTGAAGTGCGGCTGGAACCTCAAGAGCGCCAGCGACGCCCTCTTTATCCACTACAATTCCGTCAAGTACCGTTTCCACAAGATCTGCGAGGTGCTGGGCCTGGACCTGCGGGAGCACGAGAATCAGCTGGCCGTGGAGATCGCCCTGAAGATGCACATGGTGGACAGTCGCCGCTGGCTGTAAGACCGAAAGGAGCGCCTATGTCTCTCTATGCCCCTTCCTATGTGCCCCGGTTTCGCTGCCTGGGGCCCCAGTGCCCCCACAGCTGCTGTGAGGGCTGGGAAGTTTTGATCGACCCAAGCACCGCCGGCTTCTACGCCGCCGTGCCCGGAGAGCTGGGCCAGCGGCTCCGGGCCGCATTGCGCCGGGACGGGGAGGAGCTGTGCTTTCCCCTTCATGGTGGCCGGTGCCCCTTCTGGGAGCCCAGCGGCCTGTGTGAGATCCACCGCCGGCTGGGGGAGGAGCACACCAGCTTCATCTGCCGCACCCATCCCCGGTTCCTGGACGACTACGGCGCCCGGCGGGAGCTGACCCTGGGGGCCTCCTGTCCTGAAGTGGTCCGGCTGGTGCTGGAGGAGGACGGGGAACTGCTGCCCCAGCCGGAGACCCTCTGGCGGGAGCCGGGGGAGCCGTCGGAGGAGACGCCGGAGCTGTTAAACCCGCTGCTGCTGGGCCGCAAGACAGCCCTGGACCTGCTCCGCCGCCCGGGTCCCATGGCCGGTCGGCTGTGGGGTGTGGCGCTGCTGGCCAACGACCTTCAGGCCCTGGTGGACCAGGGGGAGGAGACCCGGAGTGCCGATGTGTGCGATGCCTGGGCCACAGAGCCTCTGCCGGAGGCTCCGGCAGAGGACGAAACCGCAGCCCGGGAGGCTTGGGAGACCCTTTTGGCACAGCTTTCCTCTTTGGAGATTCTGGGGGAGGACTGGCGCGCGCTGCTCACCGCCGCCCGGGAAGGTCTTCAACAGGGCTCGCTTTCCCTGCACTCGCCCCAAGAGACGCAGACCCGGCGGACGGCGGAGTACTTCCTTCTGCGCCACTGGCTCCACGGCGTGTGGGACGGGGACGTGCTGTCCCAGGCGGAGCTGGCGGTGCTGGGCACTGCCGCCGCAGCGCTGCTGGGGAACTTTACCTCTTTTCCGGAGGCCCTGCGGCTCTTCTGCCGGGAGATGGAGCACTGCCAGGAGAACCTGGACGCCCTCCAGGAGGCCTTCTGGGGCTCTATCGGCCTGGATACCTTTCAGGCGGCGCTGTCCCTGCCAGGGCTCCTATTATAGAAAAAAAGCGCCCGGGAGCATAGCTCCCGGGCGTTTTCCCTTTTCAGTCCCGCAAAAACTTCTGCACGTCCCGGTCAGCGCCCAGGATCAGCATGGTCTCCCCGGACTGGAAACACCGGTCCGGCTTGGGCAGCGGCTCCAACTGCCCCTCCCGCTTGATGGCCAGGATGCTGATGTGGTACTTCTGCCGCACACCCAGCTGGACGATGGTCTTGCCCACCCAGCTCTCCGGCACTGCCACCTCATAGATGGAGTGGTCCGGGGTCAGCTGGATGTAGTCAAAGATATGGTCCGAGCTGTAACGCACCGCCGCCCAGCCGGCCATCTGCCGCTCGGGGTAGACCACCTCGTCGGCACCGTTGCGCAGCAGGAACTTTGCGTGGACGTCCCGGGCCGCTCGGGCGACCACAAAGGGTGCCCCCTGCTCCTTGAGCAGGGCCGTAGTCTCCAGGGAGCTCTGGAAGTCGTCGCCGATGGCCACCATGCATACGTCGAAATTCCGCACGCCCAGGGAGGCGATGAATGCCTCGCTGGTGCTGTCGCCGATCTGGGCGCTGGTGACCAGGTCCAGCACGTCGTTGATGCGTTCCTCGCTGCGGTCCACCGCCATGACCTCGTGGTGCAGCTCCCGGAGCTTGCGGGCCATGTGCCGGCCAAAGCGGCCCATGCCGATGATCAAAATGGATTTCATATCCCTTTCCTCCTTCTATTTGTCAGCCTCAGCCGACCGTCACTTTTTCCTGGGGCAGCTGGGATGCAATGGGGGCGCTGCCCGCCAGGACGGCGTAGATCAGCGTCAGGCCGCCCACCCGGCCGCAGTACATCAAAAACACCAGCACCAGCTGACAGGGCGCGCTCAGGTCCGGCGTCAGCCCCAGGGTCAGTCCCACGGTGCCCAGGGCGGAGGCCGCCTCGAACAGCGCCGCCTGGAGGGGCACGCCGTCGATGCAGCAAAGGAGCATCCCGCCGGCAAGGAACAGCGTCAGATACAGCATGAAGATGGCCGCCGCGCTGCGCAGCACCTCCGCCGGGATCCGCCGGCCGAAGGCCTGGGCGCTCCCCTTCCGCCGGAACACCGACAGCATGGTCAGCAGCAGTACCACCAGCGTGGTGTTCTTGAAGCCGCCGGCGGTGGAGCCGGGGGAGCCACCAATGAGCATCAAGGCGGTGGTGAGCAGCTGGCTGGGCTCACTGAGGGCCGCCAGGTCGATGGTGTTGAAGCCGGCGGTGCGGGGGGAGACAGACTGGAAGCAGGCGCTCCAGAACCGCTCAGCGCCGCTCAGATCCTGCCACTGGGGCAGGGAGAACTCATAGAAGAAGAAAAACAGGGCCGGCAGCACCAGCAGCACCGCGGTGGCCGTCAAAATCAGCTTGCTCTGGAGCCGGTAGCGCCGCAGGTGGATGCCGTGGGTGACTACGTCGCTCCAGGTCAAAAAGCCGATGCCGCCCAGGACGATCAGGGCCATGATGACGCAGTTGACCAGGGGGTCGGCCACATAGCCCGTGAGAGAGGCGTAGGGCACCGGGTCTCCCAGCAGGTCAAAGCCCGCATTGCAGAAGGCGGACACCGCGTGGAACACCGCGTACCAAAGGCCCTTCCACAGCCCCAGCTCCGGACAAAAGCGCAGGGCCAGCAGTGCCGCGCCGGCAGCTTCCATGCACACGGTGGCCCGGAGGATAAAGCCGGTCATGCGGATGATACCGCCCATCTGGGGGGCGGAGATGGACTCCTGCATAATATAGCGCTGGCGCAGACCGATGCGCCGGCCGGTGAAGATGGCCACCGCCACGGCCATGGTGATGACGCCCATGCCGCCGATCTGGATCAAGGCCAGAATTACCACCTGGCCGAAGGTGCTCCAATAAGTCACCGTATTTTCCACCACCAGTCCTGTGACGCAGGTGGCGGAGGTGGCGGTAAAAAGGGCGTCCAGAAAGGGCGCGCCTCCCGGGCCCCGGCTGGCCGGCGGCAGCATTAAAAGGGCCGTTCCGCCCAGGATCAGCGCCAGAAAGCCCAATATGATCACCTGGGCCGGCGAGGTCCTTCCGATTTTCCAAATGGACACACATGTCCCTCCCTCTTCGCCCGGCGCATGGGGCCGGGCGCTTACATTCCCGCTCAATATAGCACACTACGCCGCCGCTTGCAATTCAAAAGCGACGCCGGAAACGTTAAATTTGCGTCAAAGGCATAGCCCTTCCCTCAGGGTGCCGCCGGGGTTTGACCTTTTCGCCCGGATAGGGTACAATAAAGGCAATTTCCAAGCCTCTCGACCGCCCATCCGGCGGCCGGGCGCCTGCTTTTTTCTCCTGTTCAGGTTGCCCCGGCGCCAGCCCATTATCCAGGAGGACCCACCATGTTTCAGAGTCTTTTCAATCCCGACAGCGCCTTTTTCCGCTTCACCGGCCGGGTGCTGGACGCGGTGGTGCTCAGCGTGCTGTTTCTGGTGTGCTGTGTGCCGGTGGTGACCATCGGCCCCGCCGCCTCCGCCCTCTATTACAGCTGCGTCAAATACCTTCGCCGGGGCGAAAGCGGCGCCTACCGGGGCTTTTTTCACGCCTTTCGGGACAACCTCCGCGCCGGCATCCCCGCCACCCTTTTCTTTTTGCTTCTGGGCCTTGCCCTGGACGCTCTCTACCTCTTTTTGACCATGGCCGCCCAGGCCGAAGGCGAGATGTGGCCCCTGGTGCGGGTGGTGTACTGTGTGCTGTTGCTGCTGCCTCTTTCCTATCTGGCTGTGACCTTCCCGCTGCTCTCCCGGTTCACCTTCACCGCCGGGGGGCTGCTGTCCACCGCCCTGCGCCTGGCGCTGCGGCATCTGCCCGCCGCTTTGGGCGCGGCGGTGCTTCTGGCGGGCAGCATGATTTTGACTCTGCGGTTTTTATACTGGGGCGTCATCCTGCTCACTCCCGCGGTGTGCGCCCTGGTGTCCTCCCTTTTGCTGGAGCCGGTGTTCCGGCGCTACACGCCCAAGGGAGACGACGAGGGCGGATACAAGCCCTGGTACCTGCGCTGAGAAAAAGCAAAAAAAGAGACGGCGGAAGCCGTCTCTTTTTTTGCCTTCAAACCAGCTTCGGCACGGCCTCGGCCAGCAGCTTTGCCAGCCGGGCATGGCCCTTTCTTGTCAGGTGCATATAGTCCACCTGGTTGAGCTCACATCCCGCCGCGTCCAGGAAGGAAAGCCCCATCCGCTCAGCAAGCTGGGCATACAGCGGCCCCAGCTGCCTGGACTTTTCCACACAACCTGTGCCCATGATGCCGCCCACCGGGGAATCGGGCATCCGCTCATCGATGGCCGGCGGCGCCACGATCAAGATCCTGGGTCCGCCGCTGCCCCAGCACTCTGTGGCGGCGGCCTTTTTCACCAGCCGTTCCAGTCCCAGCGCGATACAGGGAGCGCTGGCGGCAAAGCGGTCCTTGGTGTCGTTGGTGCCCAGCATCACCACCAGCAGGTCCACCGGCTCATGGCTCTTGAGGCAGGGCACCAGATAGTCGATGGCGGCCAGGCCCTCCTCCAACGGGTCCCGGAACACGGTGGTCCGGCCGCTGAGACCCTCCTCCGTCACCAGGTACCCGCCTCCCAGGTGCTTTTGCAGCAGACAGGTCCAGCGCTCCTCCTCATTGAAGCGCAGAAGCGCCCCATCGGCGCAGTCGCCGGGATCGGCACAGTAGCCGTGGGTGTTGGAATCTCCCAGGCAGAGGATGTGCTTTCTCACGCCTTGCGCAGCTCCGGCAGGCTGGCAGCGGCGGCGGACTGGCCCACCCGGCGGAACTTCTCGTCCGGCAGGGCCAGATGGATCTTCTCGTTGACCGCCGGATACTCGTCAGCGAGGACCTTGCGGCAGGTCTCCAGCAGCAGATCGCCGCCCTTGCCGGACATGACCCGGCCCAGCAGCAGCACATGGCGGTAGCCGTAGAGGTGGTGATACAGCACCAGGGTGTGGGCCAGGTACACGCCGATGCTCTCATAGATCTTGGCGGCCCGGGGATCGCCCTGCTCCATGAGGCCCTGGACCACCTTCAGCTTCTCAGCAGGGGAGAGGGCGGGGTCCAGCTCGATGCCGGCGGCGGGAGCCAGCTTGATGACGGAGTCCTGGGAGAAGTACTTCACGCCGCAGCCGATGTCACCGCTCCACTCGTCCACCATGGCGGTGGGGGCCGCGTCCACGGGCACAAAAGCCAGCTCGTTGAGCCAGCCGGTGATGTTGCCCTCCTCGTCCACATAGCCCACGGCCTCGCTGGTGCCCATGGCGATGCCCAGGACGTTGTTGTCCTCCAGGCTCATGGCGCCGGCCAGAGCGGAGACGTCGCCGTCGTTGACCACGGCGTAGGGCACGTCGCCGAAGGTGTCGGTGATGGCCCGAATATAGATGTCCTTGACCTTGGCATCATAGAGCTCCTTGGGCACCTTCAGGAACAGCGAGGCGTTCATGGTCCGGTTGTCGATATAGATGCCGGCGGAGCTGACGCCCACCGCATCCACCCGGGGCAGATGCTCCGCTGCGGACTTCAATGCCGCCACGATGCCATTATAGTGGTAGTCGGGGTCGGAGTTGGTTTTGGGGAACCAGACCACCTCTTCGCTGTACACGCTCTCGCCGTCGATGACCGCGGAGACCTTCCGGTCGGACCCGCCGGCATCAAAGCCGATGCGGCAGCCGTCCAGATGCCGGCCGATGGCCTTGGAGACGCTCTTCTCCTCCGGCACCGCGTCCACCCGCACCACCTCAAAGGGGTGCTCATAGACATTGGCCATATAGTCAAAGTCAAAGGCCCGGGAGCCGTGGGCGGAATAGTGCTCGGCCATGGCGGCGCACACGGCCTCGTTGCCAGCCAGGTACACCCGGAAGCCGCCCTTCATCCACAAAAGGGTCTTGATGATGCGGTCGATGTAGTACACGTCCGCCTCCCGCAGTTCCTCGGTGCCGTGGACACGGGTGCGGTATACGGCCACCTGGCCGCCGGAGCGCTCCACCGCCACGTCAAAGGGCTCCTTCGCGTCCTGCAAAAACGCCTCGTAAAAGCGGCCCAGGGGCACAAAGGCCGGGTCCAGGGGCGGAAGATGCTTCGCGGTGACGTCGATGCCAAGATGCTTCATGACAAGGTCCTCCTCATTCCTAAAAAAACAAATTCTCCCCGCCGCGCGGGGGACACACAGTTCCCGCTGTTGCTTTTAGGCTAGCAGTTTTTTTCATTTTGTCAATACTTTGAAAAAAATTTTCTTTTTTGCCTTGACGGGCGGCGGGAAAGGAAATATCATGGTGCCATCACCAAATAGAGGAAAGGATGGTTTCCTAATGGATAAGGCGAAATTGCAGGCGTACCGGGACTGGGTACAAAGCGAGCTGAAGACCTGCGCGAACTTCTGGCTGGAAAAGGGCATGGACCGCGTCAATGGCGGCGTTTACACCTGCCTGGACCGGAAGGGAGAGATCTACTCCACCGACAAGAGCGTTTGGATGCAGGGCCGCTGCGGCTGGACCTTCTCCTATCTGTGCCACGTCTACGGCGTCCGGCCGGAGTGGCTGGAGGCGGCCAAGAGCTGCATCGATTTCCTGGAGGACCACTGCATCAACCGTGAGGCCGGCGGACGGATGTACTTCACCGTCACCGCTGAGGGCAAACCCCTGCGCCAGCGGCGCTACTGCTTCTCCGAGGGCTTCTACGTCCTGGCCAACGCCGAGTACTACGGCGTCACCGGGGAGCGGGAGCACCTGGAGCGGGCCCGCCGGGCCTATGAGCTGATCTGGCAGCTGAACAACGGCCTCATCAAGGACCCCACGGGCCTGGGCCCCAAGACCATTCCCGAGACCCGCACCGGCCGGGCCCTGGCAGACCCCATGATTTATCTCAACATCACCTCCGTCATGCACCGGGTGGACCCGGAGCAGGCGGCGCTGTACGATGAGCGGGCGGCCAAGTGCGCTGACGACATTTTCCGCTATCACGTCAAGCCCGACCTCAAGTGCACCCTGGAGAGCGTGGACCCGGAGGGCAATCCCCGGCTGTACTACACCGAGGGCCGCACCGTCAACCCCGGCCACGACATCGAGTGCGTGTGGTTTTTGCTGGAGTATGCCAACCGCACCGGCAACCAGGAGCTCCACCGGGGCGCCGAGCAGATCTTCAACTGGGCCATCGAGGCCGGCTGGGACAAGGAGTACGGCGGACTTCTCTACTTCATCGACTGCCTGGGCAAGCCCCCCGAGGCCTATGAGCACGACATGAAGCTGTGGTGGCCTCACAACGAGATCATGATCTCCTCCCTGATGCTCTACCGGGACACCCGGGACGAGAAGTATCTGGAGTGGTTTGAAAAGACCGTGGCCTACTGCAAGGCCCACTTCTCCGACCCGGAGTACGGCGAGTGGTACGGCTACCTCCGCCGGGACGGCAAGCCCACCGAGCCCTCCACCAAGGGTTCCACCTTCAAAGGTCCCTTCCATCTGCCCCGGGCGCTGATCCAGTGCGACATCATGCTGGGTCAGCTGCTGGAGGGCTGATGGCCCGCCAGAGCGCGCCCCGGGGGACGGAGCCCCACACCCCCGCGGGCGCCCCGGACAAGGGGCTGAAAGGAGGCTGCGCCATGCCTGAGGACAACGTATTCCAGCGCATCACCCAGGAGTACTACCAGCTGACCGCCTCGGAGAAGAAGCTGGCCAACTACGTGGTGGCCAACGGCCAGCGGACCCAGGCCATGTCCATCTCCGAGCTGGCAGGGGAGTGCGGCGTGGCCGAGGCCACCATCACCCGCTTCTGCCGCCGCATGGGCTACCAGGGATACAGCGCCTTCCGCCTGGCCATCGCCGCCTCCGCCGTCACCCGTCCCTCGGACGCGGACCTCCTCTCCGGTGAGATCCACGCCGATGACACCGTGCCCATTTTGTGCCGCAAGCTGGCCGGGGCGGAGATCGACGCCATTACCGAGACCCAGGCCCTCATCCAGCCCGAGCGCATCCAGGCGGCGGCGGACCTGCTGCTGTCAGCGGACCACGTGATGTGCATGGGCCAGGGCGCCTCCATGCTCATGGCCGAGGAGGCCGCCCACCTCTTTACCACCGTGTTCCCCGGCTTTTTCCCCGTGTCGGACTCCCACATGCAGGTCATCACCACCTCCAAGCTGACGGAGCGGGACGCCATTTTGGCCTTCTCCTACTCCGGCGCCACCAAGGAGCTGCTGGACATTCTCCGGGTGGCCAAGGCCCAGAAGGTGCGGACGCTGCTGGTGACCCGCTACCCCGGCTCCCCCGGCGCCGCCCAGGCGGACCTGGTGCTCCAATGTGGCTCCACTGAGGGCCCCCTGCAGCTGGGCTCCATCGCCGCCCGCATCGCACAATTGTATCTGGTAGACGTACTCTTCTCCGAAATGTGTCGCCGCGACCTGGACCACTGCAAGCGTCAGCGGGAGCTGGTGGCGGATTATCTGTCGGAAAAACACGTCTGAACCCCTTGATTTTTCTGCCTTCTCCGGGGATATCCCACAAGAATTTTCAAAATTTTTTCACAAAACGACGGTTTTGAAAATTTTTTTAAAATTTTCTTGACAAAGCACAGGCAGGCCTATACAATTTGCACAGAGCAGTTCCCGAATCAAACTGCATTTTTCATCAAATTTCGAGGAGGAAATGCGACATGAAGAAGATGAAGAGAATTCTTGCCCTTGCACTTGCCCTATGCATGACCTTTGCGCTGGCCGCCTGCGGCAGCAGCAACACCCCCGCCTCCAGCAACGAGTCCGCCGACGGTGTCACCGAGATCACCTGGTGGGCTTTCCCCACCTTCGGTGTGGACTCCGGCTATGAGCAGGAGCTGGCCGATGCCTTCATGGCTCAGCACAGCGACATCAAGGTGAATGTGGAGATCATCGACTTCACCTCCGGCGCTGACGCCCTGACTTCCGCCATCACCGCCGGCACCGCTCCCGACGTCCTGTTCGACGCCCCGGGCCGCATCATTGAGTACGGCAACGCCGGCAACCTGGTGCCCCTGGACGACATGATCGAGGAGCTCAAGAGCGATCTGTCCAGCGAGAGCCTGCTGGAGACCTGCGTGGGTGCCGATGGCTCCTATTACATGTATCCCCTGTCCTCCTCTCCCTTCTACATGGGCCTGAACAAGGAGATGCTGGAAGAGGCCAACGCCCTGCAGTATGTGAACCTGGAAGGCGACCGCACCTGGACCACCGAGAACTTCGTGAAGATGTGCGAGGCCCTGCGTGATTCCGGCGTGTGCCAGACCCCCGGCATCGTCTACTGCGGCGCTTCCGGCGGTGACCAGGGCACCCGTGCTCTGGTGAACAACCTCTATTCCTCCTCCATCGTGGGCGAGGACGGCTCCTGGAACGTGGACGCCAACGGCGTGAAGGCTCTGGAGCTGCTCAAGAGCATGTATGACAGCAAGGCTCTGGACGCCGGCTTCTCCATGGCCGCCGCCGACGAGCTCCAGCAGTTCCAGCAGGAGACCTGCGCCATGACCTTCTGCTGGGGCACCTCCAACGCCATTTCCTACGCCTCTGAGGATTACACCCAGATCTCCGTTCCCTTCCCCTCCGACGACGGTGTGCCCGAGCTGGAGTACCTGGTCAACGGCTTCTGCGTGTTTGACAACGGCTCCGACGCCAAGGCCGCTGCCTCCAAGGAGTTCATCAAGTTCATCTGCGACGACGCCGAGTGGGGTCCCAAGAGCGTGGTCCAGACCGGTGCCTTCCCCGTCCGCGCCTCCTACGGCAACCTGTATGAGGGCAACGAGGAGATGAGCCTGCTGGCCTCCTGGACTCAGTACTATGGTCCCTACTACAACACCAAGGAAGGCTTTGCCGCCATGCGTCCCCTGTGGTTCAACATGCTGCAGCAGGTCTTCAACGGCACGCCCGCTCAGGAGGCTGCCGATGCCTTCAACACCGGCGCCAACGCCTGATCGAAACAGGAATTCTGATTCCCTCTCCCGGCCCGGCCGGGAGGGGGAATCCCCTTACGCAAACAGGAATGAGGACTGTCTAAAGGATCTCAGAGGAATATTCAAGAACGGGGGAGAATCATGGCAACTTCAAAAGCTTCAGCCCGCAGCCAGATCCTCCAACGAAGAGAAACGCTGGTCTCCTATCTCTTTTTATTGCCAGCGCTGTTTTTCTTTGTTGGATTCGTACTCACGCCCATGCTCATGGGCCTGATCACCAGCTTCACCGACTCCAGCTTCGCCAATGCCGCAACCGGTTCCAAATTCGTCTTTCTGGACAACTACATCCGCCTTTTCAAGGACCCTATCTTTCGGAAATCCGCGTGGAACACCCTGGTAATCGTGGTGGTCTCGGTGCCCACCGTCACCGCCTTTTCCCTGTGGGTGGGTTCCGCCATCTATAAAATGAAGTCCGGCGTCCGCTCCTTCTTCCGCTGCGTGTTCTACCTGCCAGTGGTCACCGGCTCCGTGGCCGTAGTGGTGGTGTGGAAGTGGATGTTCGACAAGTACAACGGCCTGTTCAACTATGTCATCCGCGCCTTCGGCGGCGAGGGCCTGCCCTGGACCGAGAGCCAGACCATGGCCTTGTGGTGCATCATCCTCATTTTGTTCACCACCTCCATCGGCCAGCCCATCGTGCTGTACGTCTCCGCCCTGGGCAACGTGGACTCCTCCCTGGTGGAGGCCGCCCAGGTGGACGGCGCCACGGACCTCCAGGTGTTCTGGAAGATCAAGTGGCCCTCCATCATGCCCACCACGCTGTACGTTGCCGTCATCACCACCATCAACAGCTTCCAGTGCTTCGCCCTGATCCAGCTGCTGACCTCCGGCGGCCCCAATTACAGTACCAGTACCATCATGTACTACCTATACGAGATCGCGTTCCGGACCACCAAGGAGTTCGGCTACGCCGACGCCATGGGTGTCATTCTGGCACTGGTCATCGCCCTGTTCAGCGCCTTGCAGTTCAAGGTTATGAACGGCGGCACCACGGAATAAGGAGGCGGGCACATGACTGGAAAGAAACAACGCATTACCCCCTATTTTGTCATCACGGTCATCTTGCTGATTTTGCTGGCGATCTTCTTCCTCTTCCCGCTGTACTGGATCGTCACCGGCTCCGTCAAGGAAAAGACCGACATCATCATCAAGGCCGGCGAGTCGGTGAAGTGGATTCCCACCACCGTCTCCTGGGACAACTTCGCCCGCCTCTTCAAGAGCCAGACCGAGCTCTTCGGCATCCAAATGCCCCTGGCCCTCCGGTGGCTGTTCAACAGCGTGTTCATCTCCGTGGTGGCCATGGCGCTGACCTGCATCACCTCCTCTCTGGCGGGCTATGCCCTGGCCAAGAAGCGGTTCTGGGGCCGGGGCGTGGTGTTCACCCTGTTTGTGTGCGCCATGGCGCTGCCCAAGCAGGTCATCCTCATCCCCCTGCTGACCGAGATGTCCACCCTGGGCCTGGTCAAAACCGTGTGGGGCTCCCTCTTCGCCGTGATCTTCCCGGTGGTGGGCTGGCCCTTCGGCGTGTTCTTGATGAAGCAGTTCTCCGAGGGCATCCCCTCATCGCTGCTGGAGGCCGCCCGCATCGACGGCGCCGGCGAGCTCAAGACCTTCTTCCATGTGGCCCTGCCCATCATTAAGCCGGGCATCGGCGCCCTGGCCATCTTCACCTTCATCAGCGCCTGGAACGAGTACCCCATGCAGCTGGTCATGCTGTCTCAGAGTGAGGCCAAGACCATCGCCCTGGGCATCGCCGGACTCCAGAGTGAGATGTCCAACGACTACGGCCTTATCATGGCCGGCGCTGCCCTGGCCGCTGTGCCCATCATTATCGTGTTCCTGGCCTTCCAGAAGTACTTCACCCAGGGCATCACCATGGGCGCCGTGAAGGGCTGATTCCCACAGACCATCAGATTTGACTTTGCCCTCTCGGGGGGCAGAAAGGATGTGTATCTTATATGGACATTTCTAAATATCAGGGCGTGATCCCCGCCTTTTACGCCTGCTATGAGGACGACGGCTCCGTCAGCCCCGCCCGTACCCGTGCTCTGGCCCGGTATCTGCTGAATAAGGGCGTTCGGGGATTGTACGTAGGCGGCTCCTCCGGCGAGTGCATCTACCAGAGCGTGGAAGAGCGCAAGCTGATCCTGGAGAACGTCATGGCCGAGGTGGGCGGCAAGCTGACCGTCATCGCCCACGTGGCCTGCAACAACACCGCCGACAGCTGTGAGCTGGCCCGCCACGCCGAGAGCCTGGGCGTGGACGCCATCGCCGCCATTCCCCCCATCTACTTCCACCTGCCTGAGCACGGTATCGCCCAGTACTGGAACGACATCTCCGCCGCCGCTCCCAACACCGACTTCATCATCTACAACATCCCCCAGCTGGCCGGCGTGGCCCTGACCATGTCCCTGCTGCGGACCATGCGGAAGAATCCCCGGGTCATCGGCGTGAAGAACTCCTCCATGCCCTCCCAGGACATCCAGCTGTGGAAGGACGAGGGCGGCGCTGATTTCGTGGTCATGAACGGCCCCGACGAGGAGTTCGTCTCCGGCCTGGCCATGGGCGCCACCGGCGGCATCGGCGGCACCTACGCCGTGATGCCCGAGCTGTTCCAGAAGGTCTATGACGACTATCACGCCGGCAAGGTGGACGAGGCCGCCGCGGTGCAGAATGAGATCTGCCGCATCATCTACGCCATGTGCGCCGCCCACGGCAACCTCTACGCCGTGCTCAAGGCCATCCTGGCCAAGCGGGGCGTGGACTGTGGCTCCGTGCGCAAGCCTCTGCCCGCCCTGATCGAAAGCGACCTGGCCATCGTGGACCAGGCGGCCGCCCAGATCGACGCGGCCATCGCCAAATACTGCTAAGCTGTTTTTAGGAGGAATATCGTCATGAGAATCTATCAGGAAGCGGACTACGAGGCCATGAGCCTCCGGGCCGCCCGCATCATGGCCGCCGAGGTGGTCCGCAAGCCCGAGTGTGTGCTGGGCCTGGCCACCGGCTCCACCCCTGTGGGCGCCTACCGCCAGCTCTCTCAGTGGAACCAGGAGGGTCAGCTGAGCTTCCGGGAGGTCCGTACCGTCAACCTGGACGAGTACAAGGGCCTGGAGCCCACCCATGACCAGAGCTACCGCTACTTTATGCAGGTGAACTTCTTCGATCACCTGGACATCCTGCGGGAGAACACCCATGTGCCCAACGGCATGGCCGCCGACGCCGACGCTGAGTGCAAGCGCTATGACGAGCTGATCCGCTCTCTGGGCTATGCCGATCTCCAGCTGCTGGGTATCGGCCACAACGGCCACATCGGCTTCAACGAGCCCGGCTCCGCCTTCGTGGCCCCCACCCATGTGGTGGACCTGACCGAGCGGACCATCGAGGCCAACTCCCGCTTCTTCGCCAGCGCCGACGACGTGCCCCGTCAGGCCATGACCATGGGCATCGGCTGCATCATGGCCGCCCGGCGCATCCTGATGGTGGTCAGCGGCGAGGACAAGGCCCAGGCCATCTATGACGCCTTCTGCGGCCCCATCGATCCCAAGTGCCCCGCCTCCATCCTCCAGCTCCACCCCGACGTGGTCCTGGTGGGCGACAAGGCCGCGCTGCACAAGCTGGTGGAAGCCGGGGTGTCTGTATGCGGATAACCGGCGCAAAGGTCTTTGACCTGCGTGAGGGCTTCGTGGACCGGGACGTGTGCACCGACGGTGCCGTCCTCTCCGCCGCCAGCGGCGACGGAAAGGTGCTGGACGCCTCCGGCTGCTACGCCATCCCCGGATTGACGGACCTGCACTTCCACGGCTGCCTGGGGGAGGACTTCAGCGACGCCACCCCCCAGGGCCTTCAGAAAATGGCCGACTATGAGCTCAGCCGCGGCATCACCCAGATCTGCCCCGCGGGCATGACCCTGGGGGAGGACCAGCTGATGAAGATCTGCGAAAACGCCGCTTCCCACGCCGCTTCTGCCAAGTCCGGCGCGGAGCTGGTGGGCCTGCACCTGGAGGGTCCCTTCCTGTGCATGGCCAAAAAGGGCGCCCAGAACGGCGCCTACCTCCACGACCCGGACCTCGCCATGCTCCGCCGCCTGCAAAAGGCGGCCAACGGGCTGGTGCGGCTGGTGACCGTGGCCGCAGAGCGGCCCGGCGCCATGGAGTTCATCCGGGGCGCCGTGGCCGACGGCATCACCGTGTCCCTGGGCCACACCGAGGCGGACTACGACACCGCCTGCGCCGCCATGGACGCCGGCGCCAACCACTGCACCCACCTCTTCAACGCCATGCCCCCCTTCACCCATCGGGCCCCCGGGGTCATCGGCGCCGCCTTTGACCATCCCGCCACCCAGGTGGAGCTGATCTGCGACGGCATTCACATCCACCCCAGTGTGGTCCGGGCCACCTTCGCCCTCTTCGGGGCCGAGCGCGTGGTGCTGATCTCCGACTCCCTGCGGGCCACGGGCATGCCCGACGGCCGCTATCCCTTCGGCGGACAGGAGATCATCGTCCGGGGCAACCGGGCGGTGATGGCCTTCGATGAAAACACCCTGGCCGGCTCTGTCACCGACCTGATGGGCTGCGTGAAGCAGGCCACCGCCTTCGGCATCCCTCTGGCGGACGCCGTCCGGGCCGCCGCCTACAACCCCGCCTGCTCCCTGGGCATCCAGGACCGGTTTGGCACCCTGGACCCGGGCAAGGCCGCCAATGTGGTGCTGCTGGACCGGGAGACTCTGGAGATCAAGACCGTTTTGTTCCACGGCACGCCTGTGGAGCGCTGAGTGCACTTTCCCTTTCCCCGCTCATTTCCGGGCGCCGGACCGCTACTCCATTCCCATAGCGGACGGCAGCCGTCAAAAAGGAGGAAAAATCCGCCGGGCCGGCGGTGCGGCAGTGTGGAGACCTGTCGTAAAGCCCCGGGAGTTTCGCTCTCCCGGCGGCGAGGGGACAGCAAGCGGAGGCTCTGTCCCTGCGGCCCCTGACTATGGCAACTGTTTCTCTCAAAGGCATCAAGAAGATCTACGACAACAAGGTCACTGCGGTCCACGACTTCAATCTGGAGATCGCGGACAAGGAGTTTATCGTGCTGGTAGGCCCCTCCGGCTGCGGCAAGTCCACCACGCTGCGGATGGTGGCCGGCCTGGAGGAGATCTCCGAGGGCGACCTGCTCATCAACGGCAAGCGCATGAACGACGTGGAGCCCAAGGACCGGGACATCGCCATGGTGTTCCAGAACTATGCCCTCTATCCCCACATGACCGTGTATGAGAACATGGCCTTCGCCCTGAAGCTGCGCAAGACCCCCGCCGAGGAGATCGACAAGAAGGTGCGGGAGGCCGCGGACATTCTGGACATCACTCAGTACCTGGAGCGCAAGCCCAAGGCCCTGTCCGGCGGCCAGCGCCAGCGTGTGGCCATTGGCCGGGCCATCGTCCGCAATCCCCAGGTGTTCCTCATGGATGAGCCCCTGAGCAACCTGGACGCCAAGCTGCGCAACCAGATGCGGGCGGAGATCATCAAGCTGCGCCAGCGCATCGACACCACCTTCATCTACGTCACCCACGACCAGACCGAAGCCATGACCCTGGGCGACCGGATCGTCATCATGAAGGACGGCTTCATCCAGCAGATCGGCACCCCCCAGCAGGTCTTTGACCACCCCGCCAACATCTTCGTAGCCGGCTTCATCGGCACGCCCCAGATGAACTTCTTCGACGGTGAGCTGGTGAAGGAGGGGGAGACCTACTCCATCCACTGCATGGACGCGGTGATGCCTCTGGCCCAGGAGATCCAGGAGCAGCTCACCGCCCGGAACGTGGCCCCCGGCAAGGTGACCCTGGGCATCCGCCCCGAGCACATCGCCTTCTCCGCCGAGGCGGGCCCCGCCTGCCTTACCGGCAAGGTGGACGTCAGCGAGATGATGGGCAGCGAGATCCACCTCCACGTCACCGTAGGCGAGAAGGACGTGGTGCTGCGTGTGCCCACCACCGTTCTGCCCAAGGAGAGCAAGGCCGGCATCCCCTTCGGCACCCCCGTCCACTTCACCTTCCGCAGCGACCTCATTCACCTCTTTGACCCCGAGAGCGAGAAAAACCTGCTTCCTCTGGAGGAGAACGCCTGATCCCCAGGTGTTCCCTCTTCCTCCTGTGCCCCTCCGGTCCCCCCGGCCGGAGGGGCGATCCTTTTTCCTTGGCCGCGGCTTCTTTCTCCGCTCAAGGCCCATCGGCTCCCGCCTCCGGCGCACGCCCAAAGGCGTCCGCTGGACACCTGCACGGGGACAAGGCCGTTATAGAACGCAAAAGCGTCTGTGGCTAAATACAGCAGTTAAAAAAGTATCCCGGATCGCCGTTTTGGCAATCCGGGATACTTTTTTAGATGATGTAATTTTCAGGGAATTCTGTTTTGCGACGGGCCCTTTTCCTTTTTTCAGCCCTTGCGCCGGGCGTTCAGGGCGGCGAGCACCTTCTTCTGGGCCGGCAGCCGCTCCCACCGGGGATAGTTCTGTCGGTAGCCCTCCCACAGCCCGCCGGCATCCTCCGGCGTCAGGCGGGAGATGAGGTCCAGGCTCAGGCCATGGACTGCCGTAAGCATCCAGTACACCGTCTGGTCCGCCTGCCGGTAGGGCATGGGAGAGCGGTAGAGGTACTCCAGCACCTGCCGGGCCTCCCCAGAGGAGAGCGCCGTACGCTCCAGGGCCTTCAGCACCGCCTCCAGCTGCCGGGAGAATTCCTCCTGACAGGGGTCGGTGGCCGGGCCTCCTCCTACGCCGAAGAGGCCCTCGGCGGGCTTTCGCTTGCGCTGCAGCTCCTCCATCCGGCCCAGGTACGTCTCATACACCCGGCGGACTTCCTCCAGGCCTGCCATAGGGCTTAGGCGAAGGGGTTCTCCGTGGGATAGGGCAGGGACTTGGGATGGTTATAGGCGATGTCCGCCACGCCGAAGTACTTGAGCACCTCGAACAGAGCCTTGCCGCAGTGGGCGAAGGCCACGGCGCCGTGGTGGGGATAGCGCTTCTGCACCAGCACGTGGCGGTAGAACCGGCCCATCTCGGGAATGGCGAACACGCCGATGCCGCCGAAGGAGCGGGTGGCCACAGGCAGCACCTCGCCCTGGGCAATGTAGGAGCGCAGGTTGCCCTCACTGTCGCACTGGAGGCGATAGAAGGTGATGGCGCCGGGGGCAATGTCGCCCTCCAGCGTGCCACGGGTGAAGTCGGGGGTGCCGCCGTTTTCCAGCAGGCGGTTCTGGATCAGCTGATACTTCACCGCGCAGCCGCCGCACATCTTGCAGCTGGGGGTATTGCCGCAGTGGAAGCCCATGAAGGTGTCGGTGAGCTTGTAGTCAAACTTGCCGGCAATGTCCTCGTCATAGAGGTACTGAGGCACGGAGTTGTTGATATCCAGCAGGGTGATGGCGTCGCCGGTGATGCAGGCGCCGATGTACTCGCTGAGGGCACCGTAGATGTCCACCTCGCAGGCCACGGGGATGCCCCGGGAGGCCAGGCGGGAGTTCACATAGCAGGGCTCAAAGCCGAACTGCTCGGGGAAGGCGGGCCAGCACTTGTCGGCGAAGGCCACATACTGCCGGGCGCCCTTGTGGGCCTCGGCCCAATCCAGCAGGGTCAGCTCGAACTGAGCCATCCGCTCCACCAGGTCGGGATAGACCGTTCCGCCCATTTCCTTTTGCATATCGGCGGCCACTTCGGGGATGCGCTTGTCGCCGGCGTGAGCCTTGTAGGCCACCAGCAGGTCAAGCTCAGAGTTCTCCTCCACCTCGACGCCCAGCTCATAGAGGCCCTTGATGGGGGCGTTGCAGGCGAAGAAGTCCTGGGGACGGGGGCCGAAGGTGATGATCTTGAGATTCTTCACGCCGATGATGGCACGGGCGATGGGAACGAACTCCCGGATCATCTTGGCGCAGTCCTCGGCGGTGCCCACGGGGTACTCAGGCAGGTAGGCCTTCAGGTGGCGCATACCCAGGTTGTAGGAGCAGTTGAGGACGCCGCAGTAGGCGTCGCCCCGGCCGTTGATCAGGTCGCCGTCGCCCTCGGCAGCGGCCACATACATGGTGGGGCCGTCGAACTTCTGGCACAGGATGGTCTCAGGGGTCTCGGGGCCGAAGTTGCCCAGGAACACCACCAGGGCGTTGACGCCGTGGGCCTTCACATCCTCCAGGGCCTTGAGAGCGTCGGCCTCGTTTTCCACGGTGACGGGGCACTCATACAGGCCCTCGCCGTAGGCGGCGACGATGTTCTGGCGGCGCTGGGTGGACAGGGCGATGGGGAAGCAGTCACGGGACACGGCGATGATGCCCAGCTTGACCTCGGGAATATTGGTAAACATAGCGATCAGACCTCACTTTTCAGATTTGCCGCTTACAGGTCGGCGGCGATGTCGATGTTGACGCCCGTCAGGGCCTGGACGGCACCCTGGGCGGCTTCCGCGCTTTCCGGATGGGCCAGCAGCCACTTGTTGCAGGCCCAGAGGGTCTTGTCCTCGTCATTGAGGGCGGTGATGGCCGGCTTGGGGCCATTGGTGCCCCGGGGCAGGGCCACCAGCACCCGGAAGCCCGCGCCGTTGGCGGCGGAGCAGGGGGCGTAGTGCAGCGTGGTGGCATAGACCTCCACCAGCACGCCGGCGGGCACCCGGAAGGCCTTGACCTTGGCGGTGTCCAGCTTGCCGTCCACCACCTCGTCCTCCCGGGCCAGCAGCAGGATGAAATCCTCCGTGCCGCAGTTGAGCTCGCTGTCCCGGTGGTACTCCAGGCAGTTGAGCTTGGTGTTGTGTCCGTTGCACCAGCCCAGCTGGATGGGCATGCCGCCGTAGGCGTTGTCCGAGAGCTGCTTAGCAATGGGCAGGGCTTCCAGCTCCGGCTGGGAGGCCACATAGTCCGTGGCCTCGGGCAGAGGCGTCACCGCCTCCAGGGTCCCGAGCAGCTCCTTGGTGTCATAGCCGTCCAGCACCTTGCCATAGGCGGCAAAGGCCGGATCGGTCACAGAGAGAATCTTCATATCGTTTCACCTCAGCGCAGGACTTCCACGCCTGCGAATTTCCGGATGCAGCCGTCGCAGATGCGCTGGCTGATCGGGAGAAAGATCTGGGCCGCCGGTCCCACCACAAAGGCGCAGATGACGGTGCCCAGACCCAGCACGCCCCCCAGGGCAAAGCCGATGGCAGCGAAGCACACGTCCACCGCCACCCGCACGGGACCGAAGGGCTTTTTGGATTTGTCGCTGATGACCACGGCCACCAGATCGTTGGGGCCGGTGCCCGCCTCCGAGCGGATGACGATGGTCATGCCGAAGGCCAGGATCACGCAGCCCGCCACCAGAAGGCCCAGCCGCACGGGCAGGGGCAGGCTCCCGTTGATCACTGGGCCCAGCACCACGGTGTACACGTCGATGATGGGGCCTCCCAGGGCCATGCACAGCACGGTGCCGATGCCCACATAGTGACGGTCCACCACCAGCAGCACCAGCATGATGAGCAGAGACACCAGCAGGTGGACCCGGCCGTGGGTCATCCACTCCCAGCCGTACCAGGGCAGGCCCCGGTACAGACCCTGAATGAACACGTTGAAGGGGTCGGACCCCAGATCGGACTGGAGGAACAGCGTCACTCCCAGGTGGGCGATGCACAGTCCCAGCAGCAAAAGCACCACCCGGACCGCTGTCTCCCGCAGAGATCTTCCTCTCATTGGTCCTCCTCTTCCGCCTGGCGCCGGGCCTCCAGCCGCTCCTCCTCGGTGAGCTCCGCGGCCTTGAGGTCAGCGCGGTAGCGGCGCCAGGTATAGGCGCCGAAGGCCACCGCCGCCACACAGAAAAAGCCGCCCAGCAGCCAGGACGCCCACACCGGGAAGGAGGGGTCCTTCCCAGCGCTCATGGCGATCTGAACGCCCAGATACAGCAGGTAGCAGGCCACAGCGCCCCGGAGCAGGGCAGCCGTACCGGCCCGGTTTTTTCGAATCACATTGTATTCCTTGGATTTGTTGCTCACGATCTCCTCACCTCAGCCCTGCAGCAGGGGAAACAAGTCCTTTACCGTGGGGTAGATGGCACGGAACTTCTGGTACTGAGCCTCATACCGCCCGGCGATCTCCGGGTCGGGGTGGACGGTGTCGGTCACATGGACCAGGGCGTCCGCCGCAGCCTCCACCGAAGGGTATTCGCCGCAAGCCACAGCCGCCAGAATGGCGCCGCCGTAGCCGGGGCCCTCCTCGGTCTCCAGCACGTCGATGTCCAGGTTCAGCACGTTGGCGAAGATCTTCCGCCACAGGGGGCTCTTGGCGCCGCCGCCGCAGATCTTGCTGCGGGGGATGTGCAGGCCCAGGGCACGGGCCACTTCCAGGGAGTCCCGCATGCCGAAGGCCACGCCCTCCAGCACCGCCTGGGTCATGTCCGCCCGGGAGGCGTCCATAGTCAGGCCGATGAAGGTGCCCCGGGCGGCGGGGTCGTTATGGGGAGAGCGCTCGCCCATGAGGTAGGGCAGGAAGAACACATGGTTCCGGCCCAGCTTGTCGTCGCTGATGGGGGCTTGCTCCGCGGCATAGTCCTTGGTGCCGATGATCTCATCCATCCACCACTTGTTGCAGGAGGCGGCGGAGAGCATGCAGCCCATGAGATGATAGTGGCCGTCGGCGTGGGCGAAGGCGTGGAGTGCGTTGTGGGGGTCCACGCCGAAGTGCTCGCTGGAGATGAAGATGGTGCCGGAGGTGCCCAGGGAGATGTTGCACCGACCGTCACCCACGGTGGCGGTGCCCACGGCGGCGGCGGCGTTGTCGCCGGCGCCGGCGCAGACCTTCACCGTCTCCGGCAGGCCCAGGGCCTGGGCCATGTCGGGCTTGAGGGTGCCCACCACTTCATAGCTTTCGAAGATCTTGGCCATCTGGGATTCCTTCACCCCGCAGATGTCCAGCATCTCCCGGCTCCAGCACTTGTGGGCCACGTCGAAGAGCAGCATGCCCGAGGCGTCGGACACGTCGGTGCAGTGGACGCCGGTGAGCATATAGTTGAGATAGTCCTTGGGCAGCATGATCTTCTCGATGCGGCCGAAGAGCTCCGGCTCGTGCTTGCGCATCCACAGGAGCTTTGGGGCGGTGAAGCCGGCGAAGGCAATGTTGGCGGTATAGCGGGAGAGGGTCTCCTTGCCCACCACGGTGTTGAGATACTCCGTCTCCTCGGCGGTGCGCCCGTCGTTCCAGAGGATGGCGGGGCGCAGGACCTTGTCATCCTTGTCCAGCACCACCAGTCCGTGCATCTGACCGCCGCAGCCGATGCCGGCGATCTGAGACCGGTCACACTCTGCGGTCAGCTCCCGGATGCCCGCCACGGTCTCCTTGAGCCAGTCCTCCGGGTTTTGCTCAGACCAGCCGGGGTGGGGGAAGGAGAGGGGATACTCCCGGGAGACGATCTTTTGGATGGCACCCTTTTCATCCATCAGCAGCAGCTTGACGGCAGAGGTGCCAAGATCCACACCAATGTAAAGCATTTGCTCCTCCTTAGTTGCCCTTGCCGGACTTGCGGCTGGTGACCACGTCGAAGATAACGGCGATCAGCAGCACGCCGCCCTTGACCACATACTGCCAGGAGTCGCCGATGCCCATGATGGACATGCCCATGTTGATGACGCCCAGCAGCAGAGCGCCGATGACCACGCCGCCCACGGTGCCGCTGCCGCCGTAAGCGGAAGCACCGCCGATGAAGCAGGCGCCGATGGCGTCCATCTCGAAGGAGGTACCGGTGGAGCCGTTGACGGAACCCACGCGGGCCGCGTTCAGAAGGCCGCACAGGCCGGCCAGCAGGCCCATGTTGGCATAGGCCACGAAGTAGATCTTATTGGTGTTGATACCGGAGAGCTGGGTGGCCTTCTCGTTGCCGCCCACGGCGTAGAAGTACCGGCCAAAGGCGGTCTTAGAGGTGATGAAGTTGTAGATCAGGCAGATGGCCAGCACCCACACCAGCATGACGGAGATGCCGCGATACTGGCTCAGGAGGAAGCAGTAGTACAGGATGATGACGGCGATGAGGCCGGACTTGATGTAATCGCTGGCGGCGCTGTTCTGACGATAGCCCAGCTTGGCCCGCTCAGCGCGGTTGCGGACGGTGCGGAAGATCACATAGATGGCGGCCAGAACGCCCACCACCACGGCGGACCAGGCCACGCTGCCGTCGTCCAGGCCGGGGACCTTGATGTAAGCGGTGAAGATGTTCAGGAAGGTGGAATCCTGGATGGCCACGGTCTTGTTGTCCAGCACCAGACGGCCCAGGCCGCGGAAGATGAACATGCCGCCCAGGGTGGTGATGAAGGGCGGGATGCGGACATAGCCGATCCAGTAGCCCTGCCAGATACCAACCAGCAGGCCCACCAGCAGGCAGATGAGAATGGCCAGGATGGCGTTCATACCGTTGTTGGAGATCAACGTAGCAGCCAGACCGCCCACCAGGCAGATCACAGAGCCCACAGCCAGGTCGATGTTACCGCCGGTGAGGATGCACAGCAGCATGCCGCAGGCCATGACCAGCACGTAGCCGTTTTGCAGCATCAGGTTGGACATGTTCTGGGCGTACAGCAGACGTCCGTCCGTCAGGAACGCGAACAGGGCAAACACCACCACCAGGGCGATGACCATGGCGTATTTGGTCAGGAAGCCGACCAGCTGGGCTCCCGCGCTTTTTTTCTGCAGAGTTTCGTTCATTACTTTGCACTCTCCTTTTTCCTATCCCGCGCGTTAAGATACGGCGGCCGTATCGTGGATGATGTAACCCATGATACTCTCCTGGGTGGCGTCGGCGGCGTTGACCTCCGCCAGCAGGCGGCCCTCATTCATCACATAAATGCGGTCACACATGCCCAGTAGTTCGGGCAGCTCGGAGGAGATCATGACCACCGACTTGCCCTGGCTGACCATTTCGTTGATCAGGCAGTAGATCTCGTATTTTGCACCCACGTCGATGCCGCGGGTGGGTTCATCCATAATCAGAATGTCCGGCTCCGTAAACAGCCATTTGCCCAGCAGAGCCTTCTGCTGGTTGCCGCCGGACAGGTTGCCGATGCGCTGTTCGATGGAGGGGGTCTTGGTACCCATCTCCTCCTTCATCTGCTCCGCCACCTGCACCTCTTTGTCCACGTCGATGATTCCGCCCCGGCAGACCTTGTCCAGCCGGGCCAGGGTGGTATTGAAGCGGATGGATTCATCCAGGATCAGTCCGTTGGTCTTACGGTCCTCGGTGACGTAGGCCAGACCGTGATGAATGGCCTCCTGAGGGGTACGGAGATTGACCTTTTCCCCGTTGATATAGAGCTCTCCGGAGATGCCGGAGCCGTAGCTGTGGCCGAAGATGGACATGGCCAGCTCTGTGCGGCCGGCGCCCTGCAGGCCGGAGAAGCCCACGACCTCGCCCTTCTTGACATGGAAGGAGACGTTGTCATCCACCACTTTCTCGTGGTAGAGGGGATGATGTACGGTCCAGTTGCGGACCTCCATGCTGACCTCATCCCGGACCTTGTGCTCCCGGGCGGGGTAGCGGTCCTCCATGGACCGGCCCACCATGCCCTTGATGATCCGGTCCTCGCTGAACTCGTCCACGCCCTTGACCAGGGTCTCGATGGTGGAGCCGTCCCGGATGATGGTGGCCTTATCGGCACAGTAGATAATTTCGTTGAGCTTGTGGGTGATGATGATGGATGTCAGACCGTTCTTCTTGAACTCGATGAGCAGATCCAACAGCATCTTGGCGTCCTCATCGTTCAGGGACGAAGTGGGCTCGTCCAGGATCAGCAGCTTCACGTCCTTGGAGAAGGCCTTGGCGATCTCCACCAGCTGCTGCTTGCCGGTACCGATGTCCTTGATGAGGGTCTGGGCGGACTCGTTGAGGCCCACCTGCTTCATGTGGCGCTCGGCCTCATGAAAGGTCTTGTTCCAATCGATGTAACCGAATTTGTTCCGGATCTCATTGCCCAGGAACATGTTCTCTCCAATGGAGAGCAGAGGGATCAGGGCCAGCTCCTGGTGGATGATGACGATGCCCACCGCCTCGCTGTCGCGCTGGTTTTTGAACTGGCAAAGCTTCCCGTCGTAGTAGATCTCACCGGAGTAGCTTCCCGCGGGATAAGTGCCGGACAGAACGTTCATCAGGGTGGATTTGCCCGCGCCGTTTTCGCCGATCAGCGCGTGGATCTCCCCCTGCTCCACCTTCAGATTCACATTGTCCAGCGCTTTGACGCCCGGGAACTCCTTGGTGATGGATCGCATTTCCAAAATGGTATTAGCCAAACAAGCTTCCTCCTCTCAGCCTCTTACCCCTTAACAGGCAGGATGGGCGGGGCAGATGCCCCGCCCATCCAGTCGATGATATGCGGTATGGATCAGTTGGCAGGATGCAGGTAACCGTCAGCATCCTGGGTGTAGTAACCGGTGTCAACCAGCTTCTCCACCATGTTGTCGGTGGTGACCACGTCAGGCACCAGCAGCAGGGACGGGCAGGTGTGGCCCTCGGAGGTGGAGTAGGACTCGGTGTCGTAAGCGCAGTCGAAGCCCCAGCCGGCAGCCTGGATGAAGGCATCGTCCACGGTGGTGCCTTCCAGGATGGCGATGGCCAGATCCAGAGTGACAACGGCCTCGTTGGCCACGGCCTTATAGACGGTCATGGACTGCAGACCATCCACCAGGTTCTTCAGGTTGGCCTCGTCGCCGTCCTGACCGGTGATGATGGGCTGGTTGGAGCCGGCATAGTCGGACTGGATGGCCTGAGACACGCCCAGAGCGGTGGAGTCGTTGGAGCACAGCCACACGTCGACCTGAGTGCCGTCAGCATAGTAGGAAGCCAGGACGTTCTGAGCACGCTCCATAGCGGTCTGAGAATCCCACTGAGCGGTAGCAACGGTGTCGAAATCGGTCTGGCCGGAGACGACGACCAGCTTGCCGGCGTCGATGTAGGGCTGCAGGACGTCCATAGCGCCCTGATAGAAGTAACCGGCGTTGTTGTCGGCGGGGTCACCAGCGGTGATCTCCATGTTGAAGGGGCCGGCAGCATTGTCCAGATCCAGGGTGTCCACGATGTACTGGCCCTGCAGGGTGCCCACGGTGTAGTTATCGAAGGACACGTAGTAGGACACGTTGTCGTTCATGATCAGACGGTCATAGGCGATGATGGGGATACCGGCTTCACCGGCCTCATCCATGACGGTGTTCAGAGCCTCACCGTCGATGGCGGCCACCACCAGCAGGTCCACGCCGTCGGCGATCATGTTCTGGATGTCGCTGACCTGACGGTTGGTGTCGTTGTCGGAATAGGTCAGGATGGTCTCATAGCCGGCGTTCTTAAACTGCTCATCCAGATAAGAACCGTCGCGGTTCCAGCGCTCCAGAGACTGGGTCGGCATGGAGATACCGATCTTCTGGCCGCCGCCTTCGCCACCGGCACTCTCAGCGGTGGAGCCGCCGGAGCTTTCGCTGCCGCAGGCCACCAGAGACAGAGCCATGACCAACGCGAGAATCAGTGCAAGAAACTTTTTCATACTCATTCTTCTCCTTGGCCCCTCATGTGAGGGAAATTTGGGAAACTCATCGTTTCCGTGGCTCTATTTTATAAACAAGCTTTATAAAAGTCAATGATTTCCCGTGCATTTTCCAGCGATTTGTTAAATCTGTACGTGGTAATCGATTTACTATTGTGCACTTTCCCGGTACATGCCTTCCACTTTTGAAAGTTACCTTCCAAAACCCCCCTTTTTTCGTCTCTTTCTTTCGATTTTTTTAGGAAAAAACAGGTTGACTGCGGCCAAAGGCATGTTACAATGGTGGTACCGGATATATAAACTACTTTTGTAAAAGTGCGGGGATTTATCATGGAATTGGAAGCGACCATCACTGAGCGCCGCCGCCAGACGCGCAACAGCATCTACCGGCACCTCTATGAATCCAAGGACTTTTGCTCCAAGCAGTCCCTGGCCCGTGACCTGGGGCTGAGCCTGCCCACAGTGTATCAGAACCTGACGGAGCTGATGAACGCGGGACTGGTGCGCAACTCCGGGGAGCAGCGCTCCACCGGCGGACGGCGGGCCATGGGCTTGCAGATCGTGCCCGATGCCCGGTACGCCATCGGCGTGTCCATTACAGAGACCCGTCTGCGCTTTGTGGCGGCGGATCTCCAGCTGGGGGAGATGGCCTACCGGAAGGTCCATCATCCGCCCATTGCGGAGATGAAGGACTTCGGCATCTTCCTGGCAGGGGAGCTGGAGCGGTTCATCGACGAGACCCACCTGGACCGGAGCCGGATGCTGGGAGTGGGCATCGCCCTGCCCGCGGTCATCGCCCCGGACAACAGCCGCATCACCCTGGCTCCCACCCTCCATCTGCGGGACATCACCTTGCAGTTTCTGGCCAAGGAGATCCCCTATCCCACCTACATCGAAAACGACGCCACCAGCGGCGGCTACGCCGAGTGGTTCCTCTACTGGCACCGGGACATGGCCTATCTGCTGCTGGAGACCGGCGTAGGCGGCGCGGTGCTGGTGGGCGACGGACAGTACCACGGCGTCAACCGCCGCAGCGGCGAGTTCGGCCACATGTGCGTGGAGCCCGGCGGCCTGCCCTGCAAGTGCGGCAAGCGAGGCTGCCTGGAGGCCTACTGCTCCGCCTGGCGCATCAGCGACGACCTGGGCATCCCCCTGAGCGAGTTCTTCGCCGGGGTGGAGCGGCACGTGCCGGAGTATGAGACCATGTGGCACGACCTGCTGCGCCACCTGGCCATCGGCGTCAACAACATCCGCATGGTGCTGGACTGCGATGTGGTGCTGGGCGGCTTCCTGACCCAGTATCTGCCCCCCTACATGCCCCTTTTGAAGGAGTACGTGGCGGCGGGCAATCCCTTTGAGCCCAGCGCCGACTACCTGCACCTGAGCGTCATGCGCCGGCACACGGTGCCTCTGGGCGTGGCGCTGCACTTCATCCAGGAATTTATCGAGACCATCTGAGGAGGGACCTTTCATGACTGTCACCACCATTCCCTTCGGTCGGACCCGGGACGGCGCCGCCGTCACCGCCTACCGGCTGGAAAACACCGCCGGCGCCTCCGTCACGGTGCTGGACTACGGCGCCACCATCCAGTCCCTGTCTGTACCCAACGCCGCCGGGGGTTTTACCGACGTGGTGCTGGGCTATGACACCGTGACGGAATACGAGGACAACGGCGGCTTCCTGGGCGCCACCATCGGCCGGGTGGGCAACCGCATCGGCGGTGCCTCCTTCCAGCTGGGGGGCCGGACCTATGCCCTGGCCCGGAACGACGGCCCCAACCACCTCCACGGCGGCCGCCGGGGCTTCGACAAGCGGATGTGGGAGGCGGAGCTGCGGGACGACTCTCTGGTGTTCTCCCGCCTGTCTCCCGACGGGGAGGAGAGCTACCCCGGGGACCTGCAGGTGGAGGTGACCTTCACCCTCACGGAAAACAACACCCTGCGCATCGCCTACGACGCCGTGGCCAGTCAGGACACGTTGGTGAACCTGACCAACCACAGCTACTTCAACCTCAACGGCGGCGGCACGGTTCTAAACCACACCCTCCAGGTCTTTGCCCACCGGTTTGCGGAAAACGACGACGGCTGCCTGCCCACCGGGCGGCTTCTGCCGGTGGAGGGCACGCCCTTTGACTTCCGCACCCCCAAGACCATCGGCGCCGACATCGGCCGGGACGACGAGCAGCTCCGCCGGGGCGGCGGCTATGACCACAACTACGTCCTCTCCGGCCCCCGGGCGGTGGTGCTCCAGGGCGATCAAAGCGGCATCGTGCTGACCGTGGACACGGATCAGCCGGGCATGCAGCTCTATACCGCCAACTCCCTGACGGAGCGGCCCGGCAAGGGCGGCACCACCATGGGCCCCCGGGACGCCGTGTGCCTGGAGACCCAGCTCTTCCCCGACGGCATCCACCGCTACGGCTTCCCCAGCCCCATCCTGCGGGCGGGGCAAAAGATGCACAGCGAGACGGTGTTCTCCTTCACTCTGGCCTGAGATACATCTCCCATAGGATACCTATTATATAAATGAAGAGTCCCCGGTCCGCATCAAAGCGGACCGGGGACTCTTTTTGCTCTTTTATGCAGTTTCCAGCAGGCCGTATTTGGACTTGACCCGCTCCAGCTTTTCCAGCATGGGCTCCCCCAGCAGCCACAAAAACGCCGCCGTGGCCCCGGCATGGACCAGGTTAAAGGGCAGGCCCGTCACATAGTAGCTCAAAAAGGCCCCCAGGGAGGGGTAGGCCTGCCACATGAGGGCCGAGCCGGTGTCCAGCAGCGTGCCGCAGAGGAAGAAGGCCGTCAGGGCCCCGCAGGCGCACAGCCGCCCCCGGGTGGGCCGCAGGCGGCGGAACACCAGTCCCGCCAGGAGCCCCGCCATGCCGAAGGCGAACATCTGCCAGGGGGTCCAGGGCCCCTGACCGAAGAAGAGGTTGGAGACAAAGGCGGTGACCGCCCCAGTCAAAAAGCCCGTCTCCGCCCCCAGGGCCGCCCCGGCCACGGTGACCAGGGCCACCACCGGCTTGACCTGGGGGAGCATATAAAAGACCAGCCGGCCCGCCACCGCCAGGGCGCAGAGCACCGCGATGAGCAGCGCCTCCCGGGGCCGGGGCCGCCGCCCCTCAAAGGCCAGGAAGAAAGGGGCCATGGTCTCCAGCAGCACCAGCAGGCTGATGAACCAGTACCGCCGGTCGTCCAGAAGGAAGATGCCCGCCAGGATGGTCACCGGCACCGCCAAAAGGGAGGTGACGATGCCCGCCTTGGTCCGCCGGGGCAGAGGAGGACGTTTAGGCTCCTTTCCCGCCGTCTTCGTTCCCCCAGAGGGCGGTGGAGGGGGCGGAGCGGGAGGCTCCGGCGGCGTCTCCAGCGGCGGCTCCTCCCCGCCCAGGGCGGCGATCAGGTCCTCCGGCAGCACCGCCTGGGGCAGCACTGTGTCCGCCATCCGCCGGGCGGCGGTGGTGTAGAAGGTGTTGGCCCCGAAAAACCGCCGGGGGGTGTCCTCCCGGACCAGGGCGCCGTCAAAGAACAGGGCGCAGCGCCCGGCATGGCGGGCGCAGAACTCCACATCGTGGGACACCAGCACCACCGTCACCCCCTGGCGGCAGAGCGCATGCAGAATGGCCGCCAGCTGCTCCTTGAAGCAGCCGTCCAGGCCCCGGGTGGGCTCGTCCAGCAGCAGAATCTGAGGCCGTGTCAGCAGCAGCTTTCCCAGGCCCAGGCGCTGCTGCTCGCCGCCGGAGAGGTCATAGGGGTGGCGCTCCAAAAGCCCTGTCAGGCCGCACAGGGCTGTTACCTCGGAAAGCCGCTCCTGCCGCTCCTCCGGGGAGAGGGCGGTACTCTGGAGCATCTCCTCCAGGTCCTGCCGCACCGTGGTGCGGGCAAAGAGCACCTGCACGTCCTGGGGCAGCAGGGCCACGGTGCCCGCTGGGTACCGCTCCGGGGCCTTGCCCAGCACCTTCACAGTTCCCCGCCAGGGCCGGCGGAGCCCCGCAAGCACCGAAAGGAGGGTGGACTTGCCCGCCCCGTTGCCGCCCAGGATGGCCAGCAGCTCTCCCCGGCGCACCGTCAGGCTGATGCCCCGGAGCACGTCGGGCAGGTCCCGTTCATACCGCATCCAGGCCTCGTGGACCTCCACCACCGGCTCGCCGGAGGGGACATCCCCATCCTCCGGCACGGCAGAGGGGTCCAGGGGACGGCGCCGGGACAAATCCTCCAGCCACCGCCGGCCCTGGCCCACGGTGACCGGGCAGGGGGGCGCCTCCCCCGACGCCCGCCACACCCGCATGGGGGCAGGGACCGAAGGCCCCAGGCCGCAGCGGACCAGAGCCGGGGCCATCTCCTCCGGCGCTCCCCAGTCCAGCACCCGGCCTCCGGACAGCACCGCCGCCCGCCGGGCCAGGGGGAACACCTCCTCCAGCCGGTGCTCCGAGAGGACCACGGCGGTGCCCAGCTCCCGGTTCACCCGGCCCAGCGCCTCCAGGAACTGGCCCGCGGCGATGGGGTCCAGCTGGGCGGTGGGCTCGTCCAGCACCAGCACCTCCGGCCGCATCACCAGCACCGACGCCAGGCTCAGCAGCTGGCGCTGGCCGCCGGAGAGGGAGGCGATGTCCCGGTGGAACCAGTCCTGGATGCCGAAAAAGGCGGCCATCTCCGCCACCCGGGCCCGGATCTCCCCATTGGGGCAGCCCAGGGACTCCAGCCCCAGGGCCAGCTCGTGCCAGACCTTGTCCGTGGCGCACTGGCGCTCCGGGTGCTGGCCCACGAAGCCGATGGCCCCGGCGGCGGTGCGCCGATCCAGTTTCTCCAAGGGCTCCCCCCGGAAGATGATGGTGCCGCTGCGGCGGCCGTGGGGGGCCACGGCGGGCTTCAAAAGCCGCAGCAACGTGGTCTTTCCGCCGCCGCTGGGACCGCAGAGGGCCAGAAACTCCCCCGGCTCCACCGTCAGGGACACCTCGGAGAGGGCAGGGCGGACCTCGCCGGGGTAGAAAAAGGTCAGATCTTGGACCTGGAACGTCTCCACAGCCAGGCCTCCTTTCCCTCTAAGATCAGCGGCAGGGCGCACACCGCCCCGTAGACCGCCAGCACTGCCCCGTCCTCCGGCCCCAGGGTCGGGCCTCCCATCCGGGGGAACCACTGCCAGGCAAGGCTGCCCCCCACTACACGCCAGAGCACAAAGCCGCCGCCCAACAGCAAAAAGGCCAGGGCCCACAGGTCCCGGCGCTCCAGGCGGAAGGGGGAAAAGGCTGTCCGGCCCGGCAGTCCGCAGCCCCGGCCCGCCAGGGAGTCCGCCGTCTCCACCGCCGTCTCCAAGGCCCAGGTCACCAGAATGGAAAACCGGGCCAGGGCCTCCTGCAAGCGGCGGCGGGAAACCTCCCGCCCTGCCGCCTTACGGGCCTGGGCCACCTTTTGGGCTTGCTCTCGGAACCGGGGCACGAACCCCAGGGCCATGGCCAGCACCAGACTCAATGTGGGCAGGGGCCGGCCCAGGAGGTAGAGGATCTTCTCCGTGTCCAGCACCTGGTGGAGGCAGGCGCACCACAAAAGCACCGCCGCCAGCATCCCCGCTGCCGCCAGGCCGTAGGCCAGGGACTCCAGGGTCAGGGGATTGCCGGAGGGGAGGTAGGCAAGGACGGTGGCGCCCCGGTGGTTGAAGGCGGGGTTGATGACCGCTGCCAGGCCCATCACCGGCAAGAGCCACAAAAGCCGCCGCCCCAGCACCCGGGGCGTCAGCACCACCGCGGCATATCCGGCGGCGCACACCGCCGACACCCCCAGGGCCAGGGGGTGCATCCAGCACACGACCCCCGTCAGCACCAGGAGGAAATAAGCCGCGTTTACCGCCGGATGGTATCCGGCAAAGGCGCTCTTTCTCATGACCAGGCCCCGTTGTCGCCGCCCACGTCGGCTCCCAGGTCGCAGGTGTACTGCCACAGCACCTCATCCCCGTCCTGGAGGGTATACTTGGAACAGCCGTAGTTGGGGAACACGCCGTTGACCGAGTAGACCCATCCGGACAGGGGACCGCAGTCGAACTCATAGAGGTTGGCGATGCCCTCGATGTAGGCCGAGCCGTACACCGGCACGCTGGTGAACTCCATGGGGATGCCCGCCTCCTGCATGGCCCGCTGGAGCACGTCAAAGACGCTCTCCCCGGCGGTGAAGGAGACCGTGGCGGAGTAGAGGAGCCCGCTGGCGGGCACCAGCTCCGCCTTGGCTTCGTCCAGGTCCTCCGGCTTGCCCACCAGGGTGTCGCAGCGGATGGTCAGCGTACAGGTGGACTGCTCCGGCTGCGTTTTGGCAGGCTCCTTTTTTCCTTGGTCAGCAGGCGCGGTGGTCTGGGGCTTGGTCTGGGACTTATCGGCAGTCTCCTGGTCCGCCGCCCCGTCCTCCGCCGATGGCTCCGCCGTCTCCGGCGTGGTTTCCGTCTCCTGGGCGGAGGCGCTCTCCTCCTGACTTTCCTCCTGAATGGGGAGGGTGGCCTCCTGGTCAGAGGAGGCCGGCACCGTCTCCGGCGCCCCGGGGCTTCCCAGCCACCAGGCCCCCGCCAGAATGACCAGGATCACCACCGCGGCCAGGATCGCCTTTTTTCTATTCATGCCCTCGCCTCCCGTTCTCTCATCTCTCAGGCCAAAAATGCACTGCGGAGCAGCCCGGCCACGGACTGGGCCACCTCACCCCGGGTGATGGGGCTCCGGGGCCGGATGGTCCCGTTGGTGCCGCCCAGCAGTCCGCTCTGGAGGCACAACGCCACATCCCGGGCCGCCCAAGCGCCGCACGCTGCCCAGTCGCTGCCGCCGCTGCGCAGCAGCGTCTCACAGGCCGCCTGGCTGTAACTGACCGCCGTACCGGAGGCATACCGGGCCGCCCGGGCCAGCATCACTGCCGCCTCCTGGCGGGTGATGGTGCCGCCGGGGGTGAAGGTGGTGGCGGTGGTGCCCCGAACGATGCCCGCCTCATAGGCGGCGGCCACAGCGTCGGCGCACCAGGCCGGCACGTCGGTGAAGGGGCTCTCCTGGGTCTTTTTCAGACCCAGGGCCCGGACCACCACGGCGCAGAATTCCCCCCGGGTCATGGAAGCATCCGGGTCAAAGGTGCCGTCATTTCGGCCCAGCAGCACCCCTCGGCGGGCCAGGTCCTCAATGGCACTCTGGTCCGCCCGGCCCTGGATGTCCGGGAAGGTGACGGCCTCGCTGCCCGGAGCGGGAACGGAGAGCTCCGGGGTCTCACCGTTCTCGGGCAGGAAGAAGCTGCCCGCCACCTCCTGGGCCGCCAGGGCGCACAATGCCTGCTCCGTGGCCATCTGGTCGGCCATGCCGCCGGGGACGTGGGAGAAGCTGCCGTCGCTGCGGGCGAAGGTCAGCAGGGCCTCCAGGGCGGAGACGCCGCCCTTGGTGAACCGGCCGTCGTCGGGAGAGAGGCCCAGCTCGTGGAGGGCCAGCACCACCTGGGCGCAGGACTCGGCGGTGGGAGCGCCGAAGGTACCATCGGCGTTCTGCATGGCACTGAGGCACCCGAGGCCCCGCTCCACCGCCGCCTTCACGGCGTCATTTTCCTGATATGGCGCCAGGGCGCACAGGGCCATGGCGGTGATGTCCGGGTCCGCCGGGGTCTTGCCGGAGAGGGACCAGCCGCCGTCCGAGAGTTGGGCGGCAAGGATGGCGCTGAGGTACACATCCCCGGCCTCCACCAGCTCCCCGCTCTGCACGTCCCAGGCGGTGCAGGCGGCGGAGCGGAGGGCAATGAGGGCCCAGATGGCCCCGTTGATGCCCTGGCGCACCACCTTGTCGCACTCCGCCAGGGGGGAGAGCAGGTCATAGCCCGCCGCGCTGCTCGGGTCCTCTCCCAGGGCCGTCAGGGCCAGGACCACCCGGGCATACTCGGTGTACTTGGTGGAGGAGAGGACGCCGCCTGAGGCCTCCAGGCACTTTTGCAGGTTTTCCAGATAGCGTGCCTCCTGATCTGCGGTCAGCCGTCCCGCCCGCTTCAGGGCCAGCACGGCCCACTCGCCGCCGGCGGTGCCCACGGTGGGGTCCGTGACGGTTTGACACACATAGTCGGCAGTGCGCTCCAAGGGCGTCCCGGCCGCCAGCGCCGCCGGGGCGGCGCTGAGGGCCAGAACAAGACACAGCGCCAGGGCCGCGGCCCGGTGCATCATCTTTTTCATATAGCTCCACATCCTTTCAAGGCCCATCCCGCCTCAAAAGGCGGGGGACAATTACTTCTGGGGATAGGCAGTGAGGAAGCGCTGGAAGATCACAGCAGCCTCCGCCCGGGTGATGGCGGCATCGGGGGCCAGGGTGGTCTCCGTGCGGCCCTTCATCAGTCCCGCGCCCACAGCCCAAGCCATGGCGTCGGCATCCAGCACCTCGCCCCTGTCGGTATAGGCGCTCAGGTCCGCAGAGGCGGAGGTGTCCAACTTGGCCTGGAGGGCATAGCGGTACAGGAAGGTCACCAGCTGCTCCCGCTTGAGCAGCTGGCCCACGCCGAAGGACCCGTCGCCGTAGCCCAGGGCCACGCCGCTTTCCGCCGCCCAGGTCAGGGCTGTGGCGCACCAGTCAGCCTCGTCAGAGAAGGCGGAGGTGTTAGTGGTCTCCGGCTGGCCCGCCAGGCGGTAGAGCACCAGGGCCATCTGGCCCCGGGTGATGGAGTCATGGACACCGAAGGAGCCGTCGGCGTAGCCGGTGAAGAGGCCGGCCTTGGTGACCGCCGCCACGGCTTCGGCGCACCAGCTGTCCTGAGGCACATCGGTATAGGTGATCTCAGTCTCTCCGGGCTTTTCTTCCGGCTTTTCCTCGGGCTTGGTCTGGCCGCCGGTGGAGGGCGTGCCGGTGCCGTCCTCGCTCCAGTCGATCTCCGTGTTGTAGTTGTCCACATACCGCCACACCACGCTGTCGCCGCTGTGGAGGACCGTGGTGGTCATGCCGGTGTTGGTGATCTTGCCGTTGACGGTGAACATCCAGCCGGAGTAGGGGCCGTTGGCCTGCTCAGAGAGGGTGATGCCGTTCCAGGTGATGCTGGACACATAGCTGCTTCCAGCGTAGGTAAAGCCCTTGTCCCCGGCGGCAGCGGCCAGGAGGTCTGCCACGGTGGCACCGCTGGGCAGAGTGTAGCCGGTGGAGGACACCCAGGTGGTATAGGCGGTGTGGCCGCCCTCCCCGTGGACCGTGTCGCCCCGGAGGGAGAAGGAGACGGTGATGGTGGAGGGGGTGATGGTGCCGCCGCCTTCGCCTCCGCCGGGATTGGTGGCGGTGATGTTGGGAGCGGTGACCACGCCGGTGCTGTCCTTGGCCTGGAGGTAGAGGTTATAGGCTTTGCCGCCCTCCTTCATCCGGGCGTAGGCCACCAGGGCCCGGAAGCCCTGCTCCGTGGCCATGTTGTTGTAGGTCACGTTGCCGCCGTAGCCAAAGCCGGTGCCGTCCGCCAGGGCGAAGGACAGCAGGCCCTCCACGGCGCTCTTGCCGCCCTTGACAAAGCGGGTGTCGGTGTGGGCGTCGATGCCCAGGGCCGCCAGGCCCACCACCACCTGGGCGGTGGAGTTGGCGTTGTTCCGCCAGGTGCCGCCGGCGCCCTGCTGGGTGGAGAGCCAGGCCACCGTCTTGTCCACAGCGGTCTTGACGGCGGTGTCGCTGTTATAGTAGGGGGCCAGGGCGGGCAGCATGGCCGCCGCCGTGTCCACATCCAGCCCGGTGCCGGAGAGGTAGGAGGTCATGCAGCTGACCAGGGCCTGGTTGTCCGCAAGGGCCGTGGTGCCGGCCCCATACCGGGCCAGCAGGATGGAGGGGGCGGACCAGATATCCGGGGAGGCGGGGACCGCCGGGGCAGCGGTGGCCTCCTTCCGAGCCTGCTGGGCCAGGATGAACTTGGCAAGGGAGCTGTTGGGGGTGCCGTAGCTGTCGGTGCCGCTCAGGAGCGTCTCATACCGGCTCTGCTCGGCATTGTCCAGAGCGGCGCCGTAGGCGGCCATATCCACCACCGCCCAGGGCAGGTCCGTGTCGTCGATGGGGGAGGTGGCGGTGGAGCCGTCCTGCCACTTGGCGGCGATGCCGCTCATGACCTTGCCGTAGTCCACCACGCCGGTCTTGTCCGGGTCGGAGGCGGCGGCAGGCACCGTCAGGGCAAAGGTCTTGGTGGCCTGTACGCCGGAATCCTCCGTGCTGGCCACCGTGGCGGTAAGGGTGGCGGTGACCGCCGCGGACTTGGCGCCGCCGATGTAGACCGTGTTGCCGTCGTAATAGCCGATGACGCTGTCGTCCTGGGTATCCAGGGACCAGGTAATGGCGGTGTCGCCGTAGGTGGAGGTAGGCAGTGTCAGGTTCTGGCTCAGGGCGTCCAGGGAGGCGTTGCCGCCAAGCAGGGTGCTCTCGGTCAGGTTGTCCAGGGCGGCGTCCACATGGCCCTGGGGGGTGTCCTCATACACGGTGACGGTGCAGACAGGCGCCGTAATCGGCGCAGACACTTCCACCTGAACAGACCCGTCATAGGGAGGCTGGGTCCAGTCACTGACCGTTGTGTCCACAAAGCCCATTGCGGACATAACATACTTTCCCGGCTGAGAAAACACCACCTGTGCCGTTCCATCCGCGCCAGTCTCTACTGCGCCATCATCCAGAGGAATCAAGCTCCCGCCTTCGGCTGTGCAAAGCACCATTCCCTCAAGATCTTCTGCCTCTGCTGCTCCCATGCCTGAATAGCCCTGGAGGTGAAGTGTAAGGGCTTCCCCTGCAACAGCGGAGGTAGCAGGAGCGTCAAAATAGGCATAATAATCGGAATAATGCTCCGTATCGGCCATCAAAGCAGCCGTGACATAGTCGCCATTGGAAACGGTGTCCTGTGTGACACCGCTGGTCAGCGGTCGGTCATTGACAAAAAACAGGGTGGATGAGGTTTCCACGCCCCACAGCTTGCTGACCCAGCCGCTGTTTTGCGCATATCCGTCAGCAGACAGATATTGGTTATGGGCCGCAGTCAGCACAGCGTCCACTGTGGCCGACCCATTTTGTGCAGGAACGGTAACAGGAGCCTGCGTCATTTGCGTTCCATCGCTGCCGACGCCGATCCCTCCTGCGTGATCGGAAACGCAGCCCTGGTCGCTGATCGTCAAATAAACGGTGATCTCCTGCTCCGCCGCCAAGGCCGTGGCCGGCAGCAGGCCCAGGGCCAGCGTCAGCGCCAGCACCAGAGCCAAAATCCTCTTCTTCATCGTCCTTCCTCCTATAAAAATCTGCCTGCCGTTTCCGGCAGACAGCGCAGCACAAAAAACCGAACCGCCAAAAGGGCAGTTCGGAACACATGAGCGTCAGTCTCCGGTTCCGGCAGAAACTTCGGACCGCTTCAGGCATTCTGACTCATCCGCTCAGGGCGGCTTCACAGTGACCGACTCGCGGGGCCTTTCACCCCATTCCCCCTGCCGCCCAGACGGGCGGCGGAAGCGATCCCTCTATGGAATTTTCGCCCGGCACTTTTTGGAAGGGCCCGGCAGGTACGCCTATTGTATCATATCCCGCGGATTTGTAAATACCGGAGTTGTCTCCCCCGCCTCCTTTTTCCCGGCCCTTTGTTAAATCTCCCCCGCCTTTTCCCCCGCCATGTTAAGGCCAGTTCAAATCTTCCCTAAGAGTTGGAAAGGTCCCTTGAAAGCCCACTTTTTCCAGTGCTATACTTGCCTCGCCAACTGGAAAACGAGCTTTTCCAGTGGAAATAGGAAGAAATCAGACAAAGGAAGGGATTCTGCATGCAGACCAAAAAAAGACTCCTGACCCTGGCCCTCAGCGGCGTGCTGCTGGCGGGGACCTGCGTGCCCACTCTGGCCGCCACCGTCCACTACAACGACGGCGCCACCGTGGGCGGCAGCGCCGAATGGCAGGCCTGGACCAAGGAATGGGAGAGTGTGGCTACCGATTACACCCAGGTCTCCCTGACCCCCGGTGCCGACGAGACGGAGCTGAACTTCGCCTGGTACAGCAAGGATGAGGGCAAGGCCACCCCCGTGGTCCACTTCGGCACGGACAAGAACAACCTCAAGGCCTTCACCGGCACCTCCGCCGCCGTGGACACCTCCCTCACCGACGGGGCGAAGTACGTCTACAACCACGTCACCGTCACCGGACTGAAGGAGAACACCACTTACTACTACACCGTGGAGAAAAACGGCGTGGAGACGGACGTGGAGACCTATCAGACCCGGAGCTTCTCCACCGTGAAGATGCTGTATGTGGGCGACCCCCAGATCGGCGCCTCCAAGGGCCAGCCCCAGGACGGTGAGGAGCTGGTGGCTGACAGCGGCGCGGCCAACACCGCCGCCCGCAACGACGCCTTCGGCTGGAACCGCACCCTGGAGATCGCTGCCGAGCAGAACCCCGACCTGAGCTTCATCATCTCCGCCGGCGACCAGGTCAACAAAACCGGCAAGGCCAAGGAGGAGGAGTACGCCGGCTATCTGAGCCCCGACCTGCTGGCCTCTTTGCCCGTGGCCACCACCATCGGCAACCATGACTCCCTCAACGCCGACTATGGCTACCACTTCAATAACCCCAACGCCACCGATTACGGCACCACGGAGGCCGGCGGCGACTACTACTATTCCTACGGTGAGGGATTGTTCATCGTCCTCAACACCAACAACTACAACGTGGCTGAGCACAAGCAGGCCATCGCCGAGGCCGTGGCCTCCGATCCCGACGCTGCCTGGCGGGTGGTCACCATCCACCAGGACATCTACGGCACCGGCCTGGACCACTCCGATACCGACGGTATGATCCTGCGGACCCAGCTGACCCCCATCTTCGACCAGTATGACATCGACGTGGTGCTCCAGGGTCACGACCACACGTACAGCCGCTCCAAGCTGCTCTACGGCGACGGCCAGACCCACGGCACCTATGAGTTCCAGCTCAACGCCGACGGCAGCGACTACGACTGGGACAACGCCTACAACACCCAGACCAACTCCAAGATCCCCCTGTATCCCGAGGACAGCGACACCGCCGGTCAGACCCTGTTGGACAATTTCCAGGCCGACAACAAGTGCTACACCATCGAGACCACCAGCGGCAACACCGTCACCAACCCCAACGGCATCCTGTACATGACCGCCAACTCCGCCTCCGGCTCCAAGTTCTATGAGCTGATCTCCTCTCAGCAGGACTACATCGCCGAGCGGAGCCAGAACTGGCTGCCCAGCTACTCCGTCATCACCATGACCCCCACCTCCTTCTCCATCGACACCTATCAGATCACCGACAACGGCCAGACGGAGAAGATCGACTCCACCTTCACCATCCAGAAGACCGGCGAGAGTGAGAGCACCACCACCGCTCTGACCCGCGCCCAGGCCGTGGAGCGCCTGTACACCTATGCCGGCCAGCCTGCCGCCGCCTCTGACGCCGGCTTTGCTGACGTGACTGCCGACGCCTCCTGCGCCAAGGCTCTGGCCTGGGCCAAGAGCGAGGGCATCGTCAAGGGCGTCACCGGCACCACCTTCCAGCCCGACGACGTCATCACCCAGGCTCAGTTCGCCGCCATGCTGGTGCGCTACGCCGCCGCCAGCGGCCACACCGGCTACAACGCCTCTGCCACCCTCTCCCAGGCGCTGAGCACCGCCAAGACCCAGGGCCTGCTCACCGGTACCGCCGTCACCGCCGGCACCGTGGACTACGCCCTGACCAAGCTGGGCAAGTAACCTTCGACCCTCTGCCGATTTTCCGGCATCGCTCCGCGGGCAAAAGCCCGCGGAGCGCCTTTTTCCCCGCCTTCGCCGCCAACGGCCCCAGGCGCCCATCCTGTCATAGAGTAAAGTGAGGAATGCTTCGTGAACAAGAAAAGCTGGCTTCGTCTGTCCCTGCGCTGGCTGCCGCCTCTGGTGCTGGCCGCGGCGTTTTTTGCCTTCGTCTGGTGTCTCAACGGCGTGGACAAGGTGCCCCTGGTGTCCCGGGAGGGGCAGACCTTTGAAAAGGGCGTGGTCACCGAAGTCCTCCAGGACAACCTCCAGGCTGACGGCAGCCGGGTGGGGGAGCAGGTGGTCCGGGTGAAAATGACCACCGGCGTCCTCACCGGGGAGGAGGTGGAGATGACCTCCTCCTCCGGCTACCTCTTCGGTGCCCCCTGCACCGTGGGCATGAAGGTGGTGGTGATGCAGAGCGTGGCCGGGGACACCACCGTCTCCAGCGTCTATGCCCAGGACCGGGAGATGGCCATCTACCTCTTTGCGGCGCTGTATCTGCTGGTGCTGTGCCTGGTGGGCGGCAAGCAGGGCATCAAGGGCGCCGCGGGGCTGGTGTTCACCTTTGGGTGCATCCTGTGGGTATATCTGCCCATGGTGTACCGGGGCTGGTCCCCCTTCTGGTCTGCGGTGGCAGTGTGCGCCGTCACAACGCTGGTGACCATGTATCTCATCGGCGGCCCCACCCGCAAGACCGCGGTGGCCACCGCCGGCACCGTGGCCGGCGTGGTGATCGCTGGGCTGGCCGCCACCGCCTTCAGCGCCGCCACCGGCGTGACCGGCTGGAACGTCAGCGACATTGAAAGCCTTTTGACCCTGTGGAACACCTCCGACATCCAGGTGGGGGGACTGCTCTTCTCCGGCCTGCTCATCTCCTCCCTGGGAGCGGTGATGGACGTGACCATGTCCATCGCCAGCTCTATGGGCGAGATCTACGCCCAGAACCCCTCCATGACCCGCCGGGAGCTGTTCCGGGCGGGGATGCACGTGGGAAGGGACATGATGGGCACCGACTCCAACACGCTGATCCTGGCCTTTGCCGGCGGCAGCGTGTCCATGCTGCTGCTGGACTACGCCTACGACCTGCCCTACTACCAGATCATCAACTCCAACAACATCGGCATCGCCGTCATGCAGGGTCTCTCCGGCAGCTTCGGCGTGGTGCTCAGCGTGCCGGTGACGGTGGTGCTGGCCACGGCCCTCTACACCGCCCGCCGCTCCTCCGCCGCTGCGGCGCCCGCGTCCGAAACCCTCTGATCTCTATGCCCCGTCGTCTGAAAAGACCCCTTTCCCAATGGGAAAGGGGTCTTTTTTTCTTCCAAGTCTCTTCCGCCCCGCCCTCTCCTGCCCATGGTTGACTTTTCCTGGCAATTCGTCTATCATGGAACAACATTGCGCTTTTGGAGGACGGAGTGTGTCTCCTCCAAAAAGTGCGGGAAACAAAAGAGGGAGAGAAAACATGAAGCGAGAAAACTTTCAATCCCGGCTGGGCTTCCTGCTGGTCAGTGCCGGCTGCGCCATCGGCATCGGCAACGTGTGGAAGTTCCCCTATGTGACCGGGGAAAACGGCGGCGGCGTGTTCGTGCTGTTCTATGTGCTGTTTTTGATCATCATGGGCGTGCCGGTGCTGACCATGGAGCTGGCAGTGGGCCGGGCCAGCGGCAAGAGCGCCGTGGAGGGCTACAAGGCCTTGGAGCCCAAGGGCAGCAAGTGGCACATCCACGGCTGGGTGTGCATCATCGGCTGCTGCCTTTTGATGATGTACTACACCACCGTGGCCGGCTGGATGCTGGATTACTTCTATAAGTTCGCCTCCGGCGCCTTTACCGGCGTAGCCGACGAGGCGGTGGACGGCGTGTTCTCCGCCATGCTGGCAAACCCCGGTGAGATGACCGTCTTTATGGTCATCATCGTCCTGGCGGGCTTCCTGGTATGCTCCTTTGGCCTCCAGAAGGGCCTGGAGCGCATCAGCAAGTGGATGATGCTGGCGCTGCTGGTGCTGATTGTGGTGCTGGCAGGTCACAGCCTGACTCTGGACGGCGCCGCCGAGGGTGTGAAGTTCTACCTGCTGCCCGACTTCCAGCGGGCCGCCGAGGTGGGCCTGGGCAAGGTCATCACCGCCGCCATGAACCAGTCCTTCTTTACGTTGAGCCTGGGCATCGCCGCCATGGAGATCTTCGGCAGCTATATGTCCAAGGACCACACCCTCACCGGTGAGGCCGTGCGCATCTGCGCCCTGGACACCTTCGTGGCCTTCATGTCCGGCATGATCATCTTCCCCGCCTGCTTTTCCTTCGGCGTGGAGGCGGGCAGCGGCCCGTCCCTGATCTTCATGACGCTGCCCCGAGTGTTCCTCCACATGGCCGGCGGCCGGGTGTGGGGCGCGCTGTTTTTCCTGTTCATGACCTTCGCCAGCTTCACCACCGTCCTGGCGGTGTTTGAAAACATCATGGCCAACTGCATGGACAGCTTCGGCTGGTCCCGGAAGAAGGCCACCGTCTCCTGCGGCCTCTTCATCCTCATCGCCAGCCTGCCCTGCGTCCTGGGCTACAATGTGTGGTACTTCTCCGTGGTGCTGCCCAACGCCCCCGGCGGCGGCCAGATTCTGGACATTGAAGACTTCCTGGTCTCCAACCTGCTGCTGCCCATCGGGTCCCTCATCTACCTGCTGTTCTGCGTCAGCAAATGGGGCTGGGGCTTTGACAAGTACCTCGCCGAGGCCAACACCGGCCGGGGACTCAGGATGTCCCGGGCCTTCAAGCCCTACTTCCAGTTCATCCTGCCCATCATCATCCTGGTGATCCTGATCCAGGGCCTGCTGTAAGGGCACCCCATGCCGCAAAAGAGCCCGGTCCCAAAAGGGACCGGGCTTTTTTTCTCTTTCATACCCCCGTCAGGTCGAAGTCGGGGGTGTACTCCTCCCGGGCGGAGGTCCGCTCCTGGGTGAAGCCGTCGGTGATGCCGCAGTTTTCCATATAGGCAACGGCCGCGGCATACTCCGCCCGCGTCACGTGCCGGGCCATGGGCCCGGTGGCCCCGGGCTGGGGCGTGTACTGGGCCATAAGGGAGAAGAGCACCTGGCCGGGCCGGAAAGTCTGGGCCACCCAGTCGATGCACCGTCGGGTGTTCTCCAGCTGGCCCGGCAGCACCAGGTGCCGGATCACCACGCCCTTTTTCAAAAGCCCGTCCTCCATCTCATAGGGCCCCGTCTGGCGGTACATCTCCAAAATGGCCTCCCGGGCCACGGGGAAGTAGTCCGGCGCGGCGCTGAGGGCCGCCGCCGGCCCCTCCAGGGCGTACTTGAGGTCCGGCAAGTAGATCTGCACCTTTCCCTCCAGGGTCCGCAGGGTCTCCACACGCTCATAGCCGCCGCAGTTCCACACCACCGGCACCGGCGGGGCCGGGTCCAGTGCCTTCAGGATCCAGGGGGTGAAGTGGGTGGGGGTCACCAGGTTCAGGTTGTGGGCCCCCTGAGCCACCAGCTCCTGGAAGATCTCCCGGAGCCGCTCCACGGATACGGCCTTTCCGAAGCCCCCGGCGCTGATGGTCCGGTTCTGGCAGAAGGAACACCGCAGGCAGCAGCCGGAGAAGAACACCGCTCCGGAGCCGTGGGTGCCGCTGATGCAGGGCTCCTCCCAGAAGTGGAGCCCCGCCCGGGCCAGGCGCAGCCCGGCGGGCATGCCGCACACGCCGCCTCCTGTCTCCTCCGTCCGCTCCGCGCCGCAGCGGCGGGGGCAGAGATTACAGATCATGACCCGGCCCCTTTTCGATGGCAAAGTCCGGCCCCAGGTCCCCGGCCATCCAGTGCTTGCGGCACAAACTGGTGTAGCGGTCGTTGGCCCCCAGCACCACCTGCTCGCCCTCCTTGAGCACCTTGCCGTTTTCGTCGAACCGGGCGTTGAAGGTGGCCTTCTTGCCGCACCAGCACACGGTCTTGACCTCCTCGATCTTGTCGGCCATGATCAGCAGCGCCTCGCTGCCGGGGAACAGGTCCCCCTTGAAGTCCGCCCGCAGGCCGTAGCACATGACCGGGATGTTCTCCTCGTCCACCAGGTGGACCAGGAACATGACCTCCTCCTGGGTGAGGAACTGGGCCTCGTCCACGATGACGCAGGCGTACTGCTTCAGCTCTGCCTCCGGCAGGGCCCGCATCTCGTGGAAATAGAGGCAGGGATAGGTCAGGCCGATGCGGGAGTGGACCATGTGGTCCCCGTCCCGGATGTCCACCTGGGGCTTGACCATCAGCGCCTTCTGGCCCCGCTCCTCATAGTTGAAGCGGGCCATCAGGGCATTGGCGGTCTTGCTGGAGCCCATGGCTCCGTATTTGAAATAAAGCTGTGCCATCTTCTCTCTCCTGTTCTCACTGCTGCCCCTGGAGCTCCTCCCGGGCCTCGGCCAGGAAGCGGGCAAAGGCCGAGGGCACCGCCAGAGACGCCAGTGCCTCTCCCCGGGCCCAGACGAAGTCCTCCGGCCCACGGCCCTGAACATGAAGCACATAGCCGGTCATATGCCACTCCACATGGGTAAAAATGTGCCGTGCGGTGACCCGCCGGCACCAATTTTTGATCTCCAGTCCCCACTGCTCCGCTAGGGCCCCGGCAGCGGCCTCGTCCAGCTTCCCCTCCACATTGGGAAACTCCCACAGCCCCGCCAGCAGCCCCGTGTCAGGCCGGCGGCGCAGCGCCACGCCGTCGGGGGAGAGGAGCACCAGCACTGTCCGCTCCTCCACCCGGCGCTTGCGCTTGGGGGCCCGGACGGGCAGCTCCCGGGCGCAACCCGTCAGATGGCCCACGCAGAAGTCCCTGGCCGGGCAGCTTTCACAAAGGGGCTCGCCATTGGGCAGACACACCGTAGCCCCCAGGTCCATCAGCGCCTGGTTGTAGGCGCCGCTGCGCTTTGCCTCCGGCATGGCCTCCAGCACCTGAGCCCGGAACGCCCGGCGCACCTTCATGTCCGTCACGTCCGCCCGGCTGCCGGTGATCCGGGCGGCCAGGCGCAGCACGTTGCCGTCCACCGCCGGCACACGCTGACCAAAGGCGATGGAGAGGATGGCCCCGGCGGTGTAGTCCCCGATGCCCGGCAGGGCTATAAGGCCCTCGTAGGTCTCCGGAAAGCGGCCTCCCAGCTGCTCCGTGACCACCCTGGCCGCCTTTTGGAGGTTCCTGGCCCGGCTGTAATAGCCCAGGCCCTCCCAGAGCTTCATCAGCTGCCCCTCGTCGGCGGCTGCCAGTGCTTCCACCGTGGGGAAGGCCTCCAGGAAGCGGGCGTAGTAGCCCAGCACCGCGGCCACCCTGGTCTGCTGGAGCATGATCTCCGAGACCCAGACCCGATAGGCGTCGGGGCTGCGGCGCCAGGGCAGGTCCCGGGCGTTGGCCCCGTACCAGGAAAGCAGCGGCTCCGTCAGTTGTTTGAGCGGTTCCATGGCCTGCCCTCAGCCGGCGGCGATGTCCACCGCCGTGCGGATGGCCTGGGGCAGCTCCCGCTCGCTGCGGATGGCGATGGTCCGCACGGGCACGGCCCAGTCGTCGTCCTTGATGAGGCTGACGAAATAGGTCTCCAGGTCCCGGTTGTAGCCCACGTCGATGAGATATCCGTTCTCGTACCAGACCTCCAGCACGCCTCCGCCCCGGTCGGTCCAGACCTCCGGAAGGCCGCCCTTGAAGTCAATGTCGGCATATTTCTCGATCCAGTTCTCACACACGTCCATGATTTTCCTTCCTCAAGAATCTCCCTCCGGCCCTTTCCGGCCGGGAGGCAAACAGCTCATTTCACTTCCCGGTGCCAAACCGGGCGGCGTAGCCGCAGCGGCGGCACAGCTCCTCGGCAGGGCGGCGGCGGGAAAATCCGTCGTACAGCGCCCGGGCCCGGGGAGAGGCCAAAATCTCCTCCAGCTCCTGCTCCAGCAGGTTGCCCAGTGCCAGGTCCCCCTCGTGGTCCAGGCAGCAGGGCACCACCGTGCCGTCGCTGAGCACGGCGATCTGGTCCCGGAGGCCCAGGCAGAACTCCGTTCCCCGCTCCGGGGCCGTCAGGTCCGGCCAGTCAAAGCGGGCGGCGTGCTCCAAAAAGAGCCCCGGAGCCAGCCTTTTAGCGTTCTTCCGGGGGGCGGGCCACTGGTCCTCCCGCTGCCCGGTGCACCCCTCCAAAAAGGCGATGATCTCCCGGTTGCGCTCCTCCAGGCCTCCCTCGTTCCACAGCCGCAGCACGCAGATGACGCCCCGCTCCGCCAGGGGGCGGCACACATCCCACACCCCCTGGAGATAGGCCTCCATCTGCTGCCCGGCGCCGTCGTTTCCCTCAAAGCTGTGGAGGGAGACGGAGAGCCGGTGGAGACCCTCCGCCTGGAGGAGGGTCTGGGCTCGCCGGGGCAAAAGGGTCCCGTTGGTGGTCAGGCAGCTGCGAAAGCCCTTTTCCGCCGCCATGGCCAGCAACTTCTCCAGCTCCGGGTGGCACAGCGGCTCGCCCATCACATGGAAGTAGAGGTACTCCGCCGCCGGCCGCAGCCGGTCCGCGATGCGGGAAAACTCCTCCGCCGTCATATCCCGAAGGGGCCGCCGGGTGCCGGGACAAAAGGCGCAGCGGAGGTTGCAGCGGTTGGTGATTTCCACATAGGCCCGTTTGAACATCCCGCTCCGCCTCCCTTTTTCCACAGCCTGTGGCCCAATTGGATTCAGCACATGATTATATCAAATCCTTTTCCACATTTCCATTCATATTTCCTGCATATTCGCCCTTTTTTGCAAAAAAATTTTTTCCTTTTCCACATTCCCACCTTTTCCCGGCCTTTTTTCCCATTTCCCCTTGACCTTCCCCCTTGTGGAGGGTATATCATAGTCCTGCAACAGGAGGTGAAACGGCCTTTGAAGATCAACGAAGTGGAGGCCCTGGTGGGCATCACCAAGAAGAACATCCGCTTTTACGAGTCCGAGGGGCTGCTGAGCCCCCGGCGCAACAGCGCCAACGGCTACCGGGACTACGGCCCGGAGGAGGTGGAGGTGCTGCGGCGGATCAAGCTGCTGCGCAAGCTGGGAGTGCCTTTGGAGGAGATCCGGAAGATGCAGCGGGGGGACCGCACCCTGGGCAGCGCCATGGGGCGGCACCTCATCGCCCTGGCCCGGCAGCAGCGGGACCTGGAGACGGCCATGAAGGTGTGCGCCGCACTGCAGGACCAGGACCAGCCTCTGGAGGACCTGGACGCCGCTGCCCTTTTGGACCGCCTGGAGGAGATGGAAAGCGAGGGGACCCGATTTATGGATAAGCACAAGGAGGATACCCGCCGGAGGCGCTATGTTGCCCCGGTGGTGATGGCCCTTTTGATGGTGGCGCTGATGGCCGGATGCATCTGGCTGCTGCTGTGGGCCTTTTCCATAGACCCGGACGGCGCCCCGCCCCTGCCGCTGCTGGCGGTGCTGGTGGCCATTCCCGGAGCGGTGGCCCTGGGGGTGGCCGTGGCCCTGGTGCTGCGCATCCGGGAGATCGGAAGGGGGGAGGAGGACGATGCCAAAAAGTACTGACTTGGCCCGGCAACGCCGCCGAAACGCCCTGGTCTCCGCCCTCGTCAGCGGGGCGGGCCTGGTGCTGATCGCGGCTGCGGAGGCGGCCCTGGGGTGGTATTTCTCCCCGGGCCTCCTGTCCACCCTTTTTTATATCCTGGCCGCCGCTCAGGCGGCGCTGCTGCTCCCCCTGGTGGTGTGCCTGCGGGGGAGACTGAAAGAAATCCAAGGAGGAGAAGAAGATGAAGCTCGTCAGTATTGAAACCATTCCCGGCCAGGCCTTTGAGGTCCTGGACGTGGTCAAGGGCACCGTGGTGTACAGCAAGAACCTGGGCCGGGACTTTATGGCCGGCATGAAGACCCTGGTGGGCGGTGAGATCACCGGCTACACCGAGATGCTCAACGAGGCCCGGCAGATCGCCACCAAGCGGATGGTGGACGCGGCGGAGGCCCTGGGGGCCGACGCCGTGGTGGGTCTGCGGTACGCCTCCTCGTCGGTGATGCAGGGCGCCGCCGAGGTCATCGCCTACGGCACCGCCGTCCGCTTCCTGTGAGGGCCCGCCTGACCTACCTGGGGCACTCCGGGTTTTTGCTGGAATGGCCGGAGTGCGCCTGGCTCTTTGACTGGTGGACCGGGGAGCTGCCGGCCCTGGACAAGACCAAGCCCCTGCTGGTCTTTGTGAGCCACCGCCACCACGACCACTTCAACCCCGCCATCTTTGCCCTGGACCACCCGAACGTCCAGTACCTGCTGGGCTCGGACCTGCGCCCCACGCCCCGGAACCTGAGCCGCTGGGGGGCATCGCCGGAGGCCAGGATCCACCACCTGCGCCGGCGCGGGAGTCTGGACCTTACCCTGCCCGGCGGGCTACTCCATGTGGAGGCCCTGCCCTCCACCGACGAGGGGGTGGCCTTCCTTCTGACCTACCAGGGCCGCACGGTGTACCACGCCGGGGACCTGAACTGGTGGGACTGGCCCGGGGAGTCGGAGGAGTGGAACCGCAGCATGGCCCTCCACTTCCCCCGCTTTGCCGCCCCGTTGGAGGGCCGGCACCTGGACCTGGCCTTTGCCCCCCTGGACCCCCGGCAGGAGGGCTCCTACGACCTGGGGCTCGCCTGGCTTCTCACCCACGCCCAGGTGGACCGGGTGTGGCCCATGCACTTCTGGGACCACCCGGAGGTGGTGGAGCGGTTCCGCCACGACCACCCGGACCTGGCCGCTCCCCTGGAGGACGCCCCGTCCCCGGGCCAGCGCTTCGACCTGGAACTGCCCTGATGATACACCTCTTTTTCCTCCCCCGTGCTCTCTTTTGTGCACGGGAGGAAAAAACTTCCTTTGTATTTTGCGAAAAACACAAAAGCCGCCCTTCTCCCAAGGGAGAAGGGCGGCTTTTTCGTCCGTCTTTTAGAGAGCCGGATAGACCCGGCGGATGTATTCGTTGCGGCGCAGGGCCAGCGTCAGCAGCGTTCCCGCCGCCAGACCGAACACCCCCTGGACCACGTTGGCCGGGATACCCACGGCGGCCCCCAGGCCCTGGCCCAGCAGCGCCGCCTCAAAGCCAAAATAACCCAGCACCATGATGCACTCGGCAGGCAGGGCCGCCAGGACGATACCGCCCCGGATGTGGCCCAGGCGCCGGTACAAAAGCCCCGCCGTCAGGCCCATGGCCCCCTTGATGATGAGCGTGGCGGGGACCCAGGCCATGTAGCCCGCCATCAAATCACTGAGGGCGGAGCCCAGGCCGCCGGCCACCATGCCCCCCACAGGCCCCAGCAAAAAGGCGGCGAGCAGCACCACCGCGTCGCCTAAGTTTACATAACCACCAGTCGGTGTGGGGATGCGGATCACCACCGTGGCCGCGTAGGTCAATGCCGCCAGCATGGCCGTGGTGACCATGGAGCGGATCATGGCTCTTTCCTTCATACTACAATGCACCTTTCCGTCCCGTCGGAGGACCGTTCATTTCACTATGGCCATTCTAATCCCTTTGTGGTATGATTGAAAGTGCCAAAATAAGTGTATTTTACCAGGTCAGAAAGGCCAGATTTTTCCCAAAACCATAAGGCCAGACAGGAGGCCGTCATGCTGACATACGACATGGAGGACCGGGGCGGGACGCCCCTGTACGAATATCTCTACCGCCGCATCCGGGAGGACATCCGCTCCGGGGCCCTGCCGCCGGGGGAGAAGCTGCCCTCCAAGCGGGCCCTGGCGGAGCACCTGCGGGTGAGCGTCATCACGGTGGAGAGCGCCTACGCCCAGCTGGAGGCAGAGGGGTACGTGCGCTCGGAGCCCCGGCGGGGCTTTTTCGCCGCCCGGCTGGAGCCCGTTCCCGCCAGGGAGCAAGAGGCCGCGGCGCCCCTGCCCCAGGCGGCGCCGCCCCGGACCTACCGGGCGGACCTGAAGAGCAACCGGGTGGACCCGGCCCGGTTCCCCTTCGCCACCTGGTCCCGTCTCATGCGCCAGGTGCTCTCGGAGGAGGACACCAATCTCCTCCAGCCCATCCCCAGCCAGGGGGTGGAGGCACTGCGCCGGGCCATCGCCGGCCACCTCCACAGCTACCGGGGCCTGACGGTCTCTCCCGAGCAGATTCTGGTGGGAGCGGGCACCGAGTACCTCTACCAGCTGCTGATCCAGCTGCTGGGGCCGGAGCTGGGCTTTGCGGTGGAGGACCCGGGCTATCCCAAGTTGCGGCGGATCTACCGGGCCTGCGGCGCGGCGGTGTGCCCGGTGGGCCTGGACGAGCAGGGACTGCGGATCCCCGAGCTGGTGGCCTCCGGGGCCCGGGCCGCCCACATCTCCCCCTCCCACCACTATCCCACCGGCATCGTCACCCCCATCGCCCGGCGCTATGAGTTGCTGGGCTGGGCCGGGCGCCAGCGGTGGATCATCGAGGACGACTACGACAGCGAGTTCCGCTTTGACGGCCACCCCATCGCCACCCTCCAGAGCATCGACCAAGCGGGCCGGGTGATCTACATGAACACCTTCTCCCAGACCATCGCCCCCTCCATGCGCATCAGCTACATGGTGCTGCCCCCGGAGCTGCTGGAACGCTTCCGCCGGCAGCTGGGGTTTTACGCCTGCACGGTGCCCTCCTTTGAGCAGTATACCCTGGCCAAGTTCATTGCCGGGGGCTGGTATGAAAAGCACCTGAGCCGGATGCGCCGCTTCTGCCGGGACCAGCGCAGCGCGGTGCTCCGGGCCTTCCGCTCCAGCCCCTTTTCCCGCCGCGTTTTCATCACGGAGCACGGCGCCGGACTCCACTTCCTCATGCACCTGGACACGGCGGAGAGCGACGGCTCCCTGAAGGCCCGGGCGGAGGGCCTGGGGCTGCGCCTTTCCTTCCTCTCGGAGTACACCGACCGTCCCCAGCCGGAGCATGCGCACACCCTGGTGGTGAACTACTCGGGGCTGACGGGGGAGCACCTCCAGGAGGCAGTGGCGCTATTGACGGAGCTGCTGGAGGGGTGAGGGCCAGAAAAGCGCAAAAAAAGGACGCCCGCAGGCGTCCTTTTTTCTCTTCCCCAAAGGGAGCTTACTGCTTGTAGATCTTGCCGTCCTTCATGACGAAGCTCACGTTCATCATCACGCTCAGATCGGCGATGGGGTCGGCGTCCACAGCCACGATGTCGGCCAGCTTGCCCGCCTCCACGGAGCCCACTTTGTCGTCCATCCGCATCATCTTGGCGGCGTTGATGGTAGCCATGGCCAACGTCTCGGCGGCGGGGATGCCCGCCTGATGCAGGAGCTGGAACTCGTAGGCCTGCTTGCCGTGGTAGTTGAAGGAGGTACCGCAGTCGGTGCCGAAGGCCATGGGAATGCCCATCTCGAAGAACTTTTTCACGTTGCTGGCGTGGGTCTGGACCACCTCGCGGTCCTTTTCCACCAGCCAATCGGGCAGTCCTGCCTCCGGGCCGTAGCGCAGGATACTCACTCCCGGGGACAGCGTGGGCACCACCCAGGTGCCCGCCTGGCGCATCATCTCCCGGGCCTCCTCGTCGGCCATGGTGGCGTGCTCGATGACGGTGACGCCAGCCCGGACGGCCAGCTTGATGCCGTCGCCGGCGTGGGCGTGGGCGGAGGTAATGCGGCCCCGGCTGTTGGCCAGGTCCACGATGGCCTGAAGCTCTTCCAGGGTAAAGGCCGGGGCGCCCACGTCGTCGCCCTTGGTCATGACGCCGCCGGTGGACATGATCTTGAGCTGGTCGGCGCCGTACTTCATAGCATAGCGCCCGGCGGCTCGGCACTCATCGGGGGAGTCGCACAGCAGGCCCATACCCTCGGTCTGCTCCATGTAGAGAGGGAAGTGGGTGTCGGCGTGGCCGCCGGTGGGGGACAGGGCAGGGCCGGAGACAAACATCCGGGGGCCCCAGGTCTGACCCCGGTTGATGGCGTTCTTCACCGCCACGTCGGTGAAGGCGATGGCGCCCTCGTCCCGGACGGTGGTGAAGCCGGCCATCAGGTCCGCCTGGACGTTCACCAGACTCACCACGGTGAACTCCGGCACGGACATCTGGCCGAAGCGGAGCATATCGTTGGGGCCGCCGGAGAGGTTGCTGTGGATGTGGCCGTCAATGAGGCCGGGCAGGACGTACTTCCCGCCCAGGTCCACCACCTCCCAGCCTTCCTTGACCGGTCCGGTGCTGACCTCGGTGATGCGTCCGTCCTCCACATAGACGTTCTGGTCGGCGGCAAAGCGCTTTTCCTGGGCCAGGAACAGCTGGCCGCATTTCAAAACCTGTTTCATGGCTTCTCTCCCCCTTTACTGCAGCGTGACGCAGGGCACGCCGTCTTTTTTGCACACCACGCCGTCCTTCATGACGAAGGAGACCTGATTCATCACCTGAATGTCCTCCAGCGGGCTGCGGTCGAAGGCCACGATGTCCGCCAGTTTGCCGGCCTCCAGGGTACCCACCCTGTCGCTCCAGCGCATCATCTCGGCGTTGGTACGGGTGGCGGCCACCAGGGTCTGGGCCGGGGTGAAGCCGAAGTCCACCATCAATCCGAACTCCACGGTCTGGGCGCCGTGGAAGCTGAAGCTGGTGCCCGCGTCGGTGCCGAAGGCGATCTTCACGCCGGCCTCACGGCACTTGCGCAGATTGTCCTTGTGGCCGGCGAATACCAGCTCGGTCTTTTCCACCATCCAGGGCGCCAGGCCCGCGGCCACGCCGTTGTCGATAATGGCCTTGGCGGCAATGATGGTGGGCACCAGATAGGTGCCGTGGGCGGCCATGAGCTCCACGCACTCGTCGTCCATGAGCATACCGTGCTCGATGGAGGTGATGCCGGCCCGGACGGCGATCTTGATGCCGTCGCTGCCGTGGGCGTGAGCGGAGGTGATGCGGCCCCGGGCCTTGGCCACGTCGATGATGGCCTTCATCTCCTCCAAGGACAGCTCGCTGCACTTGGGGTCGTCGCCCATGCTCATGACGCCGCCGGTGGCCATGATCTTAAGCTGGTCGGCGCCGTACTTGAAATTGCGGCGGGCGGCCTTGCGGCCCTGGTCGGCGCTGTTGATGATGACGCCCAGGGCGGTGTCGCCGGTGACATAGGGAGCCATGTGGGAGTCGGCGTGGCCGCCGGTACCGGTGAGGGCCTCGCCGGAGACCAGCATCCGGGGGCCGGCGATGAGTCCCCTGTCGATGGCGTCACGAACAGCCACGTCGGTGAACCGGAAAGCGCCCTCATCCCGGATGGAGGTGAAACCGGCCATCAGGTCGGCCTGGGCGTTTTTGATGCTGGTAATGGTCAAAGCGCCCTCGCTGCCGTCGGCGAACAGGTGCAGGATGCTGGGATCGCCGGAGAGGTTGGTGTGCACATGGGCGTCAATGAGGCCGGGCATGACGAACTTGTCGGAAAGGTCGATGACCTCCGCTCCCGTCAGATCCGCCTCCTGCATGGGGACTACGGCAGTGATCTTGCCGTCCTCCACTGCGACAGCCATGTTCTCGCGGACCGACTCATCGGTGGCCGTGAACACTCTGCCGCACTTGATGATCTGTTTCATCTGTTTTCCTCCTTTTCCTCCGGGCCTGCGGGCTCCGGTCTTTGGGTATCTGCAAAGAGGGATGCCGCCTGTGCAGCATCCCTCCCGTCCTACCTCATGGGAAAGATTGTAGCAGACTTCCCCGCACCTCACAAGAGCAAAACCGCAAAATTCCCTGTTCTTAACAAACGCCCCTCTTGTGCAATCCCCCACCTCCACCCCAAAGGAAACGAAAAAAGGACGCCCGAAAGGGGCGTCCTTTTCATTCTTTTGACAGTTTTTTCTCAGGACAGGAGCAGCCACTCTTCCAGACCCGTCCGGTCATCGGAGGCGGTCAGCTCCGGCACAAAGGCGCAGCCGGCGGTCTTGACGGTCTCCGTCAGGGCGGCAGCCTCCTCCGGCGAGACGGCGGCATACACCGCGTCCGCGTACTCTGCGGCGGCAGTCAGGGTCAGGCCCTGGGTCTCCGTGTCGGTGCCGGAGATGGTCTCCGCCGGCAGCTCCACGGACAGCTTCACGCCCTCCGGCACTGCGGCGGCAGCCTCCTTCAGGAAGGTGGCCAGCGTAGCAGCACGGTCGGCGCCGCCGTCGTCCACCTTGTTGAGCTTGCCCACGGTGGGATAGCCCACGTCCGTCAGCAATATCTCGTCAAAGCCCAGGTCTGCACACTCCTGGATGATCTCACACAGATAGGTCCGGGCGGCCTCCTTGGCCGGGTCCAGCCAGTTCTCGTTGTTCCCGTCGTAGAAGATATAGCCGCCGGTGTTCTTCAGGCCCATCTCCTCCACGGCGCTGCGGGCCTGGAGGCTATCCCGGAAGCAGCTCACCCGAGCCACGGCGTAGACGTCCTCCTCCGTCAGCAGGGAGCGGATGGCCCCGTCGGAGGCCTGGGCGTCATTGCTGAGGGTGTCGACGCTCTGTCCCGTCTGGGACAGATAGTGGAGGGAGCCGTCGGAGTCCTTCACGGTGACGGCAAAGGCATTGGCCCCCTGGGCCTTGGCCTGGGTCACCTGCTGTGCCCAGCCGCTGCTGTCCCCGGAAAGCAGCACGGCCCGGACCTGCGTCCGTTCCGGCTCCTGAATCACCAGGTCAGTCTCGCCGCCCTTCTCGTCGGAGGACGCGCCGCTGCTGGGAGGCGTGGTCTCCTCCTGCTGCCAGGGCAGGTCCAGCCGCACTTGGCCCCTGTCGTCGTAGACCAGATATTTTTGCAGGAAGAGGAACACTGCCGCGGCCAGAATGACCAGCACCAGCACCACTGCCAGCAGCTTTTTCCAAAGGGGCGTCCGCCCCCGGTAATTTTGATACCCTCTGGCGCCGGCCATAGGCCGCCTCCTCTCTTGTCCGCTGGGGAGCCTCAGCTCCCCCTGTCTGCTTTAGCCCTGGATGGCGTCCAGCTGAGCCACCCGGCGGGCATGGCGGCCGCCTTCAAACTCGGTGGTCAAAAAGACCTCCACCATGCGCTCAGCCAGGTTCTTTCCGGTGAAGCCGGCGCCGATGGCCATCATGTTGGCGTCGTTGTGGCGGCGGGTCATCTCCGCCTCCAGAGAGTCGGCGCAGTGGGCGCAGCGGATGCCCTTGACCTTGTTGGCGGCGATGGAGATGCCGATGCCGGTGGTGCAGATGACGATGCCTCTGTCACATTTGCCCTCGGCCACGGCCCGGGCGGCCGCCTCGCCGAAGATGGGATAGTCACAGCTGTCGGTGGAATAGCAGCCGAAGTCCTCATACTCATAGCCCAGCTTTTCCAGCAGCTGGATGATGTCGCACTTGAGGGCGTAGCCGCCGTGGTCAGAACCTAACGCGATCTTCATGGTGGTGCTCCTTTATTTTGGATTCCCGGCGAAGCCAGGTGGAAAATACAGTGTTATTTTATCGCAAAACAATCACATATGCAACAAAAATCACAGTGCATGCCACACTGGTTCCATCCCCTGGAAGGTGCAGAACCGGGAAAAGCCGCACCGGCGCAGCAGGGCCTGTCCCTCCCGGATGGCACAGCCCACCTGCCGGGTGGCGTGGGCGTCGGAGCCCAGGGTGACGATCTCGCCACCCAAATCGCGGTACATCCGCAGCCATTTCTCCCCCGGCAGGGGCTGGTGGCCTCGGTTGGTGTTGACCTCGATGCCCCGGCCCTGGCGGATGAGGATGCGGAAGATCTCCTCCATCTCCTCCTCAAAGCCGTCGAAGGTGGCGTGAAAGCCCCGGCGCTCGTTCATATACCGCAGGGGCAGCGTCAGGTGGCCCAGGACGGAAAAGCGGCCCCACAGGGCAGTCTGACGCACCTGATCGAGATATAGGGCAATCTCCCGGCGGCACTCCGCCTCGTCCTTCTCCTGGATCAGCGCCAGGTCCCGCCACTGATACGCCGGCAGGCCATGGACCGAAGCGATGACGAAGTCCAGGTCCGGCGCCGAAGCCAAAAAGCGCTCCGCCAGGGCGGGAGCCCGGGAGACCTCTCCCAACTCCACCCCCAGGCGCAGCGTCAATCGTCCGTCCCAGTCCGCCCGGGCCAAGGCCAGGGCCTCTCGGGCGGGGCCCCAGTCGTGGTCCGGCGGCAGTGGGGCACAGTCCCAGCGTCCCATGCCCAGGTGGTCGGTGAAGGCCACCTCCTGCATCCCTGCGGCGAAGGCCGCCGCGGCCATGTCGCTCATGGCCACGGAGCAGTCCGGGGACACAGCGGAGTGGACGTGATAGTCAGCCAGGTACATGGCTTATTTCTTGAACTTCTTGAAGAAGTTCTTTCTCTGCTCGTAGTGTTCGTTGGTCTCCTCGCCCATGGCCTCGCTGAATTTCTTCAAGGCTTCCTTCTGCTCCCGGGTCAGGTTCTTGGGCGTCTCGATATACACGGTGACGTACTGGTCGCCCCGGCCCCGGCCGTTGAGGGCGGGGATGCCCTTGCCCTTCAGGCGGAAGGTGGTGCCGGACTGGGTGCCCTCGGGCAGGGTGTACTTGACCTTGCCGTCGATGGTGGGGATCTCCAGCTCCGCGCCCAGTACAGCCTGGGCGAAGGTGATGGGTGCCTCACACAGCACCGACGTGCCCTCCCGGCGGAACAGCTCATGGGGCCGTACGGTGACGGTGATGAGCAGATCGCCGCTCTGGCCGCCGTTGCGGCCGGCGTGGCCCTGGCCCCGGATGGAGATGGTCTGGCCGTTGTCGATGCCCGCGGGGATGGAAACCTGGATGGTCTTGCGCCGGCGGATCTGACCGGTGCCGTGGCAGTCCTTGCAGGGCTGGTGGATGATCTTGCCCTTGCCGCCGCAGCGAGAGCAGGGGGCGGAGGTGGCAAAGATGCCCATGGGGGTCTGGCGCCGCTGCTGCACCATGCCGGTGCCGTGGCAGTCGGGGCAGATCTCCGGGGTGGTGCCCGGCTCACAGCCGTTGCCGTGGCAGGTCTCGCAGACCTCGTAGCGGTCCACCGTCACCGCCTTCTCGCAGCCAAAGGCCGCCTCTTCAAAGCCGATGGAGATGGACATGCGCACGCTCTCGCCCCGCTGGGGGGCGTTGGGGTTGGCCTGCTGGCGGCCGCCGAAGCCGCCGCCGAAGAAGGACCCGAACAGGTCCCCCAGGTCCCCGAAGTCGAAGCCGCCACCGCCATAGCCGCCGTAGCCGCCGCCGGCCCCGAAGTTGGGGTCCACGCCGGCGTGGCCGAACTGGTCATAGCGGGCCTTCTTGTCCGCGTCGGAGAGGACCTCATAGGCCTCGTTGATCTCCTTGAACCGGGCCTCGGCCTCCTTGTCCCCGGGGTGCAGGTCCGGGTGGTTCTCCTTGGCCAGCTTTCGATATGCTTTTTTGATCTCGGCCTCGGACGCGCTCTTGGACACGCCCAGGACGTCATAATAATCGCGTTTTTGTTCTGCCATAACGTACTCCTCTATCCATGTGCTCAGATCAGCGGGAAAATTAGAAATTAGGAATAGGGAACGGGCGCGGGGGCCTCCCGGCGGGAGCCTCTCCCTGACTCCCCATTCCTAGTCCCTAATTGGCCCAAAGGGCCCTCAATGGGGCGGGGATCGCTCCCCGTCCCATTGGGCGCCCGCATTGCTTTACTGCTTGTTCTTATCGTCGTCGTCCACGACCTTGTAGTCGGCGTCATAGTACTGGCCCTGCTGGCCGGCGCCGGCAGCACCGGCGTCCTGAGCGCCGCCCTGAGCACCCTGGGCGCCCTGGGGATTGGCCTGGGCGTAGAGCTTCTCGCTGACGGCGTAGAAGGCCTGGGTCAGCTCCTCGGTGGCGGCCTTGATGGCGGCCACGTCGGTGCCCTTCAGGGTCTCCTTGAGCTTGTCGATGCCGCCCTGGACCTTGGCCTTGTCGTCGGCAGGGATCTTGTCGCCCATCTCGGAGAGGGTCTTTTCGCTCTGATAGACCATCTGGTCGGCCTGGTTGCGGACCTCAACCTCTTCCTTGAGCTTCTTGTCCTGGGCCGCATACTGCTCGGCCTCCTTGACAGCCTTCTCGATGTCCTCCTTGGACATGTTGGTGGAGGAGGTGATGGTGATGTGCTGCTCCTTGCCGGTGCCCAGATCCTTGGCGGAGACGTTGACGATGCCGTTGGCGTCGATATCGAAGGTCACCTCGATCTGAGGCACGCCCCGGCGGGCCGGAGCGATGCCGTCCAGGTGGAAGCGGCCCAGGGACTTGTTGGCAGCGGCCATCTCACGCTCGCCCTGGAGGACGTTGACCTCCACGCTGGTCTGGTTGTCGGCGGCGGTGGAGAAGATCTGGCTCTTCTTCACAGGGATGGTGGTGTTGCGGTCGATGAGCTTGGTGAACACGCCGCCCATGGTCTCAATGCCCAGGGACAGGGGGGTCACATCCAGCAGCAGCAGGCCCTTGACATCGCCGGTGAGGACGCCGGCCTGGAGGGCAGCGCCCATGGCCACGCACTCATCGGGGTTGATGCCCTTGAAGGGATCGTTGCCGGTGAAGTTCTTCACGGCCTCCTGCACGGCGGGGATACGGCTGGAGCCGCCCACCAGCAGCACCTTGGACAGGTCAGAGGGGTTGAGGCCGGCATCGGACATGGCCTGACGCACGGGGCCCATGGTGGCCTCCACCAGGTGAGCGGTCAGCTCATTGAACTTGGCACGGGTCAGGGTCACATCCAGATGCTTGGGGCCGGTGGCGTCGGCGGTGATATAGGGCAGGTTGATGTTGGTGGAAGCCACGCCGGAGAGCTCGATCTTGGCCTTCTCGGCGGCCTCCTTCAGGCGCTGCATGGCCACCTTGTCGGTGGAAAGGTCCACGCCGTCGGTGCGCTTGAACTCGCTGACCAGATACTTCATGATGCACTCATCGAAGTCGTCGCCGCCCAGACGGTTGTTGCCGGCAGTGGCCAGAACCTCGATGACGCCGTCATCGATCTCCAGGATGGACACATCGAAGGTGCCGCCGCCCAGGTCGTAGACCATGACCTTCTGGGCCGCTTCCTTATCCACGCCGTAGGCCAGAGCCGCGGCAGTGGGCTCGTTGATGATCCGCTTGACATCCAGGCCTGCGATCTTGCCGGCGTCCTTGGTAGCCTGACGCTGGGAGTCGGTGAAGTAGGCGGGAACGGTGATGACGGCCTCAGTGACAGGAGAGCCCAGATAGGCCTCAGCGTCGGCCTTCAGCTTCTGCAGGATCATGGCGCTGATCTCCTGGGGGGTGTAGGCCTTGCCGTCGATGGTGACCTTGTAGTCGGAGCCCATCTCACGCTTGATGGAGGAGATGGTGCGGTCGGGGTTGGTGATGGCCTGGCGCTTAGCGACCTGGCCCACCATGCGCTCGCCGGTCTTGGAGAATGCCACCACAGACGGAGTGGTGCGGTTGCCCTCAGCGTTGGGGATGACGACGGCTTCGCCGCCCTCCATCACAGCCACGCAGGAGTTGGTGGTACCTAAATCGATTCCGATAACTTTGGACATAAAAATTGCCTCCAATTTAATTGAAAGATTTTGAAATCATAATAAACATATTTGGTGAGGGGCGTGATCCGCGCCCTTTAGTTGGCCACCACAACGGTGGCGAAGCGGAGGACCTTCTCCCCCAGCGCGAAGCCCTTCTGGTACACGGTGGACACCACGTTCTCCCCCAGATTCTCGTCGTCAATGTGCATGACGGCGTTGTGCTTCTCCGGGTCGAAGGGCTGGCCCTGGGCCTCGATCTCCGTGACGCCCAGTCCCGTGAGGATCTCCTCAAACTGGTGGAAGATCATCTCCAGGCCCTTGCGGTGGGGGGCGTCCGGGTCCTCTCCGGCGCAGGCGGCCACCGCCCGCTCCAGATTGTCATATACCGCCAGGAAGCTCTTAATGGTCTCCATCTTGGCGTCCTCGTAGAGGTTTTCCTTTTCCCGTGCGGTGCGCTTGCGGTAGTTGTCATATTCGGCAGCCAGGCGGGTGTACTGGTCCTTGACGGATTCCAGCTGGGCCGCGGCCTGCTCCATCTTTTCCATCTGCTCGGCGGTGAGGGTGTAGCCCTTCTCCTTTTTCTTCTTGCCGGCCTTTTTCTCCACCTGGGGTTCGGTCTTTTCCTCGGTGCTCTGGGCCTGGGCCTGGGAGGCCTCCTCCGGCGCTTTCTCCGTCTGGGGTTCCTGCGGCTCCTGGGCCTCGGGCGTGACCTTTTCCTCTTGCTCGTTCATAGCCTGCGTCCATTCCTTTCGTATTGATGGCTCCTGCTCCGGCGGTTCCGGAGGGAAGCTCTATTCTTCGTGTTCCTCGCCTGGCGGCAGCTCGCCGGGCTCCCGCTTGCCGAACATTCTCGTCAATCCGTCGGCAAAGCAGCTCAGCCGGGCCGCCACAGCGGCATAGTCCATTCTGGTGGGTCCCACCACACCGATGAGGCCCCGCATATTGTCTCCGATGTCGTAGCTGGCCACCACCACACTGGTGTCCTGCAAGGCCTCGCTGACGTTCTCCGGCCCAATGAGGATCTTCATGGCGCTCTGCTCATCCGGTGCGGGCAGGGCCTCCTTCTCCTCGGCCAGGAAGCTCATGAGCTGATGGGCCTTGTCAGCGTCCCGGAACTCCGGCAGCTTCAAAAGCTGAGAGGCGCCTACGGTACGGACCTCTTTCCGGCCCGCCTCCTCCAGCACCTGGGTGGTGTAGCTCACGATCTGGGACAGGAGCAAAAACATGGCCGGAGCCAACTGCTCCGACACGTCCATGAGCCGGCGGTTCATCTCCTCGGCAGTGATGCCGGCGAAGTGGTTGTTCAAAAGCCCCGTCATCACCGGCAGCTTCTCGCCGGGGACCTTCAGCTGCAGATGCAGCAGCTGGGACTTGACCCGCTCGTCGTTGGTCATCAGCACCAGAATGCAGCCGCTCTCGTCCACCGGCAGCAGCTCGAACCGCTTGACCCGGACCGAACCCTTTCCGGCGGCGGCCACATAGGCCGGATAGCCTTCAAAGGAGGACAGCAGCTGGCCCGCCTGGGTGATCATCCGGTCCAGCTCCTGCATCTTCATCTGCAGTCCCCGGTTGATCTCCCGGGTCTCCTCCAGGGAAAGGCGGTGCTTTTCCATCAGCTCGTTGACATAGAGCCGATAGCCCTTGGGAGAGGGGATGCGTCCGGCGGAGGTGTGGGGCTGCTCCAGATAGCCCTGCTCCACCAGGTCCGCCAGCTCGTTGCGGATGGTGGCGGAGCTGACGCTGCCGCCCATCTGCTGGGCGATGACCTTGGAGCCCACAGGCTCGGCGCTGTCCACGTAGTCCTCCACGACCAGCTTCAGTATTTGCTTTTTCCGGTCGCTCAGTTCCACAGTGGTCTCCTCTCTTTGCTTTAGCACTCTCTTTCCCTGAGTGCTAAAGCAAGTTTACCACCGGCCCCATTTCTTGTCAATGGATGGATATAAACAAATTGTAAACAAACCGCGGCGGGTTTTTGAACTTTCCATTATGGGGACCTGGAAAGGGGGAGTGGGGACAGAAAAAGAGCCCTCCGCCTGTATGGCAGAGGGCTCTCGTCCTGTTTTTATATGGTATGGCGGCTGGTCCAGTCCGCCACCGCCTGCTGCACGGCGGCGGAGAGATAGAGGGACCCCAGGGCGCACACGGCCCCGTCGTGGCCTGCCGCCGCCAGGGCGGCCTCCACGGCCTCCTCCACGGAGGCGCAGGCCTGGGCCCGGGCCCCCAGGGCCGTCAGCCGCCGGGCCAGCTCCGAGGCCTCCATGGCCCGGGGATTGTCGGGCCGGAGGGTGAAGAACCGGTCCGCCAGAGGCAGCAGGGGCGTCAGCATCCGGTCCACGTCCTTGTCGGCCATGATGCCCAGGACGAACTCCACGCCGCCCTGAGGGAATGCGGCCTCCAGGCTCCGGGCCGTGGCGGCCATGCCGTGGGGGTTGTGGGCTCCGTCCAGCACCACCGCCGGGTCCCGCCGCAGCAGCTGGAACCGTCCGGGCCACCGGACGGAGGCAAGTCCCCGGCGGATGCTCTCCTCCGTCACCGGCCAGCCCTTGCGCCGGAGCACCTCCAGGGTGGTTAGGGCCAGGGCGGCGTTTTTGGGCTGATAGCTGCCCGCCAGAGGCAGGTACAGCCCCTTCAGGTCCCCGAAATCAAAGCGGCTGCCGCTCAGGTCCGACTCCTCCAGCCGCAGCCGGGAGAAGTCCACCTCTGTGAGATGGGCTCCCTGCTGTCGGCACACCTGGCGGAACACCTGGTCCGCCTCCGGCGCCCCGCCGTAGCTGACCACATCGCCGCCGGGCTTGATGATGCCCGCCTTGGCCCGGGCGATGTCGGTCAGAGTGGGGCCCAGCTCCCGCACATGGTCCATGCCCATGGCCGCCAGCACCGCCGCCTCCGGCACGTCGATGATGTTGGAGGCGTCCAGGGCGCCGCCCAGGCCCACCTCCAGCACCACGATGTCGCACTGTTTCCGCAGGAAGTACACCATGGCCAGGGCGGTGATGAGCTCGAACTCCGTGGGATGCTCGGCCATGGCCTCCGCCGCCGGCCGGACCTCCTCCGTCAGCTCCCCCAGCTCCTCGTCGGAGATGGGCACGCCGTCCACCTGGATGCGCTCGTGGAAGCGCACCAGATAGGGGGAGGTGTTGAGCCCCACCCGACAGCCGGAGGCCTGGAGCACCGAGGCAAGGCAGGCGCAGGTGCTGCCCTTGCCGTTGGTGCCGGCCACGTGGACGAATTTTAGCTGCCTTTGCGGGTCGCCCAGGGCCGCCAGCAGGGCGCGGATGCGCGCCAGGCCCGGGGCGTGGCTCTGCCAGTGGAAGGAGTGGATGTATGCGATGGCTTCGCTGCCCGTCATGGCCGCACCTCCCGGCCCAGGCCCTGGCGCCGCAGAGCGGGCACCACGGACATGGCAAGGATGGCCACGATCAGCGCCGTGGCGATGCCCACTCCCAGCCGGGCCACCAGGCTGCCCAGGATATAGCCGGGGAAGTAGTAGTCATAGATGACGCTGTCCAGCCACAGCGGCAGGCAGTTGGCCACGGTGGTGACCACGGCGGCGCCCATGCCCACGGCATAGCACCGCACAGGCCTCTCCTCCAGGGGCCGCTCCGTGCGCCAGAGGCGGGCGGCGGCCAGGCCGATCAAAAGGCCCCGCAGGGCAGGGGGGATGATCCACAAAAGGGTGGTGGCGGTAAAACCGTAGGTGAGCATCTGCTTGAGCAGCTCGCCCAGCGCTGCCGCCAGGGCAGCCTCCACCGGGCCGGTGAGCAGAGCCAGCACCGTCACCGGCAACGAGCCCAGAGAGAGCTTGACGGTGCCGATCTCGATAGCCAGCCGGGCCAGGGGCAGGTACAGGGCGGTCATGACGGCGATCCGGCACAGGGCTCGGATACCAAAGCGGGGACGGGGTTTGACAGCTGCAAGGGGTTTGGACATAAAAATACCTTCCTTCTGCAAAATTCGGCAGTCCGTGACCGGAGCACCGCACAGAGGAAGGCTATGGCGCGATTCCCATATGCGGCAGCGGGATGCGAAGGACACACTGCGGAAGCGACTCCTTTCGTCCGGCGAACAACTCCCCGTCTCACCGGCACTGGCCCTTGCGGGCGTCACACGTGTCCTTCTACTCTGCCTTGTTCTTGCGCAATTTGCGGCCTGCGCCGCGCAGATCCGCCTTTGGCGGCGGATTCAATAGACACATTATACGCCCCGGGCGGGAAATTGCAAGGAAAATTTTCCCCCGCTCCGGTCTGCCTTTTTGGGCGCCATGCCGCCTCCCCTTTTCCGTTCTCCCCGGCCCTCCCGTTTCGCTTTCGTCCCGGACGCCTTCCGTTTCCCTTTCCGGCGGCGGGCAAAAAAAGAGGAGACGGGCCCGGATGGGTCCGTCTCCCTTGGGGATGTACGGGGTATGCCTTACTTGGCAGGAGCCTCCTCGGCAGCCTTGGCCTCGGCAGCAGCCTTGGCCTTCTCGGCCTGGGCCTTCTTGATGGCCTTGTATTTCTCCTTCTCCTCGGCGGTAGCCACGGGGAAGATGGCGTCTCTGGGGCAGATCTTGGTGCAGAGCTTGCAGCCCACGCACTTGTCGTAGTCGATGACGGCCACGCCATTGACCACATGGATGGCGTCCTTCTTGCACTCCTTCTGGCACAGGCCGCAGCCGATGCAGGAGTTGGAGCAGACCTCCATGGCGGCCTTGCCCTTGTCCTGGTTGGCGCAGGCCACGTGGACCTTCTTGGACTTGGGGACCTCCACGATCAGGTGGCGGGGGCAGACGGAAGCGCAGGCCATGCAGTCGGTGCACTTCTCAGGGTCCACAACGGCGGCGCCGTTGGGGCCGATGGTCATGGCGCCGAACTGGCAGGCCTTGACGCAGGTGCCAAAGCCCAGGCAGCCGAAGGCGCAGTCCAGAGGACCGGCAGCCACCTTGGTGGCGGCGATGCAGTCGTTGACGCCGCGATACTCGAATCTCTTCTTGGCGTTGGTGCCGCCGTTGCAGCGGACATAAGCCACCTTGGGCTCGCCCTCCACGGCCTCCACGCCCATGATGGCGGCGATCTTCTTGGCAGCCTCAGCGCCGGCAGGGGCGCAGGCGTTGACGGGAGCCTTGCCGGCCAGAATGGCCTCAGCGCAGCCGGCGCAGCCGGGATAGCCGCAGCCGCCGCAGTTGGCGCCGGCCAGGCACTCGGTGATCTCGGGCAGGCGAGGATCCACCTTGACCTCAAAAACCTTGGCGGCGATGGCCAGCACCAGGCCGAAGACCAGGGCCAGGGCACCCAGCACCACCACAGCGAATACGATATTCATAAGATCCTCTCCTCCTTACCAGACCTTCAGGCCGCTGAAGCCCATGAAGGCCAGAGCCATCAGGCCAGCGGTGACCAGCGCGATGGGGAAGCCATCAAAGCACTTGGGATTTTCGGCGAACTGGATGCTCTCACGCACAGCAGCAAACAGCACGATGGCCAGCAGGAAGCCCAGGCCGCCGGTGATGCCATAGACCACGGACTCGATGAAGCCGTAGTTGTTCTGGATGTTCAGCAGAGCCACGCCCAGCACGGCGCAGTTGGTGGTGATCAGAGGCAGGTATACGCCCAGGGCGGTGTACAGGGCGGGGATGGACTTCTTCAGGAACATCTCCACGAACTGCACCAGGGCGGCGATGACCAGGATGAAGGCCACGGTCTGCATGTACTCCAGCTCCAGGGGAACCAGCAGGAACTTGTTCACCACCCAGGTGAAGGCGGAGGCCAGACCCATAACGAAGGTCACGGCGGCGCCCATGCCCACGGCGGTGTCCAGCTTCTTGGACACGCCCAGGAAGGGGCAGATGCCCAGGAACTGGGAGAAGATGAAGTTATTGGTGAGGATGGCACCCAGGGAGATAGCAAGCAAAGTTGTGATGCTCATATCTTATTTGCCCTCCTTTTTCGCAGCGGATTTTGCCAGCGCCCACTGCATGACAGCAATGAGCACGCCCAGGCACAGGAAGCCGCCCACAGGCAGCACCAGCAGAAGGGCAGGGGTGTAGGACTCAGGCAGGATCTGGATCCCGGCCAGGGTGCCGTTGCCGAACAGCTCGCGGAAAGCGGACATGATCAGCAGCACGATGGTGTAGCCGATGCCCTGGCAGATACCGTCCACGGCAGAGGCGGCCACGGTGTTCTTGGAGGCAAAGCTCTCGGCACGGGCCAGGATGATGCAGTTGACCACGATCAGGGGGATAAACACACCCAGAGACGCGGCGATGGAGGGAACGAAGGCCTGCAGCAGCAGATCCACGCAGGTCACGAAGCCGGCGATCACGACGATGAAGCAGGCGATACGAACCTCATTGGGGATGATCTTACGCAGCAGGGCGATAAAGATGTTGGACAGCGTCAGGATGATCAGAACGGAAACGCCCATGCCCAGGCCGTTCATGATGGAAGTGGTGATGGCCATGGTGGAGCACATGCCCAGCAGCTGGACCAGCACCGGGTTCTGGGTAATGAGACCTTCCTTTAATTGTTTTTTGAAATTCATAGCTCACTTCCCCTTTCTTAGCCCAGAGCTTCCGCGGCGGCCAGGGCGGCATTGACGCCGGTGGTGACACCCTTGGAGGAGACGGTGGCGCCGGAGATGGCATCCACGTTCTTGCCCACTTCCAGATCGCCGTCAGCGTGGCTCATGCCCTTGAACTGATCCAGCACACCGGTGCCGCTGGGCAGTGCATCGTTGTTCATGACCTTGGTACCGATACCGGAGGTCTCGGAGTGGTCGACGATGGACACGCCGGTGACAGCATTGTCGGCGTCAATGCCCACCATCATCTCGATGCTGCCCTGGGAACCGCTGGCCACGACCTTCATGACGTAGCCGGTGCCCTGACCGTCATAGAGCTCGGTGAGGGTGCCGCCGTAGGAAGTGGCAGCGTCCATAGCCTCCTGGGGAATGGACTCCACAGCCTGGAACGCGGTGGGGTCGGAGACCACGGCGGCCATGGCCTGCTGGGTCTTCTCGGCGTTGATGGCCGCGATGGGGTCCTTGGTGACGGCGTTGACGCCGCCCAGCACGGCAGCGGTGACCAGGGAGATCACGGTCAGAGTGCCGGCAACCTTGACGATAAACTTGGGATCGAATTTCATTTCTTAGCCGCCTCCTTCTTCTCACCCTTGACGACACCGAAGCGGGCGGGCCGCATGTACTTGTCGATGAGCCAGGTGGTGCAGTTCATGATCAGGATGGAGTAGCACACACCCTCGGGATAACCGCCGAAATAGCGGATGAACACGGTCAGCAGACCGCAGCCGATACCAAAGACGATACGGCCCTTGCTGGTGACGGGGGAGGTGACGTAGTCGGTAGCCATGAAGAAGGCACCCAGCATCAATCCGCCGCCCAGCAGGTTGTAGAGCATGAAGGTCAGAGGATCGTTGCCACGGGGGAACAGGAAGGTCAGCACGGCCACGGTGCCCAGATAGGCCACGGGGATGTGCCAGGTAATGACCTTGCGGGCGATGAGGTAGATGCCGCCGATGAGCAGAGCCAGAGCGGAAACCTCGCCCAGGGAGCCGCCGATGTTGCCCACGAACATGGACTGGAGATCATAGGTCTCCATGACGGCAGCCAGGCCGCCCTCCTTCATCATGGCCATGGGGGTGGCGGCGGTGACAATGTCAGCGCCCACGCCCAGCACGCCGGCCTTGGAGGCGGAGGGGTCGATCCAGGTGGTCATGGCAGTGGCATAGCAGGCCAGCAGAGCGGCACGGCCAGCCAGAGCCGGGTTCATGAAGTTACGGCCGATGCCGCCGTAGAGCTGCTTGACCAGCAAAATGGCGAAGGCATCGCCCAGGATCATCATCCAGTAGGGTAGCGTCACGGGGCACACGAAAGCCAGCAGCATACCGGTGACCACGGCGCTGAGGTCGCCCACGGTCTGGTCCTTCTTGAGGATCTTGCGGTAGAGCCACTCCCAGAAGATGCAGGCCACCACGGACACAGCCGTCAGGGTCAGAGCACGGATACCAAACACGATCACAGCCGCCACCAGCGCGGGCACCATGGCGATGACCACGTCCAGCATCAAAGAGCGGGTGGTCTCATTGCCGCGGATGTGGGGGGAGGAGGTCGCGATCAATTTCAAATTCTTGTAGTCAGTCATCTCTTACGCCTCCTTCTTTGCGGGCTCGGCAGCCTTGGCCGCAGCCTCAGCAGCGGCCTTCTCCTTGGCAGCCTTGTCCTTGACCAGCTGCTTGCCCAGCTTGAACATGTGGGTCAGGTGGACCCGGGCGGGGCAGATGTAGGAGCAGGCGCCGCACTCCATGCAGTCCATGATGTGAGCGGCTTCCAGCTCATCGACCATGTTCTTGGAGGCGTAACGATACATGAACAGGGGCTCCAGGTGCATGGGGCAGACGGAGACGCACTTGCCGCAGTGGATGCAGTGGGGGGTCTCCACGGTCTGCTCCTCGTTGCCGGCAAAGACCAGGATGGAACCGGTGCCCTTGGCCACGGAGATATCGGTGGTGTACTGGGCCATGCCCATCATGGGGCCGCCGGCGATGAGCTTATAGCTGCCATCCTTGACACCGCCGCAGGCATCCAGCAGATTGGACACGGGGGTGCCGATGGGGCACTCGATGTTCTTGGGCTCCACCACGCCGGAACCGGACACGGTGACGACCTTCTTCACCACAGGCATGCCCTGGGTGATGGCCCGGTAGATCGCGCAGGTGGTGTTGATGTTGAACACAGCGCAGCCGATGTTGGCGGGCAGTCCTCCGGGAGGCACCTGCTTGCCGGTGATGGCCTGGCAGAGCTGCTTCTCACCGCCCTGGGGGTAACGGCAGCGCAGGGGCTCCACGGTGACGGGAGCCTTCTTCTCGGCGATGACCTTGTTCATGGCGTCAATGCCGTTTTGCTTGTTGACCTCCACGCCGATGACGACCTTGTCCACGCCGAACATCTTGGCGAGGTATGTAGCGCCGCCGATGATCTCCTCGGGACGCTCCAGCATGGTGCGGTGGTCGCCGGTGATGTAGGGCTCGCACTCAGCGCCGTTGATGATGACGGTGTCCACCTTGCCGATGCCGCCGGAGATCTTCACGTGGGTGGGGAAGGTAGCGCCGCCCATACCGACGATACCGGCGTTCTTGACGATCTCGATCATCTCGTCCACCGTCAGGGCGTCGGGGTCAGCGGGAGCCTTGACCTCTTCGGACAGCTCATCCTGGAAATCGTTTTCCACCACCACGGACATCATGTTGCCGCCCATGGAATAGGGCCGGGGCTCAACCGCCTTCACCGTGCCGGACACACTGGCATGGATCGGGGCGCCCAGACCATGGAACTCGCCGATCTTCTGGCCCACCTTCACATGGTCCCCCACCTTGACCAGGGGGGTGCAGGGTGCGCCAAAGTGCATCGACATGGGAATGACCACCACAGCTGGGGGCGCCAGCTGTTCGATGGCCTTTTCATTGGTAGCGGCCTTCATGTCGTGGGGATGAACGCCGCCAAAGAAAGCTTGTGCCATTGTCTTCACCTCATTTTACTCCCGGGCAGCGCGGAGCTACCCCATACTGCGTTTCATTCTACACCCAAAGTGCCCTGTTGTCCAGACTAAACCGGCGAAATCGTGATTTTTTTGTCACATTTTTTTTAGGCTTTTCCCGCCGCTGCCAAGATTTTCCCGGTGGTTTGGGACTTTTTTCCCCTTTTCCCCCTCAAAGAGCGGCGCCGCTTTCCTTTTCCGCCGCCTTGTGCTATACTGCTCTGCAAGCGGCCTGCGGGCCCGATCTGTCCTTGGGAGGATGAACAACAACCATGACGATACAAATTCGACAACTCCGGGCCCAGGCCCGGGATCTGGCCCGGGAGGCCCAGGTCTCTGCTGTGGCCATGACGGCACTGCTGATGGGCCTTCTGCTGGCCATCAACCAGGTGGTGAACCTGGTTTTGACCCTGAGCCCCGACAGCTTTTTGGGGATCTTTATTGAAATTCTGGGCGTTTTGTTGTCCCTGGTGCTCCAGACCGGCTTCCTCCTGTACTGCATGGCGGTGTACCGGGGCGAGCTGGCGGAATATCCCCTTTTGTTCGACGCCGTGCCCTTTGCCGGGAAGCTGATCCTCCTATATCTATTGGAGGGACTGCTGGTCTACCTGTGGTCGCTGCTGTTCCTGATCCCCGGCGCCATCGCCTTTTATCGCTACCGCTTCGCCGTATACAACCTGTGCGAGGACCCTGAGATCAGCGTGGTAGAGGCCCTGCGGCGCAGCCGGCTCCAAACCGCCGGCCACAAGCTGGAGCTTCTGTGCATGGACCTGACCTTTGCCCCCTGGGCTCTGGTGGGCCAGCTGCCCTACCTCTACTCGGTGTATCTGCTGCTCATGGGCCAGCCCCTGCCCCTGCCCGATGGAGTGATGACGCTGCTGTGCAACCTCTTTTTGGGCGTGGTGGACCTGTTCTGGCTGGCCCGGCACAAGCTGAGCATGCTGGGCTGCCTGGAGGTGTGCAAGGCCGACTCCGGCGTGGGCGCCGGTATGGACCGCCCCGACGGGTCTCTGCCTCTGCACTGAGCCAAAGCCCACAGAGCAGGGGGACAGGCACCGGCAGATGCCGACACAAAGGAAAAAAGGACCCGGGAGGTAACTCCCGGGTCCTTTTGTAGATGGGTTTTTCAGAAGCTTAGCACTTCTCGAACACGGTGGCAGTGCCCTGGCCGCCGCCGATGCACAGAGTGGCCAGACCCTTCTTAGCATCGGGACGCTTCTGCATCTCGTGCAGCAGGGTGACGATGATACGAGCACCGGAAGCGCCCACGGGGTGGCCCAGAGAGATGGCGCCGCCGTTGACGTTGACCTTGCTCATGTCGAAGCCCAGCTCGCGAGCCACGGCGATGGACTGAGCAGCGAAAGCCTCGTTGGCCTCCACCAGGTCGATGTCGTCGATGGTCACGCCGGCCTTGGCCATAGCCTGACGGGAAGCGGGAACGGGGCCGACACCCATGATCTTGGGATCCACGCCGCCCTGGCCCCAGCCGATCAGCTTAGCCATGGGCTTGAGGCCGTACTTCTCAACTGCCTCGCCGGAAGCCAGCACGATGGCGGCAGCGCCGTCGTTGATGCCGGAGGCGTTAGCAGCGGTGACACGCTGAGTGCCCTTGTCGTCGGTCTCCTGCAGGCCCTTGGGCTCGAAGGTGTGAACGACCTGGGGAGCGGGGGACTCGGGGCCCACGGGGAAGGCGCCGCGCAGCTTGGAGATGCCCTCGGCGGTCACACCGGCGCGGGGGAACTCGTCGACCTTGAACTCCACGATCTCCTTCTTGACCTTCACGGGAACGGGAACGATCTCGTCCACGAACTTGCCGGCCTTCTGAGCGGCCTCGGTCTTCTGCTGAGAGGAAGCGGCGAACTCGTCCATCTCCTTGCGGGTGATGCCCCACACATCGGCGATGTTCTCAGCGGTGGTGCCCATGTGATAGTTGTTGTAAGCATCCCACAGGCCATCCTTGATCATGGTATCGATCATCTGGGTGTGGCCCATGCGAGCGCCGTAACGGCCGGTGGGAACAGCATAGGGAGCAGCGCTCATGTTCTCGGTACCGCCGCAGACAACGATGTTGGCATCGCCGGCCAGGATGGCGCGAGCGCCCTCGATGACGGACTTCATGCCGGAACCGCAGACCATGCCCACGGTGTAGGAGGGAACGGAATAGGGGATGCCAGCCTTGACGGACACCTGACGAGCCACGTTCTGGCCCTGGGCAGCGGTCAGGATGCAGCCGAACATGACCTCATCCACCTGCTCGGGCTTCACGCCGGCGCGGTTCAGGGCTTCCTTGACCACAATGGCGCCCAGCTCAGTGGCGGGGGTGTTCTTCAGAGAGCCACCAAAGGAGCCAATCGCGGTTCTGCAGCAGTTCACGACATAAAGATCTTTCATGATGTTCCTCCGTTTTCTCATTTTTATGCGGCGGTCGTCTATGTACCGCTCGGATACACATGTTTCCCAGCCAAGGCCCACGGGCGGACCCGTAATCCTTTGGCTCATGGTGCTATTATATAAAAGAAACCCGCCGCCGTCAATGGCCGAAACGCCGGTTCCGAGATTTTTGTTAAATCTTTGACAACTGCCCTCCCGTTTTCGTCATATTGACGAAAAATTAACAAACAACCCATGAGAATGTTCCCTCTGCCTGTAACGAACCCGTTTTTTTCACAGCTTTTCCCGCCTCCTACGTTCCCGATTCCTGGGCGGAGGGGTCGCTTTCAGCCCCGGTCCCGGACGTGTCATCGCCGGTCTGAGCCGTGTCCTGAGGCTGGGTCAGGGCGGTGTAAAAGGCCCCGGCGTCCAGGTCCCGGCAGGCCCGAGACAGCGACACATCCGCCTCCTCCGCGGCGGAGCGGAGCTGCTCATCCAGGTACAGCTCCGCCGCCTGGGCCCCGTCGGCGGCCCGGCGGCAGAAGAGCCACACGCCACCCTCGGTCTCCACCGCCGCAGAGCTGCACTGGCCCTCCGCCAGTTTGGCGATGGCGCTCTCCGCCGCCTCTCCCAGACCGCTCTCCCCGGGCGGATAGGTCAGCGTCCCCCGCTTTCCCTCGGTGTCCAGGGCGGCAAAAGCCTCCGCGGTGGCGCCGGCAGAGGTGAGGGCGGTGAGGGCGGCAGCCGCCTGCTGCCGGGCCTGGGCCAGGTCCGACGCCCCGGTGCCGAAGCGCAGGTAGTCCACGGTGACCAGTTCCTGCTCCGCGGCGAAGGCCTCCACCTCCCCCTCTGGCGCCAGCTCCCCCTCACCGGAGGCCCAGAGGGCCTGAAGTCCCCGGTAGAGGCAGGCGTCCCGGGCCACGCTCTGCACCAGCTCCCGGTCCGCCCCCAGCCGCGCCAGGCTCTGCTCATAGGCCTCCTGGCCTCCGGCGGCTTCGCACTGGCTCTGCCAGGCCGCCTCCAGGTCCGTCTGATCCTCCTCTGTCAGGGTGACGCCCTCCTGCTCCGCCCATTCCTCCACCAGGGCGTAGAGCACCACGTTCTCCAACGCCATCTCCTTGGCGTACTCCCCCAGGGTCTGGCCCTGGCGGTCCTCCTGCCAGTCCACGGTGCCCCCCAGCTGTTCCTCCAGCCAGGCGCAGTTCCGGGCCAGCCAGTAGAGGTAGTGCTCCGCGTCCACCTGGCGGCCGTTGACCGTCACCGCCACCGCGTCGGGGCAGATGCCGGAGGCCTCGTAATAGGCCCCCTCCTGGACGGTGCCGCCATCGCCGCAGCCCGTCAAAAACAGCATTCCCGCCGCCAACGCGGCGGCCATGATCCGCTTCATGTCATGCCTCCTTGTCCGGTCTTGGGACAGGGCAGTCCCGCCCGTCCTGGGGATAGCCTATGCGCCCGTCCCCCCGGGCAGTACAAAAAAAGTGCCAGTGCCGGATCTCCTGAAAATTCCCCCCGCCGCCTTTTCAAATCTGTCAGAATATGGTACTGTGTAGACAGGGAAGGAGCCGCCCCAAAATCGAGACCGCAGCACACCCCGGACGGCCTCCCGAACCTTATCCCCGCATTTTTCCGGATAAAACGGAGGGAGCTGCCATGTGTCTTTTTCTGTTTGGGTGGCGGGAGCTGACCATCACCAATGACCTCTCGGTTCATATGCACACCGTAGACAAACTGGCGGAAGCGGGCATTCCCTTCCGGGAAAGCGTGCAGAACACCTGCCATAGGAACCACCACAGGGGCACCATCAGCGGCCTGGGCCAAAATCCGCAGTACGCTCAGCTCTATCAGGTGTTTGTGAAGAAACGCGATCTGGAGGAGGCCCAGTTCATCTGCACAGGCCGAAACAAATAAAAGAAAAGGGCAAACAAAAAGAGGCGCCGCTTTCGCGGCGCCTCTTTGCTGCGCTCAGCCCAGCAGGCGGATGCCCAGCCAGGTGTTGCCGGGCAGGAAAGAAAGGTCCACCAGGGCCCGGCCCTTCAGGTTTTCCATGGGCACAAAGGGGTCGTCCCAGAATCGGCTGTCCAGGGAGTCGTCCCGGTGGTCGCCCATGACGAACACGCACCCCTCAGGGACGGTGAAGGTGTCCCCCTCCTGGGCGGGGTAGGTGTTGCCCTGGACGGTGAGATAGTCCTCGTCCAGCTTCTGTCCGTCGATATAGACGTACCCGCCGTCAAAGGAGACGGTCTCCCCGGGCAGTCCAATGACCCGCTTGACCAGTGTCTCATCCAGCTCGGCGCTGTAAAACACCATGATGTCCCCCCGGTCCGGCTCCGGGTCGCCCAGAGTGTAGGGCAGCCGGGAGGCGATGAAGAAGGAGCGGGTGGGCAGGGTAGGCTCCATGGACCCGGAGGGCACATAGGCCAGGGTGAAGATGACGCCGAAGAGCAAGATCACCGTCACGGCTGTGATGATGAGATAGCCGAACCGGTCCCAAAGCTTGCGCAGAGGCGTGGGCTCCGCGGCCGGTGTTTTTTGATTCTCGTCCATAATGGTCCCCCATTCCGCCGCTGTGCGCGGCACAGACTGTATCTTTCTGATCTGTTTTTCGTATATTTCTCCGCCTCCGGCGGAGCCAAGCGGCGGGCCTTACGGCGTACCGCTGTTTTCCGTCCCGGCCAGGCGCAGGTCCTCCACCAGGTCCATGGCCGTGTCCAGCACGTTCTGCCCCGGACTCAGGCGCAGCGTCAAAGCCGGGTCCTCTCCAGCGGAGAGGGTCAGGGCCCGGCGGTACTTGGGCATGGCGCACACTGCCGCCAGTCCCTCGGGCCGGAACACCGCCAGCTTGAGCACCAGCCGCTCTCCCTTCTGGGAGATGTCGGAGACCCCGGCGGCCATGGCCGCCGTCCGCAGCAGCGCCACATCCAGCAGCGCCAGCACCGACTTGGGCGGCTCGCCGTAGCGGTCCATCATCTCGTCCAGCAAATCCTCGGAGTCCTCCGGCGTGCGCACGGCGGCGATGCGGCGGTACAGGTCCATCCGCTGCTCCGGGGAGGGCACATACCGCTCGGGGATGTTGGCGTTCACCGTCAGGTCGGCGGTGCACTCCCGGACCTGGGCCTTGTCCTCGCCCTTTTCCTCCAGCACGGCCTCCTCCAGCAGCTTGAGGTACATGTCGTAGCCTACGCTCATCATATAGCCCGACTGCTCCGGGCCCAGCAGATTGCCCGCGCCCCGGATCTCCAGGTCCCGCATGGCGATCTTGAAGCCGGAGCCGAACTCCACGTACTCCCGGATGGCGCCCAGGCGCTTCTGGGCCACCTCGGAGAGGAGCTTGCCCCGGCGGTAGGTCAGATAGGCGTAGGCCCGGCGGGCGCTGCGGCCGATGCGGCCCCGGAGCTGGTGGAGCTGGGCCAGGCCCAGATGGTCCGCATCCTCGATGATGAGGGTGTTGACGTTGGGGATGTCGATGCCGGTTTCGATGATGGTGGTGCACACCAGCACGTCCGCCTGGCCCTCCACCATCTGCCCCATGACCGTGGAGAGCTCCTGCTCGCTCATCTTGCCGTGGCCGATGACCACCCGGGCCTCCGGGCCCAGGAGCTTCTGGATGCGGCCGGCGGTGAGCTCGATGGTCTCCACCCGGTTGTGGAGCCAGTACACCTGGCCCCCCCGTCCCAGCTCCCGGCGCATGGCGTCGGCTAGCACCTCCCAGTCGTGCTCCAGCACATAGGTCTGGACCGGCTGGCGGTCCGCCGGAGGCTCCTCCAAAGTGGACATATCCCGCAGGCCCGAAAGGGCCATGTTCAGCGTCCGGGGGATGGGGGTGGCGGACAGGGTCAGCACGTCCACCTGCTTGGCCATCTCCTTGAGTCGCTCCTTGTGGCTGACACCGAAGCGCTGCTCCTCGTCGATGACCAGCAGCCCCAGGTCCTTGAACACCACGCTCTTTTGCAGCAGCCGGTGGGTGCCGATGAGCAGGTCCACGGCGCCGCTCTTGGTGTCGGCCAGGATCTGCTGGGCCCGCTTGCCGGTCTGGAACCGGGAGAGGACGGCGATCTTCACCGGGAAGTTGCGGAACCGGTTCACCGCCGTGGCGTAGTGCTGCTGGGCCAGGACGGTGGTGGGCACCAGAATGGCGGCCTGCTTGCCGTCCAGGATGCACTTCATCACCGCCCGCAAGGCCACCTCCGTCTTGCCGTAGCCCACGTCGCCGCACAGCAGCCGGTCCATGGGCCGGGGCCGCTCCATGTCGGCCTTGATCTCGGCGATGCACCGGAGCTGGTCGTCGGTCTCCGGATAGGGGAAGGCCTCCTCGAACTCCTGCTGCCAGGGGGAGTCGGGGGAGAAGGCGAAGCCCGGCTGGCGCTGACGCTGGGCGTAGAGGGCGATGAGCCCCTTGGCCAGGTCCTTGGCCGCCGCCTTGGCCTTGTACTTCTGCTTGGTCCACTCAGTGCCGCCCAGCTTGTTGAGCCGGGTCTTTTCCTGCTCCTCGCCGCCGCCGATGTATTTGCTCACCAAATCCAGCTGGGTGGCGGGCACATAGAGGCAGTCGCCGCCGGCGTAGCCGATCTTGATATAGTCCTTCTCCACCCCGTCCACGGGCATCCGCTGCATCCCCAGGAAGCGGCCCACGCCGTGGTGGACGTGGACCACCAGGTCCCCGGGGGTCAGGTCCGTGTAGGACTGGATCTTCTGGCGGCTGTCGGTCTTTTTCAGCCGCTGCTTTTTCCGCTCCGGGGCCATCAGCTGGCCCTCGGTCAAAATGGCCAGGTGCAGCGCCGGATACTCCGCGCCGGCGGACAGGGCCCCCAGGGCGATGCGGATCTGGCCCGGGGCGGGCAGGGCGGTGAGCTTCAAATCCACCGTGGCCGGCAGTCCCCGCTCCTCCAGCAGCCGCCGCAGGTTCTCCGCCCTTGTCTCACTGCCGCACAGGGCCACCACGGCGCTGCCACTCTCCCGGTATTGCTCCAGGTCCGTCACCGCTGTCTCCAGGCTGCCGCCGTAGGAGCTCAGCTGCTTGGCGGTGATGCTCAGAAGGCCCCGGGGCCGCAGGGGATACCGGGAGGTGGGCAAGGCATCGGCCATGACCACCGGGAAGTCCTCCAGGGCGCTCCACAGCTCCTCGGCACTCAGGCTCAGGTGGGCCAGCTCTCCCGCCAATGTTCCGGCGGAGAGCAATGTCTCCGTGTCCTGCTTCCACTGCCACAGGGCGGACTTGACCCGCTCGGCCACCCGGCCGCTCTCGCTGAAAAACACCACGGCATCGGCGGGGAGATAATCCACGCCGCTCTCGCCGCCGGGATAGACGGCGTGGAGATACCGGTCGGCCCCGGGAAGGGCCGCTCCGCTGCGCAGCCGCTCGGCGTCCTCCGTAAGGGTCTGGGCCAGGCGCTGGCCGTCCTTTTTCTTCTCCGCCTTCTCCGCCAGGGCATCCAGGCGCTGCGCCAGGCCCGGGATGCCTCCCGGCGCCATGGCCGGCAGGACCTCCATGGCCGGCAGCACCAGGGCCGACTTGATGTTCCGGGTCCGCCGCTGGGTGCCCGGGTCAAAGACGCCCATGGAGTCGATCTCGTCGTCAAAGAACTCGCAGCGGACCGGCTGCTCCATGCCCGGGGAGAACACGTCCAGGATGCCGCCCCGGAGGGCGAACTGGCCCACGCCCTCCACCTGCTGGGCCCGGCTGTAGCCGGCGGCGGTCAGGCGTTGGGACAGGTCCTTGAGGCTGGCCCGGCCCCCCAGCTCCAGGGAAAAGGCGGTGTCCCGCAGCACCTGGGGCGGGATGCTGTGCTGGAGCAGGGCGTCGGCGGTGGCCACCACCACCTGCTGCCCGCCCCGGGCCAGGGCATAGAGGGCGGCGATGCGCTGCTGCTCCCAGCCCCGGGAGGCGGAGGCGGCGGTCAGCTGCCACTCCCGGGCCCCCAGCATGGCCGCCGGCGTGCCGGTGAGGACGCTCAGGTCCGCCGCCAGGCGCTGGGCATCCCGCTCGTCGCCGCAGACGGCCACCAAGGGCCGGCCTGTGGCCTGGGCCAGGGCGGCGGCCACCTGAGCCCGGTGGACCGGCGCCAGGCCGGACACCGCCACAGGGCAGCCGCCCTCCTCCACCCGCAGGGCCAGCTCGGCCACCTCGGGGATCTGCTGCAAGCACCGCAGGAGCTGTTCCATGGAGCGCCTCCTTCTTTACAAAATTTGGAAATCCCGGACAGGGTACCGCCCCCAGCCTCCCGCAGGGGGTGGGGGTCAAACAGAAAACACGGGGGCAAAGGCCCTCCGCCCAGGGCGGAGCCTTCTGACCGCGTGCCGGGTCTTAGAGTAGTATTATACGCGCCAAGCGGAAAAAGCACAACGTTTTTTAGGAAAAGGGGGAGGATTTTTTCCTCCCCCGGCCCGGCGTGTCTCCTTTAATTAAACTGGTTCATGGCCCGGTCGGTGCCGCTTTCGATGACGCAGGCGGCGGCGTCCAGGGCCCGGTTCAGGGAATCCAGCAGCACCTTCCGGTCCTCCTTGGGCGGCACGCCGATGACCCAGTCGATCATGTCGTGGTCGGCAGGGGAGCCCACGCCCACCTTCACCCGGGGGAACACATCGGTGCCCAGGTGGGCGATGATGTTCTTGATGCCGTTGTGGCCGCCGGCGGAGCCGGAGGGCCGGACCCGGATCTTGCCCACAGGCAGCGACACGTCGTCATAGATCACCAGCACGTGGTCGGCGGGGATCTTGTAGAAGCGGGCCGCCTCCCCCACCGCCTCACCGGAGAGGTTCATATAGGTCTGGGGCTTCATCACCAGCACCCGCTGCCCGCCGAAGGTCAGCTCGGCGGTAACGGCCTTGAAGCGGATGCGGTTGATCTTGATGTGCTCCCGCTCCGCCAGCAGGTCGGCGGCCAGGAAGCCCATATTGTGGCGGGTGTGCTCGTACTTGGGGCCCGGATTGCCCAGGCACACCAGAAGCCACTGCACGCCCCCGGATTTTTTGGCAAACAGCATGGTTTCAACTCCCAAAGGCACTGCGCGAGGCGGGGAAGAACTCCCCGCCTCGCGTACAGATTGCGGTATGGTCTTTTCCCCTCAGTGTACAGAGGGGAAAAGGAATATTTTCTCTCAGCGGAACAGCTTGGAGATGGAGATCTCCTGGTAGATGCGCTCGATGGCCTCGGCAAACATGGGGGCCACGGTCAGGTACTTGATCTTGTCGCTGGCATCGGCGGGAATGGGGGGGATAGTGTCCAGCAGGGCAAGCTCGGTGATGACGCTGTCGTTGATGCGCTGGATGGCGGGGCCGGAGAGAACGCCGTGGGAGGCGCAGGCGTGGACGCTCTTGGCGCCGCCCACTTCCACCAGGGCCTGAGCCGCGTTGCACAGGGATCCGCCGGTGTCCACCATGTCGTCGAAGAGGATGCAGTCCTTGCCCCGGACGTCGCCGATGACGTTCATGACCTCGCAGGAGTTGGCCTTCTGGCGGCGCTTATCCACGATGGCCAGGTTCATGTGCAGCTTCTGGGCGAAGGCACGGGCCCGGGCCACGGAGCCCACGTCGGGGGAGACCACCATCATGTTCTCGCAGTCGGCGCCGAACTTCTTGGCGTAGTAATCCACAAAGATGGGATTGCCGGCCAGATTGTCCACAGGGATGTCGAAGAAGCCCTGGATCTGGGAGGCGTGGAGGTCCATGGTCAGCACCCGGTCGGCGCCGGCGGCGGTGAGCATGTTGGCCACCAACTTGGCGGTGATGGGGTCACGGGCCTTGGCCTTGCGGTCCTGACGGGCATAGCCGTAGTAGGGCATCACGGCGGTGATGCGGCCGGCGGAGGCGCGCTTGAGCGCGTCGATCATGATGAGCAGCTCCATCAGGTTGTTGTTGACGGGGGAGTTGGTGGACTGGACCACGAACACATCGGAGCCGCGGACCGTCTCATACAGGGAGACGAAGGTCTCGCCGTCGGAAAAGGTACCTACTTCAGACTCACCCAGCTTGGTGCCCATGATCTTGCAGATCTCGTCCGCCAGCTTGGGATTGGCATTTCCGGTAAAAATCTTGATATCCTTGCCATGAGAAATCATTGCAAACGCCCTCTTTCTTCAGTGATTGTAATGATGCGGCTTACTTCTTCTGCCGCTTGATCTTGCGGTTCCGGGCAGCCCAGCCCTCCTTGACGGTCTGGGGCATCCGGGCGATGGCCAGCGCATCGGCAGGCACATCCTTGGTGATGGTGCCGCCGGCGGCAATATAGGACCCGTCGCCCACCTCCACAGGGGCCACCAGGTTGGTATTGCAGCCGATGAACACGTCGTTGCCGATGGTGCAGCGGTACTTGCGGAAGCCGTCGTAGTTGGTGGTGACGGTGCCGCAGCCGAAGTTGACCCGCTCGCCCACGTCGCTGTCGCCCACATAGGTCAGGTGGGAGATCTTGGTGCCGTTGCCCAGGGTGGAGTTCTTCACCTCCACGAAGTCGCCCACCTTGATCTCGTCGCCGATGGTGCAGCCGGGCCGGATGTAGGCAAAGGGGCCCACATGGGTACGGCTGCCGATGGTGCTCTCATTGGCCTGGGAGGCATTGATCTCGGTGCCGTCGCCCACGGTGCAGTCCCGGACCATGGCGTTGGGGCCGATGGTGCAGTTTCTGCCGATGCGGGTGCGGCCCCGGAGAATGGTGCCGGGCAGGACCATGGTGCCTGCGCCGATCTCCACACGGGGGTCGATATAGACCGCGGAGGGGTCCAGGAACCGGACGCCGTTTTTCTTGTGCTTTTCCACGATCCGGTCCCGGAGCAGCAGCTCCACCTCCTGGATGGTGTGGGTGCCGTAGACAGGGATCCAGCCCCGAACGCAGTCGGCCTTGCGCACGTTGTGGTTGGGAGCCTGGGCCCAGGCCTCCTTCAAAACGGCGCCGGGGGCGGCGTAGACATAGCCCTCGCCGGCCTCCTCCAGAGGCAGCACCAGACGAGGCAGCACCACCACGTCCTCCTCACAGTCCACGAACTGCAAAAGGTCCTCATGCTGTTCGGAGACGGTCACCTGAGCCCCCTCCGGGAAGCAGTCCAGGACCTCCTTGGCGTATTTGGGCCCGCAGGCAACAAAAAACCGCTGAACGCCATCGGCCAGTAATTTTTCACTCACCCAGGACAGGATGGGGCAAAACACAACTGCTTCCAGCATCAGCGGTGAAACGGAGTCTTCATAGGAATCATCGTCGGGCAGGAACAAAACCGCTCGCTTGTGATCCATGGGGCTCTCCTCCTTTCCTTGATCCGCAAGATTGGAATTCAATTCTATCATTATTATAACAAAACCTTGATAAAAATCCAGTCCCCACGGGGAAAATATCCTAAAAATTTCCCCTGGCTTTTTGGATACTTTGAACGGCCCCATTGTCCGCCAGCGGCGGCCCCGGTTCGCTGGCGAGGCGCTTTTTTCCCACTGTCAAATTCTCAAAACCGCGTAAATTCATTTGGATTATCCTAAAATTTCACACATTTTGGTTGCAATTATCCGTCTAATGGATTACAATATAGCCCGTTCAAGTTCTCTGCCCCCGGCTTACGGCTTCCGCCCGGCCCTCTGGGGCGGAACAGAGGGGGAATCCTATGCTCAATATCGTTCTGGTGGAGCCGGAAATCCCGCAGAACTGCGGCAACATCGCCCGCACCTGCGCTGCCACCGGCAGCCGCCTGCATCTGGTGCGCCCCCTGGGCTTCGATATCTCCGACAAGGCGGTGAAGCGGGCAGGCCTGGACTACTGGCACCTGGTGGAGGTAACGGACTACGACGGTCTGGAGGACCTCTTCGCCCGGCACCCGGAGGCTGCGGAGGATCTGTGGCTGACCACCACCAAGGCTCCCCGGTCCTATCAGGAGGCCGCCTTCTCCCCGGACTGCTGGCTGTTTTTCGGCAAGGAGACCGCGGGACTGCCCCAGGCCTTTCGGGAACGATACTATGACCGGTGCATCCGTCTGCCCATGATCTCCCAGGCCCGGAGCCTGAATCTGAGCAACACCGTGGCGGTGTGCGTGTATGAGGCCCTGCGGCAAAACAACTTCCCCGGACTGCTGGGCACCGGCGAGATGGCCGGCAGCCGCTGAGGCATTTTTATAGAATAAAACCACACAAGGGAATCAGGATAGTTTTTAGATAGGAAGTAAGGAGGCATTTCATGAACTACAACAAAAAGACCGTTCTGGACGTAGACGTCCACGGTAAAAAGGTTCTGCTGCGCTACGACTTCAACGTTCCCCAGGACAAGGCCACCGGTGCCATTACCGACGACAAGCGTATCCGGGCCGCTCTGCCCACCATCCAGTACCTGCTGGAAAACGGCGCGGCGGTCATCGCCTGCTCCCACCTGGGCAAGCCCAACGCCACCTTTGAGTCTTTCGTGAAAAAGCAGACGGAAAAGGGCAAGGACCCCGCCACCCTCACCGAGGAGGCCTGGAAGAAGTCCCTGGCCCAGCTGTCCCTGGCCCCTGTGGCCAAGCGGCTGAGCGAGCTGCTGGGCCGGGAGGTCATTATGGCCGCTGACGTGGTGGGCCCCGACGCCCAGGCCAAGGCCGCCGCTCTCCAGCCCGGGCAGATCATGCTGCTGGAGAACACCCGCTTTGAAAAGGGCGAGACCAAGAATGATCCGGAGCTGGCCAAGAAGATGGCCTCTATGGCCGACCTCTACGTGTCCGACGCCTTCGGCGCCGTCCACCGGGCCCACGCCTCCACCGCCGGTGTGGCGGCTTATCTGCCCGCCGTCAGCGGCTTTTTGATCCAGAAGGAGCTGGAGGTCATGGGCGGTGCCCTGGCCAATCCCAAGCGGCCCCTGGTGGCCATTCTGGGCGGCGCCAAGGTCTCCAGCAAGATCGGCGTCATCAACAATCTCCTGGACATTGCCGACACCATCATTATCGGCGGCGGCATGACCTATACCTTCATCAAGGCCCTGGGCGGCACCGTGGGCACCTCTTTGCTGGAGAGCGACTGGCTGGACTACTGCAAGGAGATGATGGAGAAGGCCAAGGCCAAGGGCGTGAAGCTCCTCCTGCCGGTGGACACCCTGTGCGCCGCCGAGTTCTCCGCCGACGCCAAGCCCGAGCTGGTGGACACCATGGCCATCCCCGACGACCGGATGGGCATGGACATCGGCCCCAAGACCATCGCCCTCTATACCGACGCGGTGAAGGATGCGGGCACCGTCATCTGGAACGGCCCCATGGGCGTCTTTGAGTTCCCCGCCTTTGCCGAGGGCACCCGCGCCGTGGCCAAGGCCCTGGCCGACACCGACGCCATCACCATCGTGGGCGGCGGCGACAGCGCGGCCGCTGTGGCCCAGCTGGGCTTTGCCGATCAGATGACCCACATCTCCACCGGCGGCGGCGCCAGCCTGGAGTTCCTGGAAGGCAAGGAGCTCCCCGGCGTTGCTTGTTTGCTGGATAAGTAAAGCCTTCCAAAACCGGGCAGTTCCCGGGGCCCCCGCGCGAGCCCAGCGTAAGCGGGTCGCGTGGGGAGAGGAGAAGCAGCGAAATGAGCGAGCTTTCCCGCTTACGGGGAAGCGAGGGATATGGAGCTTGCTTCGACGATGCCCGGCGTGGCCTGCCTGCTGGATAAGTAATTTCTCCGCCGCTTATTCCACCGTCGCGGCATTCCGATGCCCGGTCCCCACAGGGACCGCCCACCGGGCCGCACTTACTCACCGTCGGGCCATTCCGGTCGGCAGGTGCTGTCCGCCCCGCCAACCGGGGCCCATCCTCGAAATCAGCTCGCTTGCTCTGCCACAGGCAGCGCATCACTGATTTTCGTCGCTATACTTTATTTATATAATGTAAGTTTTTAACATTTCAACACTGATAGAAAAGGGAGTATTTGAGCCATGAATCGCAGATACCGCAAGACGATTATCGCCGGAAACTGGAAGATGAACAAGACCGCCACTGAGACCCGTCAGTTCGCTGAGGAGCTCAAGACCATGCTGCCCAAAACCAAGTGGTGCGACGTGGTGGTGTGTGTGCCCTCCGTCAATATCTCCACCGCCATCAAGGCCTTCAAGGATATGCGGGTGGCCATCGGCGCCGAGAACGTGTACTATGAGAAGAGCGGCGCCTTCACCGGCGAGGTCTCCGCTGACATGCTCAAGGACCTGGGCGTGAAGTACGTCATCGTGGGCCACAGCGAGCGGCGGCAGTATTTCGGTGAGACCGACTCCATCGTCAACAAGAAGGTTCTGGCCGTGCTGGAGGCCGGCATGAGCCCCATCATCTGCGTGGGCGAATCCCTGGAGCAGCGGGAGACCGGCGTGACCACTGAGTGGATCGCCCTGCAGGTCAAGTCCGCTCTGGCCGGCGTCCCCGCCGAGAAGATGCGCAAGTGCGTCATCGCCTATGAGCCCATCTGGGCCATCGGCACCGGCCGCACCGCCACCGCCGAGCAGGCCGCCGAGGTCTGCTCCTCCATCCGCGCCACCATCCGCAGCCTTTACGGCGCCCGGGTGGCCCGCAGCGTCACCATCCAGTACGGCGGCTCCATGAAGCCCGACAACGCCGCCGAGCTGCTCTCTCAGGGCGATGTGGACGGCGGCCTCATCGGCGGCGCCGCCCTGAAGCCCGACCAGTTCGTCGCGATCATCAACGCAGCCAATCAGGAGTAATTCCCGTTTTGCTCTGACCGGCGCCGCCGACCCGCGCCCAATGGCGCGTCCAAACGGTTTTGCCGTCAGGTGAAACCCTTGCCGCAGGCGGAATTCACTTCCGCCGAAGATTGCAATCTGCACAGGGCTCCCGGCCGCCTCAGGCCGCTGGGACGGCAGCGCCCCCCTGGCCCGGCAGCGGCCGGGCCCGATTGAAGTACAAGTTTGTGCGTATGACGCACAGGAGGACACCATGAACAAAACCCCCACCACATTGATTATTATGGATGGCTATGGTCTGTCCGATCAGACGTCAGGCAACGCCATCGCAGCGGCAAATACCCCCTGTCTGGACAAGCTCTTTGCCGAATATGCCCACACCACTCTGGCCGCCTCCGGTCTGGATGTGGGTCTGCCCCAGGGGCAGATGGGCAACAGCGAGGTGGGCCACACCAACATCGGCGCCGGCCGGGTGGTGTTTCAGGACCTGCCCCGGATCACCCGTTCCATTGAGGACGGCTCCTTCTTCCGCAACAGCGCCTACCTCCACGCCATGGACAGCTGTCTGGAAAAGGGAACGGCCCTGCACCTCATTGGCCTGCTGTCCGACGGCGGTGTCCACTCCCACATCCAGCACCTGTGGGCCCTGCTGCGCCTGGCCAAGGAAAAGGGTTTGGAGCGGGTCTATCTCCACGCCTTTCTGGACGGCCGGGACGTCTCTCCCACCTCCGGCGCGGATTTCGTGGCCCAGGCAGTGGAGCAGTGCCGCGCCATCGGCGTGGGTAAGATCGCCACGGTGATCGGCCGCTACTACGCCATGGACCGTGACAAGCGCTGGGACCGGCTGGAGGCCGCCTACGACGCCATGGTCTACGGCGAAGGTGCCTACACCAACTCCGACCCGGTGGCCGCCGTGCGGGAGTCCTACGCCCGGGGCGTCACCGACGAGTTTGTGGAGCCGGTGGTGGTGGACCCGGATGGGTGCGTGTCCGACAACGATAGTGTGATCTTCTTCAACTTCCGGCCCGACCGGGCCCGGGAGATCACCCGGGCCTTTGTGGACCCGGACTTTGACGGCTTCACCCGCCAGTTCTTCCCCCTGACCTACGTGTGCAACACGGAGTACGACGCCTCCATGCCCAACGTGGAGGTGGCCTTCCCCCGCATCCAGGTGGAAAACGGCCTGGGCGAGTACCTCAGCCGCCTGGGGCTGACCCAGCTGCGCATCGCCGAAACCGAGAAATACGCCCACGTCACCTTCTTCTTCAACGGCGGCGTGGAGACGGTGTTCCCCGGGGAGGACCGGGTGCTGGTGCCCTCTCCCAAGGTGGCCACCTACGACCTCCAGCCGGAGATGAGCGCCGTGGAGGTGTGTGACAAGTGCGTTGAGCGCATCGAGTCCGGCGCCTACGACGTCATCATCCTCAACTTCGCCAACTGCGACATGGTGGGCCACACCGGCGTCTTTGACGCCGCCGTGAAGGCGGTGGAGACTGTGGACACCTGCGTGGGCCGTGTGGTGGAGGCTACCCTGAAGATGGGCGGCATCGCCATGGTCACCGCTGACCACGGCAACGCCGAGGAGATGAAGCAGGCCAACGGCAGTCCCATGACCGCCCACACCACCAATCTGGTGCCTTTCATCCTCTGCGGCGCCGGCAACGAGCTGCGGCCGGGCCGGCTGGCCGATATCGCGCCCACTATTTTGGACGTGATGGGCCTGGAGTGCCCCCCGCAAATGGATGGCAAGACGCTGATCGTCAAATAAGCGCAAAGGCTTCGCCCCCAAGGGGCGAAGCCTTTTTTGCGTCCGATAAAACGGACAGGCAGTCATAATTTTTTCATATTTTTTCCCCCAATCGTCAATTTTCTGCGAAATTGACCTTGCATTTTTGTGCTATAAAGCGTATACTAAGGTCACTACTTTTCCCAGATGTCTTTCCGTAGGGGGCAATCAGCCGTTTCATAAGGACGGCGGCGGAGAAAAGTCTGTGAAAAGGAAGCGCTTTCCCGCATGTCGGTGCACTGCCTTTCGGGGCAGTAAGCCGCAAATCAATGTCAAAGGAGAGAGTTGTATGTATAACTTCGCGCTCGCGTTCGTGATCTGCGCCGTTGCTTATGTCATCGGTGAAGTCGTCTCGACGCTGACGAAGGCTTGGGTTCCCTCCGTCTTCGTCACTGCAGTAGTCTTCATCATCGGCTACTGGTACATCTGGCCCACTTCCCTGATCACTGATGCTGCCCTGATCCCCTTCGGCAGCACCACCGGTATCTACCTGATTCTGGTCCACATGGGTACCGTCATCAGCCTCAAGCAGCTGGCTGAGCAGTGGAAGGTCATCGTGGTCTGCCTGGCTGGCCTGGCTGGCATGTGCGCAACCTGCTTGCTGATCTGCCCCCTGATGATGGATCGTTCCCTCGTCATCTCCGGTCTGCCCCCCCTGACCGGTGGTATCGTGGCTGCTGTCACCATGCAGACTGCTGCTGCTGAGAAGGGCCTGGCCGATGCCGCTCTGTTCGCCATCGCTATGTACTGCGTCCAGGGCTTCGCCGGCTATCCTCTGACCGCTGTGTGCCTGCAGCTGGAAGGTCGTCGTCTGCTCAAGGTCTATCATGAGAAGGGCGGCACCGCCGGTGCTGTGGGCAGCGTCTCTGAGGACGGCGCTCTGGAGACCAGCACCAAGGAAGGCCGTCGCCTGATCCCCGCTGTTCCTGAGAAGTTCGATTCCGCTGTGGTCACCTTCCTGAAGATGGGTATCGCCGCCTGGATCGCCACTCAGATCGGCAACCTCACCGGTATCAGCGGCGCTGTGTGGGCTCTGGTCATCGGTATCATCCTGACCACCATCGGCTTCCTGGACAAGGATTCCCTGCATCGTTCCAACTCCTATGGCATCGTCATGTTCGCTTTGATGATGTACATCTTCGACGGTCTGAAGGATTCCACTCCCGAGATGCTGGCTTCCATCGTTCTGCCCATGATCGAGCTGATCGTCATCGGTGTGGCCGGTATGGGTATCCTCTGCTTCGTGGTCTCCAAGATCCTGCGGATGTCCTTCCTGCTGGCTTTCGCCACTGCGCTGACCGCTCTGTATGGCTTCCCCCCCAATGCCATCATCACCGAGTCCGTCTGCACTGCTCTGGCTAAGAACAAGGAAGAGAAGGACTACCTGATGAGCAAGATGTTCCCCGCCATGATCGTGGGTGGTTTCGTCACCGTTACCATCACCTCTGTCATCATTGCCGGCGCTTTCGCCAAGATGCTGTAAAGGCCGACAGACAGGACATTTGTTGCCTGGTAAAACAGCTGTCCGGCCTCTTTCGGGGCTGGACAGCTTTGTTTTATAGTCCTCAACTGGGAAAAGAAAGGATGTATTTTTATGGATATCAAGGCTCTTGCGGAAAAATACGATTCCTACGTCATTGATCGCCGCCGCTTTTATCACACCTGCCCCGAGCTCTCCTGGGAGGAGAAGGAGACCATTGGCCTCATCAAGGCTGACCTGGAGGCCATGGGCATCACCGACATCCACATGTGCCAGAACTGCTATGGCCTGTGGGCGGACATCCACGGCGCCAAGCCCGGCAAGGCAGTGGCCCTGCGCGCCGACATCGACGGTCTGCCTGTGAAGGAGGCCACCGGCCTGCCCTTCGCCTCCAAGATCGAGGGCCATATGCACGCCTGCGGCCACGATAACCACATCGCCATGCTGCTGGGCGCTGCCAAGATCCTCATGGACGTGAAGGATGAGCTGTGCGGCACCGTCCGCCTGGTGTTCCAGCCCGCCGAGGAGATCGCCAAGGGCGCTCTGGCCATGATGGAAGAGGGCGTCATGAAGGGTGTCTCCGCCATCTACGGCGTCCATGTCTGGGCCACCTTCGACGCTCCCTACATGGGCTTCAACGCCGGCAACCGCATGGCCTGCTGCCACGGCTTTGAGATCAAGGTGGAGGGCAAGTCCGCCCACGCCTCCGCTCCTCACCTGGGCGTGGATGCCGTCATGGTCTCCTGCTCCATCATGGAGGCCCTGCAGCAGTGCGTGTCCCGTATGAACGACCCCCTGAACCCCCTGGTCCTGACCATCGGCAAGGTCACCGCCGGCAACCGCTGGAACGTGCTGGCCGGCAGCGCCCTGCTGGAGGGCACTGTCCGCACCTTCACCACCGGCACCAAGGTGGAGGACGAGATCCGCAAGGTGGTGGAGAACACCGCTGCCGCCTTCGGCGCCAAGGCCACTTTGAGCTACACCTACATGACCGATCCCGTCATCAACTCCGATGAGCAGCTGGTCCGCATCGCTCAGGACGCCGTCAGCAAGCTCTACGGCAAGGAGTACCTGGTGGACGTGCCCACCATGATGGGCAGCGAGGACTTCTCCTGGTTCGGCAAGGACGGTGCGTCCTACATCTACGGCTTCGTGGGCAGCCACAAGAAGGGCACCGAGATGTACTCCAACCACCACGAGAAGTACGACGTGGACGAGGATATGCTGCATCGCGGCGCCGCTGTTGCTGCGCAGTTCGCTGCCGACTTCCTGGCTGAGAACGCCCAGTAATTTTCCCGCGTAAACTGGAACAGGGCGGCTCTCCCAGGAGGGCCGCCCTGAAAAAAATAAAGAGGGTATACATATGGATGTAAAGAAGCTCGCCGAAGAGTCGGAATCCTATATCGTGGAGCGCCGCCGCTACTATCACGCGCACCCCGAGCTGACCTGCGAGGAAAAAAACACCCGGGACTCCATCCATCGGGATCTGGAGGCCCTGGGCATCACGGATATCCGTGACGCCTCCAACTGCTACGGTCTGATCGCCACCATCCACGGCGGCAAGCCGGGCAAGACCGTCGCCCTGCGGGCGGATATCGACGCGCTGTCCTTCCAGGAGGAGACCGGCCTGCCCTTCGCCTCCTGCGACCCGGGGAAGATGCACGCCTGCGGCCACGACTGCCACATCGCCATGCTGCTGGGCGCCGCCAAGATTCTCCAGGCCCACCGGGAGGAGCTCTCCGGCAACGTGCGGCTGATCGTCCAGCCCGCCGAGGAGATCGTGGCCGGCGCCAACTGGATGATCGAGGCCGGCGCTCTGGACGGGGTGGACGCCATCTACGGCAACCACGTCTGGGCCACGGTGGACGCCCCCTATGTGGACTTCACCGCCGGCAGCCGCATGGCCTATTCCGGCCGGTTTGACATCTACATCAACGGCGTCTCCTCTCACGCCGCCTCTCCTCACCTGGGCGCCGACGCCATCACCTGCGCGGCTCTCATCATCGACAACCTCCAGCGGTATGTCTCCCGGATGAACGACCCCCTGAACCCCCTGGTGCTGACCATCGGCACCATCGAGGGCGGCAACCGGTTCAACGCCGTGGCCAACCGGGTCCACATGGAGGGCGTCACCCGGGCCTACTCGGCGGATCTTCACGAGAAGGTCATGCGCCAGATCATCGAGAACACCGCCAAGGCCATGGGCATGACCGCCACGCTGGAGTATGCCGACGTGGTGGCTCCCGTCCTCAACGACGACGATGAGCTGACGGAGCTCGCCCAGGACGCGGTGACCAAGCTCTACGGCAAGGACACCCTGATCCAGATGCCTCCCATGATGGGCAGCGAGGACTTCGCCAACTACGCCGCCAAGATCCCCGCGGTCTTTGGCTTCCTGGGCTGCCGGAACGAGTCCAAGGGCATCGTCCATGTCAACCACCACGAGAAGTTCGACGTAGACGAGAGCATCCTCCCCAGAGGCACTGCCATCATGACCCAGTTCGCTGTGGACTACCTGGCAAAAAATGCTCCTGAGCAGGCGTAAACGGACAGAAAAACGGACGGCTTTGGCCGTCCGTTTTCTTGTATTCCTATGAAGTGCCCTTTGGCCCAAAAAGGAGGCCTTTCAGTTGGTCCGGTACCGGACCAGGGCACCCCGCACCAGAGCCAGCGTGAAGATGGCCACGCCGCTGAGAGGCGCCCAGATCATCAGGTCCTCGTAGTCCACATGCAGGTGCAGGAAAAGGCCATAGCAGGCCAGCAGAGTCAGGGCTCCCCAGCCCAGGGCCACTGCCAGCAGACCCAGCATCTCCTTCATCGGCTGTTGTCTCTTTTTCTTTTCCATGCCTTTTCCCTCCTTGCGGTCCGGCATCCGCCGGAGACCCTTTATACCTATAAGACGCCGAAGGACCCCCTTTTATCTCCACTTTTTCCGAACTTTTTTATCTTTGTAGCCATGCACAGTTTTATGCATGGCTTTTTGTGCGTTTTCTCTATGTTTTTTGCTGCTTCCGCCCCCGCTTTCGCCCCAGGTCCCGCCTCTGGGGCAGGGAAGTGGGGGAAACCGGGCAGCTTTTTTCTTTTCTGGCAGAAAACGGTATAAAAGGCGACGGCCGGGGACATACTGGGTGACAGATGGTGCATCACACCACCGAAGCCGGCAGGCCGCCTGCCGGGAAAGGGCGGCAGCGCTGTCCGCAGGCCGGGAAACCGGAGGCAGCGCAGGAGGAATCTATGGGTAAACGCACAATGAAGACGGTGCTCGGCGGAGGGGGCTACTACATAGCCCTGCTCCTGTGCGTCGCCGCCATTGGAGTCGGAGGCTATTATGCCCTGTTTCACACCCCCGCCGAAACCACGGGGGACACCACCAACCAGGAAGAGCCGGTCGCCTCGCAAAGCCAGCAGCAGGAACCCCAGGCCCCGGTGATCCAGACCATGGAGCCGGAGGAGGTGGAAGACCAGACCACCCCGGAGCCCCAGGAGGAAACGGAACCCACCGCCCCGGTGCTGGACGACACGCCGGTGGTGGCCGCGCCGCCGTCCCTGATCGTGGCGCCGGTGGAGGGGGAGACCGTGGCGGCCTTCTCCGCCAATGAACTCCACTACGACGCCACCATGGGGGACTGGCGGACCCACGACGGCATCGACATCCAGGCCCCCGAGGGCACCCAGGTGCTGGCAGCGGAGGCAGGCACGGTGCAGTCGGTGTATGAGGACAACCTGATGGGCACCGTGGTGGTCATCGACCACGGCGACGGCGTCCAGACCCTCTACGCCAGCCTCCAGCCCGACCCGGCGGTGGAGACCGGAGATCAGGTCACCGCAGGCCAGGTCATCGGCCAGGTGGGCAGCACCGCCGTGGCCGAGGCGGACCGGGGCGCCCATCTCCACTTCTCCGTGACCCAGGACGGAGAACCCACGGACCCGGAGGCCTATCTCAAGGGCTGAAAAAAAGGGGCCCCTGCCAAAAAAGCAGGGGCCCCTTGGTTTATCTCTCAGTCGGTCTCAATGAGGCCGTAGCCGCCGTTCTTGCGCTGATAGACCACGGAGATGGTCTCGGTGTCCATGTTGCGGAAGACGAAGAAGTCATGGTCCAGCAGGTTCATCTGCATGATGGCCTCCTCGGTGCTCATGGGCTTGACGGCGAAGTGCTTGGTGCGCACCACGTCGAACTCCTTCTCCTCAGTGACCTCAAAGGCATCCTCCGGCGCAGTGGCGGGGAAGGCATCGGACCGCAGGCGCTTGGCCAGGCGGGTCTTATTCTTGAGGATCTGGCGCTCGATATAGCCCACAGCGCCGTCGATGGCGCCGCGCATATCGCCGTCCGGCGCCTCTGTCTGGGCACGGAACAGAGTATTTCCTCCGCGGATCGTCACTTCAACGCCGCAGCGATGATCCTTTTCCACAGAAAAGGTGACAAAGGCGTCTGCCTCCTCCCGGAAAAAGCGATCCAGCTTGGACAGCTTCTTCGCCGCGTAGTCCTTGATGGAATCATTCAAAGTGACCTTCTTGCACGCGAATGTAAACTTCATACTACCGCTCCTTTCGTTGGCCCCCTACTGGGGAATGGAAAGAGGAAACGGGGACCGTCTCCCCTTTGTTAAATCCAAGTATATCACAGGAAAATGGATTTGAAAAGAGGAATTCAGCAGACTTCACAAAAATTTCAGATCTGCCCCAGGGCGCTCCGTGGCCTTTCGACAAAAGTAGTGTCTCTTCCCCAAAAGCTCCTATGTACAAAAGGGGACAGGTTTGCTACAATCATCTTGGAAGCTTTCCCAAACTCCCACCCGCTTTTGGGCCGCCCGGCGCGCTGCGTCCGGCGGCCTCTTTTTTTTGCGGCAAAAAAGCCGGAGCGCCAAAAGGCGCTCCGGCTCTTTTCCTTGCTGACGATCTCACGGCGGCAGGGGAGATGGGATCATCTCCGCCGGCGGCCGCCGCCCCGTTTTCCGTCGATATTCCGATTCAGGTCGGAGAGCTTGCCCTCCGAAGCGGACATGAACTGCTTGAGCTTGTCCTCAAAGGACAGGTCCCCGCTGGGAGGCAGGGGCTGACCATGGGCGGGCCGGCCCTGAAACGAGGGACGGGCCGCGGGCCGGGGCGCGGGACGGCCTGCCGCCCCGGGGTGGGGAGGACGGGGGCCACGGGGCGCCGGCGGCAGGGCCTTCTTGATGGACAGGTTGATCTTGCCGCCCTCGGTGGACAGCACCTTGACCTTGACCTCCTGACCCTCCTGCAAAAAATCGTGGACGTCGTTGACAAATTGATTGGCGATCTCCGAAATATGTACCAGTCCGGATTTCCCGCCGGGCAGCGCCACAAAGGCGCCGAATTTGGTGATGGTGGTTACCTTGCCTTCCAGAATGCTCCCAACCTCAAGCTCCATACAGTTTGCGTGTTCTCCCTTCCCAGACTCTCTTTGGTTCAATCGCTGACGTTATAGAACACCTTCTCGCCGGGATTGACCATGCCCAGCTCCTCTCTGGCGATCTCTTCCTTCAGCGCCGGGTCGTCTCCGTTTTCGATGTCCTGGGACAGTTTGGCATTCTTCTGCCGCAGCTGCTCCACCTGTTGGGTCAGCTGCTCCTGATCCTCCTGGGCGGTGCGGATCTGCCCCTGGAGGCGGTAGAGCTGGGTGCCCAGGACCACCAGCAGAACCAAAAATACGACTTTGGTCAAAAGTTTGGATTTTGGTCTCTTCTTTGTGCTCTTGGTGCTCTTGGCCATACCCGCCGACTCCCCCTTTCGATGCATGCGGACGACGGTCCGTTTGTAGTTAAATATTGTACCCCATTTTTCTGCGAAAAGAAAGAGATTTTTTCCGCGCCGGGCTATTTTTTTCAAAAACGCCCAGAATTTCTTCCCCGGCAGCAGCATCCAACTGCCCAAAAGCGCCAAAAGGGCCACCCACAGATCCCACACCGGCCGCAGGGGTCGGGACAGCCAGGTGAAGTAGAGCATGCAGCCCAGGCCGCAGCCGGCCACCACGTAGAGCTGCACCACCCCGTCGGCGGCCTGGAGGACGAAGAGAAAGACCCCCGCGCCGCACAGCAGGCAGTAGAGCAGGTCCAGGGCCTTCTCCCAGCTCCGGCGGCGCAGCCGCAGCGCCCGCAGCAGGTCATAGACCATCCCGGCGCAGCCGCCCAACAGCACCGACCCGCCCAACAGCCGGAGCTGGTCCCACAGCACGATCTCCATGGCCGCTCACCCGAACAGCCGCCGCAGCAGGCTTCCCCGCTCCCCGGGGCCGTCCTCGTAGGTCATGGAGTCGATGCGCCCCTCCACATGGAGCTCTCCGCCATCCAGGGACAGCTTGCCGATGTGGAGCCCCTCTCCGGTGACCACCAGCGTGCCCTGGGTGGTGGACATGATCAGGCCCGTCTCATCGAACCGCTCCACATCCTCCACGCCGCACACCGTCAGACGCTCCCGGCCCTCCAGCTCCAGGCGGTGGGCCCCGGCCTCCATGGTCTCATAGTTCATTGCGATGCCTCCCCCGTCTTGCGATACACTTCCATCCTATGGCCGGGCCCGGGAAAAAATACCTGCCGCCGGGGACAGAAAAAGCCCTGTCCGCCATGGAGGCGGACAGGGCAGGGGAGGGCAGGTCTCAGACCTCCCGGTAGAGGGCGGCGGCATCGGCCTTCTGGGCGTTTTCCGCCACGGAGAGGACCTCCACGGTGACGGTGCGCACCCCGAAGCGCAGGGCGATCACATCCCCCACCTTCACGTCGTAGGAGGCCCGCTGGGGCCGGCCGTTGACGGTGACCAGGCCGTTGTCGCAGGCCTCGTTGGCCACGGTCCGCCGCTTGATGAGGCGGGAGACCTTGAGATACTTGTCCAGACGCACGGACATTCCTTCCTTTCCAAAGCAAACGGGGGGACGGCTTGTCCCCCCGCTTGAATCATTGCTGTGCCTCCCCTCTCATGGGGAGGCGGGCGGCCAGGCCGGCACACCGGCGGCCAGAGCCCTCAGGCGCGGCCCCGAAAAAGGGACCTCTGGGCCTGTTCTTATTCGCCCACGGCGTCCTTCAGGGCCTTGCCGGCCTTGAACACGGGCACCTTGGAGGCGGGGATGGTGATGGCCTCCTTGGTCTTGGGGTTGCGGCCCACGCGCTCGGCGCGCTTCTTGACCTCAAAGGAGCCAAAGCCCACCAGCTGAACCTTGTCGCCTTCCTTCAGAGCGGCGGTGATGGTCTCCAGTGCAGCGGTGATGACAGCCTCAGTGTCCTTCTTGGAAAGGCCAGCCTGCTCAGCGACGGCATTGATCAGTTCCGCTTTGTTCATAGTGATTTCCTCCTGAAAATTGTTGTAGTTAGTATGAGTCAAATCCAATGGATATTTCCTAAAACGGTCGTACCGTATTAAGACTCCTTTTTGGCAGCACGCCACAGTCCGGCCAGCTCCTCCGGCTTCATTTCCGAAAGGGGCTTGTCCGCGGACTGCTCCACCTTCCGAAAGCGCTGGTTGAACTTGTCGCAGGCGGCGTGGAGGGCCTCCTCCGGATCCACACCGGCGTCCCGGGCCACTTTCACGGCGGTGAACAGCACGTCCCCCACCTCTTCCCGGATGCCGTGGTGGCCCTGGGCGTCGCCTTTTTCCACGGCCTGGCGCAGCTCCTCCGTCTCCTCGGAGAGCTTGTCCACCGCGCCCATGGGGCTGGGCCAGTCAAAGCCTGCCTTGGCGGCCTTGTTCTGGATCTTCTCCGCCCGCCACAGGGCCGGCAGATGGGCCACCGCGTCCAGGGCGTCGGCCGTGGAGGCCTGGCCCTTCTCAGCCCGCTTGAGGACCTCCCAGTTGGTCAGGACCGTATCACTGTCCTCCGCCTGGACCGTGCCAAAGACGTGGGGGTGACGGTAGATGAGCTTTTTGCACACCCCGTCCGCCACGTCGTCCAGGGTGAAGCCGCCCTTTTCGGTCTCGATCTGGGCGTGAAACACCACCTGCATCAGCACATCCCCCAGCTCCTCCTGAAGGGCGCTCAGGTCGGCGCTGTCGATGGCGTCGGCGGCCTCATAGGCCTCCTCCAGCAGGTTGCGCCGGATGCTCTCGTGGGTCTGCTCCCGGTCCCAGGGGCAGCCCCCGGGGCCTCGGAGCACGCGCATGACCTCCAGAAGATCCTGCAGGTCATAATGACTCTTGTACTGAAAATTTACCATACCTGCGTCCCCTTTGCAAGAAAATTCTATGGAAATGCCCTCCAAAAATGATTTTCCCCTATTTCAGGTGTAAAATAGAGGCAATTTTCGCTCCCTTGGGGATGGAGCGCAGGTCCTCCGCCCGCAGAATCCGCAGGGCGATGACGAGAATGAAGTAAACCACCACACCGGCGCCGATGCCCACCAGGGTGGAAACCGCGCTGGCGCCGTAGGCGTATTCGCCGCCGTTGAGCACCCGCAAAGTCAGGCCGTAGCCCGCCCAAGCCATGGCGCCCATGACCACAGAGGCCACCACGGGCTTGGTGAAGAGCTGGAGATACCGGGGCTTTTCCGGGGAGTACTTCCAGACGAAAAAGAGGTTCAGCCCGGAGATGACCAGGTAGCAGCACAGCGTGGAGATGGGGGCGCCGTGGATGTTGATGGCCGGGTTGCCCACCAGCACGTAGTTCATGACGATCTTCACCACGCCGCCGGCCACCATGGTGCAGATGGGGATGCGCTCATGGCCGTAGGACTGCAGGATGGCGTTGGTCAGCGTCATGAGGCAGATGAAGATGCAGGCGATGCCCAGCACCTGCAGATGGGGCCCCGCGGCGGCGGCAGCCTCCGCCTGGGCGGGGTAGAGCATCCGCAGAATGGGCCCCGAGAGAACGCTGAGGCCCACGCCGGCGGGGATGGCCAGAATGGCGATGAGCCGGAAGGCCGAGGAGATGATGCGGCTGGCCTCGGCGCTGTCTTTCCGGGCCATGGCCGCCGCCGCGAAGGGGATCAGGCTCATGGTCACGGGATAGACAAAGGAGGGGGGCAGGTTGATGAGATCCATGCCGAAGGTGTACTGGCCGTAGAGGGCAGTGGGGGTCTCGGTGAGGGCGGAGGAGATGGCCTCCAGCCGGCCCAGGACGATCTTGGAGTCGATGAGGGTGATGATGCTCATGGCGGAGTTGCTCAACGTGATGGGCACGCCGATGAGCAGCACCTTCTTCATCAGTGTCCCGCTGCTCTCCGGCACGTCGGAGGACAGCTGCCGGTCCCGGTGGGTCACCAGATAGAAGATCAGGAACAGCATGGACATGATGGTGCCGATGGTGACGCCCAAAATGGCGCCGGCGGCGGAGATCTCCACGCCGTAACCCAGCTTCAGGAAGTACCAGGCCAGGGACAGGCCGAAGCCCAGCTTGCACAGCGCCTCCAGCACCTGGGAGATGGCGGTGGGCTTCATGTTCCCCTGGCCCTGGGTATAGCCCCGCATACAGGCCAGGAGACACACGCAGAACACCGCCGGGGCCAGGGCCCGGATGGACCAGAAGGCCAGGTCGTCCACCATGAAGGCCGCCAGCTGCTCGGCGCCGAAGTACATCAGCAGCGAGAAGCACGCGCCCAGGGCGAAGAACAGCCAGATGGCCGTGCGGAAGATCTTGCGCTTTTCGTTCTCCCGGCCCAGGGCGTGGGCCTCGCTGGTGAGCTTGGAGATGGCCAGAGGGAGACCGGCGGTGGAGATGGTCAGCAGCAGGTTGTAGATGTTGTAGGCCACGGTGAAGTGGGCCTTGCCCTCGTCGCCGATGATGTTGCCCAGGGGGATTTTATAGACGGCGCCGATGAGCTTCACCGCCGCCACCGCCGCCGCCAGAATGGCGGCGCCGCCCAAAAAGGACTGCTTCTTTTCTTTTTTTGCCATGAATGAACCTCTTTATACACAGGGGCTCAGGCCCCGAAAATGTCCTTCCCCCGCTCCGGGCGGGGGAAGGACGGGAGTCAACTTAGCTTATGCGATGGACCAGGCCTCCTATGTCACATCCGCCGCAGGCACTCCAGCACCAACGAGGAGAACCGGGGCGCGGCCTGAGCCGCGGCTTGGAGGACCTCCTGCTCGCTCAGGGGCTGGTCCAGCACCCCGGCGGCCATATTGGTGCACAGCGTCAATCCCAGCACCTCCATGCCGCAGTGGACGGCGGTGATGGCCTCGGGCACCGTGGACATGCCCACCGCGTCGGCGCCCAGGATCCGGGCGGCCCGGACCTCGGCGGGGGTCTCATACTGGGGGCCGGGGAAGTACATATACACGCCCTCGTTGAGGCGGATGCCCAAGTCACGGGCGGCCTGGCGGGCCACCTGCTGCAACGCCGGGGTGTAGACGTGGGACATATCCGGGAACCGGGGGCCGAACTCGGAGAGGTTGGCCCCTGTCAGGGGCCCGGTGCCGAAGAGCTTGATGTGGTCGGTGATGAGCATGAGCTCTCCGGCATGGTAGTCGGTGTTGACGGCGCCGGCGGCGTTGGTAACCACCAGCCGCTTGGCCCCCAGCAGGCGTGCCACCCGCACGGCCAGGGAGACCTGCTCCATGGAGTAACCCTCGTAGGTGTGGAGCCGGCCCTGCATCACGGCCACCTGCCGGTCCGCCAGGGCACCGAACACCAGACGGCCCTTGTGGCCGGGGGCGGTGGAGGTGCCGAAGTGGGGGATCTGGGCGTAGGGGATGGCCATGGAGTCCCGCACCTCGTCGGCCAGGAAGCCCAGGCCGGAGCCCAGGATCAGCAGCACCTCCGGCCGGAAGTTCCCCAGACGGCGGCGCAGGGCCTGGGCGCTCTCCTCGTACTGGGCGAAGGTCAGCTCACTCATGGCTCCAGCTCCTCTCCGCAGTGGCGGCAGAACCGGTCGCCGGGCTGGGCCACGGCGCCGCAGCCGGGGCACACGGTAACCTCCTGTCCCTGGGCCTCCACCGTCCCGTCCTGCTCCTGGGCGGCGCACTGGCGCTGGAGCTCGGCGATGCGGGCGTTGATCCGGTCGATCTCCTCCAGCTTGGCAAAGAGCACATCGGAGTCGGTGGGGGTGCCGGTGTGGGTGTTGTAGACGATCTGGCCGATCTCCTTGAGGCGCACGTTCACCTCCGTGCGCAGGTCCAGGATCTGGACCCGGGCCCGGCCGTTCTGGACCCATTCATTGGCCCGTTTTCCGGCGGCGCAGGCCGCGTCCCCCAGGTCCGCGGCCGCCTTCTGCACCGCATACAGCAGCTCCTGCAGCTTTTCATCCATGGGGTATTGCCTCCTTTCAAAGCATCCCTCTCCCGGGCCTGAAAAAGCCGGGAAAGGACATTTGGCTCAGTACTGGTATCCGCTGCCTCCGATGAACTCCCGCACCAGGGAGTTGGGGGCTATGTAGCGCTCATCCATGGGCTCGATGCGCTCGTAGGCCGCCAGGATGTCGTCCACCACCTGGTACTGTCCCCGGGGGATGGCCTCCAGCAGGGGCACCACAAAGGGCTTGAGCACGGAAAACTCACAGGCCAGGGAGGAGTCGAACATCAGATCCGCGTTCTCCTTGTAGGGGGAGATGTAGAGCTTTTCTCCCCGGCGGACGTTGGGCCACATCTTCAGGGTGAAGGTGGCGTCGCTGCCCCGGAACTTGAAGTCCCGGACGATGCGCCGGCACAGCCGCAGCCAGGAGTGGTCAAAGACCACGGTGCCGTCCTCGTCCACCACGTTGGACCGGGCGGCGATATAGAGCTTGAAGGCCTTGAGGTTCTTGCCCACGATCACGTCGTTGAGGGCGTGGATGCCCTCGAAAATGGCCATCTCATCGGGCCCCAGCTTCAGGGGCTGGGAGAGGATGTCCGAGCGCATCTGCCGGGCGAACTCGTACTTGGGAATGTGGATGGTCTCGCCCCGGTCCAGCATGGAGAAGTGCCGGTTCAGAAGGTCGATGTCCAGGCAGAAGGGGGACTCGTAGTCGATCTGTCCCTCCCGGTTCCGGGGGGCCGTGTCCGGGTCGATGGTGTTGAAGTAGTTGTCCATGGAGATGGTGTGGGTCTCGATGCCGGCGTTGTCCAGCACCTCCTCGATCTTCATGGCGGTGGTGGTTTTGCCGGAGCCGGATGGGCCGGAGAGCAGAATGATCCGGGACTCCTTCCGGTGGTCGGCGATCTTCTTGGCGGCCATTTCCACCTTCTGGTGGAAGGTCTGGTCACAGGCCTGGGCAAAGCCCTGAGGGTCGGACCGGACGGCCTCGTTGATCTCTTTGAGGGAATAGGACATGAAACGGTCTCCTTTCACAGGCTCCGATAGAACTCGGCAAAAGCCTGCTGGTTGGCGGCGATCTTCTCCGGCCGCTGGGTGTATTCCAGGGGGTATTTCAGGTTGAACACCCGCTCGATGCGCTCCCCGGCAGGGTCCACCATCTTGGTGGAGCCTCCCGCCCCCAGGGAGAGGATGGAGCACAGCTCCTCCATGATATAGATATTATACAGGTTTTCCTGCCCCGGCATGCACCAGCCGGTGTTTTCAAAGCTGCCGGACATGTATTTTTGCCGGTAGAGGTAGTAGGGGGCAAAGCCCGCCGCGCGCAGGGTGGGGTCGGCGTAGTCCAGCATTTCCCCCACCTCCTCCGGCCCGGGCAGACGGGTGCCCTCCAGGGTGATGCGGCTGCCCTTTTTCAGGCTCAGGGTGTGGATGGTGATGTTGTCCGCCCCCAGCTCCAGGCACTCGTCCAGGGACCGGCGGAACCCTGCCGGGGTGTCCTCCGGCAGTCCGGCGATCAGGTCCATGTTGACGCTCTCGAACCGGGCCTCCCGGACCTGGGCCATGGCCCGGCGGATATCGTCGGCGCTGTGGCGCCGGCCGATGGCCTGGAGGACCGTGTCCTCCATGGTCTGGGGGTTGATGGACACCCTGGTGATCTGGTGGGCCTTCAAGACCCCCAGCTTCTCCGGGTCGATGGTGTCGGGCCGGCCGGCCTCCACCGTCCGCTCCCGGCACGCCGAGAGGTCGAAGGCGGTCTCAAAGGCCGTCAGCAGACGGTCCATCTGTTCGGCCTTGAGCGTAGTGGGGGTGCCGCCGCCCATGTAGAAGGCCCGGACCCGCAGCCCCAGCTCCCGGACCATGGCCCCGGCGGAGGCCACCTCCGCCAGCAAAGCCTGGAGATAGGGCTCCACCAGGTGGAAGGACTTTTCCACACTGTTGGAGACAAAGGAGCAGTAGGCGCACCGGGTGGGGCAGAAGGGGATGCCGATGTAGACGGCGATGTCCCTGGGGCCCAGGTCCCGCTGGGCGGCCAGGCCCGCCTTGGCGGTCTCCAGGCACATCCGCCGGCGCTGCCGGGACACGCAGTAGACCTCCGCAAGCTCCCGCTCCGTCTCCTCCTCGGTCTTGCCGCCTTCCAGCAGCCGGGCGGCCAGCTTTCCCGGGCGGATGCCCGTCAGGGCGCCCCAGGGAGGCGTCACCCCGGTAAGGTCCCGGGCGGCATAGAAGAAGCTGAGCTTGACGGCCTTTTGCTTCTCCCGCTCCGCCTCATAGGGGTCCGTGTCCGCCGGGACGCACACCGAGGCCTGACCCCGGGCCCGGCCGCCGCCGTGGCACAGCTCTGTCATGGCGGTCCAGGTCTCCCCCTGGCAGGCAAGGTCCACCTGGGCCCAGTCCTCCCCGCCGTCCCCGTCGTAGACGGGGCGCTCCTGGGGGAAGAAGGCCAGCAGGCTCTGCTCCACCGCATATCGATAGTCATGTCCGTGAAATACCAGTTTCATCGTTGCTCTGTTTCCTTCCGGAGCGCCGGGCAGGGGGGATCAGCCCCGCATGGCCTGGCGCAGATAGGGATTGGTCTGGCGCTCGCACTCCAGATCGGAGGGGTCCATGTGGCCCGGCAGCACCCGGTAGTTGCGCTGGATATTGCCCAGACGGCGCAGGGAGGTCATCATCTCCTCCCAGTTGCCGCCGTAGAGGTCTGTACGGCCGCAGGAGCCGGCGAACAGCGTGTCGCCGGAGAACATGGCGTCCTCCGCCACCAGCGTCACGGAGCCGGCGGTGTGGCCGGGGGTGGCCAGGACGTGGACGTTGATCTGGCCCACCTTCACGTCGCTGCCCTCGCCGTAGAAGTGCACGTCCCCCTTCAGGGGCGGGAACAGCCGGGCGGCTTTCCGGTCCTCCGCCGGGTAGACGTCCTTTTCGCTGACGTAGATGGGCAGCTCGGGCCAGTGCTCGGTGAGGCCCGCCACGCCGCCGGTGTGGTCATAGTGGCCGTGGGTCAGGAGGATGCACTCCGGGGTCAGCCCGGCCTCCTCCAGGGCGGCGATGATGCGAGCGGGCTCTCCGCCGGGATCGATGATGCCGCAGCGTTGCGTCTTGTCGTCACAGAGCACATAGCAGTTGGTGCCGATGGGGCTGACGGAAATGGTCATCACTTTCATGCGTTTTTTCCTCGTTTCCTCTCGTTTTCTCCGGCCTGTTCCCAGGCCCTTACAGGGTGTCGGTGTCCAGCAGAAGGGTCAGGGGACCGTCGTTGACGGACGCCACCTGCATATCTGCGCCAAAGCGCCCGGTCTGGACCGGGAAGCCCTTGGCTGCGCACAGCTGAATGAATTTCTCATACAGGGGAATGGCCACCTCCGGCCGGGCGGCAGCCAGGAAGTCGGGCCGGCGGCCCTTCTTGCAGCTGCCGTACAGGGTGAACTGGGAGACGATCAAAAGCTGACCCTCCACCTCGTCCAGCCCCCGGTTGAGCTTGCCGTTTTCGTCCTCAAAGACCCGCAGGGAGCAGATCTTGTCCGCCAGCTTCACCGCCTGGGCCTCCGTGTCCTCGTGGGTAACGCCCAGAAGGATCAAAAAGCCCTGGGGGATGCTGCCTACGACCTCTCCGTCGATGGTGACGGAGGCGCTTTTGACTCGGGTGACGACTGCACGCATAGTATTCTCTCCTTATACCTCATATCAAAGCGTCTTTGGTGGATATTCTGTAAATTGTGGACCTGAGGGCGGGGATTTTCTCAGCCCGCAGGGCGGTTGACCTGGAGCACGCCGGAGATCTGGTTGAGCTTGCGCATGAGGGACTGGAGCTGCTCGCTGTCCTTCACGTCGATCTCCAGGTTGATGACAGCGAACTTGTCCTCGGTGGTGCGGACGTTCAAAGAGGACACCCTTGTCTGGGTGGCGGACAGCGCCGCGGAGATGTCCAGCACCAGATTGTTGCGGTCCTTGCAGATGATCTCCAGGGAGGTGGAGTAGCTGTCCTTGGTGTCCCTGCCCCAGCTGACCTTGATCCACCGGTCCGCCTGGTCAGGCCGCCGGCGCTCCGGGGAAGCGTTGGGGCAGTCCGCCCGGTGGACGGACACGCCGTAGCCCCGGGTGATGAAGCCCACGATGTCGTCGCCGGGCACGGGGGTGCAGCATTTGGAGAACTTCACCAGGCAGTTGTCCAGGCCCTCCACGATGATGCCCTGCTCGCTGCGGGAGCGCTTGGGCACCGCCGGACGGGTGACGCCGGGGGCCACGGTCTCCGTGGCCTGCTTTTCCGCCTGGTGCTGCTTCTGGATGCGCATGAGCTCATCCCGCATGCGGTTGACCGCCTTCTGGGCGGTGAAGCCGCCGTAGCCGATGGCGGCGTACATCTCATCCAAAGAGCCGAAGGACACCCGCTTCAAAAGGCCCGGCAGGTTCTCCGGCGCGGTGACGTCCTTCATGGGGATGCCGCAGTGCTTCATCTCGGCCTCGAAGGAGGCCCGGCCCCGGACGATGTTCTCCTCCCGCTTCTCCTTCTTGAACCACTGGCGGATCTTGCTGCGGGCCTCGCTGGACTTGGCGATCTGCATCCAGTCCCGGCTGGGGCCCTTGGCGGACTTGGAGGTCTGGATCTCCACGATGTCGCCGTTTTTCAGCACGTGGTCGAAGGTGACGATGCGGCCGTTGACCTTGGCGCCCACCATGTGGTTGCCCACGGCGGAGTGGATGGCGTAGGCAAAGTCGATGGGGGTGGCGCCGGCGGGCAGGTTCTGCACGTCGCCGTTGGGGGTGAAGACGAAGACCTCGTCGGCGAACATATCCACCTTCAACGAGTGGATATAGTCCTCGGCGTCGGCGCCCTCCTGGTTCTCCAGCAGACGCCGGACCCACTCGTAGCGGCCCTCGGTGCCGGCGCCCTGGCCGCCCTGCTTATATTTCCAGTGGGCGGCCACGCCGTACTCGGCCACCTCGTGCATCTCCTGGGTGCGGATCTGGACCTCGAAGGGGATGCCCGCCTCGGAGATGACGGTGGTGTGCAGGGACTGGTAGCCGTTGGGCTTGGGGGTGCCGATATAGTCCTTGAACCGTCCCAGGATGGGCTTATAGATGTCGTGGACCACGCCCAGGACGTTGTAGCAGTCGGTGGTGGTGTCCACGATGACCCGGAAGGCGAAGAGGTCGAAGATCTCGTCCAGCTGCTTATTCTGGTTGTACATCTTGCGGTAGATGCTGTACGGGTGCTTGATGCGGCCGTAGACCTTGTGGTGGATGCCCAGCTCGTCCAGCCGGGCCCCCAGCTGCTCCTGGGTCTTTTTCATGAAGGCGTCGTACTCGCTCTGCTTTTCCGCCAGGGCGGAGACGATCTCGTTGTAGGCCACCGGGTCCAGATACTTCAGGGACAGGTCCTCCAGCTCCCACTTGATCCGCTGCATGCCCAGTCGGTGGGCGATGGGGGCGTAGATCTCCATGGTCTCCAGGGACTTTTGCTTCTGCTTGGGGGCGGACTGGTACTCCATGGTGCGCATGTTGTGGAGCCGGTCGGCGATCTTGATGAGGATGACCCGGATGTCCTTGCTCATGGCAATGAGCATCTTGCGCAGATTCTCCATCTGCTCATCCTCTTTGGTGGCGTACTGGATCCGCGTCAGCTTGCTGACGCCCTCCACCAGGTTGGCCACCGTGGGGGAGAAGAGCTTGGCGATCTGCTCATGGGTTGCCCGGGTGTCCTCGATGCAGTCGTGGAGCAGGGCACCGATGATGGACTCGGAGTCCAGGTGCAGCTCCTCGGCGATGATCTGGGCCACCGCCAGGGGATGGATGATATAGGGCTCGCCGCTCTTGCGCTTCTGGCCCTGATGGGCCTGCTCGGCAAAGTCAAAGGCAGCCCGGATCTGCTCCAGGTCGGCGCCGGGATTGTACTCCCGCACCGTCTGTTCGAGCCGTTCATACTGTTCAAATACCGTCATGGCATTCACCTCGGTTTTTCTGTTGACACGCCTGGGACAATCGCTGGAGCAACGGGCAGGTGTTCAGGTCCACCTTTTTCCCGCCGGCACACAGCCGCAGGTGCAAAAGGCCCTCCTCCCGCCGGCACTCGATGAGGCCCCGGTCGGCAAACACCGCCAGGCCCAGAGCGCAGCGCAAAAAGACCTCGCCGCCGCCTAAGGCCCCGGCCAGCTCCCGCAAAAAGGGCAGCGTGGCCACGGTGATCTCCTCCCCTCCGGTCCGGCGGGCCAGCTCCCGCCACAGCCTGCCCAAGGCCTCCCGGCTGGTGCGCAGGCGCGAGCGCTCCTGGGCCGTGAGGGGTGCGTCCTCTTTCAGCCGCTCCAGCAGAGCCAGGGCCTCCTCCTCGCTCTTGCTGGGGGTGAGGGAGGGGCGGATGTCCAGCATCTGGAGCTGGATGGAGGTATTGCCCCGAAAGACGTTGATCTGCAAATGGAAGGCGGCGTCCACCCGCTCACCGGCCCAGATGCCGCAGCTCTCGGCGGTGGCGGAGAAGAAGATGGCGTCGAAGCGGGCGGTGCCCTTGCTCAGGCGCAGCTTCAGGTGCCGCCCCTGGCCCACGCTCTGGAGGGAGTCCACCGTGGCGCCGTTCAGGACGAACACCGGCCGGTTGTTGCCGGCGCCGTAGGGCTCCAGCCGGGACAGCTCCTCCACCTCCTCCAACGTCACCCAGCCGGCCCGGTCGATGACCGCGTCGGCCTCCAGGGAGGACACGGGGAGCTTGCCGCCGCAGCTGGTGCGGACGCAGTCGTTCATCCGGGCCCGGAAGGCGGGGATGTTCTCCTCCCGGATGGTGAAGCCCGCCGCCAGCTCGTGGCCGCCGAAGCCCTCCAGCAGGTCCGAGCACCGCTCCAGGGCGGCGAAGAGGTTGAAGCCCCCGTAGGACCGGCAGGAGCCCTTGCCCATGCCGTCCTGGAGATGGATCATGAAGCTGGGGCAGGAGTACTTCTCGCTCAGGCGGGAGGCCACGATGCCCACCACCCCCTGGTGCCAGCCCTCGCTGGCCAGGACCAGGGCGCTGCGCTCGCTCTGGGGCAGCTTTTCGATCTGCTCCACCGCCTGGGCGCAGATGGTCTGCTCCACCGCCTGCCGCTCCCGGTTCAGGGCGCACAGCTCCCGGGCCAGGGCCTCGGCCCTGGCCGGGTCCGCCTCCTCCAGCAGATCCGCCGCCAGGTCCGCCGCCCCCATGCGCCCGGCGGCGTTGATCCGGGGAGCCAGGACGAAGCCGATCTGGACGGAGGTGATGGGCTTGCCCTCCAGCCCCGCCTCCCGCAGCAGGGCGTGGATGCCCACGAAGTCCGTGTGGGGCAGGGCCTCCAGCCCCCGGCGGACGATGATCCGGTTCTCCCCCTCCATGCGCATGACGTCGGCCACGGTGCCGATGGCGGCCAAGGTGGCGTACCGGGCGAAGAGGGCGTCCTCCTTGTCCACGCCCCCCAGGGCCAGCACCAGCTTCAGCGCCACGCCCACGCCGGCCAGGTGCTTGAAGGGGTAGAGGCAGTCCCCCCGGTGGGGGTCCACCACCGCCACGGCGGCAGGCAGCTCCTCCTTGCACTCGTGGTGGTCGGTGATGACCACGTCCATGCCCAGGGAGTTGGCAAAGTCCACCTCGGCGGCGCCGGTGATGCCGCAGTCCACGGTCACCAGCAGCCGGGCCCCCCGGTCGTAGAGGCTGCGGATGGCCTCCTCACCCAGGCCGTAGCCGTCCTCGATGCGCCGGGGGATATAGCGGATGCAGTCCGCGCCGATGGACCGCAGGTAGTCGGTGAGCAGACAGGTGGCGGTGATGCCGTCCACGTCATAGTCGCCGTAGACGGCGATGCGCTCCCCGCTTGCCACGGCCCGCTGGATGCGCTCCACCGCCTTGTCCATGTCCTTCATGGCCATGGGGCTGATGGACAGCTCCCGCTCCCGGTCCAGGAATTCCGCCGCCTCCTGGGCGCACGTCACGCCCCGGGAGGCCAGCACCAGGGACAGCAGGTACGGATACCCGTCCTCCATCAGAGCCTGGGCCGCGCCGTCAGGCGCGGGGGCAATGTTCCAGCGTTCATATTTCATAGCGGCGCGGCCTCCTCTCCTTCGCCGCCGGCTCCGCCGGCAGCAAACTTTTCGCCATAATAACCTAATTATTATAACAAATTTGCAGGGAAACGTAAAGGCAAAAGTGACTTGCCGCCGGCAAAATTTGACGCCAAGGCCATATTTTGCTACAATATGGGGCACAATAGGCACACATCCCTTTTCCTTTCCCGCCCCCGGGCCGTCCAAGGCATCCCCGCCGAAGCGGCCGGGGAAGGGCCCGGAGGCATCTGCCGCGCCGGACGCTAGAGGGAGAGGAAGCGGTACTTTTACAAAAAGGAGAACGAACTATGACTGGAATCTTTCGGCGCGCCGCCGCGCTGGCGGTGGTGCTGGCGCTGAGCGCCCTTCTCACCGTCCCTGCCGGTGCCGCCACCCGATTCTCGGACGTGCCGGCGGACCACTGGGCCGCCCAAAGCATCGCCCGGGCGGTGGACGCGGGCCTCATCCAGGGCCGGGGCGACGGCACCTTCGGCCTGGGCCAGCCCATGACCCGGGCCTCCTTCGTGACGGTGCTGGGCCGCCTGATGGGCTGGAAAACCGTGACCCCCGACGAGCCCACCTTCACCGACGTGGGGCCCGAGGACTGGTTCTACGGTGCCGTGGAGACCGCCTGCGCCAACGGGGCGGTGCTGAGCCAGAGCGGCACCTTCCGCCCCGCCGACGCCGTCACCCGGGAGGAGATGGCCTCCATGCTGGTGCGGTGCCTGGGCTATGAGACCCTGTCGGGCCTGGCTCTGGCCCTGCCCACCACCTTCCAGGACCTGACCACCAACGCCGGCTACATCGCCGTGGCCTATGACCTGGGGCTGATGAACGGGTACAGCGCCACCACCTTCGGCCCTGACGACCCGGCCTCCCGGGAAGAGGCGGCGGTGGTGCTCATGCGCCTCCACGACCGCCTGGGCGACGCCCTTCCCGCCGCCGTGTCCGGGGTGTGGGCCGGCGGGTCCGACTCCGGCGCCTCTTTGACAGAAGCCGGGAAGCTGGACGCCGTGGCCGTGCCGGGCCTGAAGATCACCAAGGGCGGCCAGACCGTCCTCACCGACGCCGGCACCGTAGGCTCCGTCACCGACACCGGCGCCCGGGCCCTGTTCCACGTGGAGTATGACGCCGAAGCCCTGCCGGAGGCGGCCCAGGCCGAAAGTGCCGCCGCCCGGCTTCTCTCCGCCGCCGCGGACGCCGGCTGCCGGGGCGTGCTTCTGGACTGCGCCGACTCCGACGCCGCCCACAAGGCGGCCTACACCGCCCTGGCCCAGGCCCTGAAGGGGGCCATGGAGGAGGAGTGGGTGCTGTATGTCACCGCCCAGGCCCCGGTGTGGCAGGGAGAGAGCCCCCAGGGCTATGACTACGCCGCTCTGGGCAAGAGCGCCGACCGCCTGGTGGTCCAGGTGGGCGCTTATGAGGAGATGGTGGGCGGCTTCCCCACCACGCCGCCGGAGCCTCTGGAGGAGGTCTACTACGCCCTGTGCAAGCTGACGGAGCAGGTCTCGCCGGAGAAGCTGAGCCTCTCCCTCACCACCACGGCCGCCGCCTGGGTGGACAGCGGCAAGGGCTATCAGCCCGGCGGAGAGATGCCGGTGCAGGAGCTGGAGGAACTGCTGGAGGACGGCCAGACCTACTACTCCCAGCGCTATCAGGCGGCCTACGGCCTCAGCGAGGAGCGGGGCCGCACCACCGCCGTGTGGTACCTCAATGCCGACGCCGCCGCAGAGCGGGTCCAGCTGGCCCGCCTGCTGGGCATCACCCATGTGACCCTCTCCGACGCCGCCAGCGTCAGCGAAAGCGGGTCTTTCTCCATCGCCGGAGCGCTGTGGAAATAAACCAGGCCCCGCCGCTTGTGGCGGCGGCATAGGGGACAGAGCGCCGCGCATAGGGTAAAGAGCACCCACCCGGGAGTCTTCCGCTCCCCGTCCGGGACGCCGGAGCGGAAGGGGCAATTTACAATTTGTTTTGCTGCCGTTCACAGTTTCGCCGTAATTGTCCGCTATTGTATAGACAGACAAGAGGAGGAACCCCACTTCGTGAGATCTCTCTGCTGCCGCGGCGTTATGACCCGCGGCGCGCCGATGCCCCGGAAAGTTCTGGGGATGAGCCAACGGCGTCTCGGGCTGAGTCGGAGCGGTGCCCTTTGTCCCCGAAAAGAAAGCTTTGTGCCGGGCCGTGTCCTAAGTGGGGGACACGGCCCCTTTTTTGCCCCGGGGCGCTTCCGCCGCCGGGGATTCCGTGGTATACTCACCACCAGAGCGCCCGCCCCAGGGGGCGGGCGGAAGGAGGAAAGACACTATGTTTACCGGTTTTACCGATGAGACCGTGGACTTCATGTGGGGCATCCGCTTCAACAACGAGCGCAGCTGGTTCGAGGCCCACAAGGAGGACTACCTGACCTATTTTTACCGGCCCATGGTGGCCTTGGCCGACGAGGTGTACGATTATCTGGCCCACCGGCGGCCGGACCTGGGCCTGATCCGCAAGGTGACGCGGATCTACCGGGACGCCCGGCGGCTCCACGGCCGGGGGCCCTACAAGGACCACCTGTGGTTTTGCGTGGAGCAGCCCTCGGAGCAGTGGACCGCCCACCCCACCATGTGGTTCGAGCTGGGGCCGGAGAGCTGGAGCTACGGCCTGGGCTACTACATGGCCCGGCCGGTGACCATGGCCCGGCTCCGGGCCCGGATGGACGCGGACCCCAGGGTCATGACGGACCTGACGAAGCGCCTTTCCCGCCAGTCGGAGTTCGTGCTGGAGGGGGAGGAGTACCGCCGGCCCAAGGCCCAAGCCCCGGCGCCGGAGCTGGAGCCCTGGTACCGGAAGAAGTCCTTCTCCATCTACCACGAGGCCAAGCTGGAGGACCTCCTCTTCTCCCACGACCTGGTGGAGCGGCTGAAAAAGGGGTACGACTTCCTGCTGCCCTATTACGACTACTTCATCACCCTGGACTCCGACCCGGACCCCCGGGAGATGTGAGGGGTCAGCTCAGGAGGGCGTCGATCTCGTCCACGTCCAGGCCCTGGAGGGCCCAGTTGAGGGCGTAGCCCACCACCTTGCTCAGGTCCCGGACCCGGGCGTCGATGTCCTGGGGCGTGACCATCAGAGGCTGACCCCGGCCCCGCAGGGCCTCCGGGTCCAGCTCCGGAACGCCGGCCTCCTCCATCAGGTCCGCCGCCAGCGTGGCCCCGTCCACCACCGTGGGGATGCCCACGGCGAACACCGGCACCCCCAGGCTCTCCTCATTTAAGGCCATGCGCCGGTTGCCCACCCCGGAGCCCGGGGCGATGCCGGTGTCGCTGACTTGGACGGTGGCGCAGACCCGGGCCATCCGCCGGGCCGCCAGGGCGTCCACCGCCACAATGAAGTCCGGCCGCACTGTCTCCGCCGCCCCCCGCACCAGCTCCGCCGACTCCAGTCCCGTGGTGGCCAGCACCCCGGTGCGCACCGCCGCCACCGGCCGCAGCCCGGAGAACTGCTCCGGCATGGCCCGCAGCAGGTGGCGGGTCACCAGCAGGTGGTCCAGGGCCTGGGGGCCCACCGCGTCGGGGGTCATGGCCCGGTTGCCCAGACCCACCACCAGGGCCGTGCCCTCCTGGGGCAGCAGCTCCCGCAGCTCCGCCCCCAGGGCCCGCACCGCCCGGCCAAAAAAGTCCTCCCGCCGGTCCCGGAAAGCCGTCAGGTCCACGGTGACGTAGGTGCCCACGGGCTTGCCCAGGGCCTTTGCCCCGGTGTCGTTGAGGATCTCCACCCTTGTGATGGGCCAGCCCTCCCGCTTCCGGTTTCTTGCCCGGACCCCCGGCAAGCGGGTGGTTTTCTCCGCGCTCTCCTTCCAAAGCTCCTGGGCCTCCAGGGCCAGATCCGTCCGTCTGGTCAGCATAGTTGCCTCCGCTCCCTTCCCTTGTCGCCACAAAATATGGTGGTTTGTCCTTAGCGTGAGCGGAAAATGCGGGGATATGCAAAAAAATGTAGTAATTTTGAAAAAAACCCTTGCATTTTTTTCTTTTGGATGATAAAATACCATTCTGCACGGTGGACTTTATCGCCCGCCGTGGGATTCTATCGCCTAAGGAGGTGTTTGGTTTGCCGAATATTAAATCTGCCAAGAAGCGCGTTCTGATTGCGGAAGCGAGAAACGCTCGCAACAAGGCTGAGAAGTCCGCGCTGAAGACCGCCATCAAGAAGTTCGAGGCTGCTGCCGCAGAAGGCAATCGCACCGAGGCCGATGGCGCTTACAAGGTCGCAGTGAAGAAGATCGATCAGGCTGCTGCGAAGGGTGTTCTGCACAAGAACAACGCCGCGCACAAGAAGAGCGCTCTGACTCTGAAGCTGAACAAGATCGGCTAAGCTGTCGGCCTTTGGTTAAGGCAAACGGGAGACACCCTGTATGGGGTGTCTCTTTTTTTGCTCTTCGGGGCCTGTCCGGCGGCTTTCTTTTCCCCAAAAACCGCTCCCCGCCGCCTCAGGGCGGCAAAAGGGGAGGGGTTTTCTCTTTTTTCCCGGGAAATGTTGTTGTTTTTCCCCAAATGTGGTATACTACCCTCCAAACGGCTCCAGGACCCTTGCGGCCCGGGCGGCGGGAAACCGCCTGCGCCCCGGGCAGCCGCCCCATCCGCGGCCCGCCTTCGGCCCATGAAGTTTCGTGTGCAAGCTTGCGGCAGCCTTCCATTCGGGCTGCCGGAAAAGGAGGATTTATCCCAATGGAGAAACAGAAATTTTACATCACCACGCCCATCTACTACCCCAGCGACAAGCTCCACATCGGCCACACCTACTGCACCGTGGCCACCGACGCCGTGGCCCGCTACAAGCGGCTCAAGGGCCTGGACGTCATGTTCCTCACCGGTACTGACGAGCACGGCCAGAAGATCGAGGAGAAGGCCAAGGAGGCCGGCGTCACTCCCAAGGAGTTCGTGGACCGCATCGTGGAGGGCCCCAAGGGCGTCAAGGACCTGTGGAAGCTGATGAACATCTCCAACGACCGCTTCATCCGCACCACCGACGACTATCATGTGGCCTCCGTGCAGAAGATCTTCAAGAAGATGTACGACAAGGGCGACATCTACAAGGGCACCTACAAGGGCAAGTACTGCACCCCCTGCGAGAGCTTCTGGACCGAGAGCCAGCTGGTGGACGGCAAGTGCCCCGACTGCGGCCGTGAGGTCCAGGACGCGGAGGAAGAGGCCTACTTCTTCCGCCTGAGCAAGTACGCCGACCGGATCCGGGACCTGCTGGAGAACACCGACTTCCTCCAGCCCCGCAGCCGCGTCAACGAGATGGTGAAGAACTTCATCGATCCCGGCCTGGAGGACCTGTGCGTCTCCCGCACCAGCTTCTCCTGGGGCATCCCCGTGGACTTTGACCCGGGCCATGTGGTCTATGTGTGGGTGGACGCCCTGTTCAACTACACCACCGCCCTGGGTTTCCTCAACGACAAGTACCACGACTACGACAAGTACTGGCCCGCCGACGTCCACTTCGTGGGCAAGGAGATCGTCCGGTTCCACTCCATCATCTGGCCCGCCATGCTCATGAGCATGGAGATGCCCCTGCCCAAGCACGTGTTCGGCCACGGCTGGCTGCTGCTGGACGGCGGCAAGATGAGTAAGTCCAAGGGCAACGTGGTGGACCCCTATATCCTGGCCGAGAAGTTCGGCGTGGACGCATTGCGGTTCTTCCTCATGCGCACCTTCCCCTTCGGCTCCGACGGCAACTTCTCCAATGAGCTGCTGATCCAGACCATCAACACGGACCTTGCCAACGACCTGGGCAACCTGGTCAGCCGCACCACCGCCATGGTGGGCAAGTACTTCGGCGGGCAGCTGCCGGCGGGCTGCAAGACCTGGACGGCCCCCGAGCCCTTTGATACGGAGCTCATCACCATGGCCTCCGGCCTCCGGGCCCGGTACGAGGAGGCTATGGAGACCTTCGCCCCCCACAAGGCCCTGGAGGAGGTCTTCAAGGTCATCCAGCGGGCCAACAAGTATATCGACGAGACGGCACCCTGGGTCCTGGCCAAGGACATGGAGGCCAACGGCAAGCGCCTGGCCCACGTGATGTACAACCTCCTGGAGGCCACCCGCATCTGCGGCATCCTCCTGAGCCCCTTCATGCCGGAGAGCTGCGGCAAGCTCTTTGCCCAGATCGGCGCCGATACCCAGGCCCAGACCTGGGACAGCGCCGCCCAGTGGGGCGCCCTCAGCGAGAGCGCCGCCGTCACCAAGGGCGAGAACCTGTTCCCCCGCATCGACATGGACAAGGCCCTTGCGGAGCTGGAGGAGCTGGAAGCCAAGGCCCGCGCCGAGGCCAAGGCCGCCGCAGGCCCCGTGGTGGAGGTGGAGCCCTACACGGAAGAATATGTGGACTTCGACACCTTCTGCAAGAGCGATTTCCGGGCCGTGAAGGTGAAGGCCTGCGATGCGGTGAAGAAGAGCAACAAGCTGCTGCGCTTCACCCTGGACGACGGCTCCGGCACCGACCGGCAGATCCTCTCCGGCATCCACAAGTGGTATGAGCCCGAGGACCTGGTAGGCAAGACTTTGGTTGCCATTTTGAACCTGCCGCCCCGGAAGATGATGGGCCTGGAGAGCAACGGCATGCTCATTTCCGCCGTCCACACCGAGGATGGGGAAGAGGTGCTGCATCTGCTGATGGTGGATGACAGTATCCCTGCTGGTGCCAAGATGTGCTGATCTGTGAAAAAAGGAGGGGTGCATATGGATGAGCAGCGTGTCGTTTTGTTCGAGGTATGCCCCACGCCCCAGGGGCGAGAGCGGTATCTGGAGCTGGCAGCGGCTCTGCGGCCCCTGCTGGAGGACTTTGACGGCCTGGTGCGCATGGAGCGCTTTGCCAGCCTGAACCAGGAGGGAAAGCTCCTGTCCATGAACGTGTGGCGGGACGAGGCCTCCCTGGAGCGCTGGCGGAAGGCGGCGGAGCACCGCCTGTGCCAGCAGGAGGGCCGGGAGCAGCTCTTTGAGAGCTACCGCATCACAGTCTGCGCCCCGGTACGCAGCTATACGGACCGCCTGCGGGATCAGGCTCCGGCAGACTCCCAGGCAGCCCTGGACGGCCCCAAGACCCAGGAAGCGTAATCCTGAAAAAAGCAGCGCCTCCCAAAGGAGGCGCTGCTTTTGCGTTTGCTTCTCTTACTCCAGCTCCAGCAGCACGGGACAGTGGTCGCTGCCGGTGACCTCCGTCAGGATCTCCGCCTGGCGGATGCGGTCCCGGAGCCGCTCCGAGACGAGGAAATAGTCGATGCGCCATCCGGCGTTGTTCTTCCGGGCGTTGAAGCGGTAGCTCCACCAGGAGTAAGTCACCCGGTCCGGCCACAATTCCCGGAAGGAGTCCACAAATCCGCACCCCAGCAGCTCCGTCAGCTTCCCCCGCTCCTCGTCGGTGAAGCCCGGATTCCGCCGGTTGGTCTTGGGGTTTTTCAGATCGATCTCCTCATGGGCCACGTTGAGATCGCCGCACAGCACCACCGGCTTGATGGTGTCCAGCTGGCACAGATACCCCCGGAAATCGTCCTCCCACCGCATCCGGTAGTCCAGGCGCTTGAGCCCGTCCTGGGAGTTGGGGGTGTAGCAGCACACCAGATAGAACTCCGGGTACTCGGCGGTAATGACCCGCCCCTCGGTGCGGTGCTCCTCCGGCCCGAAGTCATAGCTGACAGACAGCGGCTCCTGCTTGGTGAACACCGCCGTGCCGGAATAGCCCTTTTTCTGGGCGCTGTTCCAGTACTGGTGATACCCCGGCAGGTCCACCTGGGCCTGATGGGGCTGCATCTTGGTCTCCTGCAGACAGATCACGTCCGCCTGGGCCTGGGCGCAGAAGTCCAGAAAGCCCTTGTCCAGACAGGCCCGCAGGCCGTTGACGTTCCAGGAAATCAGTTTCATGGGTCCTCCTCCTTGTATGGGACATCCTTGGTGGTCCTCATTGTACCCGACAACGGGGGAAAAAACAACCCGAGACCTGGGAAAAAGCCAGGGGGCGGGGCTATTTTCCCCCCGCCCCTCATATCCTCTTACCAAAACAACCGTTTGGGAGGAACGCCATGAAACGCTTTTTGTGTATGCTCTTGTGCCTGGCCCTAACAGCGGCCCTGGCCGTCCCCGCCGCTGCGGCGGAGCTGAGCCTCTCCGCCGCCTCCGCCATTTTGATGGAGAAGGAGACCGGCACCATCCTCTACGCCAAGGACGAACACACCCAGTTGGAGCCCGCCAGCGTCACCAAGGTCATGACGCTTTTGCTGGTGATGGAGGCCATCGACAGCGGGTCCCTTGCCTGGGACGATACCGTCACCGCCTCCGCCCACGCCTGCTCCATGGGCGGCAGCCAGATCTGGCTCAAGGAGAACGAGCAGATGTCCGTGGAAGACATGGTGAAGGCGGTGTGCGTGGTGTCCGCCAACGACTGCGCCGTGGCCCTGGCGGAGACCGTAGGGGGCAGCGAGGAGCACTTTGTGGAGCTGATGAACCAGCGGGCGGCGGAGCTGGGCATGGCCGACACGGTGTTCCACAACGCCACGGGCCTGCCCGCTGAGGGCCACGTCACCTCCGCCCACGATATCGCCCTCATGAGCCGGGAGCTGATTTTGAACCACCCGGACATCCGCCGCTTCACCACCATCTGGATGGACTCCCTCCGGGGCGGGGCCTCCCAGCTGGTGAACACCAACCGGCTCATCCGCTACTATGAGGGGGCCACGGGCCTGAAAACCGGCTCCACCGACTCGGCCCTCTACTGCCTCAGCGCCACCGCCGAGCGGGACGGCATGGAGCTCATCGCCGTGGTCATGAAGGCCCCCACCTCCAACGAGCGCTTTGCCGACGCCCAGACCCTTCTCAACTACGGCTTTGCCGGCTACACCCTGGTCCACGTGACGCCGGAGCAGGCTCTGCCGCCCATTGACGTGGTGCTGGGCAGCCAGGACACGGTCCAGCCGGTGCTGGGCGGGAATACAGCCCTGCTGCTGCCCAAGGACCAGGCCGGCGCGCTGGAACAGACCGTCTCCCTGCCGCCCTCCGTGGAGGCCCCGGTGGAGAAGGATCAGCAGCTGGGCACCCTGACCATCACCGCCGGCACCGAGGAGGTGGCCCGGCTGCCTCTCACCGCCGGGGAGGCAGTGGCGCGGCTGACCTGGGGCCAGATGGTGCTGCGGTTGCTGAAAATGGGATGCTTTGCGGAATAATTTCGTCTATTTCACCTATTTTTGCTTGTGGCGGACGGAAAAATATGGTATCCTTTTCCTAAGAGGAGACGCTTCCGCCGGAGGCGTCTCCCCACGCGAAATCCAGCGGGCCGGACCCGGCTGCCGTGGCGGCGCCGGAGCGCCCCGGCCATTCGGAAAGGGGAATTTTTCTCATGCTTACTTGTCGTTCGTTTCATCTGGACACCTTTCTTCCCGCGCCCTACCAGGACGCCCTGGCCCCTCGCCTGACCCAGGCGGCCCAGTGGCTCCGGGACGGCAGCGGCACCGGCGGGGAGTTTACGGGCTGGGTCCACCTGCCCCGGGACTATGACAAGGAGGAATTCGCCCGCATCCAGGCCGCCGTAGCCAAAATCCAGCGGGACTCCAAGGCCCTGGTGGTCATCGGCATCGGCGGGTCCTATCTGGGTGCCCGGGGCGTCATCGAGTGCCTGTGCTCTCCTAACTATAATCTCAAGAAGAAATCCACCCCCAACATCTACTTCGTAGGCAATGGACTCAGCGCCGACGCTATGCACGAGGTGGTGGAGCTGCTGGGGGACGAGGACTTCTCCGTCAACATCATCTCCAAGTCCGGCACCACCACCGAGCCGGCGGTGGCCTTCCGGTTCTTCCGCAAGCTCCTGGAGGACAAGTACGGCGCCGAAGAGGCGGGGAAGCGGATCTATGCCACCACCGACAAGGCCCGGGGCGCCCTCAAGTCCCTGGCGGACAGTGAAGGCTGGGAGACCTTCGTGGTGCCTGACGATGTAGGCGGGCGGTACAGCGTGCTCACCGCCGTGGGCCTGCTGCCCATCGCCGTGGCCGGGGTGGACATCACCGCCCTCATGGCCGGCGCGGCGGAGCAGCGGGAGATCTGCCTCCGGGACGGCTGGGACAACCCGGCCTGGCAGTATGCCGCCGCCCGGTACAGCCTCTATGAGGCGGGCAAGAAGATCGAGATCCTGGGCTCCTACGAGCCCTCTTTCCGGTTCATGACCGAGTGGTGGAAGCAGCTCTACGGCGAGAGCGAGGGCAAGGAGGGCAAGGGCCTCTTCCCCGCCAGCGTGGAGTTCACCGCGGACCTCCACTCCATGGGCCAGTACATCCAGCAGGGCGAGCGGCTGATGCTGGAGACCATGGTCCGGTTCCGCGCCTCCCAGTGCTCCATGGAGGTGCCCTTTGAGGAGAAAAACGGCGACGGCCTCAACTTCCTGGCCGGCCGGGACATGGACTACATCCGGGACCGGGCCACCGAGGGCACCCTCCTGGCCCACACCGAGGGCGGCGTGCCCAACCTGATCGTGGAGGTGGACGGCCGGACGCCGGAGGATCTGGGCCGCCTGATCTACTTCTTCGAATACGCCTGCGGTCTCAGCGGGTATCTGCTGGGCATCAACCCCTTTGACCAACCCGGCGTGGAAGCCTACAAGAAGAACATGTTCGCCCTGCTGGGCAAGCCCGGCTACGAGGCTCTGGGGGCAGAGCTGAAAGAGAAGCTGGGCCAATAAAAAAAGACGTCTCCCTCACTCCCGGCCTGGGGCGCCTGCGGGCGCCCCGGGCCCTTTTCCGCAAAAGCGCCCCATTCCGCTTGGATGAGGCGTTTGCCCGCCGCACAGGGGAATATCCGCCCCGGCGGACAGGGGAGGGGGAAGCGTACCGCTTTCCTTGCCCCGCCGGAGGGAACACAGGACTTCCGGAATCCTCTCAGGAGGGATACATAGGATGAAATATTATGTTCTTTTTCTGGCCCTGGCCTGCTTCCTGTACGGCCTGTGGGCGGCCCTCACCGGAAAGCTGCTGGGCAGGGACGGCAAGGACATTGCGGAAAAATACAGGAGACGATATGCCCGGATCTGCGGCGCGGTGCTGCTGATCCTGTCCGCCGACCTGGGCGTGCTCTACTATCTGGAGGCGGAGGATAAACTGTATGCCCTTGTGCGTCAGCCCATTTTTCTGTTCCTGTCCGCCCTCTTCGTCATCGTCCCTGTGGCTGTTCTTCGGGCAGCAAAGAGGGTATTGAAGAAATAGGCGGGGGCCACTCAGGTTCCCGTCTCTTTCCGGTTCGCCGCCCCTTGTCCAGGAGAGAAATGGGGCAGACGTGCCGCAGGCTCCGCCCCTGAGTGGGGCACGGCGCCTCCCGACGTTTTTTCCCTTGCAAAACGCCAAGAGGTCTGCTATAATAGCTACACTGTGCGGCCGTAGTTCATCGGTAGAACGGCAGCTTCCCAAGCTGCATAGGTGGGTTCGACTCCCATCGGCCGCTCCAAAGCAAAAGGACATCCGCTGGGATGTCCTTTTGCTTTGGGCTTTGCCGCCCTCCCCGGGCGGCTTCACCCTCCGGTAACTGAGCTGCTCGGGCGAAATGAATTCGCCCTGCGCCAAGGTTTTCGCCCCAGGCGAAAACGCTTGTACGGCGCATCAGCGCCGGGGCCCCAAAGGGGCCTTTCCCGTCACCCAGCCACAGACTTTCTCAGCTCGCTCCAACCACGCCGCCAGCTGATGTCCCGCGGCGTTTTCCGCCCAAGGGAGGGCCAGGCCCTTTCCCTGTTCGGCGGAGCGACCCCGGAAAGGAGAGATCCATGGAACGCAACCTGACCCAGGGCAGCATCTCCCGCTCCCTGATTTTGTTCAGCCTGCCCATGATCCTGGGCAACCTGATTCAGCAGCTCTACAACGTGGCCGACACCCTCATCGTGGGCAAGACCATCGGCCCCACGGCTTTGTCGGCGGTGGGCTCGTCCTACTCGCTGATGACCCTTTTGACCTCGGTGATCCTGGGCCTTTGCATGGGCAGCGGCGTGGTCTTTTCCCACCTCTACGGCGCCGGCCGCCGGGAGGAGCTGCGCACCGCCGTGTTCAACGCCTTTTTCTTCGTATTGGTGGTGTCCGCTGTCCTCAACGCCGGCGCCTTCGCCCTGTTGGAGCGCCTGCTGGTGTGGCTGAACATCCCCGCCGAGGCGGTGGACTACACCCGGGAGTACCTCTCCATCATCTTCGTGGGCATGAGCTTCGTGTCCCTCTACAACTTCCTGGCGGCGGTGCTGCGCAGCATCGGCGACACCGCCATCCCCCTTCTCTTCCTGGCGGTGTCCGCCGTCACCAACATCGTGCTGGACTTGGTGTTCATCCTCCGCTTCGGCATGGGCGTGGGCGGCGCCGCCTGGGCCACCGTGCTGGCCCAGGGCCTGTCGGCGGTGTGCATGGCGGTGTACTTCCTGCTGCGGGCCCGGGAGCTGCGGCCCCGGCGGAGCAACATGCATCTGGACCGGCGCCTCCTGCACCTGATCTTCAGCAACTCCGTCCTCACCGCCGTGCAGCAGTCCATCATGAACCTGGGCATTTTGATGGTCCAGGGCCTGGTGAACAGCTTCGGCTTCGCCGTCAGCGCCGCCTTTGCCGCCGTGGTGAAGATCGACGCCTTCGCCTACATGCCCGCCCAGGACTTCGGCAACGCCTTTGCCACCTTCGTGGCTCAGAACTACGGCGCAGGGAAGGGGGACCGCATCCGCCAGGGACTGCGGACCGCCCTGAAGCTCTCCGGGGGCTTTTGCATCCTCTCCTCCGCCTGCGTGGCCCTGCTGGCCCGGCCCTTGATGCTGCTTTTCATCGAGCCGGAGGAGACGGAGATCATCGCCGTGGGCGTCACCTATCTCCACATTGAGGGCGTCTTTTACATCGGCATCGGCATCCTCTTTCTGCTCTACGCCCTCTACCGGGGCTTGGGGCGGCCGGAGATGTCCATCGTGCTCACCGTGGCCTCTCTTGGCACCCGGGTGGCCCTGGCCTACGCCCTGTCCGCTCTGCCCGCTGTGGGCCTTGTGGGCATCTGGTGGTCTGTGCCCATCGGCTGGGCCCTGGCAGATCTCCTGGGCCTGTGGTACTATCGCCGCCGGCGCAAGACACTGCTGCCCGAGTAAATCTATGATCTTAAAAAGGAACGGTCTCTTTCAAAGAGGCCGTTCCTTTTTTGCGTGTTTGCAGCTTTTCCGCCAAAATCATTCTCACTTTTTCCGATCTGTGCTATACTGAAAATATCCACAGGTGAAAAACGGGCGTGCGCTCGATATAGATCAGGAGGTGATGTGCCATGGAACTGGACGAAAAGCAGGAGGAAAAGTACCGCCATCTCACCGGTGACCCGGTGGAGGGCCTGGTGTGCCGTCTGGCGGTGCCCTCCATGGTCAGCATGCTGGTGACGGCCTTTTACAACATGGCCGACACCTTCTTTGTGGGGATGCTCCGCAACAACAGCGCCACCGGCGCCGTTGGCGTGGTGTTCTCCCTGATGGCCGTGATCCAGGCCGTAGGCTTCTTCTTCGGCCACGGCTCCGGCAACTTCATCTCCCGGACCCTGGGGGGCCATCACCCGGAGGAAGCAGGCCAGATGGCCGCCACCGGCTTTTTCTGCGCCCTGGCCACCGGCGGCGTCATCGCCGTGCTGGGCCTTTTGTTCCTGGACCCCCTGGCCCGGGCCCTGGGCTCCACGGAAACCATTTTGCCCTACGCCAGGGACTACATGCGCTTCATCCTCATCGGCGCGCCCTACATGACCGCCTCCCTGGTGCTCAACAATCAGCTGCGCTTCCAGGGCAGCGCCGTCTACGGCATGGTGGGCATCGCCTCCGGCGCCGTGCTCAATATCGCCCTGGACCCCATCTTCATCTTTACTTTGGACATGGGCGTGGCCGGGGCGGCCCTGGCCACCATTCTCAGCCAGCTGGTGAGCTTCTGCCTGCTGCTGGTGGGCTGTACCCGGGGCGGCAACCTCCACATCCGCATCTCCAACGTGCGGCTGCAAAAGCGCTTCTTCCGGGAGATCCTCCGGGGCGGACTGCCCTCCCTGGCCCGGCAGGGCCTTTCCAGCGTGGCGGCCATCTGCCTCAACCACGCCGCCCAGCCCTACGGCGACGCGGCCATCGCCGCCATGAGCGTGGTCTCCCGGATCATGAACTTCGCCTCCTCCGCCCTCATCGGCTTCGGCCAGGGGTTCCAGCCCGTGTGCGGCTTCAACTACGGCGCCCAGCTCTATGGCCGGGTGCGCCGGGCCTTCTGGTTCTGCGTGAAGGTATCCACCGTGTGCCTGGTGGTCATCGCCGTGGCGGGAGCCTGCTTCTCCTCCCAGCTCATTGCTCTCTTCCGGGACGACCCGGTGGTGGTGGAGTACGGCACCACGGCCCTGCGGCTCCAGTGGCTGTCCTTCCCCACGGTGGGCTTTGTGACCATGAGCAACATGATGCTCCAGACCATCGGCCGCACCCGGCCCGCCACCGTGCTGGCCATGGGCCGGCAGGGGCTGTTCTTCCTGCCCTTCATCCTGGTGCTGCCGGGCTTTTGGGGCATGCTGGGCGTCCAGCTGTCCCAGCCCCTGGCGGACCTGCTGACCTTCGTCATCGCCGTGCCCATCCAGCTCCGCGTTCTGCGCCAGATGGCCCGGCTGCCGGAGGCGGAACGCCTGTAAACCGCATATAAGAAGGACGGACCCAAAAGGGTCCGTCCTTTTTTGCGCCCTTATTTCCGGCGCTGGCTGAGCCTGCGCAGCTCCTCCAGAGCCTCGGCATACCGGCCGGCCTTGGCGGTGGGATTGCCCCGCAAAATCCGGTCGGAGCGGCGGTAGGCCTTGGCGGCGGCATCGGTCAGGCGCTGGCGGTAACGGCGGATGCGCTCCAGGGCCTGGGCGATCTCCTCCAGCTTCTCCGGAGCCTCGGCGGCGGTGTCGGAGACCTTCTCCATCTGCTGCCGGCACAGCTCCAGCTGGCCGCTGAGCTGGTCCAGCAATGCCACCTTCTTCTCCCGGCGGCTCTGGATGGCCTGGGCCAGAACCTCCCGGCGGCGCAGCTTCCGCTGCTGGCTCTCCCGGGAAAGCTCCTCCAGCTTTTCCTCCAGCTCTTCCTTGGCCCGTGCGGCCTTCTCCAGCCGCTCCCGGACCTCCTCCTGGGCAAAGGTGGAGTAGACCTCCAGACGCTTTTGGATACGGCGGATGTCCTCGTTGCTCTCCGTGAGCTTTTCCAGCAGCTCCCGCAGGTCCATGGCGGCGTGGAAGGACTCCACCGCGTCCATCGTCACAGCCACCGTCAGCACCAGGGCCGCCGGCTCCGCCAAAAACACAGGCAGGTCCAGCACCAGCGTCTCAATAGGCGGGTGGATACCCCTGACCAGCAGCACAGAGAAAACGCCCCAGCCCAGGGAGCAGAACAGGCAGATGTGGCCGTTGAGATTGAAGGGCTTGTCGCTGTAATCCCAATAGCGGACCTTGAAGAGGGCCTCCATGGCGGCGCCGGTGCAGTATTCCAGCACCGTGGCCGCCACCATCCCCAGCAGGAAAATGAGGGGGATACTGCCCCGCACCGGCAGCGTGGCCCACAAAATGATGATGGCGCCGGAGCCGTAGATGGGCAGCAGAGGCCCGTGGAGGAAGCCCCGGTTGACCCACTGGTGCTTGCGCACGGAGACATAGCAGGACTCCCAGACCCAGCCTAAGAAACAGTAGAGGTAGAAAAACAAGAGCCATTGGCTCATGGTATAGTGTTCCATGGGACCGCCCTTTCACGCAAAAGATAGGGCCATCTTACCACGGAGTGCACCCAAGTGCAAGACGGCAGGGCGAAAAAGGCTCAGACCTCCGCTCCGGCCTCCTTGCACTCCATGGCTCGAATTTCCAGCACCCGGCGGTGGTCCACCCGGGTCACCGTCACCTCCAGGCCCTCGGCCCGGAAGCTGTCCCCGGCCTGGGGCAGGCGCTGGAGCTCCTCGGTGACCCAGCCGGAGACGGTGCTGGCGTCGCTATCGATGCGCAGGGAGAAGAGCTCGCAGAAGTCGGTGAAGTCGGCGCCGCCGTCCACCAGGTAGCTGCCGTCGCTCTGGCGGCGGAACTGCTCCACGACCTCGTCGTGCTCGTCCCAGATCTCGCCCACCAGCTCCTCCACCACGTCCTCGATGGTCACCAGGCCCTCGGTGCCGCCGTACTCGTCCACCACCACGGCCATATGGGCCTTTTCGCTCTGGAAGGTGCGCAGCAGCTGGGCAAGGGGGGTGCTGGGGGTGGTATAGAGGATGGGGCCGATGCTGTTTTTCAGCTCCGTCTGGCCCCGCCAGCGGGCGGCGTAGAAGTCCTTTTCATGGATGACGCCCACGATGTCGTCGATGCTGCCCCGGTACACCGGCAGCCGGGAGTAGCCGCTGGAGGCAAAGACCTGGGCGGTCTCCTCCATGTCCGCGTCCTCGGGCACGGCGGCGATGTCCACCCGGGGGGTCAGGATATCCCCCACCTGGAGATCGCCGAAGGTGATGGCGGAGCGGATCAGCTCTCCCTCGTGCTGGTCCAGGCCCCCTTCGCTCTCCGCCTCGGAGACCATGGTGATGAGCTCCTCCTCGGTGATGCCCTCGCTGCCGCCCCGGCAGAAGAGACGATTGAGGAGCTTTTTCCACTGGGCGTTGAGGAAGGTCAGGGGGGTCATGATCACCATCAGCACCCGCAGCACCGGGGCGGAGAATCGGGCAAAGGCCTCCGGGGACTCCTTGGCCAGGCTCTTGGGGGAGATCTCGCCGAAGATAAGGATCACCACCGTGATGACCGCCGTGGCCACGGCGGGGCCCCGGGCCTCGTCCAGCAGGGAAATGAAGAGCACCGTGGAGACGGTGGTGGCGGCGTTGTTGACGATGTTGTTGCCGATGAGCAGCGTGGAGAGCACGCTGTCATAGTCCTCCGCCAGGCGCAGCAAGACCCCTGCCCGCCGGTCGCCCGCCTCGGCCTTGCTCTTGAGGCGGATGCGGTTGAGGGAGGTGAAGGCGGTCTCCGTGGCGGAGAAATAGCCCGAACAGGCCACCAGGATCAAAATGGCCACCACTTGGCTGATTTGACTACTGTCCATGGGAAAAATCATCACTCCTAAAAAAATTCAACTTCGTGCTCCGGCCCCCAAAGCGCAGGAAAGGACAGCCCTATCCCTTTTGCGATAGAGCTGTCCTGTTATCAGACGGTATGTAAGGGTTGGATCGGGGAGGCTCCTCCACAGCTTGTGCACCACTTTCTTCCCAGCGGGGCCGGATTTCCACATAAAATTTCATGGCCGTGCCGCTGAAAGCGGCACATGGCCAATTTTGCTATGCTTTTGCATAGCAAAATAGATGCTGGTATGATACCACATTCCCGGACACAATACAACGGTCCGGGCCGCCAAGAAGTCGTTAAGGCCTGCCGAGGGCGCAAAAAGGGGAGGACGCCTGACAGGCGTCCTCCCCGGGGAAGAACTTCTCACATGAGGTTATAGAGGATCTTGGCCATCTGGCCCCGGCTGATGGAGTCGTTGGGCTTGAAGGACCCGTCGGTGTAGCCGCTGATGACCCCCTGGGCGCTGAGGGTGGAGATATAGAAGGAGGCGTAAGAGGGGATGGAAGCGGCGTCGGTAAAGGTCAGGGCGGGGGCGGCATAGCCCTTGGGCTGGGTCCGGCCGATCATGGCCGCGGCCTGGGCCCGGGAGATGGCGCTGTACGGATTGAAGTAGAGCTTGCCGTCACTGCCCTTGGTGCCGTTGATGATGCCCTCGGTGTAGAGGGCCTTGATGGCGGTCTGGGCAAAACTGCCGATCTTGGCGCTGTCGGCAAAGGGCAGCGTCACATTGGCGTACTGGCTGCCGTCCAGGCCCAGGTAGCGGTAGAGCATCACCGCGAACTCCTGGCGGGAGATGTTCTGGGTGGGACGGAAGGTGCCGTCGGTGTAGCCGGTGGTGATGCCGGAGGTGTAGAGGAAGTCCACATAGGTCTGGGCCCAGTAGCCCTGGGTGTCGGTGAAGGCGGAGGTGTGGCCGGCAGAGGCGGCGATGTCGATGGACTTCCGGGCCCGATTGCCGCTGGCATCCACGGCGGTGATGGTCAGCCGGTGGCCGGCGCCGTCGGCGGCGGGCACCGTGGCGGCGAGCTTGCCGCTGGTGGTGTCGTAGTTGAAGCTCAGGGCCTTGCCGTCATAGGTGACGGTGACCTGGGCTTTGCTCAGCACCCCATCCACGGCGTCGGAGACCGTGGCGGTCAGGGCCGTGCCGGAGAGGGAGGCGGTGATGGAGGGGGCGGCGGAGTCAATGATGGTGCCATAGGAGAGGACCATCTGATCCAGGTACACAGCGCCGCTGCCGGTGCCCGCGATCTCCAGTCCGGTGATGGCCGTGGTGCCCTTGGGCAGCTCCACAGACACCTGCTGCCAGCCGGTGAAGTTCAGGTTCACCACGGCGGTGGTGCTGGTGACCGTAGTGGAGCCGTCAGAGGAGGGAGCAGTGCTCTGGATGGACAGGAGGTTGCCGGAGCCGTCGCCGTAGACCCAGAAGTTCAGCCGGGTGTAGCTGGAGCGGACGGCGTAGTCCAGGGGCAGCGTGGCATAGCCGGTATAGGAGGCGTCATAAGTGAGCTTGCCGGAGCCCAGGCCGAAGCGGACCAGGTCGCCGGTCTGGTTGAAGCTCAAAGCGGCGGCATTGCCGGTGCGCTCGGAGAAGGACGTCTCGAAGCTCTCCATGGTCTGGAGGGACAGCGTGCCCACCTTCACGGTGATGGAGGTGGAGCGGCCGCCGGCGGTGGCGGTGATGGTGCCGGAGGCGCCGGGGGTGCCGGAGGCGGTGAAGTTGCCCTTGGCATCGATGGTGCCGATGTCGCCGGAGACGGTCCAGGTGAAGGCGCCGGCGTCGGAAGCCAGGGCCAGGTGGTTATAGATGGCCGAGGCGGAGAGCGCCACGGTCTCGCCGGGGGTCACAGACAGGGAGCTGATCTTGCCGGAGGCGCTGGAGATGGAGATGCTGTCCGGCGTGGGGATGGCGTGGACCACGGCGGTGCCCGTGCGGCCGCCGGCAGTGGCGGTCACCGTGATGTCACCGCCGGTGGTGGGCGTCACCAGGGTGTGGCCGTTGATGGTACCGGCGGAGGCGGTGAGGGTGAAGTCAGCGGTCTCCATGGGAATATAGTTGGTATCCACGCCGGAGGCGGCGATGTTCACCGAGGACCCGGCCAGCACGTACTGGTTGTCCGGGGACACATACAGGTGGTCCAGCACACCGGTGGGCTGGGCCGTGGCCACCAGGAACACGTGGTTGGTCACCGACCGCTCACTGCCGTCGGAGGGCTTGTTGACCAATGCGGCGGAGGTGGCGTCAGGCTGGGTGACGGAGAGGGTGGTGGACCCGCCGCCGTCCAGGCACAGCGCCGTGACGCAGCCCAGCTCCACCATCCGCTGGGCGATCTGGGTCATGGTGGCGCCGATGGAGTAGCCGCTGCGGCGGCCGTCGATGGTGTAGAACACCAGCGTGCCGTCCGCCTTCTGGCCGATGGCGGTGCGGGGGTTGGCGCCGCTGGGCAATCCGGAGACCACGGAGCCGTTTTGCACCATGGAATACAATGCGCCCACGGCGTACTGCACACCGTTCCAGCTGCTGTCAGAGGCGGAGACGGAGATGGAGATGGTCTGGCCCGGGGTCAGGTTCCGCAGGGCATCGGTATAGTAGCTGTTGCTCTTGTTGTTGCAGGAGAGAACATACTTGCCCTGGGGAACAGAGGTGGCGGAGGTGGCCTCGATGACCTGGTCCACCGACAGCGTCACCGTGCCGCCCACGCTGAGGCTGCCGCTGACCACGGAGCACACCACGTCCACGCCGGACTCGGTGGAGCCGGTGGTGTGGCGGTCGTTGAAGTCGTAGTCATAGAGATAGATGCCGCCGTCAGAGACCCGGGCCTTGTTCACGCCCGCCAGGGAGCGGATGATGGTCTCGCCGGCGGTGTTCTGGCCCAGGGTGGCGGAGAACTTCAGCCCCGGCTTGCCCAGCACAGCGGTGCCGTCGGCGCGGAAGCCGATGGCGTAGTAGCCGCCGTCGCTGGAATGGACCACACCGTCGGTGATGACCAGGCCGATGGGCACGCCGTTGCCGGTATTGTAGAAGTCACCGTTGATGCCCGCCACCACCCGGTAGCCCTGGGCTTCCAGGTTCCTGGCCTGGGAGGAGACGGTGGAGCGGGAGGTGATGGTCCCGCCGTAGGTGACGATGGGGGTAACAAAGCTGTTGGGAGAGTATGTAATCACATTCTCCGTGCGCAGGTCCGAATAGGTGGTGGACCAGAACACATTGGTGCTGAGCACCGTGGACTGGCTGACCTCCTTGTCCACCTGGGTCAGATCCTCACCCAGGGCCTCGGAGGCGGCGGCACTGACCACAGATGCGGCGGTCAGCACCAGAGCCATCAGCATGGCAGTACATCTTCGCAGGGTTCTTTTCTTCATAGCGTTCCTCCGTGCACTCAAAAAGGTATACATAACACTTTTACCAGCATAGCACGCCCCGACGGAAAAGTAAACCGCGGGGCGCAAATTTCACGAAAAGAATTTTTGCCCGGGCCTCTCCCGTGAGGGCGTCCAGGAGGATAGACGGAACTTGGGCCGGGAAGGTTGCCGATTTTTCCCCATTTTGTGAAAAAAGTCCGGCGGGGGCTTGCGTTTTTCCCCAATTTATGGGATGGTGTAGAAAAACCCCCGCCGGGGAGACGACAGGAGGAGAGGCAATATGTTCTTTGGGGAAAAGCGGGCCAGGGGCATTCTCACCGGCAAGTCCCTTACGGGCTATACCGTGGGGGAGGACGCCTTCGACCGCCCGGGCAAGCCCATGGTGCGCATCTGGCTGGACCACCTGCCGGAGGAGGGCAGCCCCGGGGAGGACACGCTGACGTTGGAGGTGGACAGGGACCTCTACGAGCGCTTGGAGGTGAACCGCCGCGGCACGGTGGTGTGGCGGGGAAAGAGGCTGCTGCGCTTTGAGCCGGGGGAGGGCCAGGCCGCCGCTCCGGAGGCGGACCGGGCGGAGTCCGGCCCGGAGGCGCCCGCCGGGGACGCCGGAGAGACAGCGGAGGCGGCCGCCCCGGAGGAGCCGGCGGCGTCCCCGGCCGCAGCACCGGCAGAACCGGACTACGCCCCGCCGGCCATGGACTGCCCCTGGTGCGGCCGGGCCATGACGCTGTGGCACCTGGACGCGTCCCGGGGGTCGCTGGTCCTGGAGCGGGACAAGCCCAGCGACGCCCCCTGGTCCCCCATGGAGGAGGGCGACTTCATCCCCCTCTCCGGCGGCTTTTTCGACAGCGGCCATGTGCTGGTGCGGGTGTGCGAGCACTGCCGCCGGGCGGTCATCGACTACGGCAGCGGCCAGTGCGACTATAACCAGCAGGTCCGCAAGTCCTTTCTCTTTCCCTAAGGCGCAAAAAGGGGCCGCCCCTTCTCGGGGCGGCCCCTTTTTCGTCCCCAAACTTTTTTCCCGACCCCTCTTGACAACTATTCTTGTCAATGCTATCCTGTGATTGACAAGGATAGTTGTCAATTTGCCAAACTTGATTGTCAATTCAGGAGGTGCTGTTATGCCGCTTACCAACCGGCTGAAGGAGCACCGCGCCCGTCTGGGAGTGAACCAGCAGGAGATGGGGCGTCTGGCGGGGGTGTCCCGGCAGACCATCAGCCAGATCGAGCGGGGGGACTACTCCCCCTCGGTGACCCTGGCGCTGAAGCTGGCCAAGCTCTGCGGGGTGACGGTGGAGGACATTTTTACCTACGAGGAGGAAGAGGAGCATGCGTGATACGGTGAAGAAGGACAACCGCAAGTCCCTGCCGCTGTTTTTGCTGACGGTGGCCCTGGCGGGCCTGGTGGGCGGCGTCTGCGGCTTTTTCGGGGCCATGGCCGCGGACAAGGGGATGCTGGACGCGGTGTGGGGCGCCCTGGAGCAGGGCCTTCGGTGGATCGCCCCCTGGGGCATCCCGGTGAGCGCCCTGGGACTGCTTTTGCCGGCATGGCTGATGCTGCACGCCGCCCGGCGGCGCTTTGCCGCCTGGGACGGGGAGTCGGAGGAGGAGAGCGAGGCCATCGAGGGGCAGCTCAACCAGGTGCTGCTGCTGGCATCGGTGGCCATGCTGCTGACCTTTTTCTTCCTGGCGGCCTCACCGCTGTGTGCCCGGCCCCTGGTGAACGCCGGGTGCTTCCTGGTAGCTCTGGCGGCCATTGTGGTGCTGGAGCAGAAAACAGTGGACCTGACCCGGCGGATGAACCCGGAGAAGCAGGGCAGCGTCTACGACCCCAAGTTCCAAAAAAAGTGGCTGGAGAGCTGCGACGAGGCCCAGCGGGCCCAGATCGGCCAGGCCTCCTTTGCCGCCTTCCGGGCCGGCAGCAATGCCTGCGCGGTGGTGTGGCTGGTGCTGACGCTGCTGCACCTGACGGCAGGCACGGGCCTGCTGCCGGTGGCGGCGGTGCTGGTGGTGTGGGGCGTGCTCCAGGTCAGCTATATGCGCCGGTGCATGGCCATGATCCGGCCCCAGCACTAAAACTCCGCAAAAAAGAGGCCGCCCCAAAAGGGGCGGCCCCTTTGCTGTTCTCTCACAGATTTTCCACCCGGAAGTCCCCCCGGGCGGTGGCCTCCGCCCGGCGGCGCTTGTCCTCCGCCAGAGCGTCCAGCAGATCGCCGATGATCTGGTTGGACACCAGAAAGCCCTGAGGCGTCAGGTGCCAGCGGCCGTCCTCTTCCTCCACGGCGTAGCCCGCCTGGCGGCACCGCTCCAGCTCCGGCAGGAAGAGACGGAAGCGGCGGCGATAGGTCCGCTCGAACTCCCTGGGGTCCAGGCCCAACGTGGTCCGCAGCCGGAGCATGAGATACTCCGTGTCCCGGTCCAGGGTGCCCAGGGTCTCCGACTCGGCCACCATGGGCGCGCCCTCCAGCACGCCCTTGAGGTACCCGTCCAGGTCCCGGACAAAGCCGTAGCGCACGCCGCCGAAGTCCGAGTAGGCCCCGGGGCCAAAGCCCGCGTACTCGCCCAACGTCCAGTATTTCAGGTTGTGGCGGGAGGCGTGGCCGGGCCGGGCGAAGTTGGAGATCTCATACTGCTCGTAGCCCTGGTCCTTGAGGTACTCCACCGTCCACAGATACATATCCGCCTGGGCCTCGTCCCCGGGCAGGTTTTCGCTGTCTCTCCGCTGCCATAAGGGCGTGCCCTCCTCCACCTTGAGGCCGTAGCAGCTCAGGTGCTCAGGGCCCAGGTCCACGGCGGCCCGGAGGTTGTCCTGCCAGCGCTCCAAGGTCTGGTCCGGCAGGCCGTAGATGAGGTCCAGAGACACGTCGGGGATCTTGGCCTTCCGGGCGGCAGCCACAGCATCCTTGACCTGCTGGAAGGTGTGGATGCGGCCCAGGCGGCGGAGCTCCTCGTCGTCGGCGGACTGCATCCCTAAGGAGATGCGGTTGAAGCCCCGGCGGCGCAGGGCGCGGAGCTCCTTCCAGTCCCCGGCGGTGTCCGGGTTTGCCTCGAAGGTGATTTCGGCGTTTTTGTCCAGGTCGTAGTGCTTTTCCACGGTCTTGAGCAGGCGGCACAGCCGCTTGGCGCCCAGGTAGGAGGGAGTGCCGCCGCCGAAATACACCGTGTCCACCCGGTGGCGCTCCGCCCGGGGCGCAGTCTCTTCCAGGTGGGCGCACAGGGCCTTCACATATTCGTCCATCCGTGCCTCGGACCGGGGCAGGGAGTAGAAGTCGCAGTAGACGCACTTGCTTTTGCAAAAGGGCACGTGGATATACAGGCCCAGGGGCAGCTTCTGGGGTTTCATGGGCATCGGCCTCCTGTCGGGAATGAGGGTTCGTGGGAATAGTCTATCCTTTTCCGGGGCTTCTGACAAGGTGTTTTGGAAAAATGATGGAGCCCGGGGCTCCGGCCGCTGCCTGCCTGGATGCTCCGGCGCTGCGCGCCGGGGCAGAAAGGTCACACCGCTTCCAGCGTGGGCGAGTTCCTTTTTGAAAAGCATCAGCGCTGTTCCCAGCGCGGGAGAGGCACCGGTTCGGTGCAAGGAATGCTTACACCGGCGCGGCATTGCGATTCCCGCCCCTTTGGGGCCGCAGGTCGGGTCGCTTCCGACCCGAGGAATGCGCCCCCCATTCTCTTTTGGAAAAAGAGAATGCGCCGCGCCCGGTGGAAGAGAAAAAGAGAGATGCGACTCTATGAGAACATTGGGTGATAACCTGCTTGGCTGTTTCCGGCTGCGCTCATTGTCCGGCGCGTCCAGAACGCTTAGGCCGCAGTTGTAACATTGGGTGCAAACCTGAGGGTGCAAAGAGGACCCGTGGTCCCCCTTGCGCCGCTTCCGCTAAGCTGGGCATTCGTAGAATCCTTCTGCCCGCAGGTGCAAAAGCGCTCTTCTTCTGCCCTCTGAGCGGCAGCGGCGCTGTTGCGGAAAGCAGTCCTATTTGCACCAACAGGTTATTTGAAACGGGACAACTGCGGCGCAAGCGTACTGGAAGTGCCAAAGGTTCAGCGCAGCTGGATGAGACCAAACCCGTTTTCACCGGTCGGACTAAAAGGCCGCTAAAAAAGCGGTTTTCTTTTGTACCGGGCGCGGCACGTTTTCTTTTGTCAAGACAAAAGAAAATGTGGGGCGCAGTTTCCCACGCTTGCAAAGCGTGCCCCCGGCGGGACGCCGGGCGCATTCGGCACAGGACACCCAGCTCAGGCCCCGCCCCGTCCTCAGATCTCCGGCGCGCACAGCCGCAGCCCGTCCACGCTCCCCAGCTCCAGGCCCATCTGCAGCCCCCACAGCAGCCGGTACTCCGCCTCCCGCTCCAGCTGGAGGCAGAGGGCATCCAGCAGGTCATTGACCTCAAGGAGCAGCGCCCGATTGCCCCGGTGGCGGGCCCGGAACGCCTCCTCCAGAGTGGTCTGCCGCTCCTTCATGACCCGCCACATATGGTCCTCCTCCAGCAGCTGCTCCTGGTGGTCCCGGACCCATTCCTCCAAACTGCGCACGGTATCCTTTTCCATGCCTTGCACCTCCTTTATATATACCATATATATACCATGAGGTACACACTTGTCAAGAGAAGAATGTGCATGATATAGTGTCTACATAGTGCGTATGAGGAGGCATTGGATGGCAGAATCGGTATTGGTCAATCGGAAAAAGTTTGTTTCCTCGCTTTCCAACGAGCTGGTGGAGCCCTTTGCCCAGCTCTCCCAAAAGACCCGCATCCCCAAGTCCCGGCTTCTGGACGAGGCCATTGAGGACCTGCTGGCAAAATACGAGAAAAAGGACGGCTGAGGCCGTCCTTTTTTTGCCCCTTGCCCGCGCATAAACTCCGCCCCTGCGGCAAACACTACGGGCAAAAGGAGTTGGTTTGCCATGGATCTTTCCCCGGAGGAATATCAGCAGTATGTGAAGGAAAAGCAGAAAAAATCGCCCCTGGCCAAGAATTTGCTTTTCGCCTTTGTCATCGGCGGCGCCATCTGCGTGCTGGGCCAGTTCATCCGTGAGGCCTGGATCGCCGGGGGCCTCAGCGAAGAGGACGCAGGCACCGCCACCTCCATTTCGCTGGTCCTGCTCTCGGCCCTGCTCACAGGATTGAACCTCTACAACAAGCTGGCCCGCTACGGCGGGGCGGGGACATTGGTGCCCATTACCGGCTTTGCCAACGCGGTGGTGTCCCCGGCCATCGACTTCAAAAGCGAGGGCTTCATCACCGGTATGGCCGCCAAGATGTTCCTCATCGCCGGGCCGGTCATCGTCTTCGGCACCGCCGCCAGCGTGATCTACGGCATCGTTTTGCTGCTCTTTGGCGCCTGAAAATTTCAGCCGCCGGGCTCAACTGTGAGCCCGGCGGCTTTTTCTGTCGCCCAGGTAAAATTGACGGCCGGGGAGGGGATATGCTACATTGAAAAAAAGCCGTCACATCCCGCCCCGGTTTTCGTCCAGAGGGGCAAGGAGCCTCAGAGGCTCCGGGAAAAACGAGAGAAGGGGGGAGCGCCATGGAGGACGCCGCCATCGTGGCCCTATACTGGCAGCGCAGCGAGGAGGCCATCACCGCCTCCGATGAGAAGTACGGCGGGCTGTGCCACACCTTGGCCTACAACATTCTCAAGGCCCATGAGGACGCGGAGGAGTGCGTCAACGACACCTGGCACCGGGCCTGGGTCACCATGCCGCCCCAGCGGCCCGGGTCCCTGCGGGCCTACTTCTGCCGCATCGTCCGCAACCTCTCCATCGACCGCTGGCGGGCCCGCCGGAGCCGCAAGCGGGGCCAGGGGCTGGAGAGCCTGGTGCTGGAGCTGGAGGAGTGCGTCCCCGCGGTGCCCAGCGCCGAGGAGCAGTGGGAGACGGAGGAGATCGCCGGGGCCATCGCCCGGTGGCTGGAGGGCCAGAGCGAAGCCGACCGGCGGCTCTTCCTGGGCCGGTACTTTTACGGCGCAGCGGTGGGAGACCTGGCCCGGTCCGCCGCCGTCACCCCCAACGCCCTGAGCCAGCGGCTGCGCCGCCTGCGCCAGTCCCTGGCCCGGGCCCTGGAAGAGGAGGGAGTGGGACTATGAGCAAGGAGAGTTTTCGCCTGCTGGAGGCCATGAGTGCCTTGCCCGACCACCTGGTGGACCAATTCGCCCCGAAGGAAGCGAAGCAGCCTGGGAAGAAGAGACACGGCGCCCCCCGCCTGGGCCAGCGCCGCCGCTGGGTCCGGTGGGCCGCCGCGGCTGCGGCGTGCCTGTGCCTGGCAGCGGGCCTCTGGCTGCGCTTTCTGCCCCGGATGGGCAGCAGCGCCGGTGCCGGAGGCGCGGCCGGGGAAGAGGGAGCGGTGTTCCAGTCCTACGCCGGGCCCGTGCTGCCCCTGACCCTCCGGGAGGAGACGGAGGCCGTCACCGCGGAGCGCACCGTCACCTGGGACTTTGCCCCCTGGGAAAAGGTGTGGATCTCCAATGAGGAGGCGGCGGACCGGTCGGGCCTGACGGGGCCGGACCGGCAGGAGCTGCTGGCGGACCTCAGCGGGACCTGGCCGGAGGGGGGCCGATATGAGAGCTCCACCGATGTGCAGGTCACCGACGCCTACACCCTGACCAACGCAACAAGCGAGGACCAGCTTCTCACCCTCCGCTATCCCTTCACCGCCTCCCTGCGCACCCTGGAGGAGGAAACGCCGGTGCTGACGGCGGGAGGAGAGACCCTGGACACCACCCTGACGGTGGGACAAAGCGGGGAGTACCTTTCCTCCTGGGAGGACTGTGAAAATCTCCTGAGCCAAGGCACCGTGGGGGAGACGGACCTCTCCACCCTGGCGGTCACCGTTTACCGCTTCACGGACCCCTACGGCCCGGAGGAGAGCGACGAGGCCCCCAACCCCAGCTTGCAGGTGGAATTTTCCCTGGACTACGACGCCACCGCCGTTTTGCGCTTCGGCTTTGAGGGCGGCAGCTACGACCGGGAGGCCGGGGAGATGTGCCAGAGCTTCTCCATCCCCCAGCCCGGGGAGAAGAGCTACCACCAGGAGCGGGTGCTGATCGTGCTGGGGGAGGACGTGGTGGACCTGAGCGTCACCGGCACGGTGTCCGGCGGCGCCGACAGCGCCCCTCTGGACGGCTGCGGCGTGACGGTGGAGCGGTATGAAAGCGACCTTTCCGCCGTGCTGAAGGAGCTGGAAGAGCCCCTGTGGGAGGCCCTCAGCGGAAGCGGGGACCGAGAGCTTTTCTTCCGGTGCCTTTCCCAGACCCTGAAAGAGGATCTGGAGACCCCCGGCTGGACCTGGCAGCAGGGGGCCGTGAACCTCACAGATCTGGGCTCCCAGGTGCTGACGGGGGACCGGGTGTGCTATTTGGAGGACTCCGTCACCGTGCCCGCCGGGGGCAGCCTCACCCTCACCGCCTCGCTGACCAAGGCCGCCAGCCACGACTACGCCGGAGGCGGCGGAGAGACCGGGCTCCGGGGCTACGACCTGGTGACCACCCTGGGGTCCAACCTGCGCTTCACCCGCCAGGAGGCGGTCATTGAGGACCGGGGCCTGGTGGAGATCGCGGAGCAGAACCTGGGCTTCGACCTTGCCGCCGGCATCCGCCAGGTGGAGCTGTCTTTGGATGAGCCCCACTACTACCTGACGGTCCGGGCCAGGGCGGAGGAATAAAACAGCAAAAGGAGCGGACGGCGCACGCCGTCCGCTCCTTTTTTTCGCCTCTCAGGTTCCGGGGTATTTCAGCGCCTGGGGCACCCGGTAGACCATGCCCTGTAAGGTTCCGTCCGCTTGCCGGCAGATCACCGGCAGATAGACGCTCAGCCCCTCGGGGCCCGGAGCCCGGAACATACCGCAGCGCTGGATGCCGTCTGCGTCCAGGTCCTCCTGCCGCACCGTATGCCAGGTGGTGGTGCCCTCCACGGAGCACTCGTACTCGTCCTCCACGTCCACGACGCTGTCCTCCACCAGGATGCAGTCCTCCAGAGGCAGGGTCTTATAGTAGGCAGACTCCGCCCGTGCCTCCTCCAGGTCCTCCGGGGACAGGAGCTGGCCGCTGACGGCCCCCATACCGCTCAGGTCCACCGTCAGCTGCTCCGTCTGCTGCCGCCCGCTCACAAAGGTGGCCTGGGCGGTGACGGTGATGGCCTGGGGGTGGGCGTGGGGGTCCTCGGTGGCGGTGCCCCAGAAGAGGAGGGTGTTCTCCAGCTCCTCCGCCGGCACCGTGGCCTGGTTCCCCAAAATCTCAAAGTCGCGGCCCCACACGGCCAGCCGCTGCTCCGCGCCCACAAAGAGCTTGGGCAGGTCCTTCTCCTGCCGCAGCTGCGACAGGTCCTGTCGGGCCAGGAAGCCCTGCTCCACGGAGAAGGTCACTTCCTTCAGATCCTCGCCCCGGCAGCCCAGGGCCACGTTGATATAGAGGTTCTCCCCGTCGTAGTAGCCGCCCCACACGTCCTCCTCGTCCAGCAGCAGCTCCTGGAGCGTCACCTGTCCCGCCTCATCCTGCGTCAGGGCGTAGGCCTGCAAAACGAAGTCCCCGCCCCGACCGGGCAGGACCAGGGCCAGGGTCAGCGCCGCCGCCAGGCACAAACAGGCGGCCGCCGCCCACAGCGGCCGCTTGTGTCGCCGGGGCTTGTAGGCCAGGGCCTGGGCGCAGTAGCCCTCGTCGATCTCACCCAACGCCTTGGAAAATTCCCGTACATCCATCAAAGGCACCCTCTTTCCGTCAAATACTTCCGCAGCCGCTTGCGCAGCCGCACCAGGCGAACGGACACCACCCTTTGGGAAAGCCCCGTCCGGGCGGCGATCTCCTCATAGGAAAGGGCCATCCAGTACCGCCCCAGAAAGACGGCCCGGTTCTCCCCGTCCAGGGTATCGAGAAAGTCCTGGATGACTCGGGTCAATTCCGCCGTCTCCACCTGGGCCTCCACGGCCTCCGGGGAAGCCAGGCACTCCTCCAGCTCCTCCAGGGCCAGGGCGTAGCTTTCGCCACCCCGGCACTGGGCGCCCTGGCGGTCCAGCCGCCGGAGGGCCAGGTTCCGCACGATGCGGCAAAGATACGCACGCAGGGACTGCGGCTTTGCCGGCGGCACCGCGTTCCAAAGGCGCAAATAGGCGTCGTTGACGCACTCCTCCGCGTCCTCGGCCCTTCCCAGCAGCCGCCGGGCAAGCCCGAGGCACAGCGCGCCGTAGCGCCGCTCCACCTCCCCCAGGGCCTGCTCCGACCGTTCCTCCAGCAGCCCCAGGATCTCTTGGTCCTCCATGGTCTCTCCCTCCTTTCGCCTCTGCCTATCAAGAGGCCCCTTTCCCCGGGAAAACTACGCTGGGGCAGAAAAATTTTCCACAGGGAAAAGGGCGGGCCCCAGAGGGGTCCGCCCGCGGCGCATCCGTCCGGCCCGTATCATGCCGGAAAAGGGGATGTCTCTCCGGCTCCGGGCGCGGCAAGGACCCTCCCGCCCGAAAGGGGGCGGGAAGGCCGCAAAGCGTCTGCCCTCAGGAGATATCCAGGTCCGGGGGCACGTCGATCTCGTCGGAGACGTATTTTCCGTTTTTCTTCCGCTGTCGGACACACTCGGTGAGCAGATACTCGATCTGCCCGTTCACCGAGCGGAAGTCATCCTCCGCCCAGGCGGCGATGGCGGCGTACAGCTTGGGAGAAAGCCGCAGCGGGATCTGCTTCTTGCCGTCTGCCATATCAGTACAGGCTCCCGGAGTTGACCACCGGCTGGGCGTCGTGGTTGCCGCAGAGGACCACCAGGAGGTTGGAGACCATGGCCGCCTTCCGCTCCTCGTCCAGGGTGACCATCTGCTTTTCGTTGAGGCGCTCCAAAGCCATCTCCACCATACCCACGGCCCCGTCCACGATCATCTTTCTCGCGTCGATGATGGCGCTGGCCTGCTGACGCTGGAGCATCACCGCGGCGATCTCCGGCGCGTAGGCAAGGTAGGTGATCCGGGCCTCGATGATCTCCAGGCCCGCCTCGGCCACCTTGCTCTGAATCTCGTCCTTGATGCGGCCGGCCACCACCTCGCTGGAGCCCCGGAGGCTGCCCTCATCGGCGATGCCGTCGCCGGTGGTGTCCACGTTGGGGGCCACGTCATAGGGGTAGATACGGACGATGTTCCGCAGGGCGCTGTCGCACTGCAAGGAGAGATACTCCTTATAGTTGTCCACATCGAACACCGCCTTGGCGGTGTCCACCACCCGCCACATGACGGCAATGCCGATCTCCACCGGGTTGCCCAGGCAGTCGTTGATCTTCTGGCGGTTGTTATTGAGGGTCATGATCTTGAGAGAGATCCGCTTGCCCGCGGTCTCCGCGTCCACCTTGGGAGCGCCCTTGCCGCCGTCCACGTCGCCGCTCTGGTTCAGGCGGGTCTTGGCCGCCGGGTTCACCGCGGAGCAGAAGGGGTTGACGTAGTAAAAGCCCTCGCCCTTCAGGGTGCCGATATACTTGCCGAAGAGGGTCAGCACCAGGGCCTCCTGGGGCTTCAAGACCTTCAAGCCGCACAGGAAGATCCAGCCCAGGCACAGCCAGATGACGCACACCACGATCAGCGCGACGCCCCCCACCATTCTTCCCGTGGACACGGGGGCGTCCACATAAAAGCCCTCATAGACCATGGTGGGCTGGGCGCTGTCTGCCAGGGCTGCGCCTACGATGACCCCCGCAATGGCCAGCACGTACAAAAGCAGGATCAAAAGCAGCACCGCCATGCCGTGCTTGTGTCCGGTGAGCAGTTTTTCCTCCATGATGAAATCCCCTTTCGTTATCTTTTTGATATCATGATGATATCAGTTCTCTTTTTCCCTGTCAAGTCCCTGGGGAAAATTTTTCCGGGGGAGGGGGGAGGGAGCGCTTCCGGCGGCGGTTTTTCGGGAACCGCATAAAATAGGAAAATGTGGTTGCTCCTATTTTGGTGCAAAAACGCCTTGTCTTACCTCGCCATTGTGTTTTATAATAATGGGAATAGATTCCAATTATATGATGTCTCAGGAGGTACCCGCAGTGATCGACCTGCCTGCCATCTTCATTGCCAACGGCATGGGTGTGGTCCTGATGATCATTCTCCTCATCAGCAACCATCTCAACGCCCGCAATGTGTTCTTTGATGAAAAGCTCTTTTTTCATATGGTGGTCCTGAGTTTGCTGCTGTGTACGGCGGAAGCGGTGTCCTTTTGCCTGGACGGGCAGACCTTCCCCGGCGCCAGGGTGCTGTATCTGCTGCTCAACTGCACTCTGTTCTTACTGGGTATGGCTTTTACCTTCCTGTGGACCATCTATGTGGACTACAAGCTCTTTGAAGACCGCCGGCGCCTGAGTAAGCGCTATCCGCTGCTGGCCCTGCCGGTGGTGGTGGTGAGCCTTCTCATCCTGGCCAATCTCTTTACACCGGTGTTCTTCACTCTCTCCGAGGACAATGTTTACAGCCGCACGCCCATGTCCGCCCTGCTCTACGTGGTGGTGGGCGGGTATCTTGCCTACACTGTGGCCCTGGTGTACCGCTCCCGGCGGAAGGTGAAGCGCTATCTCTTTTTGCCGGTGCTGATCTTCCTGGCTCCCATCCTCTTGGGTATTATGCTGCAGATGGTCTTTTACGGAATGTCCTTCATCTGGGTCTCCGTGTCAGTAGGGCTGGTGTCGTTGTACATCAACATCCAGAACGAGGCCTCCTGGGTGGACTCCCTGACAGGCCTTTATAACCGCCAGTACCTCAGCCGCTTTTTGCTCAGCAATCCGGAACGCCAGCCCTCCGGTCAGCTGCTGGGCGGCATTTTGCTGGACGTGGACGCCTTTAAGGAGATCAACGACACCTACGGCCACATGTGCGGCGACGCCGCCCTGCGGGATGTGGGGGGACTGCTCCACAGTCTGCCCCTGCCCGGGGGCTTTGCCGCCCGCTACGCCGGAGACGAGTTCATCCTGGTTCAGCCGGTGGACAGTGAGGAGGAGATCACCGCCGTGGCTCAGGAGCTGCGGCAGCGGACGGAGGCATTCAACCGCACCCACCGCCGGCCCTATCATCTGTCCTTCTCCATGGGGTGCAGCCTCTGGCGCCCCGGCGAGAATCTGGACACCTTCTTCCGGCACATGGACGAGCGGATGTATGAGGAAAAACGGGCCAAAGCCCTGCCCCGCTAGCCCCTCCGGCCCGGCCGTTTTTCCCCGAACAGTGGACAGCTGTCCACCCTGTGTGTTTTTCCCCAGACCCATTCACCCATCGCACGGGACTTCCTACCTGTGCGGTGGGTGTTTTCGCCCGTTTAGGGCTTTTTTGTCTGTTTTGTGAACTTTTCGGCGATTTTTGTAATTTACATAATCATGTGGATAACTCTGTGGATAATGTGGAAAACCCCGGTTTTCCGGCCATTTGTCCCGGTAGAAAACTTTTTTATGTCACCTAATTTCGACGGCCCCCGCCCCACTTTTTTCTCCCTCGCTCTTTCCCGCGGCAAAGTGGGGGGCTCCCGGGCGGGATGAGACACCCTTCCCCTTGCCATCAGGTGGAAAATGAGCTATGATAGAGTTAATTTAGTATGCGCATCAACAACGGAGGAACCATGGCAAAAACGACAAAAAAGGACTATGGAAATGACAGCATTTCCTCTTTGAAGGGAGCCGATCGGGTCCGCAAGCGCCCGGGCGTCATCTTCGGCTCCGACGGCCTGGAGGGCTGTGAGCACGCGGTGTTTGAGATCCTCTCCAACGCCATCGACGAGGCCCGGGAGGGCTACGGCCGCCTGATCACCGTCACCCGGTATCTGGACAAGAGCATCGAGGTGGAGGACCTGGGCCGGGGCTGCCCGGTGGACTGGAACGAGAAGGAGCAGAAGTACAACTGGGAGCTGGTGTTCTGCGAGCTCTACGCCGGCGGCAAGTACGGCAACGGCGGCGACAACTACGAGTTCTCCCTGGGCCTCAACGGCCTGGGCTCCTGCGCCACCCAGTACGCCAGCGAGTATTTTGACGCTCTCATCCACCGGGACGGCTTTGAGTACAGCCTCCACTTTGAAAAGGGCGAAAACGTGGGGGGCCTTGGGAAGGTGCCCTACACCGGGAAAAAGACCGGCTCCAAATTCCACTGGAAGCCGGACCTGGAGGTGTTCACCGACATCGACATCCCGGCGGAGTACTACACCGACACCATCAAGCGCCAGGCGGTGGTCAACGCCGGCGTCACCTTCCGCTTCCGCAACGAGACCACCCCGGGGAAGTTCGAGACCACGGACTTCCTCTATGAAAACGGCATCGCCGACTATGTGGCGGAGCTGGCGGGGGAGAAGAGCCTGACGGCCCCGGTCTTTTGGGAGGCGGAGCGCAAGGGCCGGGACCGTGCGGACAAGCCCGAGTACAAGGTCAAGCTCTCCGTGGCCTTTTGCTTTTCCAACACGGTCCAACGGGTGGAGCACTACCACAACTCCTCCTGGCTGGAGCACGGCGGCAGCCCGGAGAAGGCCACCAAATCCGCCTTTGTGAGCGCCATCGACGCCTATCTCAAGCAGGCGGGCAAGTACCAGAAAAACGAGTCCAAGGTCACCTGGAACGACGTGGAGGACTGCCTGGTGCTGGTGTCCAACAACTTCTCCACCCAGACCAGCTATGAAAACCAGACCAAGAAGGCCATCACCAACAAGTTCGTCCAGGAGGCCATGACGGAGTTCCTCCGGTCCAACCTGGAGATCTACTTCATCGAAAACCGCTTCGACGCCGAGAAGATCGCCGAACAGGTGCTGCTGAACAAGCGCAGCCGGGAAAAGGCGGAGCAGACCCGGCTGAACATCAAAAAGAAGCTCTCCGGCACCATCGACATCGCCAACCGGGTCCAGAAGTTCGTGGACTGCCGGTCCCGGGACCCGGAGAAGCGGGAGATCTATATAGTAGAGGGCGACAGCGCCCTGGGCAGCGTCAAGCTCAGCCGGGACGCAGAGTACCAGGGCATCATGCCCGTCCGGGGCAAGATCCTCAACTGCCTGAAGGCGGATTACAGCAAGATCTTCAAAAGCGAGATCATTACCGACCTGGTGAAGGTGCTGGGCTGCGGCGTGGAGGTCCAGAACAAGCACGTCAAGGACCTGCACCAGTTCGACCTGGGGAATCTGCGGTGGAGCAAGGTCATCATCTGCACCGATGGCGACGTGGACGGCTTCCAGATCCGCACCCTGATCCTCACCATGCTCTACCGCCTGACCCCCACGCTGATCCGGGAGGGGTATGTCTACATCGCCGAGACGCCTCTTTTTGAGATCAACTGCGGGGAAAAGACCTGGTTCGCCTACTCCGACAAGGAGAAAAACGACATCACCCGGGAGCTGGAGGGCAAGAAGTACAAGGTGGACCGGTCCAAGGGTCTTGGCGAGAACGACCCGGACATGATGTGGCTGACCACCATGAATCCGGAGACCCGCCGGCTCATCCGGGTGATGCCCGAGGACGTGGAGCGGACGGCGGCGGTGTTCGATCTGCTGCTGGGGGACAACCTCCAGGGCCGCAAGGAGCACATCGCCGAGAACGGGTACAAGTATCTGGAGATGGCGGATATCTCCTGAGGACACGGGCTCTCCGCCGGGGCGGCTGCACCGGTGCGCCCGGCGTTCCATCCATGGTAAAATGAGACGATCCCCCTGCGCCGGAAGCGGGCACGCCCCGCAGGGCCCGGCGTTCCTTTCCATCCCCTCTTGCGTCAGAGGAATCCGAAAGAAGAAAGAAGGAGGTCTCCCCATGAAAAAGCTGCTGTCCCTGGCCGTCGCCCTGGTGATGGCCCTGTCCCTGGCGGTGCCTGCCGCCGCGGCCCCCGCCGCCGACACGCCCGCTGCCGGTGTGCCGGTGATGTGCAACGGTGAATACCTGACCTTCCCCGACGTGCAGCCGGTGGTGAAAAACGGCCGGACCATGGTGCCCTTCCACACCCTGGCGGAGGCCCTGGGCGGTGAGGTGTCCTACGCCGACGGCGGCCGCATCACCTGCGCCCTGCCGGAGGCCTCCCTCTCCTTTACCCTGGGGGAGGACACGGTGGACGTCACCGACGCCGCCGGCACCCGCACCATTCAGATGGACGCCCCGTCCTACTACGTCTCCGGCCGCACCATGGTGCCCGTGCGCTTCTTCGCCCAGGCCCTGGGCTATGAGGTGCTGTGGGACGGCAGTGCAGACGCGGCGGTGATTTTGGACCCGGCGGCCCTGGCGGCAAAGGTGGACCAGAACTTCACCGTGGTCAACCGCGCCCTCCAGCGCCTGGAGGCGGAGGAGGGCAGGACCTACCGCACCGAGGTCAACTACACCTTCTCCATGAACGTGACCTACGAGGGCAAGCAGGTGCCCCTGGAGGTATCCCTCCAGGCCCAGATGATCCAGAGCGGCTCCGCCCTGGAGCTCTCCGGCACGGTGGACCTGACCAAGGCCCTCACCGCCCAGACCGCACAGTTGCTGGTGGGCTCCGACCTGTCCGCCGCGGACCTTTTGGAGCTCCAGCAGATTTTCTCCAAAATTGACTTCCAGCTCCGCTGCGGGGAGAACCCCGATGGCTCCTGGAGCTTTTACTTCTGCCTGCCCCTGCTGGGCACCCTCAGCGGCGGAGCGTTTCAGGCGGACACCTGGTACCAGATGGACCTGACGGCCCAGGAGGTCCGGGAGCTCCGTCAGGTGCTGGATTTGGACCGGGCCTATGCCCCCACCGTGGGCAATCTCTTCTATTTCCTGGCCTATGCCAGCTACAGCGACTGGGGCGGCACCAATCTGTGGGCCGACGTGACGGAGGCCGGGGAGATGCTGGCGCTCTTCCTGGGAGACCAGGCACTGACCAAGACCGCCGGCGGCTGGCGGTGCGACCTGGACGCCGCCGACCTGGAACAGCTCCTGGGGGAGCCTGCCGGCAGCGCCGGAGAGGTCTTTGAGCGCTTCACCTGCACCCTGGACCTGCCCGACGGGGGAGCTGTGACGCTGCATCTGGACATCGCCACGGTGCCTGATGAGTGGGACGACCAGGTGAAGCTCACCGGCAGCGTGTCCCTGAGCGCTGCCAAGGCGACCTGGGACGTGACGCTGACGGTGGAGAGCCTGGGCTTCTTCCGCCTGCAGGGCAGCGCCGCCACCGCGCCCTACGCCGGCACGCCGGCCGCTGCGCCGCCCCAAGGCGCCACCATCGTAAATACCTCAGAGCTTTGATACATGAGCCCCCGGCCCTGACCGGGCCGGGGCGCAAACTTTGGAAAGAGACGGACAGACCACACTATGCCTAAGAAAAAGCAACCTGAGGGGTCCCAGCACAAGGGCAACCCCAACGTCATGGGCCTCCACCCGGCGGTGGTGGAGGAGCCCATCACCCAGACCCTGGAAACCAACTACATGCCCTACGCCATGAGCGTCATCGTCTCCCGGGCCATCCCGGAGATCGACGGCTTCAAGCCCTCCCACCGAAAGCTCCTCTACACCATGTACAAGATGGGGCTACTCACCGGCGGACGCACCAAGAGCGCCAACATCGTGGGCCAGACCATGCGCCTCAACCCCCACGGCGACGCCGCCATCTACGACACCATGGTGCGCCTCTCCCGGGGCTACGGCGCCCTGCTGACGCCTTTTGTGGACTCCAAGGGCAACTTCGGCAAGGTCTACTCCCGGGACATGGCCTGGGCCGCCCCCCGGTACACGGAGGCCAAGCTGACGCCCATCTGCGCCGAGCTGTTCCGGGACATCGACAGCGACACCGTGGACTTCGTGGACAACTACGACAACACCATGAAGGAGCCGGCCCTGCTGCCCACCACCTTCCCCAACATTTTGGTTAGCGCCAACAGCGGTATTGCCGTGGGCATGGCCTCCCAGCTGTGCGGCTTCAACCTCAGCGAGGTGTGCCAGACCACCGTGGCGTATCTGAAAAATCCCGACTGCAACCTCCAGGACACCCTCCTGGCCCCGGATTTCCCCACCGGCGGCGAGCTTCTCTGTGACCCGGCGGCCCTGGAGGAGATCTACCGCACCGGCCGGGGCAGCGTAAAGGTCCGGGCCCGGTGGCGCTATGTGAAGGCGGAAAACCTCATTGAGATCTACGAGATCCCCTACTCCACCACCACCGAGGCCATTTTGGACAAGGTGGCGGAGCTCATCAAGGCCGGAAAGGCCAAGGAGATCTCCGACATGCGGGACGAAACGGACCTGAACGGTTTGAAGCTGGCCATCGACCTCAAGCGGGGCACGGACCCGGACAAGCTGATGGCCAAGCTCTTCCGCATGACCACCCTCCAGGACAGCATCAGCTGCAACTTCAACGTGCTCATCGCCGGACAGCCCCGGGTGCTGGGTGTGCGGCAGATTTTGGAGGAGTGGACCGGCTGGCGCACCGACTCCGTCCGCCGCCGGGTCCACTTCGTCCTGGGCAAGCGGAAGGAAAAGCTCCACCTGCTCAAGGGCCTCAAGCGCATTTTGCTGGACATTGACAAGGCCGTGCGCATCATCCGGGAGACGGAGGCGGAGGCCGACGTGATCCCCAATTTGATGATCGGCTTCGGCATCGACCAGGTCCAGGCGGAGTACGTAGCGGAGATCAAGCTGCGGAACATCAACAAGGAGTATATCCTCAAGCGGGTCCAGGAGGTGGAGAGCCTTCAGGACGAGATCGACGACCTGGAGGACATCCTCCAGAACCCCAAGCGGGTGAAGAAGATCCTCATCGACGAGCTGACGGCGGTGGAGAAGAAGTACGGCCAGCCCCGGCGCACCGTCATCCTCTACGGCCAGGAGGCCGAGGCGGCGGAAGAGGAGGACCCGGTGGAGGACTATCCCGTCCACCTGTTCCTCTCCCGGGAGGGCTACTTCAAGAAGATCACCCCCCAGTCCCTGCGGATGAGCGGGGAACAGAAGTACAAGGAGGGCGACGGCCCCAGTCAGAGCTTCGAAGCCACCAACCGCTCGGAGATCTTGTTCTTCACCGACAAGTGCCAGGTCTACAAGATCCGCCTGAGCGAGTTCGACGACACCAAGGCCAGCGTCCTGGGCGAGTATCTGCCCGGCAAGCTGGGCATGGACGAGGGCGAGAGCGTGGTGTGGGCCTGCCTGCCCGGGGAGGACTACGCCGGGGAGCTGCTGTTCTTCTTTGAAAACGGCAAGGTGGCCCGGGTGGCCCTGGCGGCCTACCGCACCACCTCCAACCGCCGCAAGCTCACCGGCGCCTACTCGGACAAGAGCCCCCTGGTGTGCATCCGGCGGCTGGATGAGGACGGGGAGCTGGCGGTGTACTCCACCGAGCCCCGGTGCCTCATTTTCCACACCTCGCTGCTTGCCCCCAAGACCACCCGCACCACCCAGGGCGTCCAAGTGATGACCCTGAAGCCCAAGTACCGTCTGGACCATGTTTCGGCGGTGGAGGACACGGGCATCGTCCACCACAGCCGTTATCGGGTCCGGGCCGTCCCCGCCGCCGGCGCCCTTTTGAAGGCCGAGGACAGCGAGGAAAAGCAGCTGGAGCTGCTCTAAAACCAGGAACAAGGCCCTAAGGGCCTTTGCACCGGCCCAAAAAGCCGGGACCATCCACCGGAAAGGGACGAGAGACAGAAAGGAGCGCAGCAATATGGATTTCACCAAAGTCAGCGAGAATTTGAAGGCACGGGGCTACGCCGTGCAGTGCTTTGCCACGGCCCAGGAGGCCGCGGACTACTTGAACGGCGCCATCGACGGCGTGTCCGTGGCCTTCGGCGGCTCCGTGACCCTGGACCAGATGGGCCTCTTTGAGCGCCTGAGCAGCCACAACCACGCCATGTGGCACTGGCGGGAGGGCACCGCGGAGGACCCCCGGAAGGAGGGCCTTACCGCCGACGTGTATGTGACCTCCGTCAACGGCATGGACGAGGACGGGGATCTCATCAACATCGACGGCGCCGGCAACCGGGTGGCCGCCAGCCTCTTCGGCCACAAGAAGGTCTACTTCGTGGTGGGCCGGAACAAATTGGCCCCCACCTATGAGGAGGCCTTGTGGCGGGCCCGGAACATCGCCGCCCCCAAGAACGCCCAGCGGCTCCAGCGCAAGACCCCCTGCGCCGTCAAGGGCGACAAGTGCTACGACTGCAAGAGCCCCGAGCGCATCTGCCGGGCCCTGGTGGTGCTGTGGGAGCCCATGATGGGCATGGAGGCCGAGGTGGTCCTGGTGGACGAGGACCTGGGCTATTAAGGCCCCTGTCGCAAGGAGGAAAGCGCCATGGACTTCACCCGTGTCAGTGAGAATTTGAAGGCCCGGGGCTATGCCGTATCCTGCTTTGCCACGTCCCAGGAGGCCGCCGATTACCTGGATGGCGCCATCGACGGCCGCACCGTGGGCTTCGGCGGCTCCGCCACCTTGACGGCCATGGGCCTCTATGAGCGCCTGGGCACCCACAACCGCGTCCTGTGGCACTGGCACGCCGGGGACGCCAAGGAACAGGTCATGCGGAAGTGCCTCCACGCCGACGTGTATCTCGCCTCCGTCAACGGCATGAGCGAGGACGGCACCTTGGTGAACATCGATCGGTTCGGCAACCGGCTGGCCGCCACGCTGTACGGCCCCGGGAAGGTCTATTTTGTGGTGGGTCGGAACAAGCTCTGTCCCACCTATGAGGCGGCCCTGGAGCGGGCCCGGAACGTGGCCTCGCCCCAGAACGCCCGGCGGATCGGGTGCAAGACGCCCTGCGTGGCAGGGGGCAGATGCTATAACTGCAAGAGCCCCGAGCGCATCTGCCGGGGACTGACGGTGCTCTGGGGCCCCATGCTGGGCCGGGAGGCCGAAGTGGTGCTCATCGATGAGGACCTGGGGTATTGAGCCCTTTTCCCGCCCGGGGCAGAGCAGGGGAGAGACCCTTTCCGCCCCGGCGGGACCAGACTTTTGAGAAAGGCGGCTGTGCCATGAAGAAAATAGGGCGTCTGATGGCTCTGGCGGCGGCCTGCGCGCTTTTTCTGAGCGGCTGCTCTCTTCTGGAGCGGTCCTACGGCGCGGTGGAGGCCCACAGCCGCAAGTACTGGGAGAGCGAGGCGGAGACCACCCTCCGGGCGGACAACTATCAGGACATGGTCAACGATCTGCTGATCCTGGTGGGCCAGCACACGGAGAGCGCGGTGATCCGGCTCTATGAGTACAACGACGACATGACCGTGGCGGAGACCCTGGACGCCGCCGCCACGGAGGTGCAGCAGGAGACGGCCATGGGCAGCTACGCCGTGGAGTATATCACCGCCTCCAGCCAGGCCCTCCGGGGTTACTATGAGATCAGCGTCTCCATCCGCTACCGCCGCACCGCCCAGCAGGTCCAGGCCGTGGTCAACGCCACCAGCGTGGCGGCCCTGCCGGAACTGCTGACCGCCGCCCTTGGCGAGGGCAAAACGGAGCTGGCGGTGCGCATGGGCTATTTCCAGAACCAGCAAGCAGAGGTGGAGGCCATGGTTGCCCAGATCCGGGAAGAGCAGGGGCTTGCAGATACCCCGGCGTGGACCGTGTCCTACTACCCGTCGCCGGAAAACGTGGGGCTCATTGAGTTCGTGTGGGGCAGTGAGGAGACGGCGGAAACCGCCCAAACGGCGCCTGCGGACCCGGCTTCGTAAAAGGCGAGAAAAAAAAGCAAAAAAAGTCTTGACAAAACGTGGCCTACCTGTTATACTCACTATTGTTCTGCGAGCGTAGCTCATCTGGTAGAGCGCCACCTTGCCAAGGTGGAGGTAGCGAGTTCGAGCCTCGTCGCTCGCTCCAGAAAAAAGAGAGACAGCCAAAAGGCTGTCTCTCTTTTTTTCTAAAGAAAGGGTTGTTTGCTCGAACTCGGTACCTCCACCTAAAACGCGCTCTGCGCGTTTTTTTAATCCGAGGTCGCCCGGGGTCCCCGCAAAGGGCCAAAGGCCCTTTGTGGGGTGGGCGGAAGCGAGTCCGAGCCTCGTCGCTCGCTCCAGAAAAAAGAGAGACAGCCAAAGGGCGCGCGCTTATAAGGAAGTAATTTGATTGTCGCAGGGCGGCATGGCTGAAAGGTCATGCCGTCCTGCCTTTTCTTTGCCGTTCCACGGTCTGATCGTCGCCCGGCAGGTTGACTTCTCCGATGAAGTTCCAGACCAGTTCAATCTTCTGCCTGCGGTGGCCGCTGGACTTATCGGGCGCATGGACGATGATCTTCTTTACAAACTCATTGACGATGGTGGGCGTCAGTTCCCGGATACCCACATACTTCCGCACAATAGCTGCAAAGCTAGCGAAATCGGCTTGATCTTGTTCAAAGGTCTCTACTGCTTGCCGCCATGCCTTGACCTGTTCTATCAGCTCTTTTTGCTCTGCTTCATAGTCAGTGGAGAGTTTCAAGAACCGTTCATGGCTGATTGTACCGCTGATGTCGTCCTCATAAATGTGCTTGAAAATACGGTCAAGTTCGGCAATGCGCTTTTCCGCTTGGGCGATTTCACGCCTGCGCTGCTTGGCCTCTTTCTCCGCTTCTTGAAAACGTTGCTTTCTCGCCGCTTCCTCAAATGCCATGGCATCGTCGAAGAACAATGCCGTCACATCGAAAATCCGCTGTAACACGAACAGTTTCAGCGTTTCTTCCCGGATAAAGTGCATGGTACAATCACCCGTGTTACTCTTATACCGGGAACACCGATAGCAGTCTTGCTGCGGTGTCATGTTTTTGCCAGTGGCGAAATGCAGTTTGCTTCCACAGTCGGCGCAGTACAACAGGCCAGAAAACAACCCTTGCCGTTCGGCTTGCTTGGCCGGGCGGCGCTTATTTTCCCGCAACTCCTGTACTCGTGCAAAAACTTGTTCGTCGATAATGGCAGGTTGGGTATTGGGAAAAATCCGCTGGTTCTCTGGGGCGTTATGCAGCCGCTTTTTCAGCTTGTGGGACTTGGAATAGGTCTTGAAGTTCACCGTGCAGCCGGTGTACTCTGGCCGCTCCAAAATTCCCGCAACAGACTTGGGGCTCCACTTGTAAGGCTTCTCCGGCAGCAGTTTTCCGTCCCGCTGGGCGTAGTGAGCTTTGACGGTCAGGATGTGTTGGGCGGTCAACAGCTTGGCAATCTGCATGGGGCCTTTCCCTGCAATACATAGTGCATAAATCCGTTTGACGATCTCGGCCGCTTCCTCGTCCACGATCCATTTCTTTTTATCCGCCGGGTCTTTCATGTACCCATAGGGCGGATTGGAGCAGAGGTGTTCCCCGGCGTTTCCTTTGGCTCGCATAACAGCCCGGATTTTCTTGCTGGTATCGCGGGCGTAGAAGTCATTGAACAGATTACGGAAAGGGGTAAAATCATTGTCCCCTTTGTCGCTGTCCACGCCGTCATTGATGG
>CABSMJ010000006.1 GCA_902478785.1 uncultured Oscillospiraceae bacterium
AGTCAGTGTTTTCAAGGGTTTGCGGGCCCTCATATCCACTTTTTGCTTATTCCCATTCGATGGTCCCCGTGGGTTTTGGTGTCAGGTCGTACACCACCCGGTTGACGCCCTTGACCTCGTGGGTGATGCGGTCGGTGATGTGCTGGAGCAGGGCGAAGGGCACGTCCTCCACCGTGGCGGTCATGGCGTCACGGGTGTTCACCGCCCGGAGGATCACCGGCCACTCATCTGCCCGCTTGTTGTCCCGGACGCCTACGGACTTGAAGTCGGGGATGATGGTGAAGTACTGCCACACCTTGCCCTCCAGGCCGTTTTTGGCAAATTCCTCCCGCAAGATAGCGTCGGACTCCCGGACGGCCTCCAGGCGATCCCGGGTGATGGCGCCCAGGCACCGCACACCCAGGCCGGGACCGGGGAAGGGCTGGCGGTAGACCATGCCGTCGGGCAGTCCTAGGGTCTTGCCCACCACACGGACCTCGTCCTTGAAGAGGAACTTGAGGGGCTCCACCAGCTCGAACTTCAGATCCTCCGGCAGGCCGCCCACGTTGTGATGGGCCTTGACCCCGTCGCTCTCCAGAATGTCCGGGTAGATGGTGCCCTGAGCCAGGAACTCGATGCCCTCCAGCTTCCGGGCCTCTTCCTCAAAGACTCGGATGAATTCTCCGCCGATGATCTTGCGCTTTTGCTCCGGGTCGGCTACCCCGGAGAGCTTGTCCAGGAAGCGGTCCACCGCATCCACATAGATGAGATTGGCATCCATCTGGTGGCGGAACACCTCCACCACCTGTTCCGGTTCGCCCTTGCGCAGGAGTCCATGGTTGACATGGACGCACACCAGCTGCTTGCCGATGGCGCGGATGAGCAGCGCGGCCACCACAGAGGAGTCCACGCCTCCGCTGAGGGCCAGCAGCACCTTCTTCTGTCCCACCTGAGCGCGAATGGCATCTACCTGTTGGGCGATAAAGGCCTCAGCCAGCAGGGCAGTGGAGATTCGTTCCATGGTCTCGGGACGTTTGTTCTGTTCCATCGATGTTCCTCCTCTATTTGATTGTTAAATGTGCCCGGGGACAGCGCACGATCCGCCTCAAAAGGCGGCACCATAGATATAGTCATTATACCATGGCCGTGGCACGCTTGCAATGGACCTGAGCCTGAGTGCCTGCGGCTTTTCCCTATGCTGCGCCCTGAGGAGAAGGCAGAGAAAAAAGGGCGCAAAGAGAGTCCGGGAAAAATTCCCGGACTCTCCAAAAACAAAGGGTGCAGGGGACCGAAGGGCCGATAGGGCGGCCCCACTGCCCGCGGCATGGGCCTTATTCGCTTTTGATGGCCTCCAGCGCGGGGATCTGCACCGCCTTGTTGGCGGGATAGTAACCGGACCCCAGTCCGATGAACACGGAGAACACCACCGCAAAGAGCAGCAGCCACGGCGGGATCACCGACACACGGCTCACGCCCTCACCACCCACAATGGCGGGCAGCAGGTTCTCCACCGATGGCCCCAGGGACACCAGATTGATGACAACCGATGCGATGAAGCTGACGATACAGCCGATGACGCCGCCGATGAGGCCGATGGCGCCGGCCTCGGAGAGGAACATCACCCGGATATCGGTGACGTAGCAGCCCAGGGCCTTCATGATGCCGATCTCCCGGGTACGCTCGGAGATGGACATGATCATGGTATTGGTGATGCCCAGCGCCGCCACGAACAATGAGATGGCGCCCAGGCCTCCCAGCATCATCTGCTTTTGCCGGGCTTCCTTCTCCATGGGCTTGCGGATGCTCTCCATGGATTCGGTGGAGTAGCCCATGGCTTTGATCTCCTCCTCTACCTGGGCCACCTGGGAGATATTTCCCACCTTTACCAGAACAGAGTCATAGGGCACGGCTTTTTTCTTGTTGCCCTGGGCCTTGTCCAGCAGTTTGCGCAGGTCCCCAAGGCTCATCATGATGCCCTCGGAAGTCTCTGAACCCTTGGAGTAGTCCTCCTTGACGACGCCGCTCACCCGCAGCGGCACGGTGAATTTGCCGCTTTCACTGGAGATCTCCAGGGTCAGCTTTTCCTTCATGGGGTCGAAATAGGGAGGCGGCAGCTCCTTTTCACTGCCGTCCTCGCTCCAGGCATTGGTCCAGCGGTCCACCATATTCATGCCCTCCGGGCGCAGGGTGTCCTTGAAGTTGTAGGCCAGGTACTGGCCCACCACTACGTCGCCGCTCTTGGCGGCGGGAGCGCCGCTGAGGAACTGATAGCCCATCTGCTCCATGGCCTGGGTGTCCAGCCCCACCACAGAGCTCCACTCCGCCACATAGCGGTTGCCGGTGCCCACCATCAGACGGACGGAGTCCACCTCCAGGGACTGCTTGGGGGTGACGGCTTCCACACCGGAGATGGTCTTGAGCCGCCGCACCAGAGCCTCGTCCAGCTTGGCTTTGCCCCGGCCGCCCTGGGGGGCGTTGACGGTGATGATGGTCAGGTCGCCCATTTCTGCCAGCATTTTGTCCTGGGACTCCTTCATACCGATACCCAACGACACCATGATGACGATGGAGCAGCAGCCGATGAACACGCCCAGCACCGTCAAAATGGTCCGGGACTTCCGCCGCAGAAGATTTTGCAGGCACATATGCATCAGGTCATTTCGCTTCAAGGTTTATTCCTCCTTCTGAGGGGTGTCGGTATCGGTCTCCTCCCAGTTGTCCCAGTCCTGGGCGCTGTCCAGGGCAGCTGCCTTTTTGCGCTTGCGCACCTGCATCAGGACCACTGCGGCTACGACCACTGCCGCGCCGCCGCCCAGACAGACCCACAGCCAGGGGAAGGAGGTGGGCTCTTCCATGGGGATGTCCTCGCCCAGGTCGTCGATGACCTGCTCCTGGACCTGGAGGGTCAGGGGGAACTCTCGGGTCTGGAGCTCCTGGTTTGCGTTTTCATAGCTGATCTTCAGCACCAGATCCACCTCGCCCTCCTGGGTGGGAGTCAGGGCGAAACCGATGTTGCCGCTGGAGCCGGCGGTGATGTTGCCCAGGTACTGGGTGCGGGCGGGGGTGTCCACGCCTTCGCCCACCACCGTGGCCTCCACGTTGGCGATGTCGTCCTTGCCCTTGTTCACATAGGCCAGGGAGATCTCGGCCTCCTCGCCTACGCTCACCGTCTCGGGGACGGTAGGGGCGTTGATCTGGAAGCGGTCAGGCTGGTAGACGGGGACGGAGATCTTGATATCGGCGCTGGCCTGGCTGCGCTTTTCCTTGTCCACGAACTCATACTTGAAGCTCACGTTTACGCTCTGGGCGCCGCTCTTGCCCGTGGGCACCGACTGCATGGGCACCTCCAGGGTCTGGCTGCCGCCGCCGGCAAGGGATTTGTAAAAGAAAGTGTTGGTGCTGCCGTCCATGGCGAAGCTCTCGCCGCCGTCCACAGTGACCACCACGTTCTCCACCCGCAGCGTGCCGGTGTTTTCAAAGGTGATGCTCAGGGGGAACTTGCTGCCGGCGGCCACAGAGCTGGGACCATAGGTGAACTTGCGGATGACCAGGTTAGGCACGGGGGAATCGGGCTTGTTGCCCTCAGCGGTGGTGGTGTTGGCGGACAGGTTCACCCGATCCGAGGCGGTGGCCTGGGTGATGGTGCCGCCGTTGTCGTAGCTGTACTTGAGCTCGGTGCTCAGGGACTGGTTGGGGGAGGAGATCTCCTTGGATGCCTTGACCTGAACGGTGACGCTGGCGCTGGTGCCGGGTTCGATGTCGCTCAGCAGGAAGGTGGAGGTGTCGTTCTGGATCATCAGGGCGTCGGAGGTGGTCATGGTCACCACCGGGGAGATGAGCTTGGTGGCGCCGGCATTTTTAAAGGAGACGGCCACGTTCACCGTTTCCCCTGCGGAGATGGGCTTGGCGATGGGGGAGCGGGTGACCACCACCACAGGCTGGGGCACGCTCTCCCGGGCCAGGGCAGGAATGGCGATCTTGTCGGTAATGGTGCCCTGTGTGAAGGAGATGTTGTTGTTATAGTTGAACTTCAGATCCACCCCCAGAGACTGGTTGGGGGAGGGAATGGTGGCGCCGGCCTTGACACGCACCTTCACGCTGACGGTCTTTTTGCCGCCGATGTCGTCCAGCAGGAAGGAGGAATTGCCGCTGGAGAGGCTCAGACCATCGGAGGGGGTGAAGGTAGCCACCGGAGACTTGAGCTGGATGGGGCTGAGGTTGCGGAAGGAGACGGTCAGCTCCACCTCCTGGCCTGCCTCCAGGGGCTTGGCAATGTCGCTGCGGGAGATGAGCACCATGGGCGCCGGTGCCGCCTCCGGGGAGGAGGGAGGCTCCGGGGTGAACTGGGGCGCTTCATAGACCACTGCCTCAGTGACAGTGACCTCCATGGTCTGATAGGACTCCGGCTGACCGGCGGTGCCGATCTGGACCCGCAGGTTCTGGCCCACGCCCTTGTATTGCACGCCGGTGAGCACCACCCGGTAGGCAAGAGGCTGTCCCGGCTCGGAGGCGGACTCCACCCGAACAGAGCCGCCGGTGAAGCTGTCGTCCAGCTTGGTCACGTCCAGGGTCATGGGGTCGCTGGCACCGGTACCGGTGTCCTTGATGGAGACGGTGATGTTCACAGTGGCGCCCTTGGTGACGCTGCCCACAGGGCTTCCGGCGGAGTCGGTGACGGTGTAGCCGGTGACATACAGGCTGCCGCCGGCGGCATGGGCGGTGATGGGCAGCGCCGACGCCAGCAGAACCAGCAGAAGCAGCGCGGAAAAGACGCGTTTCATGGCATTAGATTTCATGGTGGGTTCTCTCCTTGTTGTTGACTTGGTTGCTGACGATCTCGCCGTCGATCAGCGTGACGATGCGGTCTGCGTAGGAGGCCATCTCCGGGTCGTGGGTGACCAGGATGATAGTCTGGTGGTAGTCCCGGGCGAAGGAACAGATCATCTCCATGATCTCCACAGTGGTCTTGGAGTCCAGGTTGCCGGTGGGCTCATCGGCAAAGACCACATCGGGCCGGGCGATGAAGGCCCGGGCGATGCCGGCCCGCTGCTGCTGGCCGCCGGACATCTGCTTGGGGAAGTGGTCCAGCCGGTGGCTCAGGCCTACCCGGGTCAGCAGCTTCCGGGCCGCCGCCTCCCGCTGCTGCCGGGGCACGCCCCGGAAGAGGAGGGGCATGGCCACATTCTCCGTGGCGGTCAGGTTGGGCAGCAGGTTGTAGGACTGGAACACGAAGCCCAGATGCTTTTGCCGGAAGGAGGCCAGTTGGTTCTCCGTCAGGCGGGAGATAGGCACGCCGCCGATGAGGACCTCGCCCCGTGTGGGCTTTTCCATGCCGGCCAGCTGGTTGAGCAGGGTGCTCTTGCCGGAGCCGGAGGTGCCGAAGATGCAGCAGATCTCCCCCCGCATCACCTCCAGGTTGATGCGCTTGAGGGCCACCACCGTCTCGTCTCCCACGGGGTATTCCTTTCGGATGTTTTTCACTTCGATGATGGGACGGCTGCGCAGGTCGGATGCTTGCATGGCTCGTGCCCCCTTTCTGGAGCCTATCATAGCTCCCCAAGCTTCATTTCCCCTGTGGCGGAGCTTAAGATTTGCAAAGAAAGGCAAAAAGGTGCCGCCGCGCTCTATGCGCGGCGGCACCTTTTTTCATATGGAAAGGATGTGTGGAAAAAGCCTCTTATCTGCCCTGCCGGTCCAGAGGCAGCCGCAGCACAAATTCCGTGCTGCGTCCCGGGGCGGGAGAGGAGGAGAGAGCGATGGTGCCCCCGTGCTTTTCCACGATGCGCCGGGTGATGGAAAGACCCAGGCCGCTGCCCGGGCCGGAGCGGGCGTCGCTGCCCACCACGAAGGGCTCGAAGATGTCCCGGGCCCGCTCAGGCGGGATGCCCGCCCCGTTGTCGGCTATGCAGAGGGTGGCCCGGCCCCCTCCAGCGGTCAGGTCGAAAAAGAGCACAGTGCCCAGACGGTTGTGGCGCAGGGCGTTGGACAGGAGGTTGTCCAACACCCGCCGGAATTGCAGCTCGTCCAAAGCGCACCACACGGGCCGGTCGGGGATGGACACCTCCAGGGTGAAGCCCGCCAGATCGATTTCGTCGTACTTTCCCGCAAGATATGCCCGGAGAAACTCCCCCAGGTCCGTGCGTACCGGATGGAGCACGAACTTGGGGTGCTCCACCTTGCTGTATTCGTGGAAGGCGTTGATGAGCTCCGTCAGGGTCTCGGCCTTGGCCTGGATGGCCTTGAGATAGCGCTCGGTCTCCTGAGGCGGCACCTTGCCGTCGCAGATGGCGTCGATGTAGCCGTTGATGACGGTGATAGGGGTCTTGAGATCGTGGGAGATGTCGGCAATGAGCTTTTGCCGTCCCTCGTCCAGCCGCCGCCGCTCTGCCTCGCTCTCGGCCAGGCGGTCGGAGAAGCGGTCGAAGCTCTCGCCGATGCGGCGGATCTCCCGGGTACCGCCGCAGTTGCCCACCCGGCTCAGCCGGCCCTCCGCCTGGGCTTCCACCGCGTCGTTGAGCCGCCGCAGGGGCCGCCCGATCTTCCGGCCCAGCCACCAGATGAAGGCTCCGGCGCTGAGGAGATACAGGGGCAGGAACAGCAGCCAGATCCGCCAGGACTGGGCATAGCGCCGGTAGTAGTCCGCATCGGTGACGGACTCCTCCCGCAGCAGCACCGTCATGGTCTGTCCGTCCGCTGCCGTGAAGGTGCCCCGGGAGAGAAAGGCGCCGGGGAAGCGGCTGCCGGAGAGATAGGCGTACTCCCGCTGGGTATAGCTGTCTTGTTCCCCGAAGCCGCCGAAGACCACTGCACCGGCCTCATCCAGCACCATGAGCTCCACCTGGGGGTCGGTGCCGTCGTCGGTATAGGTGCTTTGGACCAGCAGACGGCGGGGGCTGCCGTTTTTGTCCGTTGTGTCATAGGCAGAGATGACCACAGGAACGTCGTGGAGAGGCACGCAGGACAGTTCGCCGCCGGTCAGATGGTCGTCGAAATCCTGGGCAGAGGCATAGACCAGCTCCCCGGCCTGGTCATAGACGGCAAAGGTGTTGCCCTGGGTGCCCATATAGCGGTCCAGAGCGGCGTAGTCCCCGGATGCCAGTGCCGGGTCCGCGAGCAGGGCGGACCAGTCCACAGAGCGGTACAGCCCTCCCAGCCAGGCGTTCCACAGGGAGAACACCCCGCCAGTGATGAGGAGCAGCACCAGGGTAAAGAGCAGGTAGCTCCGGGCCAGCAGGCCGAAAAGACTGCCGCGCAGCGTCTTATTTTTCAATCTTATACCCCAATCCTCTCACCGTGATGATGTAGCGGGGCGCCTTGGGGTCGTCCTCGATCTTCTCCCGCAGCTTGGAGATGTGTACCATCATCGTGTTGTCGTCCCCTTCAAAGTAGTTGCCTACGGCCCCCTCGTAGAGCTGGATCTTGGTAAAGATGCGGCCGGGGGAGCGCATGAGCAGAGCCAGGATCTTGTACTCCATGGGGGTCAGGGGGATCACCTCATCCCTCTTGGTCAGCTGGAAGGAGCTGGTGTTCAGTGTCAGCTCCCCCACGGTCAGCACGTCGGCGCTGGTCCGGGCGGCCCGGCGCAGCTGGGCCTTCACCCGGGCCACGATCTCCACCGGATTGAAGGGCTTGGCGATGTAGTCGTCGGCGCCCAGGTTCAGCCCCAGGATCTTGTCGTTGTCCTGGCTCTTGGCTGAGAGGATCAAAATGGGGATGTCGCTGTATTTGCGCAGGGCCCGGGTCAGCTCAAAGCCGTTCATCCCCGGCATCATGATGTCCAAAATAGCCATGTCCGGGGTGTGCTCCCGGGCCAGGGCCAGGGCGTCGGTGCCGTCCGCCGCCTCCAGGACCCGCAGGCCCTCTCCCTCCAGATAGAGCTTGAGCAGGCCGCGGATGTCGGCGTCGTCCTCGGCAATGAGAATCAAAGGCGTCACAGGGCCGTCCTCCTTTTAATATATAAATGGTAAGGCCATTGTATCAGACTTTTGGAGAGGGGGGAACCCCGCCGGGCGAAAAAGAGGACTGCCTTTCCCAATTTTAAGAAAGGCCCTCTCCTTTTCTCCGTTCCCACGCAGGAAAGAGGTACAAAACACCCGGAGACAGTGTCAGATTTTTCGTGAAAATCTTGACAAAAGGGGGCGGCGGGCAGTATGATGCCTCAGGTAAGGGGAGGGAATCCAAAGAGGCACACCCCAAATGCAGGGAGGAATCGCGTATGGACAGACAGGTAAAACGGATCGGCGTGCTCACCAGCGGCGGCGACGCGCCGGGCATGAATGCGGCGGTGCGGGCCGTGGTGCGGACGGCAGTGGGCCGGGGCATCGACTGCGTGGGCATCCGCCGGGGCTGGAACGGCCTTATCAACAGCGACTTTATCCGTATGGACGCCTCCAGCGTCAGCCACATCATCGACAAGGGCGGCACCATGCTCTATACCGCCCGCAGCGAGGAGTTCATGGAGCCCGCCGGCCGGGCCAAGGCCCTGGGCACCTGCAAGCTGCTGGGGCTGGACGGCATCGTGGCCATCGGCGGCGACGGCACCTTCCGGGGCGCCCTGGCGCTGAGCCGCCAGGCTGCGGAGAGCGGCGAGGCGCTGAGCGTGGTGGGCATTCCCGCCACCATCGACAACGATATCGGCTGTTCCCACTACACCATCGGCTTTGACACCGCCTGCAACACCGCCATCGAGTGCATCGATAAGCTCCGGGACACCATGCAGTCCCACGAGCGCTGCTCCGTGGTGGAGGTCATGGGCCGCCACGCCGGATATCTGGCGCTGTATGTGGGTATCGCCGTAGGTGCCACTGCCGTGCTGATCCCCGAGCGGGAGGTGGACTTTGAGCGGGACATCGTGGAGAAGATCCGCCGGGCCCGGCTCAACGGCTCCACCCATTACATGGTGGTGGTGGCCGAGGGCGCCGGCAGCGCCGTGGAGATCGGCAAGCGCATCCACCAGGAGGTGGGCATTGACCCCCGGGTCACCGTGCTGGGCCACATCCAGCGAGGCGGCAGCCCCTCTGCCCGGGACCGGGAGACCGCCAGCCGTATGGGCTACGCCGCGGTGATGGCCCTGGAGCAGGACAAGGGCAACCGCGTCATTGCCACCCAGGACGGCCGTATCGTGGACCTGGACATGGAGGAGGCCCTGGCCATGACCAAGACCTTCGAGATGGACCGCTATCAGGTGCTGGAGGCCCTGACCAACAGCAAGGGCCCGGGCCTGTAAGAGACGCTCGGCAAGCTTCCTACATAAAACCGCCCCGCAGACCTTTTTGGCCTGCGGGGCGGTTTTGACTTTATCTGAGAAGGGAAGGGCCTTTACAGTCCCTGGGCGATCATGGCGGAGGCGATCTTCTTGAAGGCGGCAATATCGTTGCCGGCAATCAGGTCATAGCCCAGGCCATATTCCTCTGCCGCGGCGGCGGAGGCGTCGTAAATGTCGCCCATGATCTTACGCAGGCGGCTGTCCACCTCCTGGCGGCTCCAGCTGTAACGCAGGCTGTTCTGGACCATCTCCAGGGCGGAGACCACCACGCCGCCGCTGCCGGCAGCCTTGGACCCGGCGGTGAGCACCTGGGGGCTCAGGCGCAGCAGGTGGAGGGCCTCGGTGGTGGCGGGCATGTTGGCGCCCTCCACGTAGTAGCGGACGTTGTTGGCCACGATGCGCACTGCGTCCTCCACGTCCAGCTCGTTCTGGGTGGCGCAGGGGACCACGATGTCCACCGGCACCTCCCAGGGCTTCTTGCCGGCGTAAAACTCCACGCCGAAGCGGTCGGCGTAGGGCTCCACCTTGTCCTGGCTGCTGGCGCGCATCTGGAGCAGGAAGTCGAACTTCTCCGGGGTGGCCACGCCGTCGGGGTCGTAGATGTAGCCGTCGGGGCCCGAGAGGGTGACCACCTTGCCTCCCAGCTCGGTGCTCTTGCGGCACACGCCCCAGGCCATGTTGCCGAAGCCTGAGACCGCCAAGCGCTTGCCCTCCATGGTCTCTCCCTGGTGCTCCAGCATCCGGGCAATGAAGTACACCGTGCCGAAGCCTGCGGCCTCCTGGCGGATAACGCTGCCACCGTAGGTCAGGCCCTTGCCGGTGAGGGCGCTGCTCTCCGCCTGGCTGGTGAGGCGCTTGTACTCGCCGTAGAGGAAGCCGATCTCCCGGCTGCCCACGCCGATGTCGCCGGCGGGGATGTCGGTGTCGGCGCCGATGTGGCGGTAGAGGGCCATCATGAAGCTCTGGCAAAAGCGCATGACCTCCCGCTTGCTCTTGCCCCTGGGGTCGAAGTCGGCACCGCCGGCGGCGCCGCCGATGGGCAGGCCCGTCAGGGCATTCTTGTAGGTCTGCTCAAAGCCCAGGAACTTGACGATGGAGGGGTTCACCGAGGGGTGGAACCGCAGTCCGCCCTTGTAGGGGCCGATGGCGCTGTTGAACTGGGCCCGGTAGCCGTGGCAGGTGTGGGCGTAACCTGCATCGTCCACCCAGGGCACCGTGAAGGAGAGCATCCGCTCCGGCTCCACCATGCGGGTCAGGAGGTCCAGGCGTTCGTAGACGTCGCTGTCCTCCAGAGCCGGGGCGATCATGTCCATCCAGGTCAGCACGGACTGCAGATACTCCGGCTGATTGCTGTAACGCTGGGAGAGGGACTCTCGAACGCGGGAAATGTAGTCGTTCATGTTCTCCCCTCCTTACACCAGGCCGTAGGCCAGCATGGAGTCGCCCACCTTCAAAAAGCCTGCGATGTTGGCGCCTGCCACCAGGTCGCCGGGCTTGCCGTACTGGGCCGCGGCGGAGGAGGCGTTGTGGTAGAGGTTGGTCATGATCTCCTTGAGGTGCTCGTCCACCTCCTCGAAGGTCCAGGAAAAGCGCATGGAGTTCTGGCTCATCTCCAGGGCGGAGGTGGCCACACCGCCGGCGTTGGCTGCCTTGGCGGGGGCAAAGAGGACCTTGGCGGCCTGGAAGGCCTCCACCGCCTCGGGGGTGCAGGGCATATTGGCGCCCTCGGCCACGGCGAAGCAGCCGTTTTGGATCAGGGCCTTGGCGGCATTGAGATCCAGCTCGTTCTGGGTGGCGCAGGGCAGGGCGATGTCGCAGGAAATCTGCCAGATGTCCCGGCAGCCCTCGTGGTACTCCGCCTGGGGATGGGTGAGGGTGTACTCCCGGATGCGCTTGCGCTCCACCTCCTTGAGCTGCTTGACAAGGGGCAGGTCGATGCCGTTGGGGTCGTAGATATAGCCGTTGGAATCGGACATGGCTACCACCTTGGCGCCGAAGGCCGTGGCCTTCTCGCAGGCGTAGATGGCCACATTGCCGGAGCCGGAGATGACCACCGTGGTACCCTCAAAGCTGCGGCCGGCGTCCTTGAGCATGCTGTCGGCGAAGTAGCACAGACCGTAGCCGGTGGCCTCGGTGCGGGCCAGGCTGCCGCCGTAGCTCAGGCCCTTGCCGGTGAGGACGCCGGTGAACTCGTTGCGCAGGCGCTTGAACTGGCCGAAGAGGTAGCCGATCTCCCGGCCGCCCACGCCGATGTCGCCGGCGGGCACGTCGGTGTCGGGACCGATGTATTTGCACAGCTCTGTCATGAAACTCTGGCAAAAGCGCATGACCTCGGAGTCGGACTTGCCCTTGGGGTCGAAGTCGGCGCCGCCCTTACCGCCGCCGATGGGCAGGCCGGTCAGGGAGTTCTTGAAGATCTGCTCAAAGCCCAGGAACTTGATGATGCCCTCGTAGACGGAGGGGTGGAACCGCAAACCGCCCTTGTAGGGGCCGATGGCGCTGTTGAACTGGACCCGGAAGCCCCGATTGACGTGAATGTGGCCCTGGTCGTCCTCCCAGGGGACCCGGAACTTGATGATCCGCTCCGGCTCCACCAGGCAGTCCATGACGCCTTCGGTGATGAACTCCGGCCGGGCTTCCACCACGGGGACCAGGGAGGAAAGGACCTCCCGTACTGCCTGGTGGAACTCCGGCTCTGCCGGGTTGCGCTGAATGACCCGTTCCATCAAATCGTTGAGATACGCGTGTTGAATCTGCATATGCCTTTCCTCCAAACCTGTTGACTTTGGGCGGCGGATGCCGCTTTTTCAGTTTAATGCTTCAAATCGTAACACAGGTAAAGTCCTCTGGTCAACGACTTTTGTCCTTGCTGTGGGCATATTTGTAGGAGCGCTCAACTTTTCAGGTGGATGGACTTTCACTTTCCGTCAATTCCGATAAAAGAAGCGGAGAATTTTCCAATTTTTGGACTGCTCAACGAGACCCATAAAATTCCAGAAAGATTAGAAAGCGGTAGACCCGGGAGACGGAGAAGGGGAAAAAGAGAGGCAATAGCGCCTAGCAAAGGAAAGGGAAACTCCTTTACAAATCGACACCAGGATTTCGACAAAAAACGCCCTCCGGCGGACTTTAGTCCGGCGGAGGGCGTTGGGCGAGAGGGGGATGGATGTCAGGGGTCGGTGTGGAGCTCCTTTGAGTGGAAGATGTGGGGCCAGTCCAGCCGCAGCAGGGCCACCAGAAGCACGATGGAGCTGCACAGCCAGGTCAGGGGATAGGCCCAGGAGATGGTCTGAAACATGGGGAAGACCCGCAGGGTCAGCGTCACATAGATGATGCGGATGACGCACCAGGAGGAGAGCATGGCGATCATAGGCACCACGGATTTTCCACAGCCCCGCAGCACGCCGGCGGCGCAGTGGGAGAAGGCCAGCAGGAAGAAAAAGAGGATGGCGATGTGGGCGTGGATGGTGCCGTAGGCGATGGCCTGGGGGTCGTCCACAAAGATGGCCAGAGCCCGCTCAATCTGGAAGTAGAGCAGGACGCCCAGGCCCTCCGCCAGAGCCATGCCGATGAGGATACCGGCGATGCCGCCCTTCCGGGCCCGGTCATAGCGGCCGGCTCCCAGGTTCTGGCTGACGAAGGTGGGCAGGGACTGGGACATACTCATGATGGGCAAAAAGGCCAGCCCCTCGATCTTGCTGTATGCCCCGTGGCCGGACATGGCATAGGCACCGAAGGTGTTGATGTTGGTCTGGACTACCAGGTTGCCGATGCTGACCACGGAGCCCTGGATGCCGGCGGGCAGGCCCTGGAGCAGCACCTGGGACAAGATGCCGGGATAGAGGCGCAGCTTGCGCAGCTCCAGCTTGGCCGCGTCCTTTCCCCGGAGCATCCGCAGAATGCACAAAGCCGCGCTGAGACCCTGGGCCAGGACGGTGGCAAAGGCGGCACCGCCCACCCCCAGGTGAAATCCAGCCACCAGGATCAGATCCAGCACTACATTGGTGACAGAGGCGATGGCCAGATAGTATAGCGGCCGGAGGCTGTCCCCCAGAGCCTGCATGATGGCCATGCAGATGTTGAACATGATGATGGTGGACACCCCGGCGAAGTAGAAGTTAAAGTAGCACAGGGAGTCGGGCAGCACGCTCTCCGGCACCTTCATCCACACCAGGATGTGGGGCACCAGGAGAAGGCCCACCACGGTGGAGAGCACCGAGGCGATGAGGCCTAAAAGGAAGTTGGTGTGGATGGCCTTTTCCACGTTCTCCTGGTCACCGGCGCCGAAGTAGCGGGAGATGACCACGCCGCCGCCCAGGGCAATGCCGTTGAAGAAGCCGATGATCAAAAGGGTCAGGTTGGTGGCGGAGCTGACGGCGGCAAAGGCGTTGTTGTCCGCAAAATTACCCACCACCCAGGCGTCCGCTAAATTGTACAGCTGCTGCAGCAGCTGCCCCAGAAAAATGGGGAAGGCAAAGCGAAGAATGCCGGGGATGATGGGCCCATTAACCAGGTCCACAGACCGGGATGTACTTTTTTTCATGATACCCCCATTCCAGAGATGACAAAAGACGACAAAGGTCTGCTCTCCATAAAGCGGAGAGCAGACGACGGTTCCACCACCAAGAATAGGCTATAAATTGCCTGGTGTCAAGGGAAATCCCTGTCCATTCTGAAAAGAGCGGTGCAGAGGGGGTGAAAGGGCAGCAAAGCGGGCGAGCATCCCCAAAATGCGAAAAGGAAAATTTTCACAAAAATGGGGAACGAAAAGCTGGGGAAAATCGTCTATCTTACATAAGGGGACACCCCCAAACTGAAGTGATGGAGGGATACACATGAAAAGACTGGTTTCCCTGCTCCTGTGCGCCGCGCTGCTGGCCGGTTTAACGGTCACAGCTGGGGCGGAAAGCGGCGCCGACGACCGCCTGAGCCAGGTGACGGAGGCGGTGAAAAAGACGCTGGACCTGGATACGGAGGGGTACGATGACTTCCAGGGCGACAGCTATGAGGACTCGCTGACCCGGATGTGGAGCCTCCAGTGGTCCGGCGCCGGCGGCTCGCTGACGGTGGAGGCCCTGGAGGATGGCACCATTGTCAGCTTCCGCCTGGATGATGAGACGAAGTCCTCCGGCGGTTTCCCCGCCTTCCCCAGCGGAGACACCAAAAAGGCCACTCAAGCGGCCCAGACGTTCTTGAATCGGGTGCTGGACAAAGCCACGGAGTCGGTGAAGTTGGGTGAGCCCGAGGGGGAGGACCGGCTGGGCAGCACGGAACTGAGCTTTTCCGGCCAGATCCTGCTCAACGGCCTGCCCTCGGCCTTGACCTATTCCATGAGTGTCCGCAGCAGCGACAACCAGGTGACCTGGTTCCGCCGGGACGTGCCGGAGACCACCTTCCTGGGCACCATCCCTGCCGCCCAGGCCTCCGTCACCCGGGACAAAGCGGCTGAAATGCTGGGGGACAAGCTGGGACTGCGGCTGGAGTATGTTCTGCCGGAGGCCGATAGCACCCAGGCGGTGCTGCGCTACCTGCCCCAGAGCGTCCACACCTTCTATGTGGACGCCCGCACCGGCGAGCTGCTGGACCTGACGGAGCTGGAGGAGAAGCTGTGGCAGAGCGCCGGCGGCGCGGAGTCGCCCAGCGAGGACAGCTCCGCCGAGGGGGAGAATGGGCTGTCCCAGGCGGAGCAGGAGGGCATCCAGAAGCTGGAGGGCGTGCTGCCCAGTGACAAGCTGGAGGCCCTGGTGCGGGCGGAGAAGGCCTATGGCCTGGACCGCTACACCCTTGCTTCTGCTGCCTATGTGCTGGAAAAGGGCACCGACGGGGAGGAGGACCAGGTCCTGTGCACCCTGCGCTTCAGCCGCTCCGACGGCAGCGGGACCTATGGCCGGACGGTGCAGGTGGATGCCCGCACCGGTGAGGTGCTGTCGGTGTACTCCCGGGTCCCCTGGGATAAGGACCGTCAGCCCAAGGTGAGCCGGGAAGCCGCCCTGACGGCAGCGGAGGCGTTTTTGAAGGACTTTGCCGGCGACCGCTTTGCCCACCTGGCCCTCTATGAGGAGAATGCCGTGGAGGGCGACGGCGATCCCTGCTACTACTTCACCTTTGCCCGCCGGGAAAACGACATCTTCTTCCCGGACAACGGTTACAGCGTGGCCATCGATGGGTCCGACGGCTCCGTTTACAGCCTCAGCTATACCTATGATGAGACGCTGACCTTCCAGGCACCTGAGGGGCTGGTCACCGCCCAGGCAGCCCTCAAGACCTGGGTGGACAGCTACGACGTGACCCTGGGCTACCGGCTGGTGCCTCAGCCCCTGAGTGCCTCCGACCCCGCCCAGGCCAAGCTGATGCAGCAGGGTCTCCAGTACTACTACGGCCTGCGCCTGACCTATGCCCAGGAGCGGGAGACCTATTACCTGGGCGTGGACGCCAAGAGCGGACAGCTGGTGGAGCGGGAGACGGTCTCGTCTCAGGCTCCGGCCTATACCGACCTGAGTGGCAGCTGGGCCAAGGCGGACATCGAGACGTTGTCCCGCTATGGCGTGGGCTATGAAGCCGAGACGTTCCAGGGTGGAAAGCAGCTGACCCAGTGGGATCTGGTGTGCCTGCTGGCCAGTCTGGAGGGCTTGCGTCTGGACCCCGCCGGGGCCACGGAGGAGGAAAAGGACGCTGCCTATGACGTCGTTTGCCGTATGGGCGCCATGAGCCGCGCCGACCGGGAAGAGGAGAAGCTGCTGACCCGGGGCCAGGTGGTGCAGATGCTGCTGGATGCCTCCGGCTACGGCCCGGCGGCCCATCTCCAGGGCATCTACACTTGCTCCTACGGCGACCGGAGCACCATCCCCGCCGATCAGCTGGGCTATGCGGCCCTGGCCCAGGGCCTGAAGCTGGTCCAGGGGAATTACGCCGGCAGCCGCACCGCCACCCGGGCGGAGGCGGCGGTGATGCTCTGCCGGCTGCTGAGCCGGAGCTGAACGCCTGACGTGCCAAGCCGTTTTCCCTGTATTTCCAAGCTGTGTGCGGCAGCTGCCGCACCGCAAAAAGGCCGCGCCCCTTGTGGGGCGCGGCCTTTGACTGTTTGGGGAGAGAAGCGCGCTCAGGCCTCCAGAGCCCGGATCAGGTTCACCATCTCGATGGCGCTCTCGGCGCAGTCGGAGCCCTTGTTACCGGCCTTGGTGCCGGCCCGCTCCACGGCCTGCTCGATGGTGTCGGTGGTCAGCACGCCGAAGAGCACGGGGATGTCGCTTTGCAGCGCCACAGTGGCCACGCCCTTGGAGACCTCGCTGCACACGTAGTCATAGTGGCTGGTGGAGCCCCGGATCACTGCGCCCAGGGCGATGACGGCGTCATAGCGGCCGCTCTTGGCCATCTTGGAGGCAATGAGGGGGATCTCAAAGGCACCGGGCACCCAGGCCACGTCCATGTCCTCCTCCCGCACCCCGTGGCGCAGCAGCGTGTCCTGGCAGCCGCTCAGGAGCTTGGAGACGATGAATTCGTTGAACCGGGCGCAGACAATGCCCACCCGCATCTCCTGGGCGACGAGTTTTCCTTCAAAGCGTTTCATGTGATGTTCCTCCGTTCGTTTTTCAAAAATATCCCCTGGCCGGGATCAGTAGTTGAGAATGTGGCCCATGCGGCGCTGCTTGGTCCGCAGGTAGAAGAGGTCGTCCTTGGTGGCCTCCACCTGGATGGGCACCCGCTCCACGATCTCCATGCCGAAGTCGGAGAGCTGATAGACCTTGTCCGGGTTGTTGGTCAGCAGCCGCAGCGTTTTGGCCCCCAGATCCCGCAGGATCTGGGCCCCGGTCCAGTACTCCCGCAGGTCCGGGGCAAAGCCCAGCTTCACGTTGGCATCCACGGTGTCGAAGCCCTTCTCCTGCAGCTCATAGGCCTTGAGCTTGTTGATGAGGCCGATGCCCCGGCCCTCCTGGCGCATGTAGAGCACGATGCCCCGGCCCTCTTTTTCGATCTGCTGCATGGCGGCGGCCAGCTGCTGGCCGCAGTCGCAGCGCTTGGAGCCAAACACGTCGCCGGTGAGGCACTCGGAGTGGACCCGGCACAAAATGTCTTTCCCGTCGCCGATGTCGCCCTTCACCAGTGCCACATGGTGCTCACCGGTCAGGTCGTTGACGTAGCCGTAGATCTGGAAGTCGCCGTAGCGGGTGGGCATCTTGGCGCAGGCCTCCCGCACCACGTGCTTGTCGTGGAGGCGGCAGTAGTCCTGGAGGGCCTTGATGGTGATGACCTTCAAGCCCCACTCCCGGGCCTTTTCCAGCAGCTCGGTGGTGCGCATCATGGTGCCGTCGTCCCGCATGATCTCGCAGCAGAGGCCGCACTGGCTCAATCCCGCCAGACGGCACAGGTCCACAGTGGCCTCCGTGTGGCCGTTGCGGGTCAGCACGCCGCCCCGCCGGGCAACCAGGGGAAACACATGGCCGGGCCGGCGCAGGTCCTCCGGCCGGGTGTTGAGGTCCACGCACTTGCGGCAGGTGTAGCCCCGCTCGGCGGCGGAGATGCCGGTGGTGGTGTCCACATGGTCGATGGACACAGTGAAGGCGGTGCAGTGGTTGTCGGTGTTGACCTTGACCATTTGCTCCAGCCCCAGACGGGCGGCCACCTCCTCGCTCATGGGGGTGCAGATCAGGCCCTTGGCGTACATGGCCATGAAGTTGACGTTTTCCGTGGTGGCGAACTGGGCGGCGCAGATCATGTCGCCCTCATTTTCACGGTCCGGGTCGTCGATGGAGATGATGATGCGGCCCGCCCGCAGCTCCTCCAGAGCCTCCTCCACGGTGCAGAACTGATTTTCCATGTTGTGGTCCTCCTCTTGTTGGGTCCAAAGGATTTTGTAAAAAGATGTAGAAAAAGAGTGTTAAAAGCCGTTTTCGGCCAGGAATTCCCAGGTGAGCTTGCTCTGGGGCTGGGCCGCTTCCTGGGGGCGCAGCAGCTTTTCCACATATTTGCCGATGATGTCGGTCTCCAGGTTCACCGTGTCCCCAGGGTGTTTTTCACTGAGAATGGTAACGGCCACGGTGTGGGGGATGGCGGAGATAGAAAACCGGTCCGTCTCCACCCGGGCCACCGTCAGACTGATGCCGTCGATGGTGATGGAGCCCTTCTCCACGATGTAGCGCAGCAGGGACGGTGAGGCGGACACCGTGTACCACACGGCGTTGTCGTCCCGCCGGAGGGAGAGGATGGTGCCGGTGCCGTCGATGTGGCCGGAGACGATGTGGCCGCCGAAGCGGCCATCTGCCGCCATGGCCCGCTCCAGGTTCACGTGGCTGCCTGGGGACAGAGCACCCAGGGAGGAGCGGTCCAGGGTCTCGTGCATCACGTCGGCGGTGAAGGCGCCGTCCAAAAGGGCAGTGGCGGTGAGGCACACGCCGTTGACCGCCACGCTGTCGCCCACCTTCAGATCTCCCAGCACCACGTCAGCGCCGATGGTCAGCGCCGAGGAGTGGGCGCCCCGGCGGATGGAGCGGATGGTGCCGATCTCCTCAACGATCCCTGTGAACATGGTCTGCCACCTCTCCTTCCAGCAAAAAATCCTCCCCCAGGGGGGTGACGGTGACGTTGCGCAGGACTGCGGCCTGGCCTGGCACATCCACACCCAGGCCCGACACCGGGCCCGGCGCGCTTTTGCCGCCGAAGAGCTTGGGGGCCACATAGGCCTGCACCCGCTGTACAAGCCCAGCCTCCAGAGCCGACCAGTTCAGCGTGGCGCCGCCCTCCAGGAGCACGCTGTCGATCTCCTCCTGCCCCAGACGGTCCATGAGGGCGGTCAGGTCCACATGGCCCTGGCACTCCGGCAGCGTCCACACCCGGCATCCGACGGCCTCGTAGGGGGCCTTTTTCGCCTCATCGGCGCAGCAGGTGGCCAGCACCGTGGGCACCTGGGAGGCGGTGCGCACCACCTGAGCCTCCAGAGGCGTCCGCAGATGGGTGTCGCAGAGGACCCGCAGCGGGTCCCGGCCGCCCTCGATCCGGCAGGTCAGCAGCGGGTCGTCAGCCAGTACCGTGCCCACCCCGGCCATGATGGCGGCGTACCGGCTGCGGTCCTGGTGGACCCGGTGCCGGGCCGCCTCGCCGGTGATCCACCGGGAAGCGCCGGTGTGGGTGGCGATCTTGCCGTCCAGGGTCATGGCGTATTTCATCACCACGTAGGGCCGCTTGGTGCGGATATAGTGGAAAAACACCTGGTTGAGGGCGTCGCACTCTTCCCGCAGCACGCCGGTGACCACCTCCACGCCGCTCCGGCGCAGCTTGTCCAGTCCCTTGCCTGCCACCAGGGGGTTGGGGTCGTCGGACCCCACCACCACCCGGGCGATGCCCGCGTCCAAAATGGCGTCGGTGCAGGGTGGCTGGCGGCCCTGGTGACAGCAGGGCTCCAAGGTCACATACATGGTGGCCCCCCTGGGGTCCTCCCGACAGTTTTTCAAAGCGCTGCGCTCGGCGTGGAGGTCGCCGCAGCGGGCATGATAGCCCTGGGCGATGACCTGTCCGTCCCGGACGATGACGGCGCCCACCATGGGGTTGGGATTGGTCCGGCCCATGCCCTTCCGGGCCAGGTCCAGGGCCAGGCGCATATACGATTCGTCTTTCATCCTTCGCCTCCCAAAGAAAAAATGCCTTGAACGGATCTCGTTCAAGGCATCATGAAAAGGCCATGGGGCCTGCGCCTCTGGTCTGCTGCTTTCCTTTGAAAAACAAAAAGCCCTGGAATATTTCTATTCCAGAGCGGCACCATGGGCGCAGGGGAAAACTCCCTGCTTCCACACGATCTTCTTCCATCCAGACTGTACTGTCGGCTTCGGAATCACACCGAATCATGCCTTGCGGCTCGTGGGCTGTACCACCGGTGGGGAATCGCACCCCGCCCTGAAGATCCTCATTCAATTGTCCACATTATAGCCCCCTGACAGTGCCCTGTCAAGTCCTGCCTGATGGCTGGGGAAAAAGACGTCCGGCCCCTCCCTGTGGGGAAGGACCGGACGGGGCATACGGGAAGCGTTCGCCTACCGGATGGCGGAGACAAGAAGCACCAGGGCAAAGGGCACAAGACTCAGCCTCTGCCAGAGGGAGCTGTCTCTCCGGAAAAGGAAGAAATTGACAACAACCTGGAGAAAATAGAGGAGGGAAGCCACCAGCTTCACCGTGCCGCCGGCGAAGAAGGCCAGGGAGAGCAAAAGGATGGCCACCACATAAAAAAGAAAGTAAAATACCCGCTTTTGCGTCAAGAGCAAGACTTCCTTTCTGCCTGCAAAGCGTGTTATGCTTTGGCTGCCTGGTGGCGGCGGATGGCCTCCTCCATGCGCTTGAGGCCCTTTTCGATGATGGACCGGGGCATGGCCAGATTCAGCCGGACGAAGCCCTTGGCGTTGTCCACAAACAGCCCGTCGCCGCCCTCCAGCAGCACACCGGCCTCGTTGGCGAAGAACATGGGAAGGTCCTCCACGTCACCCAGGCATCCGTTCAGGTCCACCCAGGCAAGGTAGGTGGCCTCGGGGATGCGGAACACCGCCTGGGGCAGATGTTCCTTCAAAAAGGCACTGACAAAGACAAAGTTCTCATCCAGATAGGCCCGCAGCGCCTGGAGCCAGGCGTCGCCCCGGTCATAGGCGGCCTGGGAGGCGGTGACGGAGATGGGGTTGACGCAGCCGAAGAGCTTGTCGTGCTCGGCCATCAGGGCCCGGACCTTTTCGTCCCGGACGATGATGTTGGAGAACATGAGGCCGGCCATGTTGAAGGTCTTGCTGGCGGACATGCAGGTGATGAGCCGGGGATAGTCGGGCATCACCTTGGCGGTGGGCAGGTGGCGCCGGCCCTGGCGGATCAGGTCGCAGTGGATCTCGTCGGAGATGAACCACAGCTGATACTTCTCCACAATCTCACAGACCTTGCGGGTCTCCTCCTCGGTCCACATCCGTCCGGTGGGGTTGTGGGGATTGCTCCAGATCAGCAGCTTCACCTTGGGGTCTGCGGCCTTGCGCTCCAGGTCTTCAAAGTCGATGGTGAAATAGCCGCCGTCGTCTTTCAGAGGGGAGCACACCAGCTCCCGGTGATTGAATTCCGCCGCGTGGAGAAAATAGCCATAGGAGGGAGAGGTGACCAGCACCTTCTCGTCCGGGGCAGTCAGATCACCCACCAACTCATAGAGAGCGGGGATAATGCCGGGGCTGAACACCAGCTGCTCCCGGGGGAAGGTCCAGTCGTACTTGTCCTTGCACCAGGCGGCAAAGGAGTTGTAGTAGCTGTCGTTGAGGATCTGGCTGTAACCGAAGATGCGCTTGTCCACCCGGTCCTTGATGGCCTGGCAGACCTCCGGCGGCGTGGCAAACTCCATGTCGGCCACCCACATCCGTACGAACTCGTCATCAGCGTAGGGGAACTTCATCTCCGGCCCGGCGTGGAAGATGTATCCGCGGAAGCCGTCGGTGTTCATGGCGTAGGTATTTCTGCGGTCAATGATCTCGTCAAAATCGTACTTCATAGTCCCTCGCCCTTTCTTCCGTATGTATTTTTCCGCCTGTGGGGCGGCTCTGTCAGGGTCATTGTACCACGTTTCGTCTGCTTTTCACAACCGAGAAACACGGCGGAGAGGGAAGAATAGGAAACATTTGCCAAAATGCCTGTTTCTTAAAGGTTTCTTTAAGGAACGGGGACTATACTGCATCGTGACTGAATGGGCGCGCAGCGCCTGAAGGAGGAACTGCTTTGATCGAAGTGAAAGATCTGGTGAAACGCTACGGGGACCACCTGGCGGTGGACCATCTGAGCTTCACCGTGGAGGACGGGCAGATCTACGGCTTCCTGGGGCCCAACGGAGCCGGCAAGTCCACCACTATGAACATCATGACCGGCTACTTGGCCGCCACCGAGGGCGAGGTGTTGATCAACGGCCACAGCATCCTGGACGAGCCGGAGGAGGCCCGGCGGGAGATCGGCTATCTTCCGGAGATCCCCCCGGTGTACCCGGATATGACCGTCATGGAGTATCTGCGCTTTTGCGCGGAGCTCAAGAAGATCCCCAAGGGGGAGCGGGAGAATCAGATCACCCAGGTGATCGCTCTGACCCATCTGGAGGACATGGCCGGACGGCTGATCCGGAACCTGTCCAAGGGCTATCGCCAACGGGTGGGCCTGGCCCAGGCCATTTTGGGCTTCCCCCGCATCATCATCCTGGATGAGCCCACCGTGGGTCTGGACCCCAAGCAGATCATCGAGATCCGGGACCTGATCCGTCAGCTGGCCAAGGACCACACGGTGATCCTCTCCTCCCACATCCTCTCCGAGGTGCGGGAGGTGTGCGACCGGGTGATGATTATCCACAAGGGCCATCTGGTGGCCTGCGACACACCGGAAAACCTGGAGGAGCAGCTGGCGGGCGCCGGCAGCCTGGAGCTGGTGGCCAAGGGCACGCCGGGGGTGGTCGCAGCGGTGCTGGACACGGTCTCCGGCATCCAGTCCCGTCGGATGGAGGACCGGGGCGACGGCACCACGGCGGTGTCTTTGAGCTGCGACGGGGACATCCGGGAGACGCTGTTCTACGCCTTTGCCGATGCCCGCTGCCCGTTGCTGGAGCTGCGGCATCAGGCGGCGTCCCTGGAGGACGTGTTCCTGGAGCTGACCGAAGGGGATGGGGAGGAAGCCCCCCGGACCACCCCGGCCCCCGCCTCTGAGGAGATTGAGGCGGCTGCGGAGGAAAACGAGGAAGAAAAGGAGGCACAAAGCGATGAAAGCAATCTATAAGCGGGAGCTGGCCTCCTATTTCAACTCCATGATCGGCTATATCTGTGTGGCGGTGATGGTGGTGTTCATCGGCATCTACTTCATGGCCTACAACCTCTTTGCCGGTTACCCCTATTTCTCCCTGACGCTGAGCTACGCGCTGTATATCTTCATGGTGGCGGTGCCCCTTCTGACCATGCGCTCCCTGTCCGAGGAGCGGCACAGCCGCACGGACCAGCTGCTGCTGACCTCCCCGGTGACGGTCACCGGCGTGGTGGTGGGCAAGTACCTGGCCATGCTCACCGTATATCTGGTGCCGGTGCTCATCGCCGGACTGTGCCCGCTGATCATCGCCCTCAACGGCACCGCTTATCTCAAAGCGGACTACGCCTCCCTCTTTGCCTTCTTCCTGTTGGGCGGAGTGGAGATCGCCATTGGCCTTCTGATCTCCTCTCTCACCGAGAGCCAGGTCATCGCCGCCGTGGGCACCTTCGGCGTGCTGCTGCTGTTGAACCTGTGGGACGGCCTGATAGGCTATCTGCCCACCACCGCCTCCGGGTCGCTGCTGGGGCTTTTCATCGTGCTGCTCATCGTGTGCTTCCTGCTCCAGTCCCTGTCCAACAACTGGAAGATCACGGCGGCGGTGCTGGTGGTGGGGGCCGTGGCCCTCTTTGGGTTCTACTTTGCGGATTCCACTGCCTTTGTGGGACTGCTGCCGGACCTGCTGGGCCGGTTCAGCCTGGTGGCGGCCTTTGACAGCTTCGCCAGCGACCACGTCTTTGACGTCTCCGGCGTGCTGCTGTACCTGTCTTTGATCGCGCTGTTTCTGTTTTTGACCGTCCAGGTCATTCAGAAGCGGCGCTGGAACTGAAAGGAGGCGCCGGACATGGCAAGAAACTGGAAAGCATCCCTCCGCACCGCCGCCGGGCGTCACAGCTCCCGGCGGGGCGCCTTTTCCGCCGGCCTCACCGCATTGGTGATCGCGGCGGTGATCGTGTTCAATCTGCTGGTGGCCCAGCTGCCGGAGAGCATCTCCAAGCTGGACATGAGCGACAACAAGATATATACTGTCACTGATACCTCCGTGGAATACCTGGCGGATCTGCAGGAGGATGTGGCCATCCACGTGCTGGCCAATCGGGACGAGATGGACCAGCGCATCGTGAAGTTCCTGGATAAGTATGTGGCCCTCAGTGACCACCTGAGCCTGGACTATACGGACCCCACGGTGTACCCCTCCGTGCTGGAGACCTACGGCTGTGAGGAGAACACCATCGTGGTGGAATGTGCCGCCACCGGCAAGCAGGAGACCATCGACATCGGCAGCATCATCGGCTACGATATCTACTCCTACTATACCACTGGCACCTACACCGAGACCGAATTTGACTGCGAGGGCCAGCTGACCTCCGCCGTGGACGCGGTGGTGTCCGATGCGGCCTACAAGGTCTATCAGATCACGGACCACGGAGAGACGGCCCTGTCCTCCTCCGTGACGGACCTGCTGAAAAAGAGCCACATCACGTTGGGGGATGTGAACCTGCTCACCGACGGCGGCATCCCGGAGGACTGCGACCTGCTGGTGTGCAACGGGCCCACCAGCGACCTGGCCGACGACGAAAAGGACATGATCCTGGAGTATCTTGCCGGCGGCGGACAGGTGATCTACCTCATGTCCCCGGACCTGTCGCCCCGGTCCAACTGGGATGAAATTTTGGGGACCTACGGCATCACCGTCTCCGACGGTATGATGGCGGACACCCAGCGCTACTATGCCAATCAGCTGGACGCCTTCTTCCCGGAGGTGGACAGCTCCGTGGACGCGGCCTCCAATTTGACCAGCGACTCCATGGTGCTCATCTACCGCTCCCGGGGCATGACCCTGGCGGACCCCGCCCGGGATACCATCACGGTCTCCTCCTTCCTGAACACCTCCGACAAGTGTTATAGTGTGGTGGATGAGAACACCCGTACCCAAGGCTCCTTCAGCATCGGCGCCCTGGCCACCGAGGACACCGACGGCGGCACCGCCCGGCTGACGGTCTTCGGCAGCAGTTCCCTGGTGGACGAGGGCATCACCTCCAGCTTCACCAATCTGTCTAATCTGGATCTGTTCCTGAGCTGCGCCACCGCTGGCTTTGACGACATCTCCAATATCTCCATCGAGCCGGTGAGCCTGCAGGTCACCCAGAACACCATCACCACCGGCGGCATCTGGAGTGCGCTGTTCATCTTCGTGCTGCCCCTGGCCGTGCTGATCTTCGGCTTCGTCCGCTGGATGCGCCGGCGGAAGCTGTAAAGGGAGGCGCGCCATGAACCGAAAGCAGAAGAAAACCATGCTGCTGACTCTGGGCCTGGTGGTGGTGCTGGTGGCACTGCTGCTGGGCGTCCGGGCCTGCAGCGCCCGCCAGGAGGAACAGGAGGCCGAAGAGGCGGAGCAGCAGCGACTGGAGAGCCAGGTGCCCACCGCCTCCGACACCTTCGAGAGCATCACCTATGACAACGGCGATGTGACGCTGTCCTTCACCCATGATGACGACGGCAACTGGATCTGGGCCGACGACCCGGAGTTCCCCCTGGATACCTCCTATCTGGAGAATCTCTCCGACCTGATCACCGCCCTGGACCCCATGCAGACCATCACCGACGGTGACACCCTGGAGGCCTACGGCCTGGATGCCCCCACCGGCACCATCACCGCCACCGCCGAGGACGGTACAGAGACGGTGCTGCTGCTGGGCAAAGAGCTCTCCGACGGCTCCTACTACCTCAAGACCGGGGACAGTGACACGGTGTATGTGGTCTCCTCGGAGCTCCACGAGTGCATCAGCAAGGGCATCTATGACATGGCCATTCTGGAGGACATCCCCGCCCTGACGGAGGACCGACTCCAGAGCCTGACCATCTCCGGCGCCCAGAGCGTCACCTTCACCGTCACCCAGGACGACGAGGACGGCGCGGTGTGGAAGTCGGAGGGCGAGGACGTGACGGAGCAGGTGGAGGACCTTGCCTCCCAGCTGGGTGTATTGAGCTTCACCGCCTGCATCGACTATAAGCCCAGCGACGAGGCAGTGAGCATCTGCGGTCTGGACGACCCGGCGGCAGTGCTGACAGCCACCTATCTGGACGATGAGGGCGAGGAGGCCCAGGTGACGCTGACCATCGGCGGCGAGACCACCGACGGCACCGGCCGCTACGCCCGGCTGAACGATTCCACCACCATTTACAGCATTGGAAGCGATGCTGTCTCCGAGATTTTGACCATTGCCCAGAGCGGCTTGAGTGAGTAAAGCCCGGCAAGGCGCCGGAACCGGATGGACCGCCGGGAGCGCAAAAGCTCCCGGCGGCCTGAAAGGAAGCGGAATATGCGGATTCTGATCGTAGAGGACGAGGTCCGTCTGGCGGAGACGCTGAAGGACCTGATGGAGATGGAGGGCTATACCGCCGACGTCTGCCACGACGGGGAGGCGGGCCTGGACAACGCCCTGAGCTCCATCTATGACGTGGTGCTCCTGGATGTGATGCTGCCCAAGCGCAGCGGCTTTGACGTGGTCAAGCGGATGCGTGAGGAGGGGAACAACACGCCTGTGCTGCTGCTGACCGCTCGGAATGACGTCTCCGACAAGGTGACGGGGCTGGACTGCGGCGCGGACTACTACCTGACCAAGCCCTTTGAGCCCAAGGAGCTCACCGCCTGCGTCCGGGCCCTGGCCCGGCGCCAGCCGGAGCTGCGGGAGGATGGGGTCCGGCGGGCCGGGGACCTGAAGCTGGAGCAGGCCACCTTCCTGCTCAGCTGCGGCGAGCGGTCCGTGCGCCTTTCCCGGAAGGAATACGACATGATGGAGCTCTTGATGCTCAACCAGCGCATGGTGGTGCCCAAGGAGAAGCTGCTGGTGAAGGTGTGGGGCTATGAATCCGACGCGGAGGACAACAATGTGGAGGTCTATATCTCCTTTCTGCGCCGGAAGCTGGAGCATCTGCACTCCCAGGTGAAGATCCGCACCATCCGCATGGTGGGCTACTGCCTGGAGACCGGGGAGGAGAACTGAAAGAAAGGAGGGGACGGATATGATCCAGAAGCTGCGGCTGAAATTCGTGGCCATCTGCATGGTGCTGATGACGGCGGTGCTGGGGATCGTGTTCGCCTCCTTCTATATCTCCGCCCAGTGGAACATCGAGCGCAGCAGCATGGAGGTGCTCCAGCGGGTGATCCAGCAGGACTCCTACGGCCTCCTGCCGGGTCGGAACCAGGACCAGCTCCAGCTGCCCTACTTCACCGTGGAGCTGGCCGGGGACAACACGGCCTATGTCACCGGGGGCACCTACTCCAATTTGGACAACACCGAGGAGCTGCAGCAGATCCTGGGATTGTGCCTTCAGGACGGCCGGGGCAGCGGCACCATCGACAGCTATAACCTGCGCTATCTGCGCCGGGACAACGGCTTTTTTCAGCGCATCGCCTTTGTGGATATCTCCATGGAGAAGAACACCCTGGACGATATGGCACGCTCCTTCCTCCAGATCGGGGGAGTGGCTCTGGTGATCCTGCTGGGCATCTCGGCGCTGCTGGCCTGGTGGGCCACCCGGCCGGTGGAGACGGCGCTGCGCCAGCAGCGCCAGTTCCTCTCCGACGCCTCCCACGAGCTTAAGACCCCCCTGACGGTGATCCTCTCCAACGCCGAGCTCCTCAGCGGTGCGGCCCTGGAGCCCCGGCCCGCCCGCTGGGCGGACAACATCCACTCCGAAGCCGGGCAGATGAAGACCCTGGTGGAGGAGATGCTGACCCTGGCCCGGGCGGACAATATGCCCCAGACCGCCGTCCACACCGCCCAGTCCCTGACGGATATCGTCACCGACACGGTGCTGAGCTTCGAGCCGGTGGCCTTCGAGGCGGGCAAGACCCTGACCTCCCAGATCGCCGACGGCGTGGAGGTGGAGGGCGATGGAGACAAGCTGCGGCGCTTGGCGGGGGTGCTGCTGGACAACGCCGTGAAGTACGCCGACGAGGGCACCACCGTGGAGGTGACGCTGGAGAAGGCGGACCGGCGGGCCCGGCTGACGGTCATCAACCGCTGCGCCCCCATTCCGCCGGAGCAGCTGCGGCGTCTCTTTGAGCGGTTCTACCGGGCGGACGCCTCCCGGGGAGAAAAGAGCGGTTTCGGCCTGGGACTGCCCATTGCCGCCTCCATCGTGGAGGAGCACAAGGGCACCATCAAAGCCGAAAGCGACGACCTCTCCACCCGCTTCATCGTTACGCTGCCTTTGAAAAAAGTATAGTTTGGGCCTGCGCCTGTCCGGGCAGGGCCCTTGGCCGCCGGGAGACCACCTCCCGGCGGTTCTTTTTTTCCCCCGCGGCGCATAAGGTTGTCCCAAGAGGTGATGCTTACGAAACGGGACAACAAAAGATGGCGGGGGCCGGTGCGGCGGCTTCTGGCCCTGTGTCTGGCAGCGGGGACTCTATGGACGGCGGCGGTGACCTGCCGCAGCGAATCCTGGACAGCGGCCCTGTCTGCCCTGCGGACTCAGGCGGCGTCCCCCCTGCGGGCCCTGCGGTGGGAGCTGGGGGACCTGTGGACGGAGGATGGACTGTCTCCCGCCACGGTGATGACCCTCAGCGAGTCCCCGCTGCTGCTCAGCGCCCGGGCAGCGGTGCTGGAGCTGTGGTCCAGCGAGGCGGCAGAGCCCACGGAGCCGGAGGGCTCCGATGAGGAGAAGACACCGGTGGAGGAGACGCCCCTGGAAACCCTGGACTTCACCGACAATGGCATCCCTGCCCGCACCCTGGTGCCCACCAGCCCCGCCGGCTATACGGTGGTGGGGAATGTGTATATCAGCAACTCCACGGACCACGCCCTGGACGCGGCCTCCCTGCAGGGGGACTTTGACGCCTGCCTCACCGGGGAGGAGCCCCAGGTGCTGATCCTCCACACCCACGGCAGCGAGGCTTACACCCTGCCCCCGGACGAGAGCTATGTGGCCTCCGGCAACCACCGCACCACGGACACCAACTACAACATGGTCCGGGTGGGGGATGAGATGGCGGAGGTGTTCGGCGAGGCGGGCATCTCCGTGCTCCACGACCGGACGCTCTATGACTATCCCAATTACAGCGGCGCCTATGACCGGTCCCTGGCCGCCATCAACAGCTATCTGGAGAAGTACCCCTCCATCCGCTTCATCCTGGATGTCCACCGGGACGCCATCGAGGACAGCGAGGGCAACGAGTACAAGGTGGTCTCGCCCATCGAGGGGGTGGGTACCGCGGCCCAGATCACGCTGGTGGTGGGCAGCGACGGCTCCGGCCTGCCCCATCCCAACTGGAAGGAGAATCTGAAGCTAGCCGTGGCCATCCAGGAGAACATCATTGGGGACTATCCCTCTTTGATGCGGCCGTTGGTGCTGCGCAACTCCCGCTATAACCAGCACGTCACCACCGGCTCGCTGCTGGTGGAGATGGGTGCGGCAGGCAACTCCCTGGACGAGGCGCTGCTGGCCGCCCGGCTCTTTACAGAGCAGATGATCCAGACCATCCAGGCCAAGGAGAAATGAGAAAGCGGCAGAGGAGCCGGGACCCGAATAGGGTCCCGGCTCCTCTGCCTGAGAAAGGAAAGAGAGGGAAAGGGGTTACAGCAGTGTCACCAGCAGCCACACAAGGCCGATGCCGCCGGCTCCCATGCCGGCGTACAGGGCCGGGCACAGGGCCCGCCAGCGGTGGCTCAGATGCCCGGATCCCTGGGTGTAGCTCTTTGCCACCCGCCGGGCCTCGTCCACAATCTCCTGGGAGGTGACGCCGCCGCTGCTGAGAGCGTCGTTGCGGACGATGAAAATGGCTTGCTCAAAAATGCGCGGGTCGGGGGATTCCACTACTACCACGCGCCGGGAAATACCTTTGACCATGGGAACTCACTCCTCACTTGCTCCGGCGGCGTGCCGCTGGTCCCGGCCCGCCGTCAACCTTCTGCATCCATTGTGTCCCGGGCGGTGGAAAACTATACCGCCTTTGGCATAAAAAAGAGAGACAGATGCAAAGAAGGCCGCCCGCAGGGCGGCCTTCCCGGCGAAGAGAGAAGTGTATGTGGAAAACCGGCAGGGGGGAGAAGCAGGAGGCTCAAACTTCCCGCCGGATGCCGGCCTCGGACTTGGGCAGATACAGCACCTGCACGCCGCAGTCGTCCCGAAGAGGACCCTTTTGTCGAATGGAGGTCAAAATCAGCGTCACCAGGGTCTGGGGGTCATCGCCCTGCCACCCGGCCAGCAGGTCCTGCAGCCACTCGTCGTGGGCGGCGTCGGCCACACCGTCGCTGATCATCACCAGGAAGCTGTCCTCCTCCAGCACCAGCGTGGTGGCGTCGGGGGAGCGGTCGGTGGTGTGGAGCCCGGCAGGCAGGGAACTGCCGGTGATGCGCCGGACCCGGCCTCCGTGCTTGAGATAGGAGGGGGCGGCGCCGTATTTGTACACCGTCACCTGGGCGCTTTGCAGGTCCAGGCGCACCAGGTCGATGGTGGTGAAGGTGCCGGTCTCGGCGCCCCGGAGGGTCATGGCGTCGTTGAGGGTCCGCAAGGCCGCCTCCGGCTCCACTCCCGCCCGCAAAAACCGCTCCAGCAGCCGCAGCACCATGGCCGACTCCCGCCGGGCAGCCTCGCCGGTGCCCATGCCGTCGGAGAGCAGGAGGTAGAGGCTGCCGCTGTCGGTCTCAAAGGCGGTGAGGCTGTCGCCGCTGACGGCCTCGCCCTCCTTGGGCCGCAGGGCGGCGCCCACGGAGTAGGTCCGGCGCTGGGTTTCACTCCACACCGGCTGGGGCGACTGCTCCAGGTGGGCGGCAGTGGTGCTCAAAAGCTCCGACATCCGGGCGTATTGCCCCCGGGCCTCCCGGCGGGTCTCCTCCAGCTGCCGCCGGTACTGCTGGCGCAGCAAAAAGGCGGACAGCTCGGCGTTGATGGCGGTGAGCAGGTCGGATAGGTGGATGCAGCGGCTGGTGAAATGGGGCGGGAAGTCCTTGGGCAGCGCCCGGCCCCGCTCCAGGAGAAAGGGCGTTGCGTCGTTCATGGCGTTGAAGGTGGTGGTGTATTCCCGCTTCCAGCACAGGTCCCGCAGCACGCAGCTCCGGCACACCCGTTCGGCGGAGCGGTCGAAGATGACGGCGGGGTTTTCCTCCGTGGAGGGCAGGCGGGAGAAGCTGTCATACAGGTCCCGGAAAGCGGCGGCGGACTGGTTGAGCTGGGTCCGCAGCCGGTCCAGAAGGGAGGGCTCGTCCTTGGGCGTTCCCTCACGCAGCTGAAGCCGCTTGCCGCCGAAGAGCCGGGCAGGCAGCAGCAAAAAGACCACCGCGCCGCCTATGGCCTCCCCCAGAAAGGGGACGCCCTCCTCCGCTGTCACCGGCAGCAGCAAAATCACCGCCGCGGCAAGATAGGCGCCGGCGGCTCGGAGCCGGCCCCGCCGGGCGTACAGGCCCGCCGCCAGGCCGGTAAAGCCGAAGGCGGCGGCGAAAAAGAGACCGCCGCTGCCGGCGGCCAGGTCCAGCAGCAGCCCGATGCACACGCCGCATCCGGCGCCCAGACCGGGGCTCTGGCCATAGGCGGCGTAGAGGGTCAGCCCCGCCGCCAGCAGCCGCCCCGCCGAGATGCCGCCGGGCAGCACCAGACCCGAGAGGCCCACCGTCAAGCTGGCGATCAAAAACAGCACCGCCCACTGGGACCCGGGGATCTCGCCCTCCCGGAGGAGCAGACGGTAGACGGCGGCGGAGAGGCCCACCAGGATGGTGGCCCCCAGGGCGGGGAAAAACTGGGTGTCCAGCCGGGGGGACTGGAAGAGGTAGATCAGGCGCACCGTCAAAAAGAGGACGGAGGCCGCGGCGGGCAGAAAGAGGGGCCGCTTGGCAAGGGCTGTGCCCTCAAAGGCCGTGGCGGTGGAGAGGATCAAAACGGCGGTGGCTATGTAGCTCAGTGCCGAGGAAAAATCCAGGAATAAAAAGGCGCCCACCACCGCCCCGGCCAGGGCGGAGAGTCCCGGCGCCCCGGTGCCGGCGGCGGCCAGAAAGCCCAGGGCCAGCGGCGCCCCGGAGAGCAGCTCACAGCCCGTCAGGGCGGCGGATAAAAAGAAACGGATACCGCAGCGGACGGCCAGGGCGGACTGCCGCGGGTCCAGTGGAAGTCGATTCAAGGCTTGTCCCTCCTTTGTATGGCCCTATTCTACAAAGGCGGACGCAAAAACGCTGTCGGGAAAGGGCGGAGCACCAGATTTTTCCAAAACAGGGGCGGCAAGAGGGCGGAAACGGGGAGCGGGAAACAAAAAGATTGCCCTTTTCCCGGAGGCGGCTTTGCGGTATAATAGCCCCAAAGCCATCTGATACGCCCCAGGCGGGCGGAAGGGAGGAACGTGCATGGACGAGAAGCTGTTGCAGGCCTTGGAGGAGGCCTTTGCCGAACCCCTCTTTTTGGAGCGGCTGTCCGAGGAGGGCGCTCCGGGCCCCGGACCCGACGCCCAGGCGTGGGGGCGGCTGCTGGAGCCCCTGCTGCCCACAAAGGAGCGGGTGCGCTGCGCCGACGTGGTGGAGCAGTGCCGGGTGCTGCTGGAGCAGGAGGCCCAGGCACCCCGGGAGGGCTGGCTCTTTTACATCAGCCGGGTGGCGGTGTCCCTGGCCTTTCCCGAGGAGATCGACCACACCCCCGCCCAGCGGGGCGCGGCGCTGACCTTTTTGCAGGCATTGCGGGTGCTGCTGGACCGGGAGCGGCAGGTGCTGCCCTTTGACAGCAGCCGGGACTTTGCCTTCTGCACCCGGGAGGAACTGCGGGGCAGCGACCGGCGGGAGGAGTACCGCACCTTTCTGAACGCCTGGCGGGGGGACTGCGTCTATGAGACCATGCGCCTGTCGGCGGAAACCACCCCCTTTTCCACCCTGGAGCATATCGCCGGCGTCCACCACGTGGCCATGACCATGGCCCGGGAGCTGCGGGCCGCGGGCGGAGAGGTGGACCTGGCCATGGTGTCCGCCTCCGCCGCCTGCCATGACATCGGCAAGTTCGGCTGCCGCACCGGGGAGCGGGTGCCCTACCTGCACTATTACTATACCGACCAGTGGTGTACTCGGCGGAACCTGCCCGACGTGGGCCACATCGCCGCCAACCACTCCACCTGGGACCTGGAACTGGAGAACCTGTCGGCGGAGAACCTGCTGCTGATCTATGCCGATTTCCGGGTCAAGCAGGAAAAGGACGACAGCGGCCGGGAGCGGACCCATATCTACACCCTGGAGCAGTCCTACGACGTGATCCTGAGCAAGCTGGACAACGTGGACGATGCCAAGCGCCGGCGCTACGCCTTTGTGTATGCCAAGCTGTGCGACTTCCAGGAGTATTTGCAGGACCTGGGGGTGGACGTGACCTTGGAGGGCCACCCCACGGCGCCGGTCCGGCGGCCCGACGCGGCGCTGCTAAGCCATGAGGAGACGGTGCGGGCCTTCCGGCTTTTGGCAGTGGAGCACAACCTCCACCTGATGCATCGCTTCAGCCATGAGCGGCTCTTTGCCAACGTGCTGGAGGCGGCCCGCAGTGAAAAGGCCTGGAGCCGGGTCCGGGCCTACGTGAGTATTCTGGAGGAGTATTTCACCTACCTCACCGCCGCCCAGAAGGCTCAGAGCCTGAGCTTTCTCTATGAGCTGTTGATGGACCGAGAGGGCGACATCCGCCGCCAGGCGGCGGCCCTCATCGGCCGCATCATCGCCTGCTTCAACGCCGGCTATCAAAAGGAGCTGCCCAAGACGGCGGCCCCCTCCTCGGCCCAGCAGACCCAGTTTGCCCTGTGGGCCCGGTATCTGGATCTGATGATCTACCCGGATCACAAGCTGACCGACCCCCAGAAAAGCCACATCCACTACACCATGAAAATCACGGTCCAGACGGTGCTGACCGACTGCTCCCCGGCGGACGCGCCCCGGTTCATGGAGGGCATCCGGCGCTATTACGACACGCCGTGCCTGACGGACCGGGAGGCGGCCCTGGCGCTGACGGATACGCTGTGCTACCTGCCGCCGGAGCTGTGCGGAGAGGACTGGGAGCGGCTGACGGAGTTTGCCGCGGTGCAGCTGGGCCGGAACGACCTGGTGCTGCAGGCGGCGGCCATGCGCTTTTTCCATCGGGTGGTCCAGGCGCTGCCGCCGGAACATCCGGCGGCGGTCCGGGCTGGTGCTCTGGCCCGGGAGCTGGACTGCAGCGGAAGTCCCGCCCTGCTCTATCTCCAGGCCTGTATCCTGCGGAGCCTGGGGGAGAGCGGCGAGGCCCAGATGGAGCAGCTGTCCCGCCGGGAGGTGGTCAGCGACATCTTCGTGGACAACCTGAAAAACGCCACCCACTGGGTGCTCAAGGCCGTGAACATCGAGCTTCTGACAGAGCAGGTGCTTCGGGGCGAGCGGGAGAACCTGCTGCACATCGCCGCCCACTTCGGCAACCTCTTAAAGGTCAGCGACGCCATCGTGGTGCGCTACAACGCCGGCGGGTCCCTGCTGCAGATCGCTGACCGCCTGAGTTTTGACCAGCGCAACGAGGTGGCGGTGGAGATGGCCAAGGGCCTGGAGGTGGGCCAGTACGAGTACTCCAAGTACATCCCCCAGTGTCTGGGCGAGTTCATTTTGCACCTGCGGCCCACGGAGCTGGACGAGATGCTGGACCGCCTGGCCCATCTCATGGGCAACTCCAGTGACACCACCGTCTCCGCGGCGCTGACCACCGTGGGCGTTTCCCTGGAGCACTACGGGGTCTACGGAGAGCGGTTCGGAGAGACACCGGAGGTCCTCAATGCCCGTCGGGAGCGGATGGCCGGCATGCTGCTCAAGGGCCTTTCCTCCTACCGGGAGACCGTGCGGCAGGAGGCCATGTGGGTCATCGGCCGGGAGCTGTTCGGCTCCCAGACGCTCACCTTCTGGGAAAAGACGGAGCTCTTCACCCTCATGGCCGACAAGATGCTCTTCCTCTTTATCGAGCACCGGGAGGGGGAGCTGACCTACTTCTACCGGGCGGCGGCCCTGTCCCACATCTACCGTTTCATTGTGGAGCATCAGATTCTGGAAGGACCCTTCCGGTTTGAAGAGCGGCTGCCGGTGGCCTTCTTCCCCGGTACCTTCGACCCCTTCACCCTCTCCCACAAGGGCATCGTCCGGGAGATCCGGGACCTGGGCTTTGAGGTGTATCTGGCGGTGGATGAGTTCTCCTGGTCCAAGAAGGCCCAGCCCTCCCTGATCCGGCGGCAGATCGTGTCCATGTCCGTGGCCGACGAGTTCCATGTCCGCCTCTTCCCCCTGGACATCCCGGTGAACATCGCAAACCCCCAGGACCTGCTGCGCCTGCGGGCGCTGTTCCCGGGCCGGGAGCTGTATCTGGCGGTGGGCTCGGACGTGGTGGAGGGTGCCTCCTCCTACAAAAAGCCGCCGGAGCACGGCTCCGTCCACTCCCTCAACCACATCGTCTTTCGCCGGGCCAGCTCCATCCACGGGGACAGCCGGGGAGACGAGGTGGACCTCGGCTGCATCACCGGCAAGGTGCTGCAGCTGCGCCTGCCCACCCACCTGGAGGACATCAGCTCCACCCGCATCCGGGAAAACGTGGACATGAATCGGGACATCTCCAACCTCATCGACCCGGTGGTGGAGGAGTTCATCTATCAAAACAGCCTCTACCTCCGGGAGCCCCAGTACAAGCCTTTGATGGAGGGCAACCCCCTGCGCTTCCGGAAGGTGGAGCGGCCCACGCCGGACCTGCTGCGGCGGCTGGGAGCCGCCGTGGGCCTTTCAGGCCGGCGGGTGGAGGCCATCAGCCGGGAGTATCTGGGCTTTGCCACCATCCTGCGCACCACCGGGGACAACCCACAGACCCTGGGCTTTGCCACAGGCCGGCTCATCAGCTCCACGGAGCTTCGCTCCGCCCTGGGGAGTCTGCGGCTGGCGGACTATGTGCGCAGCCGCACCGCGGGCCGCATCCTGCTGCTCAGCGGGATGTACGCCGCCCGGGAGGCGGGGGACTGGGACGTCAAGCAGCTGCTGCTGACGGAGGTGCTGTCGGACTCCATGGCCCAGGACTGCACCTATGCCCTCTACTGTCCCGCCGACGGGGAACTGACGGAGGAGGCGGAGGACGCCCTCTGGCGCCAGGGCTTTTTGCGCATCCCGGACATGGAGGACGAAAAGCCGCTGCTGCTGGTGGATATGCGCTCGCCTGTGGCGGTGATGCAGAACATCGAAACCACCATCAAGCCCCCCTTCTCCACCGCGCCGGCGGTGCTCTCGGCTATCCGAAAGGCCTACCGCCGGTTCCAGGAGGCGTTGTGCACCCTCTATCCTGGCACGCTGATCTTGTCCCTGAACACCACCGTCATCCACCACCGGCTGGTGGAGCGGATCACGGAGCGCAACGGTGTGCCGCCCATGCCCACCCATCCTCGGACCCTGGGCCCGGAGATGTGCGTGCCCTTCGGCAAGCTCCTGCGGGGCCACGCGGTGCCCAACACTGTCACCAAGACCATCCACACCGACAAGGTCTATTCCCCGGACCTCCATGAAAAGACCATCGAGGCCTTCCCCTACTACGCGCCCCTGGAGAGCCAGGTGCGCACGGTGCGCTCCTTTGAGCGGCCGGTCATCCTGGTGGATGACATGATGCACACCGGCGACCGCATCCGGGTGCTGGAGCCCATGGCCCGGGAGGCGGGGGTGCACATTAGCCAAGTGCTGGTGGGGCTGCTGTCCGGCCGGGGCCGGGACCTGATCGATGAGCGGCAGCTGCCGGTGGACGCCATCTACTTCGTGCCGGACCTGCGGGCCTGGTATGTGGAGTCGTCCTTCTATCCCTTCATCGGCGGCGACACCGTCCGCCGGGACCAGTGGTCCGTGCCGGGCCTGCTGCCCTCCATCAATATGATTTTGCCCTACACCTGCCCCCGGTTCCTGCGGGTGTGCGGCCGGGAGCCCGCCTTCCGGTTCTCCCGCACCTGCCTGGAGAACTCCCGGGATATCCTGCTGGCCCTGGAGGCGGAGTACCGCAGTCAGTTCGGCCGGAACCTGACCCTCAGCCGCCTGAGCGAGGCGGTGATCCTGCCGCTGTGCCCGGACAAGGGCAGCTGCATGTCCTATGACCCCAACCTGGCGGCCTCGGTGTATCTGGAAAATGACCTGGCAGCCCTGATGCGGATGCGGAATCTCTTTTTGGAGGAGCTGTAACAAATCCGGCCGCTCCCATGGGAGGAGCAGCCAAAGGAGGAGATCGTCATGTATTATTACGGACAGGATGGGGCGGTTTTCTGCGCCCTGGAGGAAAATCTGGCATTGCCCCGGTGCCCGGCACCGACGGAGAAGGTGCCTCTGACCTTCCTCTTCTCCGCCCCGCCGGAGGGGCGGCGGTGCTCCTTTGCCGTCACCGACCCCCGGCAGCTGACGGCGGAGGAAGGGGTGGCCTGGCTGGACAGCCGCCGTCTGCCCGATGCCCCGACCCTGGACGCTCCGATGGCCCGGGCCATTGAGAATGGCGGATTGCGGGCGGTGAACTACCTCCACCCCTTCTGGCGCCGGGCCCCGTTGGTCACCGGCCGCAAGATGGGAAAGAAGCGGCTGCACCTGCTGGCAGTGGGCGACGTGGGCAGCACCATGCTCCTGGGACTCAAGCTCCTGGGCGGGGATGTGCTGGACACCATCGGTATCTGCGATCTGGACCCCAAGGTGACGGAGCGGTGGGAGTTCGAGCTCAACCAGGTGGTGACGCCGGAGGATCCCCAGGCGCTGCCTCAGGTGGAGGTGGTGGCGCCGGAGCAGCTCTTTGCCTGCGATGTGTTCGTCTTTGCCGCCTCCAAGGGCGTGCCGCCTCTGGGCGCCAAGGGCGACGTGCGGATGGCCCAGTTTGAAGCCAACCGGGGATTGGTGGAGCACTTCGCCCGGCAAGCCCGGGAGGTGGGCTTCTCCGGCCTCTTTGCTGTGATCTCGGATCCGGTGGATCCCCTGTGCAAAGCAGCGTACCTGGCCAGCAACCGGGGGGAGGACGGCCGGTTCGACGGCCGGGGCCTTCTGCCAGAGCAGGTCCAGGGCTACGGCCTGGGGGTCATGCACGGCCGGGCGGCCTACTATGCCCGCAAGGACCCCCGCCTGGCCGACTACCTCACCGATGGCCGGGCCTTCGGCCCCCACGGGGAGGGACTGGTGATCGCCAACTCCATCAGCCGCTATGACGATGCGCTGTCCCGGGAGCTGACGGAAAAGACAAAAACTGCCAACCTCCGGCTGCGGGAGCTGGGCTTCAAGCCCTATGTGGCCCCGGCTCTCAGCTCCGGAGCGCTGAGCCTGCTGGCTACCCTTCGGGGCCAGTGGCACTCCGGCTCTGTGTACCTGGGCGGCGTGTACTTCGGGGTGCGCAACCGCTATACCCCCGCAGGCCAGGAGGTCGAATCCCTGGAGCTGCCCCAGGCGCTGATGGAGCGTCTGGAGGAGACCTGGGAGGACCTGGCGAGAATCCTTTAATCCTTTGAAAGAAGGCGGTTTTCCATGGAGGACCTGGTGCTGATCCGCCCCCGTCGGGGGCCCGCTCCCCGGCTGGACGACGTGCTTTCCCATGCCTTAGCGGGTCTTTCCGTTCGGGAGGTGGGGACGGCGGAGGAGCTGTCGGACCTGGAGCAGCGGCGGCTGCTCTTTGCCCTGGACCTGGGTCAGTGGGGCGTGAACCCGGCCTGGGGACCCATGCTGGAGCGGCTGCGGCGGGAGCCGCAGCTGCTGGAGGGGGCCGTTGCGGGGCTGGTAGTGGACGCCCAAAGCGAGCTCTACACCAAGGCTGCTGCCCGGGAGCTGGCTTTTGCCGCCAACCGCTGCGGTTGTGCCTTTGTGGGCAAGCCCCTGGTGGAGGGAACGGCGTCTCTGGCCAACTTTAAGGTGCTTGCCCAGTTGGGAGGCACCGATCTGCCGGGAGCCTACCGGGCCTCGGCGCGGGACCTGGCGGAGCGGGTGGCGGACTTCGTTCCCCCAAGACACCGCCGACCCCGGCTGCTGGTGCTCCATGCCTCCAGCCACAAGACCTCCAATACCATGGCCCTGTGGGAGCGCATCCGGCAGCGCCTGGAGCCCCGGTGCGACATCACCGAGGTGGGGCTGCGCAACGGTGTGCTGGTGGACTGTTCCGGCTGTCCCTACCAGATGTGCCTTCACTTCGGCGAGCGGGGCAGCTGCTTTTACGGCGGCGTCATGGTGGAGGAGGTCTATCCCGCCCTGCGCCAGGCCGACGCCCTGGTGCTGCTGTGCCCCAACTATAACGACGCGGTCTCCGCCAACCTGACCGCCTGTATCAACCGCCTCACTGCCCTGTTCCGCACTACCCGCTTTGATGACAAGGCGGTGTACGGCATCGTGGTGTCCGGCTACTCCGGCGGTGACATCGTGGCGGAGCAGATTCTGGGGGCCCTTTGCATGAACAAGGCCTTCTATCTGCCGCCCCGCTTCGTCATGACGGAGACGGCCAACGACGCCGGCACGGCGGTGCACCTGCCGGGCATCCAGGAGCGGCTGGAGGCCTTTGCCCGGCAGATGCTGGACCAGCTGGCGGAGGAGGCATGAGAGAGCAAGAAACGGGGAAGGAAGTGGCGCAGGTGGCGCAGAGAGAGGAAAAGCGGCAGCGGGGACTGGATCTTTTGCGGGTGGTGTCCATGTTTTTGGTGGTCATCCTCCACCTGCTGGGCCGGGGCGGCGTGCTGGCGGCGGCGCCCTATGGCTCCGGGGCCTATCAGGCGGCCTGGCTGCTGGAGTGCGGGGCCTACTGCGCAGTGGATTGCTACGGGCTTCTCTCGGGCTATCTGCTATGTCGCTCCCGGTGCCGGAGCGAGGGGCTGGTGCGGCTGTGGCTCCAGGTGCTGTTCTGGTCCGCCGGGCTGACGGCCCTCTTCGCCCTGGTGTGGGAGCCGGTGAGCGGGAAGAGGTTCCTCGTCTCCTGTCTGCCGGTGGTGACGGAGCAGTACTGGTACTTTACCGCCTACTTCGGCGTCTACGCGCTGGCGCCCTTTTTCAACCGCCTGATCGCCCATCTCAGTGCCCGGTCCTTCCAGCGGCTGCTGGCGGTGGGTTTCGTGCTGCTATCCCTGCTTCCCGCTCTGGCGGGGCAGGACCCCTTCCAGACCGAGGGGGGCTACAGCTTTTTGTGGCTGGCGGCGCTGTATTTCGCCGGGGCCTATCTGCGACTCCACGGTCGGGCCTGCCGTCATCCCCTGTGGTATCTGGCGGGCTATGTGGGCTTTGTGCTGGCCGCCTGGGGCTCCAAGTGGGCACTGGAGACGGTGTCGCTGCTGCGCACCGGTACTGTTTCCGGCGGCGGTCGCTTCCTCACCTATCCCTCCCCCCTGATCCTGGGAGCGGCGCTGTGCCTCTTTTTCGCCTGTTCCGGGCTGAAGCTCCGGGGACGGCTGTGGGGTGCGGTGCTGGGCTTTCTGGCCCCCGCCTCCTTTGGCGTCTACCTGATCCACGTCCAGCCCTTCGTGTTCAACCGCTGGCTGGATGAGTCCCTTGCCTGGCTGCCGGCCCTGGGGGGCTGGCGGGTACTGGTGACGGTGCCGGCCCTGGCCCTGGGGCTGTACCTTTTGTGTACGGTGCTGGAGTGGGGACGAATTTTGCTCTTCCGTTTGCTGCGGACGTCCGCTTTGGAGCGCCGGGTGGGGGTGTGGCTGGACCGCTTCCGCCTGCCGGAGCTGGAGGAGCCCGCCGGGAAGCCCTGAGATAAAAAAAGACCGCGGACGGCGTTTTTTAAGAACGCTGTCCGCGGTTTTCTGCATTTTCTGAGAAAAGAGGTTTTCCTTTACAGCCGGGTCACCACAGGGATGATCATGGGGCTGCGCTTGGTGGTCTTGTAGAGGTAGTTGCTGATGGCGCTCTTCACCGCGCTGCGCAGTTCGCCGTCATCCCGGCGCCGGCGGGACACGCCCTCGGCGGCCTCGGCGGCCACTCGCTGGAGCTCCGCCATCATCTCCTCGGACTCCTTGACATAGATGAAGCCACGGGTGACGATCTCCGGCGGAGCCAGCAGATCGCCGTTGTGGGAGGAGATGGGCAGCACCACGGTGACCATGCCGTCCTCAGCCAGGCGCTTGCGGTCCCGCAGCACCACGGCACCCACGTCGCCCACGCCGGAGCCGTCGATGAACACCTCGCCGGCAGGCACAGAGCCGTTGATCTTCATGGTCTTGGTGGTCAGCTCGATGACGTTGCCGTTTTCCGCCACCGCAATGTGGTTGCGGTCCATGCCCATGGCCATGGCCAGGTTGGTGTGAATCTGGAGCATCCGCTGCTCGCCGTGGACGGGGATGAAGAAACGAGGCTTCACCAGGGCATGGAGGATCTTCTGCTCCTCCTGGCAGGCGTGGCCGGAGACGTGGAGCATATCCGAGCGGTTGTAGAGCACGTCCACGCCCTTGCGGTAGAGCTCATCCACCACCCGGCTGATGGTCTTTTCGTTGCCGGGAATGGCGGAGGCAGAGATGATGACCAGGTCGCCGGGCCCCAGCTCCACCTGCTTGTGGGTGGAGAAGGCCATGCGGTACAGAGCGGACATCTCCTCGCCCTGGCTGCCGGTGGTGATGATGACCTGCTTGTTCTTGGGCAGGCCCTTGATCTTGTTTACGTCCATAAGGGTGTTGCGGGGCACCTTCATATAGCCCAGCTCTGTGGAGACCTTCATGATGTTCTCCATGCTGCGGCCGGTGACGGCCACCTTCCGGCCGTTTTCCACGGCGGCGTCGATGACCTGCTGGATGCGGTGGACGTTGGAGGCAAAGGTGGTGACGATGATCCGCTTGTCGCAGCCCGCGAACCGCCGGCGGAAGGTCTTGCCCACCTCTTTTTCGCTCATGGTGAAACCGGGACGCTCCACGTTGGTGGAGTCGGAGCACAGGGCCAGCACGCCCTCCTTGCCCAGCTCGCCGAAGCGGGCCAGGTCGATGACCTCCCCGTCGATGGGGGTGGAGTCGATCTTGAAGTCGCCGGTGTGGACCACGGTGCCCATCTTGGTGTGGATGGCGAAGGCCACGGAGTCGGCGATGGAGTGGTTGACGTGGATGAATTCCACATTGAACTTGCCGGCCCGGACGGTCTGTCCTGCCTCCACGGTGGTCAGCTTGGTGGAGCGGGTGAGACCGTGCTCCTCCAGCTTCAGCTTGATGAGGCCTGCGGTCAGGCGGGTGCAGAAGATGGGGATGTTCACCTGCTTGAGCACATAGGGGATAGCGCCGATGTGGTCCTCGTGACCGTGGGTCAGGAACAGACCCCGGATACGGGACCGGTTCTTCACCAGATAGGATATGTCGGGAATCACCAGATCGATGCCGTACATATCGTCCCCGGGGAAGGCCATGCCGCAGTCCACGATGATGATCTCGCCGCCGTATTCATAGACGGTCATGTTCTTGCCGATCTCATTGAGACCGCCCAGGGGGATGATTTTCATTTTCTCTGCCATAGAGTCACTCCTTAAAAAATCAAAAGTAAAGGAGACAAAACTTCTCTTTGGGAGGCAGGAGGGCGCAAAAAGACGGCTGATTCCGGGATTGCTTTCCCGCCTCAGCCCGCACAAAAGCAAAGACGCCCGTACTTGCCCCTCGGCCCCGTTTCGCCGGCGGCTGGCACGCAATGCGCCCGATCCTGCATCCTGTGGAATTTTGTCATATATTATTTGACTGGGATGGAAACGCGGTCCGTCTCAGTAAAATACAAAAGAAATGGGGGTATCGGAGATACTGCCACATATAAACTTAACCTATTATAACACGCTAGGCAGGGTTTGTATACCTCTTTTTTGGGAAAAAATCCGATTGGGGTGGGGGAAGGAAAGGCGGAAAACCGGGAAAAAATTGAGCGGCGCACTGTTCAAACAGGGAAAAACCTGCTATACTGTAATAATCTATCGACACGCGAAGGAGAGAGAATCATGAACAAACGGATTTCCCGTTTGCTGGAACCAAATATGAAGCTGTACTTCCTGGTGTTGGTGCTGTTTGCCGCGGCGGTCATCCCGGTGAAGCCGGCTCTGGGTGCCGTGGGTTGTGCCGTGGCGGTGGCGCTGTACTTCTATTTCCGCAGCAGCAACCGCAAGCGCAAGCAGGGCATCATTCAGTATATCGACAGCCTCACCGGCAGCGTGGACACCGCCAGTAAGAATACGCTCATCAACTCCCCTCTGCCCATCATGGTTTACCGGCCGGATACAGGGGAGGTCATCTGGAGCAACGAAAGCTTCCTGCAGCTGGCCGGCGTCCGGGAGCACCTCTTTGAGATCCGAGTGGGGGATGCAGTGCCCAACCTGTCCTCCCGGTGGCTGCTGGAGGGCAAGCAGGAGAGCCCCGAGCGGGTGGAGATGAACGGCCGGCGCTATCGGGTGTTCGGCAGCCTGGTCCGGGCGGCGGGCAAGGGTGCGGGCCAGAGCCTGCTGGCTACCACCTACTGGGTGGACACCACCGCCGGAGACGAGGCCCGGGAAAAGGTGGAGGCCACCCGTCCGGTCATCGCAATTTTGACTGTGGACAACTATGACGACCTGATGAAGGCCTGCTCCGACGCCAGCCGCAGTGCGGTGCTGGCCCAGATCTATGAGAAGCTGGACAAGTGGGCCGCCCCGGCCCACGGACTGCTGCTCAAGACCGATCGGGACAACTACCTCTTTATCTTTGAGGAGCAGTATTATGCCCACTTTGCCGCGGAGAAGTTCTCCGTCCTGGACGCGGTCCGGGAGATCACCGTGGGCGACGGCGTCCACGCCACGCTGTCCATCGGCGTGGGCAAGGACGGCGAGGGGCTGGAGGAGCTCTATAAGTACGCCAATCTGGCGGTGGAGATGGCCCTGAGCCGGGGCGGCGACCAGTGCGCCGTGCGCAACCGGCTGGACTTTGAGTTTTACGGCGGACGGGCCAAGAGCACGGAGAAGCGCACCAAGGTCAAGTCCCGGGTTATGGCCAACGCCCTGGGCGAGCTGATGGCCGACGCCAAACAGATCTATATCATGGGCCACGCCAATCCGGACATGGACGCCATGGGCTCCGCCATCGGCCTTTGCTGTGTGGCCCGGAAGCGGGGCAAGCGGGCCCAGATCGTGCTGCCCCAGGGCCGCAACGCCGCCCAGCCTTTGCTGGACCGGGTGAGGGATCTGCCGGAGTACGCCGGGGTCTTTGTCCCCGCCAGCGACGCCTTTTTGAAGGTCCAGCCCGGGGCGCTGCTGATCGTGGTGGATACCAACCGCCCCGACATCGTGGAGAGCCCCCAGCTGCTGGAGGCCTGCAACCGGGTGGCGGTCATCGACCACCACCGCCGGGCATCCAACTACATTGAAAACGCGGCGCTGAATTTCCACGAGCCCTATGCCTCCTCTGCCTCGGAGCTGGTGACGGAGCTTTTGCAGTATCTGGTGGAGCCCTCGGATCTGCTGCGGGCGGAGTCCGAGGCGCTGCTGGCGGGCATGGTGCTGGACACCAAGAACTTCACCATGCGCACCGGCGCTCGTACCTTCGAGGCGGCGGCCTTCCTGCGCCGTGCCGGCGCCGATACCTATGAGGTCCAAAAGCTCTTCCAGAACGATCTGGACGAGATGGTCTCCCGCTACGGCATCATCCGCCTGGCGGAGAAGTACCGGGGCAACATTGCCATTGCCTGCACCGGGGAAAACGGCGTGGATCGGGTGACGGCGGCCCAGGCGGCCGACGAGCTGCTGACCCTCAAGGGGGTGGAGGCCTCCTTTGTGGTCTATCCCCAGGGGGACGGCGTGTCCATGTCCGCCCGGTCGCTGGGCGATATCAATGTCCAGGTGATCCTGGAGGCCCTGGGCGGCGGCGGCAATTCCACCACCGCCGGCGGCCATGTGGAAAACAGTACGGTGGAGGCGGTGCGGGAGCAGCTGGTGGCTGCCATCGACCGCTACTATGAGAAGTAAACCAAACCCATCCGGCCCCAGGGGCCGAAAGACTGACATAAAAGGAGAACGACCATGAAAGTGATTTTACAGCAGGATGTGAAGGGCCAGGGCAAAAAGGGCCAGATGGTGGAGGTGTCCGAGGGCTACGCCCGGAATTTCCTTCTGCCCCGGAAGCTGGCCATCCTGGCTACGGCGGACGCCATCAACACCATGAACCTGAAGGAGAAGGCCCGGAAGGCTGAAGAGGCCCGGCTCAAGGCCGAGGCCGAGGCCACCGCGGAGAAGCTCAAGGAGTGCCAGGTGAAGCTCACCGCCAAGGCGGGCGCTGGCGGACGGCTCTTCGGCGCCGTCACCACCAAGGAGATCTCCGAGGGTTTGCAGAAGCAGTTCGGTCTGGACATCCCCAAGCAGAAGCTGGTGCTGGATGAGCCCATCAAGGCCTTTGGGTCCTATCAGGTGAAGGCCAAGCTGGGCTTTGAGGTGACGGGCACCGTGTATGTGGCCGTCTGCGAGGAGAAGTAAGAGAATAAGACCGGGAGCAAAGCGGAGAAAAAGGGGGAGGTGAACCATGGCAAACGAGGAACTGCTGCTGCGCCAGATGCCCCACTCTCTGGAGGGAGAGCAGGCGGTGCTGGGCTCCATGCTCATTGACGAGCGCTGCATCAAGGACGTGATGGATAAGCTCCAGCCGGACGACTTCTATCTCCGGCAGAATCGGGAGATCTTTGACACCATCTACTCCATGTTCGTCTACTCCAAGCCCATCGACGGCATCACCGTCTGCGAGGAGATGCAGAAAAACGGCACCTATGACGAGCAGACCACCCGGTCGTACCTGGCCCAGCTGATGGAGATCACGCCCACTTCCGCCAACGTGATGGAGTATGTGGAGATCGTCCGGGACAAGTCGCTGATGCGCCGGATGGCCCAGGCCGCCGCGGAGATCACTGCCATGGTCCAGGAGGGCGTGGGCGAGGCCCACGACATGCTGGAGGCCGCCGAGCAGAAGATCTACGCCATCCGCCGGGGCCGCAGTGCCCAGGACATGGTGCCCATCTCCACGGTGCTGCCGGACGTGCTGGACCACCTCAATGAGATGAGCGAGCGGGAGGGCACCAAGATCGCCGGCCTCTCCACGGGCCTTTCGGCAGTGGATGCCAAGATCTCGGGACTGAACAAGTCGGACCTGGTGCTGCTGGCGGCCCGGCCCGGCATGGGCAAGACCTCCATGGCGCTGAATGTGGCGCTGAATGTAGCCAAGGATACCAAGCAGACGGTGGCCATTTTCTCTCTGGAAATGTCCAAGGAACAGCTGGCCACCCGCCTTTTGTCCAGCGAGGCCCTGGTGGAGAACACCCGTCTCATCAACGGCGACCTGCGGGAGACGGACTGGGTGAAGATCGCCGACGCGGCCTCTGCCCTGAGCCGCACCGACATCCGCATCGACGATAACCCGCTGCTGACGGTGGCGGATATGAACGCCAAGTGCCGCCGGCTGGACAATCTGGGCCTGGTGGTCATCGACTACCTCCAGCTGATGACCTCCGCCGGCGGAAAGCAGGCCCACTCCGGCGAGAGCCGCCAGCAGGCGGTCAGCGACATCTCCCGTATGCTCAAGATCATGGCCAAGGAGCTCAACGTGCCGGTGATCTGCCTGAGCCAGCTGAGCCGTGCTAACGAAAAGCGGGACGACAAGCGGCCCATGCTCTCGGACCTGCGTGAATCCGGCGCCATCGAGCAGGACGCGGATATCGTCATGTTCCTCTTCCGGGAGGACTATTACAGCCCCGACAGTGAAAAGCGTAACATCGCCGAGTGCATCGTGGCCAAGAACCGCCACGGCGAGACCGGCAAGGTGGAGCTGCGGTGGATGCCGGAGTACACCACCTTCGGCACGTTGGAGACGAGATACGACGATGAATAATGAGCTGCTCTCCGCCTGGCGGTTTCTGCGGACCCATTTCCCCGAAGGCGGGCGGGTGCTGTGCGCCGTCTCCGGCGGGCTGGACTCCATGTGCCTTCTGCACTTTCTGACCACCTGGGGCCTCGACCGCGGCTTTTGCGCCGCCGCGGCCCACTTTAACCACGGCCTCCGGGGCCAGGCGGCGGACCGGGACCAGCGGTTTGTGGAAAACTGGTGTGCCCAGCGAAGCATCCCCTGCTTTACCGGCTCCGGGGACACCCGGGCGCTGATGGAGGGGGAGGGCCTCTCTCTGGAGGAGGCCGCCCGGCGGCTGCGCTACGCCTTTTTGGAGGAGACGGCCCGGCGGGAGGGCTTTGACGCCATTCTTACCGCCCACAATGCCGACGACAACGCCGAGACGGTACTGCTGCACCTGGTTCGGGGCACCGGACTCAAGGGCCTTTCGGGCATCCCCCAGCGGCGGGGGAATATCCTGCGGCCCTTTCTGGAGATCACCCGGGCGGAGCTGGCGGAGTACGCCGCCGCCCACCACATTCCTCACGTGGAGGATGAGACCAACGCCGACCCGGAGGCGGCCGCCCGGAACCTGGTGCGGCTGCAGGTGATGCCGCTGCTGCGGCAGCTGAACCCCCGGGCCGTGGAGCATATGGCCGCAGCCGCCGCCCGGATGCGGGAGACGGAGGAGGGCCTGGAGGACCTGACGGAGCGGTATTTGCGCCGGGCCTTTGTCCGGCCGGGACGGGTGAGTATTTCCCTGAGCGTTCTGGCGGAGGTGCCCGAGTTTTTGCTTCCCCAGGTGCTGCTGGGGATGCTGGAGCAGCTGGGCGTGGGCCGGAAGGACGTGGGCGCCGCCCACCTGGAGGCCATCCGGAAGCTTTGGAACAGCCATGGAAACGACGCCCGCATCAGCCTGCCCCACGGCGTGACGGCCCGTCTGGCCGCCCGGCGGCTGGTGCTGGAGACGCTGCCGCCCCCCCTGTCCCGGGCGGAGCTGGTGCCCGGCTGCCCCCTGCGGTGGGGGGAATACACCGTGACGCTGCTGGACCGCCGGCAGGGGGAGGGCCTTGCCCTTCGGCCTGGGCCGGAGGGGGAGACGGTGGCCGTGGCCCCCTGTGATCCGGGGGCGCGGCTGACGCTGCCGGGAACCCACGGCGGCGCTCGGAGCGTCAAGCGGCTGTGCCTGGACCGGCGCATCTCCCTTGCCCAGAGGGATGGGCTGCCGGCCATCTATGTGGGAGCGCGCCTGGCGGCGGTTTGGCCTTTGGGCGTAGACAGAGAATTCCTGCCGGAGGGAGAGCCCTGCCGGTTTATCCAGATCATCAAAGAAGCGGAGGAGCGCACATGAAAAACGAGATGGAAAAGGATATTCTGAAGGTGCTGTACAGCGAGGAGGAGATCCGCGCCCGGGTCCAGGAGATGGGCAACGCCCTGGGCGAGCAGTTTCAGGGGAAGAATCCCCTGTTTCTGGGGGTGCTGAAGGGCTCCTTCGTGTTCATGTCGGACCTGGTCCGGGCCTGTCAGGTGAAAAGCGATGTGGAGTTCATCGCCGTGTCCTCCTATGGCAACGGCACCGAGTCCTCCGGCCGGGTCAAGATCGTCCATGACATCCAGCAGGACATCACCGGCCGGAACGTGATCGTGGTGGAGGACATTCTGGACTCCGGCAACACCCTGGCCTTTTTGAAGGAGTACTTCCTCACCAAGGGGGCCAGCGCCATCACCATCGTCACGCTGCTGGATAAGCCTTCCCGGCGGAAGAAGGCCATCACAGCGGACTACGCCGGCTTTGTGGTGCCTGATGAGTTTGTGGTGGGCTACGGCTTGGACTACGGCCAGAAGTACCGGAACCTGCCCTACATCGGGGTGCTCAAGCCCGAGGTGTACGCGGACTAAGAACCCGAGCGAAAAAAGGGGGAAACCATGCCGACGGTCGGCCTGGGGGCCGGAGAAAACGCCGGGGAAGGGGAAGAATCTGTGAAAAAATCTTCAAATGTGGGGCTGCTGCTGTTGCTGCTGCTGGCGGTCCTCAGCTTCAGCTATCTGTGGAACACGGGGGAGAATCCCGTGTCTCTGGAGTGGTCCCAGGTGGTGGAGCTGTTCGAAAACGAGCAGGTGGAGAGCTTTGATGTGGACGGCACCAAGCTGACCATGAACCTGCGTGAGGCGGTGGATGGCAGCAAGACCGTCACCTATGAGCTCTATGACTTCGATCTGTTCTATGACGAGCTGGGAGAACTGGTGAAGGTGCAGGCCGACAGCGGCATCATCACCCGGTACAATTACTACGCCGATCACTCGGTGAACTGGTTGGAGCTGCTGCTGCCCTACCTGCTCATTGCCCTGGTGCTGGGCGGACTGTGGTTTTTCATGATGAGCCGGATGAACGGTGCCGGCGGAGGCGGGGACAAGATGGCCCGCTTTGGCGCGGCCCGGGTCAAGACCGTGGATGACCGGGGCAAAAAGGTGACCTTTGCGGATGTGGCCGGTGAGAATGAGGAGAAGGAGGAGCTTCAGGAGATCGTGGAGTTCCTGAAAACGCCCCAGAAGTATATCTCCCTGGGCGCCCGAATCCCCAAGGGCGTGCTGCTGGTAGGCCCTCCGGGCACCGGCAAGACGCTGCTGGCCAAGGCCGTGGCCGGCGAGGCTGGCGTGGGCTTTTTGTCCATCTCCGGCTCCGACTTTGTGGAGCTGTATGTAGGCGTGGGCGCCAGCCGGGTCCGGGACCTCTTTGACCAGGCCAAGAAGAACGCCCCCTGCATCGTCTTTATCGACGAGATCGACGCCGTAGGCCGCCAGAGAGGCACCGGCCTGGGCGGCGGCCACGACGAGCGGGAGCAGACCCTCAACCAGCTGCTGGTGGAGATGGACGGCTTCGGCTCCAACGAGGGCGTGGTAGTGCTGGCAGCCACCAACCGTGCCGACGTGCTGGACCCTGCCCTGCTGCGGCCGGGCCGGTTTGACCGGCAGGTGTTTGTGGGCCTGCCCGATATCCGGGGTCGGGAGGAGATCCTCCGGGTCCACGCCAAGAATAAGCCTCTGGCGGAGGATGTGGATCTGAGCGTGGTGGCTCGGGGCACCCCGGGGTTCACCGGCGCGGACCTGGAAAACCTCATCAACGAGGCGGCGCTGCTGGCAGCCCGAAGAAACCAGCCCTTCATTTTGATGGAGGATTTGCAGGAGGCGATCATCAAGGTCATCGCCGGCCCGGAAAAGCGCAGCCGGGTCATCCCGCCCCACGAGCGGGAGCTCACCGCCTATCACGAGGCGGGCCACGCCGTGGTCATGCACGCCCTGCCTCACCACGACCCGGTCCAGTCCATCTCCATCGTGCCCCGGGGTCAAGCCGGCGGCATGACCATCTCCATGCCCGAGGAGGACCGCTCCTACCTCTCCAAGAGCTACATGGAGGAGCAGATCGTCTCGCTGCTGGGCGGCCGGGTGGCGGAGCAGCTGGTGCTGGGGGATGTGTCCACCGGCGCCTCCAACGATATCCAGCGGGCCACCCAGATCGCCCGGAAGATGGTGGCCAGCTACGGCATGAGCCAGCGCCTGGGCACCGTGTCCTTCGAGTCCGGCCATGACGAGGTGTTCATCGGCCGCAGCATGGGCCAGACCCGGGGCTACTCCGAGCAGGTGGCCGCTCAGATCGACGAGGAGATCAAGGCCATCATCGACCGGGCCTATGACCGCTGCCAGGAGATCCTGGAGAAGGATCGGGACAAGCTGGAAACCGTGGCCCAGTATCTGCTCCAGCACGAGACCATGGACGCTCCGGCCTTCTACGCCGTCTACGGCGAGTCCGCTCCCGAGAGCGCAATGCTCCCGGCCAAGGACGAGAAGAAGCCCGACGAGGCTAAGTCCAACGAGGCGAAAGCTGATGCGACAAAGCCTGACGAGACAGTCGACGGCGAGGCAAAGAGCAACGAGACAAAGTCCTGAGAGGACTGTCGGCTGATCGATCAAAACGTGCAGTCCTTTTGCACGAAGCGGCATGGCCCCAGGCCATGCCGCTTCTTTTTGCCCCCTTTTGAGGTGCAGGCCCAGCGTTGCAAATCTTCCCTTTCCTGTTATAATGATTTTATAGCTTCCACATAAGAGCGGCGCCCCACTTTGGACAGCTGCCGATGCAATCTTTTCACAGGAGACGATCACATGGAATATGAGGGCCAAATCTGCCGGGGCCCCATGGAGCGGGCTTCCTATATGCTCCCCATCTCAGTGGGGTGTTCCTATAACCAGTGCCGGTTCTGTACGCTCTTCAAACACCTGACCTATCGCCAGCTCCCCCTGGAACAGATCGAGGCGGAGCTGGAGCGGGTCAGCGCCGTGGGCGGAAATCCCAAGCAGGTGTTCCTGGGGGACGGGAACGCCTTCACTGCACCCACAGAGCGGCTCCTCTTCATTCTGGACATGGTCAGGCGGTACTTTCCCGCCTGTGAGACCGTGAACATGGATGCCACTGTCCATGATATTCTCCACAAGCCATCCCAGGAGCTGGAGCAGCTGTCCGCCGCTGGGGTGCGGACGCTGTATTTGGGCATCGAGTGCGGGCTGGACGATGTGCTGGAACAGATGCACAAGGGACAGACCATGGACCAGGCCGCTGAGGCCATCGAAAAGCTCCACCAGGCGGGGATGCAGTACGGCGCCCATATGATGACGGGCATCTCGGGGAAGGGCCGGGGCCTGGAAAACGCCCAGGCCCTTGCGGACTTCTTTAACCGCACCCACCCGGACCGGATCGTCAACTTCTCTCTCTTTCTCCACCGCAGAGCGCCTCTGTATCAAGACATCCTCTCGGGGCAGTTTGTCCCGGCGGACGAAGTGGAAAACCTGCGGGAAGAGCATCGGCTTCTGGAGCTTTTGGAGACCCCGGGCCTCTCCTACGACGGGTTCCATGACTGCATCTCTGTCCGCATCCGGGGACTTCTTCCCCAGGATCGGGAGAAGATGCTCCGAAAGCTGGAAGATGCCATTGGAACGTATGAGAAGAAGGACCCCGTCTTCGCCATCGTTCCATAGGGCAAAGCGTTTCTTAAAGAGCAGCGGTGAGGCATAGCCTGTCTCACCGCTGTTTTTTTCGCCTTTTTGACGACTTGAATTCTCGGGTTCGGAACCCCTCATGGATAGCTTCCCCTGTGTCTTTGCCCATCCTTAGGCACGCCATGTGGAAAAATTGGAAATCGGGTGCAACATTTTACCTTGCTTGTGCGTCTTATCTAATATGAATCTGGGGAAAAGAGGGAGAAGCATGAGGCGAGTCTGTCTGTGGGTGGCGCTGGCCCTGGCACTTTTGCTGGGCTTGCTGTCCGCCTGTGAGCCGGAGGCGGCGGAGAATAACAGCCGGCCGGAGCAGGGGGAGCTGGCGCTGCCGCTGGAGGGCGATGCCCAGGAACGGCTGGATGTGGTGCTGTGGCAGGAGGAGGGCTTTTCTCTCTATGTGCCTGCCAGGGGCTGGTACCAGGAGAAGGACGGCACCTGGCGGCCGGAAAAAGAGGAGGACGTGGGACTCTTTGTCCACCAGTGCCGGGAGTGCGGCAGCCAAGCTCTGTGGAAGGAACTGGGGGAGCGTTTCCCCAACTATGGTTTTTTGCCCCCAGAGGACGGGGTGTGCATGGGCTACGACGCCGTAGGCGGCATGACCATGCGGGTCCGTCTGGTGGAGGGGGAGTCGGGGTCCTGGGCGGTCTGTGCCTGCTATCCCGACGACCTGGAGGAGAGCGGGCAGACCCAGCTTGCCCTTCTGGCGGATACCTTTCAGGCGTGCTAAGCGCCGTTCTTTGGCGCGGGACCGAACAGGCCCCGCGTTTTTTGCATTTCAAAAGAAGAAAAAAGACGCCTCGCGGCGTCTTTTTTTCGTTCTTCACGCATGAAACGCCGTTTTCCAGAGACCATAAGGAAGAACGGAGAGACGGCGGGCAGCCGAGCTCTCCCTGGAAAAGGAGTGATCGCTTGAATACCGGAATCCATATTACCTCGGAGATCGGCCCGCTGCGCAAGGTGGTGCTGCACCGGCCCGGCAAGGAGCTGGAGAATCTGATGCCGGACTATCTGGAGCGGCTGCTGTTTGACGACATCCCCTATCTGCAGGAGGCCCAGCGGGAGCACGACGCTTTTGCCGACTGCCTGCGCCAGTGCGGAGCGGAGGTGGTGTACCTCACCGACCTGGTGGTCCAGTCCCTCACCGACGAGACCATCCGGCAGGAGCTGCTGGAGCAGTTTTTGGACGAGGCGGACATCCAGGACCCCCGAGCCCGGGGGCTGCTGACGGACTACTTCTCTGCCATGTCAGACCGGGAGATGGTGGCGGCCATGATGGCCGGCGTCCGCAAACAGCAGCTTCAGGTGTCCGACAGGGCCAAGCTGGGGGACTTTTTGTCCCTGGGCAGCGGGGACTATCCCTTCCTGGTGGACCCCATGCCCAACCTCTATTTTACCCGGGACCCCTTCGCCGCCATCGGCACCGGTGTGAGCATCCACAAGATGCACACCAAGACCCGCAACCGGGAGACCCTCTTCGGCAAGTTCATCTTCAAATACCACCCCGAGTACAAGAACGCACCCCGTTGGTATGACCGGGGCCAGACCTCCTCCCTGGAGGGCGGAGACATCCTCATCCTCTCGCCCCAGGTGCTGGCGGTGGGCATCTCCCAGCGGACCCATGAGGACTCCATCGACCAGCTGGCGGCCACGGTGCTCAGCGAAAGCAAGACCTTCCGCAAGCTCCTGGCCTTCGACATCCCCAAGACCCGGTCCTTCATGCACCTGGACACGGTGTTCACCATGGTGGACCGGGACAAGTTCACCGTCCACCCCAATATCCTCAGCGCCATCACGGTCTACGTCATGGAGCTGGATGAGCGGGGACAGGTGAAGATCCGCCAGGAGGACGGCAAGCTGGAGGACATCCTCAAAGAGCACCTGGAGCTGGATCAGGTCACCCTGATCCCCTGCGGCCAGGGCAGCGAGATCGACGCCGCCCGAGAGCAGTGGAACGACGGCTCCAACACCCTGGCGGTGGCTCCGGGTGAGGTGGTGGTTTACAGCCGCAACTATGTGACCAACCGCCTGCTGGAGGACCATGGCGTCAAGATCCACACCATCCCCAGCGCCGAGCTCAGCCGGGGCCGGGGCGGCCCCCGGTGCATGTCCATGCCCCTTTGGCGGGAGGACCTGTAAGGATATACCTCCCTGACGGCGCCCAGGGCGCCGCACATCTTGCTACAAAATGAAAAAGGAGAACCACTATGGCTGTCAATTTGAAAGGCAAAAGCTTCCTGACCCTCAACGACCTGACCCCCGGCGAGATCCGGTACCTGCTGGACCTGGGCCACGACCTGAAAGCCAAGCGCCGCGCCGGCATCCCCGGCAAGGCCCTGGAGGGCAAGCACATCGTGCTGCTGTTTGAAAAGACCTCCACCCGCACCCGCTGCTCCTTCGAGGTAGCCGCCACCCAGGAGGGCGCCCACGTCACCTTCCTGGACTCCGGCTCCTCCCAGATGGGCAAAAAGGAGTCCCTGGAGGACTCCGCCAAGGTGCTGGGCCGCTTCTTCGACGGTATCGAGTACCGGGGCTTTGACCAGAAGGTGGTGGAAGACCTGGCCAAGTATTCCGGCGTGCCGGTGTGGAACGGCCTTACAGACGCCGACCACCCCACCCAGATCCTGGCGGACATGATGACTATTGAAGAGCACTGCCACAAGCCCCTCAAGGACGTGAAGGTGGTGTTCCCCGGCGACGTGCGCAACAATATGTGCTACGCCTGGATGATCGGCGCGGCCAAGATGGGCATGCACTTCGTGGGCATCGGCCCGGAGAAGCTGGCCAAAGAAATGGATCCGGAGATCGTCAAGAGCACCTTCGCCACTGCCCGGGAGACCGGCGGCCTCATTGAGATCACCGATAACATGGCGGACGTGAAGGACGCGGATGTGATCTACGGCGACATCTGGGCCTCTATGGGCGAGGAGGCGCTGATCCCTGAGCGCACCAAGCTCCTGTCCCCCTACCGGGTGACGGAGGAGACACTGAAGGCCACCGGCAACCCCAATGTGCTGTATCTGCACTGCCTGCCCTCCTTCCACGACTTTGAGACAAAGCTTGCCAAGGAATGGAAGGACAAGGGCGTGGACATCCGGGAGGTCACCGACGAGGTGTTCCGCGGCCCCCACAGCGTGGTGTTCGACGAGGCGGAGAACCGGATGCACTCCATCAAGGCCGTCCTGGTGGCTACGCTGGGCTAAAAAGAGAGGAGGCGGGCCCCGTGTCCAAATTCAAAATGCCCACGGCCTATACCATTTTGCTTGGCCTCATCATCCTGGTGGCCATCGCTACCTGGTTCGTGCCGGCGGGACAGTATGACTATGTAGACGGCGTGCCCGTGGCCGGCACCTACCACGCGGTGGAGCAAAATCCCCAGGGCGTGGGGGATGTGATCCTGGCCTCCTTCCACGGCTTCTATGACGCTGTGGATGTGTGCGTGTTCATCCTGACGGTGGGCGGCTTTTTGGGCGTGGTCATGCGCACCGGCGCGGTGGATGCCGGCGTCAGCCATGTGATCGCCCTGCTGGGTGGCCGGGAGAAGTGGCTCATCCCCATCCTTATGGTGTTTTTCGGCCTGGGCGGCACCAGCTATGGCATGTGGGAGGAGACCATGGCCTTTTACCCGCTGCTGATCCCCATCTTCCAGGCGGCGGGCTATGACGCGGTGGTGGGCATCGCGGTGATTTTGCTGGGCGCCGGCGCCGGCGTCATCTGCTCCACCGTCAACCCCTTCGCCACGGGCATTGCCGCCGGCTTTGCCGGAGTGTCCCTGGGGGACGGCATCGGACTGCGGATCTTGATGTGGGTGGTCTTTGAGGCGGTGGCCATCTGGTATGTGATGGCCTACGCCGCCAAGGTGAAAAAGACGCCCTCCGCCTCCGTGGTGGGCCGGGGCCATGAGGAGCTCCACACCAAGGCGGAGGAGGCCCCGCCGCTGACCACCCGCCGGAAGGTGATCCTGGCGGTATTCCTGGCCACCTTTTTGCTGATGACCTACGCCGTGGTGCCCTTTGAGGATATGGGACTGCCCCTGCCCTCCCTGGGCTGGTGGTTCCCGGAGCTCTCGGGATTGTTTCTGGTCAGCGCCATCATCGTGGGCCTCATCGACCGGATGGAGGAAGCCGCCATTGCCGAGGAGTTCGTCACCGGCGCGGCAGATCTGCTGGGAGTGGCCTTCATCATCGGCATCAGCCGGGGCATCACCCACCTGATGAACGAGGGGCGCATCACCGACACGGTCCTCAGCTGGGGCGAGAGCGCCCTGTCCGGCGCCGGACCCCTGACGTTCATCTTGCTGGTGTTTTTGCTGTATCTGCCCCTGAGCATCCTGATCCCCTCTTCCTCCGGCCTTGCCACGCTGTCCATCCCCATCGTGGCGCCTCTGGGGAAGTTCGCCGGGGTCTCCGGCGCTCTCATCATCACGGCCTTTCAGTCTGCCTCGGGTCTGGTGAATCTGATCACGCCCACGGCGGCGGTGGTCATGGGCGCTCTGGCCCTGGGCCATGTGCCCTACGACAAGTGGGTGCGCTTTTCCTGGAAGATCGTGCTCCTCTTCGCTGCGCTCATTGCGGCCTTTCTGGTGGCGGGAGCTCTGCTCTCCGGCGGATGACAAAAAAGCGGACGCCCACAGGCGTCCGCTTTTTTGTGCATAGAGATCAGACCAGCGTAAAGGACAGCCGCCGCTCCGGTTCCAGCATCCGCACGATCAGTACGGCGCATTCCGCCCGGCTGAGGGTAGCACGGGGGGCAAAGGTGCCCCTTTGGTCCCGTCCGGCGAACACGCCGGCCCGATACAGCAGATATACCGCCTCCGCCTCCGGGGCGGAGGGGGATACATCCGGAATGGTCTCCACCCGGTTGATAGGCTCCAGGGCCTGGGCAGGCAGCGCCTTGGACAGCAGCCCGGCAAACTCCGCCCGGGTGACGGCCCGGGCCGCCTGGGCGGCGGTGAGGGGGGTGGAGAGGATGCCCTGTTTCAGGGCGTAGTCCGCGTACTCCTGATACCAGGGGGTCCCGTGGCCCAGGGTGTCGGAGCCGGTGAGGTAGATGGTGTGCATCCGGGCGGCAATGCTGACAGCCTGGGCCCAGGTGACGGTGCCGGCGGGGGAGAAGCGGCGGCCGCCGGTGCCCTGCATCAGCCCCAGTTTCCGGGCACTCTCGGCGCTTTCGGCGTACCAGGCGCCGGCGGGAATGTCGGTGAAGTAGGCCTTCTGGTCGATGACGGCGCGGATGGCGGAGAGGAGACTCTTTTCCCCCGCGGCGTCCTGGGTGATCTCCCAGATCATCACGCCGCCCAAAGACTCCAAAGCATAGGAGGTCTTGGCGGCGATGGTGTCCTGACCGTTGTACCAGATCTGCTTGCCCTGGTAGACCACCGTGTCCTTTTTCTCCGCCCCGGGCACGGCCTGCAAGATGGTGCGGTAGGGAGTGCCGCCGGGCCGGGCATAGAAGGGCAGGCCCAGCACCACCTTCTCTGCCGGTACGCCCCGGGTCTTGCGCCAGTAGTTGCCGCAGGCCACCGCGTAGTCGTAGGTGGAGTGGCGGCTGCCGTTGTCTCCGTCATAGGCCATGACGTTGATCCAGTCCACCGCCTCCAGCACCTGGTCCGTAAAGGCAGACGCCCCGGAGTAGGGGTTGCCGGAGGTGGTGGCACCGCCGATGACGGCAGTGGTCAGCAGCTTGCCCCGGGTCTGGAGCCGCTGGGACAGGGCGGCGATGAGCTGTTCGTACTGCTTGTATGTACCGCTGGTGCGGGGATACTCCCAGTCGATGTCCACCCCGTCAAAGCCGTACTGGTTGCACATGGCGGTGATGGCGTCCGCCAGCTTGGTCCGCTTGGCGGCGGTGGAGGTGGCGGAGGCGAACACCGGCTCCAAAAGCCCGTCGTGGTCGCTCCAGCCGCCTACGCCTAAAAGCACCTTCACGCCCTGGGCATGGGCCTTCTGAATGAGGGCGGAGGCCGCCTGGGGATTTTCCAGGGGGCGCAGGGAGCCGTCGGCGTTGGGAAGGGCGAAGGCGTAGATGATGTGGGTCAGGTCCTCATAGGGGACCGAGGAGACCTGGGACAAGGGGCGCCAGGAGGGATAATAGGCTACCACCCGGAAGGGGTCGGTGGAGCCGGTGCTGGCCTGGGCCGGAGCCAGTACGGGAAGCAGTATGGCCTGGCACACCAGGAAGGCCAGAAACAGTCCGGCCAGTCGTTTTTTGCGGTGCATGGGAAAGTCCTGCCTTTCAATGGATAAGGTGGATCTATCATAGCAAAAGGAAGGGCCGGATACCATGGGAACTTCCGGCAGGAGAGGGGAAAGCTGGCGAGGGGCAAAAAAAGCGCGGCGCCAACGGCGCCGCGCAAAGGGGAGATGAGATCAATAGCTGACGATGAGGCCCTTTTCCATGGCGTAGAACGTGCAAAGGCCCTTGCAGTTGAGCAGCGTCACGTCCGCCACCGGCAGCTCCGCCAGAATGGCCTGCTTGAGCTTCATGGCCCCGGCCAGATTCTCGCAGTGGGCGATGAGCACCGGCAGGCCCGTCACGTCCTTGGCCTCGGCCATCATGTGCACGATGTGCTTGATGGTCTTGCTCTCGCCCCTGGCCTTGCCCGCCACATGGATGGTGCCCTGGGGGGTGGCGTCGGCGATGACGTGGATGCCCAGGCCCGTGAGCACGGAGCCGATAAAGGGACTCATGCGGCCGGCCTTGATGAGGTTGCCGAAGTTGGAGAGGGTGAAGGCGATGCGCAGCGAGGCCTGATACTCCCGCAGGGCCGCACAGACCTCCTCAAAGTCCTTGCCCGCCTCAATGAGCTGCTGGGCCCGAAGCACGATCAGGGCCAGCATGCCGGAGGCACCCTTGGAGTCGATGACGCAGATCTGCTTGTCGGGATACTCCTCCAGCACCATGTCCCGGCCCAGCACCGCCGCGTTGTAGGTGCCGGAGAGCTGGCTGGAGATGGTGACACAGATGGTGCAGTCTGCGGTCTCAAAGGCCCGCTTGAAGTCCTCCGGGGAGGGGCAGGCCGTGGAGGAGCCGGTCTTGCAGGCGTCCATGTCCCGCAAAAGCTGGGGGATGGAGAGGTTGCCGTCGTCGATATACTCATCCTCGCCGATGATGATTTTGAGAGGAACCACCTCGAAGTGAAGCTGCTGGCTCTGAATGTCAGAGGCCTTCAGGTCGCAGCTGCTGTCCGCCACAATATTCCAAGTCATATTGAACTCCTCACAATCTGATTTTCAATATTAGATTATACCAGGAATCCCAAGAATGTCAAGTTCAGACTGCCGGTGGGAGCCTGTTTGTCGAATCTGGGAAAAATAAGGAATTTTTTATACATTTTACATAAAGCAAATGGAAAACACACATACCTCTGGTATACTGAAAAAACTTATGTGGCGTCAGCAAGTCAAAGGAGGCATGTCCGTGTACGGCGTGATTGATATCGGTTCCAACAGTATTCGCCTTTCGGTCTTTCAGGTGGAGGAGGGGGGCGGGCTCACCCAACTGTTCCAGCGCAAAGAGATGACGGGCCTGGCGGCCTGCGTCAACGAAAAGGGGAATCTGACCCGTCAGGGCATCCGCCGGGCAGCAGACACATTGGAGCGGTTCCGCTGGGCCCTGGAGAAGATTTTGGTGGAGGAGACCTTTGTCTTTGCCACCGCCTCGCTGCGGAACGTGGGTAACACCAAGGAGGTGGTGCAGGAGCTGTTCCGCCAGACCGGCTATCAGGTCCAGGTCCTCAGCGGCCGGGAGGAGGCCTTGCTGGACTATCGGGGCGCCCGGCTGTCTCTGGGGGGCGGCGATGGGCTGCTGGTGGACATCGGCGGCGGCAGTACCGAGCTGGTGGGCTTCCGGCAGGGAAAGGCGGAGTTTGCCGTGTCCATGCCGGTGGGCTCTTTGAACCTCTATAAGCGGTGCGTGTCCGATCTGCTGCCCACTCAGGAGGAGCTGCGGAAGATCCGCCAGACGGTCCGCCGGGAGCTGGAGCGCCAGGAGCTGCCCAAGGACTTCCAGGCGGAGCTGCTGTGCGGCGTGGGCGGCACCGCCCGCAACACCTGCAAGCTGTGCAACGAGTGGTTCGGCCGTCCCAGTGAGGAGCGGGGCTTCACGGACAAGGAGCTCAAGCATATGATGGACCGGTGCAAGCACCCGGACAAGGAGCACATGGACAGTTTGCTGGCGGTGATGCCCGAGCGGATCCACACCATCACGCCGGGCATGGCCATTTTGCAGACGGTGGCCCGCCGCTTTGGCTGCCGCCAATTTGCGGTCAGCCAGCAGGGTGTCCGGGAGGGCTATCTGTTGGAGATTTTGTCGAAGAGAGGGAGAGAGCATGTCGGATAAGGACCACATTTGGGAGCTGGGCTACACCCAAAACCGGGAGCTGTCCTGGCTTCAATTCAACGCCCGGGTGCTGGAGGAGGCGGAGGACGAGGAGGTGCCGCTGCTGGAGCGGCTGAAATTCCTGGCCATCTTCACCAGCAATCTGGACGAATTCTTTATGATTCGGGTGGGCAGCCTGACCGACTTATCCCATCTGGAGAAAAAGAGCGTGGACAGCAAGTCCGGCTGGACGCCGGAGGAGCAGCTCCAGCGCATCTATGCCGCCGTGCGGCCCCTCTACACCCGGAGGGACCGGGTCCATGAGGTGCTGTCGGAGGCTTTGTGCCGGGAGGGGCTGTGCCGGGTGGAAGCCTCCAGCCTGCAAAACGGGCAGATGAAGGCCATCCGCCACTACTTCCGCAACATGGTGGAGCCGGTGCTCTCCCCCCAGATCGTGGATGCCCACCATCCCTTTCCCCACCTGGAGGGCAAGGTGCTCCACATCGCCGCCCGACTGAAGGTGGGCAAGGGGGAGATGCTGGGCCTCATTCCGGTGCCTGCCTCGCTGCCGGCCCTGGTGCCTCTGCCGGGGGAGGAGGGCAAGCTGGTGCCCATGGAGAGTATTCTGCTCCACTTTGCCGACCAGGTCTTTGGTATGTATGAGGTGCTGGAGAAGGTGTGCTTTTGCATCACCCGCAACGCCGACGTGGACCCCAGGGACGAGGCTTTCGACGTGGAGGAGGATTTCCGGCGGAAGATGGAGAAGGTCCTGCGCCAGCGCCGCCGTCTGGGCGTGGTGCGGGTGGAGGTGTCCGCTCCTTTGAGCAGCTCTATGGAATCCTGGTTCCGGGAGCGCTTCGACGTCAAGCCCCACCAGATCTTTGTGACCAAGGCTCCCATGCGGATGGACTACGCCTTCTCCCTGGGGGAGCGTCTGCCCCAGGAGCAGCGGGCGCGGCTGTCAGACCCGCCCTTTGCTCCCCAGCGGCCCTCCATGCTGGACGTAGACCGGCCGTTGCTGCCCCAGGTACTGCAAAAGGATGCGCTGCTGTCCTATCCCTATGAGAGCATGGACCCCTTCCTGGCGCTGCTGCGGGAGGCGGCGGGGGCCCCGGATGTGCTCTCCATCCGCATCACCATCTACCGCCTGGCCCGCCGGGCCAAGCTGGTGGACTACCTGTGCGCCGCAGCGGAAAACGGCAAGGACGTCACCGTGCTCATCGAGCTGCGGGCCCGGTTCGACGAGCAAAACAACATCGACTGGTCCGAGCGGCTGGAGGAGGCGGGCTGCAAGATCATCTACGGCTTTGAGGACTATAAGGTCCACTCCAAGATCTGCCTCATCACCCGCCGCAGCAAGGCCGGCATCCAGCACATCACCCAGGTGGGCACCGGCAACTACAACGAAAAGACCGCCCGGCAGTATACCGATGTCTCCCTTCTCACGGCCAATCCGGTCATCGGCGCCGACGCGGCGGCCTTTTTCCAGAACATGGCCCTGGGGAACCTGGACGGGCGCTATGACGCGCTCCTGGTGGCGCCCCGGAGCTTCAAGGATGAGATCCTGCGCCTGATCGGTGAGCAGGCAGCCCGGGGAACCGAGGGGTATATCCTCCTCAAGTTCAACTCTCTCACCGACGTGGACGTGATCCGGGCCCTGTCCAACGCCTCCTGTGCCGGGGTGAAGATCGAGCTCATTATCCGGGGCATCTGCTGCCTCCGTCCCGGCATCCGCTACCGCACGGAGCACATCAGCGTGGTCTCCGTGGTGGGCCGCTTCCTGGAGCACTCCCGGATCTTCTGTTTCGGCCGGGGAGCGGAGGAGAAAATGTACATCGGCTCCGCTGACCTGATGACCCGGAACACGGAGCGCCGGGTGGAGATCGCCTGTCCCGTGTGGGATGAGGCGGTGCGCAAGCGGCTCCATGAGATTCTGGACGCCATGCGGGCTGACACAGTGAAGGCCCGGGAGCTGCGCAAGGACGGCAGCTATGTCCGCCGCTCCGGACCGCCGCTGTCGGCCCAGGAGTGTCTCATGCGCCTGGCCATCACCCGGGCAGAGGAGGCCCGGGAGAAAAAGGAGCCGGAGCCGCCCAAGGGGCTGGAGAGATTCCTCCCCTGGCTGCGGCGTCAGAGGAGAGAGTCATCGTGATTTCCATAGGCCGGAGGGCACAGCCCCCCGGTCTATGTTGCATTTTGCCGGTCAAAGCATACGGGAAAACGGTCGAATTTGGCAGTATGAAGGCAAATTGTACTTTCTATTCCTGTTCGAATATGGTACAATAACCCGTAATACGGCGGCAAATAACAGATTCCCGGCGGGCCTTCCAGGCCAGAGCCGGGCGTTATGCTGTCAGATCCCGGATGCCTTTTGGAGAGAGAGGGCGGTCCGGGTAAAACTGTGTGGAAAGAGGGAACTGCCTTGCGTATTCTCAAGCAACTGGCACTGATTTTCGGTGTGTGCCTGGCGGGCGATCTGCTCTCCGTGGTGATCCATAACTTCCTGCCGGGCAACGTGCTGGGCATGCTGCTGATGCTGCTGCTGTTGTGGCGGGGCTGGGTGAAGGAGAGCCAGATCCAGGAGACCGCTGACTTTTTTGAACACAACATGGCCTTTTTGTTCCTGCCCACCTGCCTAGGTGTGCTGGAGCTGTCCAGCGAGGTGCTGGCGGTGCTGGGCCAGATTTTGGTGATTATTCTCATCACCACGCTTTTGACGGTGACGGTGACCTCCGCCACGGTGAAGCTGCTCTCCCGTCGGAGCGGGGGAAGAAAGGAGGACAGCTATGCTGCATGAACTCTGGGAGACGTTGAACCAGCCCCTGTTCTGGCTGGCTTTGTCCGTTGCGGCCTATGCTGTGGGCCAGAAGGCCAACGCCCTGGCCAAGACCCCCATCTGCAACCCGCTGCTCATCGCCACCTTCCTCATCGCCGTGGTGATGGTGGTTACGGACACCCCTCTGGCGGAGTATAACGCCGGCGGCGGCTATGTGACCATGTTGCTCACGCCCGCCACCGTGTCCCTGGCAGTGCCCATCTACCGGAAGCTGGATGTGCTGAAAAAGAACCTGGTGCCGGTGCTGGCCGGCGCCCTGGCGGGCTCGGTGACCTCCATCGTCAGCGTGCTGGTGCTCACCCGCCTCTTTAACCTGCCCGATCAAATCAGCCGCTCGTTGCTGCCCAAGTCGGTGACCACCCCCATCGGCATCCGCATCTCCGAGCAGCTGGGCGGTATCCCCTCCCTCACCGCCATCATCATCGTCATCACCGGCATTATGGGCGCCATCCTGGCTCCCACCTTGCTGCGGCTGCTGCACCTGGATGAGCCGGTGGCCCTGGGCGTGGGCATGGGCACCGGCTGCCACGCTTTCGGCACCGCCACCGCCATCCAGATCGGCGAGACCCAGGGCGCCATGAGCGGACTGTCCCTGGGCGTGGCCGGCGTATTCACCGCCATTTTGCTCTCCATTTTGAATCTGTTCTTGTAAAAATGACCTCTGCGGGCCGTCCGAAAAGGACGGCCCGCTTTTTTTTGAAATAACCCTTGCATTTTTCATGGAGTTGTGTTACTCTTAAATAGGAATTATTACTGTTTAGGAGGGATATCTTGCCCATTCAACGATATTCCCGCCAACGGGAGAGAATCTATCAGGCGCTGCGGGAGGGCGGATGCCATCCCACAGCAGAGATGATCTATGACGAACTCAAACCCTCCATGCCCCGGCTGAGCCTGGGCACAGTGTACCGCAATCTGCAGCAGATGGCTGACGAAGGCTATATCCGGCGCCTGGAGTGGCCCACGACTCGCTTTGATGTGGAGGTGCGGCCCCACAGTCACCTGCATTGCAGCCGCTGCGGCCAGGTGATGGATCTGCCGGTGCCCTACGACGAGGCTCTGGACCGGGCAGCGGAGCAATACGGCTGCCAGGTGGAGCGGCATGAATTGATGTTTGAGGGTATTTGCCCTGCCTGCATGGGGAAAGATAGGGATTAAGCGGCATTGCGGCCGCATCCGATATTTGCAAAAAGAATCAATTTTGAAAGGAGTCAATACCATGGAATTGAAGGGAAGCAAGACTGAGGCCAATCTGCGCATTGCATTCTCCGGTGAGTCCGAGGCCAGAAATAAGTATACCTATTTTGCCAGCACTGCCAAGAAGGAGGGCTACGAGCAGATCGCGGCCATCTTCCAGGAGACCGCTGACAACGAAAAGGAGCACGCCAAGCTGTGGTTCAAGGCCCTGGGCGGCCTGGGCAACACCGCCCAGAACCTGGAGAGTGCTGCCGGCGGTGAGCACTATGAGTGGGAAGAGATGTACGCCGAGATGGCCAAGACCGCCGAGGAGGAGGGCTTTTTGGAGCTGGCTGCCCAGTTTGAGGGCGTGGCCAAGATCGAAAAGACCCATGAGGAGCGCTATCTCAAGCTGCTGGAGAACCTGAAGAACGGCGAGGTGTTCAAGAAGGGCGAGAAGGTCATGTGGTTCTGCCGCAACTGCGGCCATGTGGAGATCGCCGAGAGCGCTCCCACTGTGTGCCCTGTGTGCAAGCACCCCCAGGCCTATTTCCAGATCAAGGCCACCAACTATTAAGGCTGCTTTGCATTTATCAGACAGGAGGACCCCAAAGGTCCTCCTGTTTTTTCTTTAAGGACAGTTGTATTTGCAATCCGGCGCTGGGACTGGTATACTAAAAATCTACCCTTTGCACCCCGCGCGGGGAATACAAGCAAGGGGCAATTTTGAAGAGGTGAGGCTATGCATCAGCTGGAAAAACAATTTCACATTGCCTGTGCCCCCGGTGACGTGGGCCGTTACTGCATCCTGCCCGGTGATCCGGGCCGCTGTCCCTCCATTGCCGCCCTCTTTGACGGTGCGGTAAAGGTGGCTGAGAACCGGGAATTCGTCACCTATACCGGTACGCTTTTGGGGGAGAAGGTGTCTGTCTGCTCCACCGGCATCGGCGGGCCATCCGCCTCCATTGCCATGGAGGAGCTCCACAACTGCGGCGCCGACACCTTCATCCGGGTGGGCACCTGCGGCGGCATCGACCTGAATGTGAAGTCCGGGGACATCGTGGTGGCCACCGGCGCCATCCGCTATGAGCACACCAGCCTGGAATATGCGCCCATGGAGTTCCCTGCTGTGGCGGATCTGGACATCACGCTGGCCCTGCGGGAGGCCGCCCGGGAGATGGGCAAGAGAGTCCACGCCGGCGTGGTCCAGTGTAAGGACAGCTTTTACGGCCAGCACCAGCCGGAGAAATCCCCGATGAGCTATGAGCTGCTCCAGCGCTGGGAGGCCTGGAAGAAGCTGGGGGTCAAGGCCAGTGAGATGGAGTCTGCGGCGCTGTTTGTGGTGGCGGCAGCTCTGGGAGTCCGGTGCGGCTCCTGCTTCCATGTGATCTGGAACCAGGAGCGGGAGAAGGCCGGGCTGGACCAGGATATGAGCGAGGACACCTCCGCCGCCGTGCGGGTGGGGGTGGAAGCCCTCAAGCGTCTGATCCTGGCGGACCGAAAGGAGGCCCAGCAGTGAGACGTGCAGACCGTGCTGTGACGGACCCGGAGCAGGTGCGTCAGCTGCTGGAGGAGTGCCGGGTCTGCCGTCTGGGACTGTGGGACGGCCAGGAGGTTTACATCGTGCCCATGAACTACGGGTATACCTTCGAGGACGGCCAGCTGACCCTGTATTTCCACTGCGCCCAGGAGGGCAGGCGGATGGAGATTCTGGCGCAAAGGCCTGACGTGAGCTTTGAGCTGGACCGGTGCGGGGCATATACCGGAGAAGGGGATGTGGCCTGCACTTACAGCTGCCGCTATCAGAGCCTCATGGGCACCGGAACAGCCTGTATCCTCCACTCCGCTGCGGAGAAAATCGCCGGACTAAAGCACATCATGCGCCATGCCACCGACAGGGAGTTCTCCTTTACGGAGGATATGGTGCAGGGCGTCACGGTTTTTTCGGTGACGGCCTCAGGATACAGCTGCAAAGAAAAGATCTGATGAGAGGAAAAGGGACGTCCCGTGAGGGACGTCCCTTTTGCTGCCTTGATAAAAGCCTCAGCGTGCCTCCCAGTTCCGGACCCAGTCCTCAAACGCGGCAATGGGCAGGGGCGGGGAGTAGATATAGCCCTGGACCAGGTCGCAGTGCACGGCCCGGAGAAATTCCAGCTGCTGAGGGGTCTCGATGCCCTCGGCCACGGTGTGGGCACCGATCTGCCGGGCCAGGTTGGTGACGGCGGAGACCACATCCCGGGTCCGCTCCTTCTGCACGTGGCGGAAAAAGCGCCGGTCCAGCTTCACCACGTCCACGTCAAACTCCATCAACAGCCCCAGGGAGGAGTAGCCGGCGCCGAAGTCATCTAAAGAACAGCGAAAGCCCATGCGGTGCATGGTCTCGATCTGCTCCTTCACATGGGCGATGCCCCGGTCGTCGAAGAGGATGGACTCTGTCAGTTCCAGCTCAATGAAGTGGGTGGGCACCTGCCAGCGGGCAGCGATCTCCTGGAATTCCACCAGAAAGTCCGGCCGTTTGAAGTGCTGGCGGGAGAGGTTGACGGAGATGGGCAGAGGCGGACGCCCCTGGTCCAGCCAGCGGCGGATGGTTTTGCACACCTGTTCAAAGACATACAGGTCCAGCCGGCAGATCTTTTGGCTGCGCTCAAAGAGAGGGATGAAGTCGGAGGGAGGAATGACGCCCTGCTGCGGGTGGTTCCAGCGCACCAGGGCCTCAGCGCCGCCAATGCGCGCATCCTCCAGCCAGACCTTGGGCTGGAAAAACACCTGGAAGTCGCCGTTTTCCAGGGAGTGGTCAAACAGGGCGTTGAGGTCCCGCTCCCTCTGAAGCTGCTGGGTCAGAGCGGCGTCGTAAAAGACGCAGGTACCCTCGTCATCTGTGGAGGCACGGCAGGCGGTCTTGACCCGGTCCTGGATCACCGTGATCTCCAGCTCCCGGTCGTCCACCAGATAGGCACCCCGCTGGAAGGACAGATGATAGGGCGCTCCATCGCCCTCGTCAAAGGTGTTGATGCCGTCCACCAGCTCCTGAAGGCGCTGCCGGACCACCTGTGGGTCACTCTCACGCAGGCAGAGGAAGAAGTTGTCGGCGTCACCCCGTGCGGCGGCCTCCTGCTCCTGCAGATGGGCCTCCAAAACGCGCATCACACGGCACAGCGTCCGGTTACCCTCACCGCTGCCGAAGTTTTCGTTGATGAGCTTGAAGTTGTGGATGTTCAAAAGGGCCACGGAATAGCTGTTTGCCGGGGCGGCCCGGAGAAGCTCCTCCGCCCGCAGCTGGAAGGCGGCGTTGTTCATGCCCCCGGTGACGCTGTCCCGGAGGGCCACCTGGGCCAGCTGCCGATAGTGGCGGCGATAGAGCCGGATGAGATAGAGCAGAATCACCAGGAAGAGGATACCGATGGCGCCCAGAATCAGGAAGGACTGGGCAATGTACTGATCCGTCTCCTGGGAGATCAGGTCCGCAGGCACCAGGGTCAAAAGGACCCAGTCATAGCTGCTCAAAGGCACATAGGACAGCACCAGGCGGCTTTCATCTGAGGAGGTAAAGAAGAATACGCCGCTGCGGGAGGCCCGGATGTCTCTGCGCATTTTTTCAATGTCTCTGGCTGCCTGACTGTCGGACTCCTTCAAAAAGATGTCGTCAAGCTGCAGGAAGGGCTCCACCTCCGAAGGGGAGATCACCACATCACCAATGGTGTCGATGATGCAGGTCAAACAGCGGCTGGAAAAGCTTCCGGTCTGGATCAGGGCCTGCATATTGGCCTTATCCCGGACACCGCCCAGGACCCCCACCACCTGCCCGTCCTTCCAGATGGGAATGGAGTAGAGTACGCTCTCTTGAACCAAGAAGGAGACACCGTTTTTTCCTTGCAGGGCGGTCTGAACCCCTTTGAGCTGCTGCATCTCCTCTGCCGTCAGGGGGAAGTTATCGGTCCGGCATATCTGGCCCTGGGTGCCCAGCACCGCCAGGGAGGTAAAGCCCAGCAGATTCGCCTTGCGAGTCAGAAAGGACTGGATGGCTTGGGAGGCGTTGTCGTCAGGTGACAGGGCAATCAGGCTGTCAGCCAGGGATTCCAGGTCCAGAATATTCTTTTTCAGCCGAAAGTCGATGTCGTTGGCCAGCTGCTGGGAGACGTCGGAGACGTAGGAACGGGTGCTGTCGTTGATGGCTGTGCGCAGCTTGGACGCGTTCCAAATAGCGGCAATACAGACGGCGAAAACCACCAGGAAAAGGAGGAAAAAGCGCGCAATATCGCCCTTTTGCAGCCGGGCCCGACCGCCGATTCCCGGTGTCGGAGCCTGTCTTTGTCTCATACTGTCCCTCCGTTCTCAAGGAAAAGATTTCCGCTTCCTATCTGTGGATATTCGGTCGGGTGCAGAGGAGGGGGCGGCCGCTGCGTTTTGGCAGTGGCTGTGTCCCTGTCAGTATTCCTATTATAATGAAGAAAATGGGAACTTGCAATGTGTTTTGAAAAGACTGGCGAAAACAGAAGGTCCCGTCCGCTGCTTCAGCGGGCGGGACCTTTGTGGAAAAAGCGGGTTCAAAAGTGCATGTACTGGAGATAGAGCTCCTGGAACACCGGGTCCGTGGCCAGCTCCAGCGTTTGGGCGCCTTGGGCCAGCCCCTGGCACTCCTCCCGGAAAGCGCGGCGGCAGAGCACCATGGCGGCCCCGGACAGAGCGGCGTTGCCCAGCACCAAGGCCTGGGGTGCCAGCGCAGGAGGAATCAGGCCGATGGCGGCGGCGCTGTCCAGGGACAGGTAGCTGCCAAAGCCACCGGCAATGGCCAGAGTGGACACGTCCTCCGGCTTTAGGCCAGCGTGGGAGAGCAGCGTCTCCATGCCGGCCCGGATGGCGCCTTTGGCCAGCTGCACCTGGCGCACGTCCTTTTGGGTGAAGGAGACCTGGGCGGTGAGGGGATAGGCGCTGCCCTGCTGCAAGAGGCCGGTGGAGTCCAGCTGTCCCAGCTGCAAAAGACCTGCCAGCACGTCTGCCACGCCGCTGCCGCAGATGCCGGCCGCCGGGACATCTCCGATGGTGTGGAGCACCAGCGCACCGTCTTGTACCCAGGCGTGGTCAATGGCGCCGGCGGCGCCCTGCATTCCGCAGGACAGGCTGGCACCCTCAAAGGCGGGGCCGGCGGCGGTGGAGCAGCACAGCAGCTTCCCCTGGTGCCACAGGGCGATCTCGCCGTTGGTGCCGATGTCCGCCAGCAGAGCGGTGTCCGGGCTCTGACAGATGCCGCTGGAGAGCAGGGCCGTGGTGATGTCAGCGCCTATAAAGGCGGAGATGCACTGGGGCAGATAGACCTCCGCCTCCGGCGCACAGGGCAGGTCCAGGTCCCGGGCGGCCAGGGAGTGGCCGAAGAGCTCCTTTGCCGCAAAGGGCGCCGCTGCCAGGGGGGAGGGGTCCTCTCCGGTGAGCAGGTGGAGCATGGCGGTGTTGCCGGTGATGACCAGCCCGTCGATCTCCTGGCAGCTGCGCCCGGCAGCCTCACACATCCGGCGCAGAAGTCCCCGGATGGCCTGCCGGATGCACCCGGCCAGAATGGGCCCGTCTCCTGCCATGGCCCGGCCCACCCGGGAGATGACGTCGGCGCCAAAGGAGCGCTGGGGATTGGGGGCAGCGGCGGTGGCCAGAAGGCTTCCGCTGGGGGCATAGAGCTGGGCAGCCAGGGTGGTGGTGCCCAGATCCACCGCCGCGCCCAGGGTGGAGAAGGCCGGCTCCGGGGCAAAGGCGCGGGTAGCGCCGTCGGTGCAGATCTGGCTCACCGCCCGACTGGCACCGGGACGGACCTCCACATCCCCCAGCACCTGGGTGCAGCAGGCCAGCCGGATACCCTGGGACAGCTCCTGGGGGGAGAGGGCCTGCCGCTCCTCCGCCGTGGGCTGCGACAGCTGGCCCAGGGCCAGGACCCGGCACTTACGGCATAAGCCCTTTCCGCCACAGGGCATGTCCGGACTGTGGCCGCACTCCTGTAAAAGGTCGGACAGACGCTGTCCCACCGGAACGGTGAGGGTCAGGTCCTCATTGCCTGTCAAAATACGTACATTTGCCATATGGTTTGCGTTCCTCTCCGGGACCCGCCACAGAAAAACGCAGTGGGATCCGCTGATTTGTAAATGGTGAAGCCGCTCTGGGGAATGTGACGCCCCGGAACTGCATGGCCGGGCTGGTGGCCCCGGCCTCTATGAAAGCCTGTGTGGAGTGACACAGGGGGAAAAGCAAAATAAAAAACCGCCGTAAACCGTCAAAAACGGATTACAGCGGCTCTTTTGGCACCCCTGACCAGACTCTAACTGGTGGCCTACCGCTTAGGAGGCGGTCGCTCTATACAACTGAGCTACAGGGGTATATGCGATTTTGCCTTGTGCCGGATGTCCTGCGACATCCCGTGGCCTGCGTATCGGAGACCGGGAGAAGAGATGCCCAGGCGCCAAAGTGGAGGCCTATCCGGCCAGCCGGACGCGTTTTTACGATACCACAAACCGAGCGTCAATGCAAGGGCGGTTTCTCTTGGTCAAATCGCTCGATTTCTCTTGACAGGGAGCCAAAGCCCTCCGGGAAAACGCCCAAAAAGACGGCTTTTCTGCGAAAAATACAAAAAAACGGGAAGAATACCTTGCAATAAGCTGGGGAAAAGACTATAATATTTGGCTGGTGCAAAAATGATACGCGGCAGCGCGGGACAACAGGAGGGGAACCTTCCCTTCAGGGCCCGATGGCCGCGGGAAAATATTTGGCGTGCCCGGCCACCCCCGCACCGGGGGAGCGTCGGCGCACAGAGGGGATATGTGTATGAGAAATGAAAAGCTGAGAAACATCGCCATCATTGCCCACGTAGACCACGGCAAAACCACCCTGGTGGACGAGATGCTCAAGCAGGGCGGCGTTTATCGTGAAAACCAGGAGACGGTGGACCGGGTCATGGACTCCGGTGACCTGGAGCGGGAGCGTGGCATCACCATTCTGGCTAAGAACACTGCCATCCGGTACAAGGATGTGAAGATCAATATCGTGGATACCCCGGGCCATGCCGACTTCGGTGGCGAGGTGGAGCGTATCCTGAAGATGGTCAACGGCGTTATCTTGCTGGTGGACGCCGCCGAGGGCCCCATGCCCCAGACCCGCTTCGTGCTCTCCAAGGCCCTGGAGCTGGGCCATCGGGTCATCGTAGTGGTCAACAAGATCGACCGCCCCGACCAGCGCATCCACGAGGTGGTGGATGAGGTGCTGGAGCTGCTGATGGATCTGGACGCCACCCCCGAGCAGCTGGACAGCCCCATGCTGTTCTGCTCCGGCCGCAACGGCACCGCTTCCTACTCTCCCGACGTGGTAGGCACGGACCTCAAGCCCCTGTTCGATACCATCCTGGAGTATATCCCCGCCCCTGAGGCGGATGTGGACCAGCCCTTCCAGATGCTGGTCAGCTCCATTGACTACAATGAGTTCGTGGGCCGTATCGCCATCGGCCGCATCGAGCGGGGCACCCTGAAGCAGAACCAGGAGATCGCCGTGTGCAACTACCACGACCCGGAGGCCGTGCTGCGCAAGGCCAAGGCCACTGCCATCTATGAGTTCGAGGGCCTGGCCCGCAAGAGCGTCACCGAATCCACTGCCGGCAACATCATTGCCATGAGCGGTATTCCCGACATCACCATCGGCGACACCATCTGCGCCCCCGACTGCGTGGAGGCACTGCCCTTTGTGAAGATCTCCGCCCCCACCCTGGAGATGACCTTCTCCGTCAATGACTCCCCCTTCGCCGGCCGGGAGGGCAAGTTCGTCACCTCCCGCCAGATCCGCGAGCGCCTCTTCCGGGAGACTCTGAAGGATGTGTCCCTGCGGGTCAGCGAGACCGACTCCACCGACTCCTTTAACGTGGCCGGCCGAGGCGAGATGAGTCTTTCCATCCTCATCGAGACCATGCGTCGGGAAGGCTATGAGTTCCAGGTTTCTCCCCCTCGTGTGCTCTATAAGGAGATCGACGGCAAGAAGTGCGAGCCCATTGAGCGCCTGGTGGTGGACGTGCCTGCCGACTATGTGGGCAGCGTCATCGAAAAGCTGGGCTCCCGCAAGGCCGACATGCTGGAGATGACCCCTGTGGGCACCCGCATGAAGATCGAGTTCCTGGTGCCCTCCCGTGGCCTGTTCGGCTACCGCAACGAGTTCCTCACCGACACCAAGGGCGAGGGCATCATGGCCTCTGTGTTTGACTCCTACGCTCCCTATAAGGGCGAGATCCAGCGCCGCGGCACCGGCTCTTTGATCTCCTTTGAGACCGGCGAGTCCATCACCTACGGCCTCTTCAACGCCCAGGAGCGGGGCGCTCTGTTCATTGGTGCCGGCGTGCCGGTCTATGCCGGCATGGTGGTGGGCCAGTCCCCCAAGCAGGAGGACATCACCGTCAATGTCTGCAAGAAAAAGCAGCTGACCAACACCCGTGCCTCTGGTTCCGACGATGCGCTGCGTCTGGTTCCCCCCAAGCAGATGAGCCTGGAGCAGTGCCTGGAGTTCCTGGCGGACGACGAGCTGTTGGAGGTCACTCCCAAGAGCCTGCGGATCCGCAAGCGGATTCTGGACCATGAAAAGCGGATGAAGGCCATCCACAGCAAGAAGTGAGAATAAGAAAAGAGTCCCGGACGATGCTTCGTCCGGGACTTTTTATTATTTTACAGAAAAAAGAAAAAAGATGGAAACCATTTGCCGGGATTTTCCGTCTAATAAGCAAATGGTGCGCAGGAGTGATTTCGCCCATTCAGAAAGGATGAACGAGAATGAAAAGAACCCTTGCCATGCTGTTGACTTTGGTGCTGACTGTGGGATTACTGTGTGTACCCGCCCAGGCGGAGGACACTGCAAAGGCAGATCCTGCAGCCCCCGTTCGGGTCTGGGGCACTGTGACCCGGCAGGAGGACGGCGGATTGCTGGTGGAAAACAGCAATGAAAGTGACCCCTATCACCAGGTGCTCCTCCGGGGAGAGAGCATTCTCTGCCTGGATGCCGTCACCGGCGAGCCCATGGACATTGATACCATCAAGAACGGGGATATGATCTATGCCTGGATCGGCCCTGCCGTTACCGCCAGTCTGCCGCCCCAAGCCACGGCATTTTTGATTCTGGCCAATATTCCTGCGGACTATGCCGTACCCATGTATTATGAGATCGTGTCTGTGACGGCTCAGTCTGCCGCGGGGGAAGAGGGGAAGTCCTCTGTTGCCTGGACGGAAGTGCTCACCTCTGAGGGCAAGTCCCTGAAGATTACAGGCGAGGCAAAACTGATGGCCCATAAGGCAGAGGAAGTGCCTGGGCTGGAGGATCTGATCCCCGGGACTCGGATGCTGGTGTGGACCGGCATGGACGGGAAGGTCACCAAGGTCCTGGTGTTTCCCTATGACTATGCGGGCTACCTGAGCTGGGAAGAGGACGGCACCGTATCCCTGAACGGCAAGACCTTGGCGGTAAAGGCCAAGCTGGCAGACGGTGAGACTCTGCTCCCCGTCCGGGCTGTGGCGGAGGCCATGGGGCTGGACGTCCAGTGGGTCAGCGGCAAGGGCGCTGTGGTGGAAAAAGAGGAAAAGACGGTGCTCACTGCTCTGCCTGGCGGTTCCATTTCCGGCTGGGACAGCGCCGGTGTGCGCTTTACGGTGGAGGGCACCTGCGTTCTGGAAAAGGGTACCACTTACATCAGCTCCGATGCTCTGCTGGAGCTGCTGGATCTGTTTGCTGCCCGGTAAGCTAGCTCCCTCTTCTGGAAAACAGGGAAAAGGTCCAATAAAAACGGCATATTTATGAAAAAGAAAGTACTTTTTTGCTGTCTCCTTGCTGCGGTTTTGGCCGGAGCCTTCTGGGGGTATCGCTACACCCTGGGGGCACGGGAGATCGGGACCGTCACCGGACCAGAATGGCAATTCCTCACCGTTGGGGAGGAGCGCTATGAGAGAGACGACCAGGCTCCGGTCCATGGAACGGACAAGGACCGATTTCTGGGCATTGCCACCAGCGGCTCCACCCGTTTCCGCATCTATTCCATCCAGGGCAGCGACGAATATCTCTATTGCCGCTGGGACTGGGAGGGGTGGATCTACCGCCGTGTGAAGTGAGACCCTTCTCCTGGTCCATATTGCCATAGACTTGAAAGGCACCTTCCTTTGGAAGGTGCCTTTTTGTTGGATACAGGTTATCTTGACAAACGTTTTTTGTTTACATATAATATGGTTATTAAAATTATTTCCTGAGGCGGAGGAGACAAGCCATGAAGCATTTAACCAGTATCCAGGTCCTGGGGGACTCCATTTTGAAGGGCATCCAGCTGGATCAGGAGACGGGAAAATATCATACAGAGAACCACATCGGTGTGGAGGAGTTCGGCCGGCGCTACGGTGTGACGGTCCGCAATGACTCCCACTTCGGATGTACCGTTCTCAAAGGGGAGCGGCTGCTGAGCCGGATGCTGGACCGAGGGCTGAGCTGCGACGCCGTAGTGATGGACTTTGGGGGCAACGACTGCGATTTCAACTGGGCGGAGGTGGCCGCCGACCCCAGGGGAGAGCATCTGCCCCACGTGCCCCTGGAGGAGTTTACGGAGACCTACCGGCGGATGATCTGCCGGCTCAAAGAGCGGGAGATTTTGCCTATCCTGACCAACCTGCCGCCTCTGGAACCCCAGTGGTTCTTTGACTGGTGGTGCCGGGACCTGGACAAGGCAAAGGTGATGGAGTGGCTGGGGGATGTGCACAACATCTACGCCCATCAGGAGAACTACTCCCGCCGGGTGGAGCGACTGGCCCGGGAGGAGGACGTGCCGCTGGTGGATGTGCGGGGGGCCTTTTTGGATTACAGCCACCTGGAGGAGCTGATCTGCGCCGACGGGACCCATCCCAACTCCCGGGGGCAGGCCTGCATCACACAGGCCTTTTTGGACTTTGGGGACCGCTATCACCTGACGGTGGAGCGGTCCGGAGAGACCGCCTGATCGGAATAAAAGCAACGGCTGCCCCGTGGTGGGCCAGCCGTTGCTTTTTTGTGGAAGACGCTCAGCTCACGGTTTCCAGAGAGTGGGCGGCGTTCAAAAAATCCTCCTCCGGCAGGGCGGTGCCCAGACTGACCAGAGCATAGGAGTAGGTCTCATCGGACCACTCCGCCACCAGCCAGCCCTCCTCGTTGCCGGATAGGCGAACCCCATCCACCGTTTTGTGAAGGGAATAGCTGGAGCCAGTGTCGTTCATGGGTCCGTCCAGCATGTAATATTTCAACTGCTTTTCTCCGCAGGTCCAGATCACCTGGGCCATGCCGAATTGGTTGACGTAGTTTGCGCATGTGTAGCCCTCGGGGACCACAGAGGGGATCTGAAGGGGGAAGGTCAGGGAGGCAGTCAGCTCCTCCAATGTGTCATATTCCACCACATAGGAGGGCTTTTCCACCACTGGATTCTCCGTCTGGTGCAGCCTGGGCAGCAGCAGAGAGCAGCAGACCATAAGCGCCAGGCAGGCTGCCGCTATTCCCAGAACTCTCCGGCTCGGTGCGCGGCGGGAGGCGGGGCGAGAAGTTCCGGCGGCCTGGCTTTGGGCGGCGGCGAGGATGCGCTCGGCCGCCTCCTGGGACAACACCAGCCGTTCCATCAGCTGATTATAGCGGATCGTCAAAGTCATACGCCTCCTTTAATGTCTGCCGCAGCAGCTCCCGGCCCCGGTGGAGCAAAGAGCGCACGGTGGATTCTTTTTTGCTCAGGATCTGGGCGATCTGTGCCGTGGAGTACTCCTCCTGATAAAAGAGGTGGATCACCTCCCGATAGCGCTCCGGCAGACCGGATACCGCCTCCCACACGAAGGAGAGATCATCCTCTTCCGGTGCCAGGCCGGGAAAGGACTCGTCTATGCTCTGGCAGCCGTGACGCTGGGCTTGGCGGAGCTTATTTTTGCTCAGATTGATGGCAACCCGCAGCAGCCAGGCCTTTTCGTGGGCGGGGCTTTCAAATCCCGGGTCCGCCACCAGCAGCTGGACCAGGGTGTCCTGGACCACGTCCTCTGCATCGGAGCGATTGCGCAGATAGGTGTAGGCGGTTCGGAGGATGGCGTTGCCGTAGTGCTGCAATACCAGCTCCGGATCACTGTGGAACAGGACCTGCTCCTCCGCCTTTTGATCGGCGGCAGGGAAGAGGGCCAGGAGAAGCGCCTGAGCCCGCCGAAGGAGTCCTGCGGTCCGGGGAAGAGAAACCCTTCCGCATCCTATCAAATCAACTCACCTCCCACTTGCTTTCTGAAGGGAATACAATTGTGGGACGAAAAATGTTGCAAAAAAGTTCGACATTTCTGCAACATTTTTTGCTGCCCGGGTGTATACCAAACAGAAATCAGCTGCTGCGGCGGCGGAAAGTGAGGACGAGTTTTATGAAAAAGACGGGAAAGATGGGAGCGCTCATCCTGGCGCTGGCTCTGAGCTCCACGCTGGCAGTGCCTGCTCTGGCAGCGGAGGAAGAGAACGCTGGGGAGCCTGCCGTACAGGAGGATGCCCTTGGGATCACGGTAGACGGAAAGACGGTGGATGCGGAGGCCTGCATCATGGTACCCCTGCGGGCGGTGAGTGAGGCCCTGGGCTTTACGGTGACCTGGGATGGCACACTGCCCGGTGCCCGGGTGGACAGCGGAAAGATGCACATCGACGTGACGATGGGTGTGGACCGCTATGTGGGCATCAGCAACCAGGCCGTCGGCATGACAGCGCCTTTCTCCCTGGGTGTGCCGCCGGTGATGAACCAGGGAAGCATCTATGTGCCGGTGGGATTGTTCCGGGTGCTGCTGGGCAACCGCTCCGACGCGGTGATTGTGGAGGGGGATACGGTTACCATCCACACCGATTCCGGCGTGGAGATCCCCAATCCCTGGCAGGAATGTGCCTCCCAGGCTGAGCTGGAGAAGGCGGCGGGCTTTTCTGTGCCCCAGCCCGTTGTTCCAGCTGGCTATGCCCTGAAGGCGCGGCGGGTGCTCTCTGGCCAGATGGCAGAGCTTGTATATGCCAAGGGAGAGGAGACGCTGACTTATCGGGTCAGTCCCGGCAGCGAGGACAACAGTGGTGACTATACCGTTTATCAGACAGAGTCCACCCTGACAGCAGGCGGTGCTGCTGTGACCTGCCGGGGTGAGGGGGCGACTGTGTCGCTGGCGCTCTGGACATGGGATGGGTATAGCTTCTCCCTGGCAGCCAGCGCCGGGCTGAGCAGCGGACAGGTAAAGACCGCTGTGGAGAGCACGCTGTAAGGTAAAAGCAAAAGGGGGGTCGGTCCCATATGGGACCGGCCCCCTTTTTCAGGTGAAACTCAGCGGACCATGGAGCGGTCGATCTCCTTGAGGGAGTGAGCGCCGCACATGGCCATAGTGTCCTCCAGCTCGGCCTTGAGCTTGTTGACATAGACCTGCACGCCCTCGGCGCCGCCGCCGTAGACCATGTTGACGAAGGGACGGGCGATGAGCACGCCGTTGGCGCCCAGGGCCAGGGCCTTGAACACGTCCATGCCGGTGCGGATGCCGCCGTCCACCAGGACGGTCATCTCGCCGCCCACGGCCTCCACGATCTCAGGCAGCACCTCGGCGGTGCCGGGGCACTGGTCCAGCACACGGCCGCCGTGGTTGGAGACCACGATGGCGCTGGCACCGGCCTCCAGGGCCTTCCGGGCACCCTTGACGGTCATGATGCCCTTGAGGATAAAGGGGCGCTGGGCATAGGCGATGATCTCCCGCAGCTCGGCCACGGTCTTGCTGCCGGCGGGCGGGGTCATGTTCTTCAGGAAAGGCAGGCCCGCCGCGTCGATGTCCATGGCGATGGCGTAGGCACCAGAGGCCTTGGCGGCGTCCAGCTTGCGGAAAACCTCCTCCATGTTCCAGGGCTTGACGGTGGGAATACCAGCACCGCCGGCGGAGGAGATGGCCTTCAGAGCGCCCTCCATGACGGCAGGGTTGGTGCCGTCACCGGTGAAGGCGGCGATGCCGGCCTGGGCGCAGGCGGAGACCAGAATGTCGTTGTACTGCATATCGTCGTACTTGTCGCCGTAGTGCAGCTGCATGGCACCCACGGGACCGGCCATGACGGGGATCTCCATCCGGTGGCCGAAGAAGTCAAAAGAGGTGTCCACAGGCACGTTCTCGCAGATGGTGTCCATGTTGACGCAGATCTCCTGCCACTTCTGATAGTTGCGGATAAAGCCGGTGCCGATGCCCTTGGCGCCGGGGCCGGGGACCGTGTTCTTGCAGGCCAGACCGTTGCAGGTGGGGCAGGACTTGCAGTAGGGGCCCATACAGGTCCGGGCGTTTTCCAAAATCTCCTGATATGTCATGTATACTTCCTCCATTGCCTCGTTTTTCCCAGAGGGGACGCATTTTCTGTCGCATCTATCCTAGCGCAAATCCGCCGAAAACGCAAGGTGGGAATGGAAAAACACCGGGAATTTCTTTCCGCCGGGGACGGAAAGATGCCCCGGGGGCCGCCGGGCGGAGCCCTGGGGCGTCTGCCTGCGCATAATCCCCCGCGAAACCGCATAAACTGGGACCCAACGGCCCGTGAGGCGGTGCGGACAGGGGAGGCAGGTACATGGAAAAGCGTCTGATGCGCCAGCAGCTGCTGGGGGTGCTGTTTGTCCTCGTGACAGGGACAGCGCTGCATTTTGTCTACGGCTGGAGCGGCAACCATCCGGTGGTGGGAGCGCTCTCGGCGGTCAACGAGTCGGTGTGGGAGCATATGAAGCTGGTGTTCGTGCCCCTTTTTTTCCTGACCCTGGGAGAGGTCTTTTTCCTGGGGCGCCAGTGGCCCAACTTCCTGGTGTCCCGGGCCCTTTCCACCGTGGTGGGCACGGTCCTGGTGCCGGTGCTGTACTATACCTATTCCGGCATCACCGGCACCCACACCCTGTGGGCGGACATTCTGGTGTTCGTCCTGGCGGTCCTGGCCGCCTTTGCCCTGGAGGGGGTACTGCTGCGCCGGGGGCGGATGGAGGCGGGCTGGTCCCAGGCGGTGGGGCTGCTGGCGCTGTGGGCCCTGGCCTTCTTGTTTGTGCTGTGGACCTACCGGCCGCCCCAGCTGCCGCTGTTTCAGGACCCGCAGACCCTGGCATACGGACTTTCGGCGCTGCGCTGAACCCGGGCCCCTTCGCCTGTGCGAGGGGGCCTGTTTTCCTTGCAGTACATGGGATTTTAACGGGGGCTGCCTTGACCCTCGGTGGGAAATGAAGTATAATAAACCAATTCCGATTGAGAGGAAAAGGAGGTCTGCACATGACGAAGCGCAAGCCGGTGGCACCCTTCTATGCCGCCGCCGCGGTGTGGGTGTGCTATGCCCTGTTCCTGCCCTTGTACCAGGGAATTCACTTTGTCCTGGCAGCGGGCGCGTCCATCCTGGCCTTTGCGGTGGCCGGTGCCCTGTGCAAGGGCAGCATCGGCGGCACTGCAGCTGCCCAGACCAGCGGCGAAAAGACCCAGGACAAGCCCAAGGAGGAGTCCACGGGAAACGAGGCTTTGGATAAAATGCTCAAGGATGGCCGCCTGGCCATCGCGGAGATGAAGCGGCTGGATGACAACATTGCCGATCCGGGCATCTCCGCCGACATCGTCCGGCTGGAGCAGGTCTCCCAGAAGATCTTCGACGAGGTCCGGCGCAGCCCGGACAAGCTGCCCCAGATCCGCAAATTCATGGATTACTACCTGCCCACCACCCTCAAGCTCCTCAACGCCTATGACCGGATGAGTGCTGCCGGCGTGTCGGGGGAGAATATCGATACCACCCTGGCCAAGGTGGAGGGCATGATGCGCACCATCGTCTCCGCCTTTGAAAAGCAGTTGGATGCCCTCTTCGGCGCCGAGGCCCTGGACATCTCCACGGACATCACGGTGCTGGAGAATATGATGGCCCGGGAGGGGTTGACTGGCGACCCCCTCAAGGCCCAGTCCAGCCCCGGGGATGACACGGACATCAAGCTGGAGCTGTAAGGGGGAAGCGCAATGGAGGAGAAAAGAGCCCGCGGCCTCTCCCGCCCCTGGACCTACGCCCTCAGGGCGGCAGTCAGCGGGGCGCTGGGACTGATCTGCCTGGCCGGAAGCCGCCGGAGAGAAAAGAAAGGACTTTCGGTGCTCACCGGCCTTTTGTGGCTGGCCGGCGGAGTGGGATGGATACTGTGCCTGCTCCGGGAGATCCGGAGAGAGGAATCGACCAAATTGTGAACGGAGGATATAACCATGGCTGATGAAAAGAACATGATGCCTGAGCTGACACTGGAGCCGGAGACTGCCACCGCTGCGGCTGCCGCTGTGCCGGAGCTGACCCTGGACCCTGCCGCGCCGTCCACCCCTGCTGCCCCTGAGGCCGCACCGGAAAAGACGGCAGCAGAGCCGGTGGCCATGGACGACCGGCTCCTCAGCGAGGAGGAGAAACAGGCCGTGGAGGCCTTTGCCAAGAAGATCGACATCACCGACTCCAACCAGGTGTTGCAGTACGGTGCCGCCGCCCAGAAGAACGTGGCTGGCTTTTCTGAAAACGCCCTGAGCAACGTCCGCAGCAAAGACCTGGGCGAAGTGGGCCAGGCCCTCAGCGAGCTGGTGGTGGAGCTCAAGCAGTTCGGCCAGGGCGAGGAGGAGAAAAAGGGCATCTTTGGCTTCTTCAAAAAGAGCGCCAACAAGCTGGAGGCTATGAAGGCCCAGTACTCCAAGGTGGAGACCAATGTGGACCGCATCGTCCGCCAGCTGGAGCAGCACCAGGTGACCCTGCTCAAGGACATCGCCATGTTCGACCAGATGTATGAGCTGAACCTGAAGTACTACAAGGAACTGACCATGTATATCCTGGCGGGCAAGAAGAAGTTGGAGGATGTGCGGGGCCGGGAGCTGCCGGAGCTGAAAAAGCAGGCGGAGACCTCCGGCGCCCAGGAGGACGCCCAGAAGTACAACGACATGGTCCAGATGTGCGAGCGGTTTGAAAAGAAGCTCCACGATCTGGAGCTGACGCGGATGGTGTCCATCCAGATGGGCCCCCAGACCCGTCTGCTGCAAAATAACGACACGCTGATGGTGGAAAAGATCCAGTCCTCTCTGGTCAACACCATTCCCCTCTGGAAGAGCCAGATGGTGCTGGCTCTGGGGTTGGAGCACGCCCGGCAGGCCACGGCCGCCCAGAGCGCTGTCACCGACATGACCAACGAGCTGCTCAAGAAGAACGCCGATCTGCTCAAGACCGGCACTGTGGCCGCCGCCAAGGAGGCTGAGCGCAGCGTCATCGACATCGAGACCCTTCAGCACACCAATGAGCAGCTGATCTCCACCCTGGATGAGGTGCTGACCATCCAGCGGGAGGGCGCCGCCAAGCGCAAGGCCGCCGAGGCGGAGCTGGGCCGCATCGAGGGCGAGCTCAAGCAAAAGCTCATGGAGCTGCACAACTGACACCAGAGAAAGCGATCCCTGCCGACGAAGCCCCGGGACGACCGGGTCTTTGGCGGAATGGAACACTCTTTTGCCTCCGTCCCCTGGCGGAGGCCGGGACATGAGGAAGCAAAACCATGAAATTCTTTCAAAAACGGGCCGTAGCGGCCGCTGTGCTGGTGCTGGCCATCGCCTTTTCCTGCTGGTGGGGCATTTCTCACCGGCCGGATGAGAGCGCCCAGGCGTCCACCACCATCGTGGGCAGCTATACCTATACCCTGGATGAGGCGGGCGTCCTCTCGGAGAGTACCAAGGCCCGCATCGATGCCATGAATGCCTCGCTCTTTGCCCAGACCGGCGCCCAGATCATGGTGGCCACTGTGGACTCCACCGGGGAGCAGTCCATCGGGGACTATGCCGTGGAGCTGGGCAACCGCTATCAGCTGGGAGACCGGGACCGGAACAACGGCCTAGTGATCGTGCTGGCCCTGGACAACATCGCCCAGAACGGCCTGGTGGGTGACTACTGGGTGGAGGGCGGCGACGGACTGTACAGCTACGGCAATGAGCTCACCAGCATCCTCTACAACTATATGGAGAAGGATTTTGCGGCGGGGGACTATGACACCGCCGTCCGTAAGACCTTTGACGCCTATATCGACTGGTTTGCCGACTTTTACGGCGTCACCATTAAGGAAAACTACATCCCCGCCACCCGGGAGACCTTCCACGCCGGCGACGGCTATTACACCCAGAGCACCGGATATTTTGCTCCCAGCTTTGAAAGCCTTGTGTGGGAGACCCTGACACTGCTGGTGGTGCTGTTTCTGGTGTGGGTGGCACTGGATGGCCTGCGCTATCGGCGCTACCGCCGGCGCTGGATGCGGCCGGGCATGGGCGTGCCGCCGGTGATCTACTACCCGGTGTTCTGGGGGCGGCCCCGCCGTCCCCGTCCGCCCCGCCGTCCTCCCAGAGGACCCGGCGGGCCGGGAATGCCCATGGGCGGTCCCAGAGCGCCCGGAGCGTTCGGCGGGCGCCGTCCGCCTGGTGGCGGAGGCTCATTTGGCGGCGGCTTCGGCGGCAGCCGGGGAGGCTTTGGTGGCGGCGGTTCCTTTGGCCGGGGCTTCGGCGGCGGCCGAGGCGGCTTTGGCGGAGGCGGCTCCTTCGGCGGTGGCTTTGGCGGCGGCCGAGGTGGCGGCGGTTTCGGCGGAGGCCGGGGCGGCGGACGCCGGTAAGGTCCTCCAAAGGCCCATTTTACAGAAAAAAGGGACAGGTGAAAACCTGTCCCTTTTCTTTTCCTCAGCTCTCCATGTGCCGCCCCAGAAAGGCGGCGATGGTCTGGGCCAGCTTGTACTCCGTCTCGCCGGTGAGGGCATCCCCTTCGGCGGACACGAACAGCACCAACCCCAGCACGTCGCCCTCCGAGAGGATGGGCGCCGCCACGGCGGCGGTGAGCTTGTCGCTGCTGTCGCAGACGGGGATGCGGCGGTCTTCACTGGTGTACTGATAGATGCGCCGGTCCTCCATGATCTGTTCCAGATCCGCCGTGATGCGCTTGCCCATCAGTTCCCGCCGTCCGCCGCCGGCCACGGCGATGACGCTGTCCCGGTCGGTGACGGCCACGATGCTGCCGGTGCTTTTGCTCAGTGTCTCGCAAAACTGGGCGGCGAATTCATCCAGCCCGCCCAGCAGAGAATATTTTTTGAAGACGACCTCTCCGTCCCGGCTGGTGTAGATCTCCAGCGGATCGCCTTCGCGGATGCGCATGGTGCGGCGGATCTCCTTGGGGATGACGACCCGACCCAGGTCGTCGATCCGACGCACGATTCCTGTGGCTTTCATCTATGGTTTCCTCCTCAGGTATCATTTGGTTGGGTGACCTTAGTATCCGCAGCTTTTCCATGGGCTATGCGGCGGGGAAAGCTGGAACTGTTTGGAAAACAGATGCAAAAAAAAGCCGCCCGGTCTTGAAAACCGGACGGCTTTTTGGGGGCGCCTCAGGCCTGGGGAAACAGCTCCAGGGCCTTGGAGGCCATGCGGCTGCCGTAGAGGCGGAAGAGCTCTTCATACTCCTCTACATGGCTGCCCAGAGCGGCGGGACCCAGGTGGATCACCGGGGGACCGAAGGAGCCGCCGCCGGAGTAGACCAGCATCCCCAGCACCATCATGTGGACCAGGATGCTCTGGATGGCCAGGTCGCCGCCGCCGTGGAGATAGTCCTCCGTGGCGAAGGCACCGCCCAGCTTTCCTGCCAGCCCCAGCTTTTTGGCAGAGGTGTCCAGCCAGGTTTTCACCTCCGCCGCCGTGGAGGCGAAGTAGGTGGGTGTGCCCAGAATCACGCAGCGGCTGTCCCGGACAAAGTCCTCGTCCACCTGGTCGATGGAGAAGGCCCGGGCCTCCACACCCGGCTGCTCCGCCATGCCCCGGACGATCTGCTCCGCCATCTGGCGGGTGTGGCCCGTGCGGGTGTAGTACAAAACGGACATTTTCATAAAACGCGCCTCCCGTCTCATTTTTCCCCAGTATACACCCGAGCCGGACAGGGGGCAATACGCTTTTTGCGCGGGGAAAAGTGGAGGGCAGAGCACCTTCCTCTTGCGGATGTCCGATAAACATGATATGCTTTTTCCCGTGAAAAGGAGAGGATGGCATGTATCACTTCATTTTGTTTGATCTGGATGGCACCCTGACGGATTCCAAGGAGGGCATCGTCAAAAGTGCGGTCTACGCCTTTGAAAAGCTCCACTGGCCCGTGCCCGACGGGGAGACCATGACCAAATTTGTGGGACCGCCCCTGCGGTATTCCTTCACCACCTACGGCGGCATGGATGACGAGATGGCGGAGCAGGCGGTGGAGGCCTTCCGGGAGCGCTATCACGTAAAGGGAATGTATGAAAACGCGGCGGTGCCTGGCTGCCCGGAGCTGCTGCGTCGGCTGAAGGAAAAGGGCTATGTGATGGCCCTGGCCTCCTCCAAGCTGCAGATGCTCTGTGACCAGATCGTGGAACGGTACGGCTATGCCCCTTCTCTTGACCTGGTGGCGGGCAGCAACGACGACGCCAACGAGACCAAGGCCTCGGTGATCCAGCGGGTGCTGGACCACTTCGGCATCACGGAGGAGAACAAGTCCTCCGTCCTGATGGTGGGGGACCGGCGCTTCGACGTGGAGGGTGCCCTGGACCGGGGCATCGACTGCGTGGGCGTGGAGTACTGCGGCTACGCCGACCCCGGCGAGCTGGAGGCCGCCGGCGCCGTGGCGGTGGTCAAGACCGTGGAGGAGCTGGAGCAATTCATTCTGACCCACTGATCAAAGATACAGCCGCCGCGCGGCAGGATCGTCCTGCTGCGCGGCGGTTTTCTCCTCGGCGGAGCGGTGGACACAGAGGGGAAAATCTGATACAATAATTCTAAATCATCGCATCAAACAAGGAGGACCCCCATGGCAGAGCAGATCGCAGAGGGGTTGTACCGGCTGGATATCCCTCTGCCGGGCAACCCCCTGAAAAACCTCAACAGTTACCTCATCACCGGCGAGCGGAACCTGCTCATCGACACGGGCTTCCGCCTGGACGCCTGCCGGGAGGCCATGGAGCGCCAGCTCCGGGAGCTGGGGGTGGACCTGGAGAGGACGGACCTGTTCCTCACCCACCTGCACACGGACCACACCGGTTTGGCCGGGGAGCTCCACCGGCCCGGCTGCCGGGTGTATATCGGCGTTCTGGACGGGCCGCTGATGGAGGCTGGCCGGGGCCAGGCGCGGTGGGACTTCCTGTTTGAGCAGTATATCCGGGCGGGCTTCACCCGGGAGGAACTGGAGGAGATCTGGCAGAACAACCCGGCCAAGGCCCTGGGCACCAAGCACCTGGAGGAGCTGACGCTGCTGGAGGACGGGGCGGAGCTCTGCTACGGCGGCCGCAGATTGCAGGTGCTCTTCACCCCCGGCCACACCCCCGGTCATGTGTGTTTGTGGGAAGCAGAGCGGAAGATCCTCTTCTGCGGAGACCATATACTCTTCCACATCACCCCCAACATCACCCGCTGGGACGGCATGGACGACGCCCTGGGCACCTACCTTGAAAGCCTGGAGAAGATCCGGGATCTGCCTGCGGCGCTGCTGTGCCCGGCCCACCGGCAGGTGGAGGGCGGATTGGCGGAGCGGTGTGAGGAGCTGCGGCTGCACCACATGGCCCGGCTCAGGGACGCCCGGGAGGCGGTGGTGCGCCACCCGGGGGAGACGGCCTACGCCATCACCGGCTTCATGCGGTGGGAGATCCGCTGCCGGTCCTGGGAAGACTTTCCCTCCACCCAGAAGTGGTTTGCCGTGGGGGAGGGACTGGCCCACCTGGACCATCTGGAGCGGCTGGGGCAGGTGGAGTCCCGGGAGATCGACGGTCAGGTCCGCTGGTGGCCGGTGCCCGCGGAGCATTGAGCGCGAGAAATTTTGGCAGAAACACACCCCCCCACGGGGATACATCAACAAGTAAAGGAGACGCACAAGATGGAACTGAAAGAGATTTTGTCCAAAGTGGACCACACCCTGCTGACCCAGACCGCCACCTGGGAGGAGATCCGCCAGATCTGCGACGACGGCGTCAAGTATGGCTGCGCCAGCGTCTGTATCCCCGCCAGCTATGTCAAGCAGGCGGCGGAGTATGTGGCGGGCAAGATCCCCGTGTGCACCGTCATCGGCTTCCCCAACGGCTATTCCACCACCGCTGCCAAGTGCTTTGAGGCGGAGGATGCGGTGGCCAACGGCGCGTCGGAGATCGACATGGTCATCAACATCGGCTGGGTGAAAGACGGCAAGTTCGATGAGGTGGAGCAGGAGATCCGGGCGGTGAAGGTCTCCTGCCACGGCCGCATCCTGAAGGTCATCATCGAGACCTGCTTCCTCACCGAGGAGGAGAAGATCCGCATGTGCCAGGTGGTCAGCGCCGCCGGCGCCGACTTCATTAAGACCTCCACCGGCTTCGGCGGAGGCGGCGCCACCCGGGAGGACGTGGCCCTGTTTGCCAAGCACGTGGCGCCGGAAGTGAAGATCAAGGCCGCCGGCGGCATCGCCAATCTCCAGGACGCCGAGGACTTCATCAATCTGGGGGCCTCCCGCCTGGGTACCAGCCGCATCGTTAAGGCTGTAAAGGGCCAGGAGGGCTCCGGCTATTGATGCCCCTTCCCACCGATGAATCATAAGGAGGAACCAAAAATGTCCACCCCTCACAACAGCGCCCGGCTGGGCGACTTTGCCAAAACCGTTCTGATGCCCGGTGATCCCCTCCGGGCCAAGTTCATTGCCGAGACCTTCCTCACGGACCCCAAGCTGGTCAACAACGTCCGGGGGGTCCAGGGCTATACCGGGACCTACAAGGGCACGCCGGTGTCCGTCATGGCCTCCGGCATGGGCATGCCCTCCATTGGCATCTATTCCCATGAGCTCTTTCACGTCTACGACGTGGACAACATCATCCGCATCGGCTCCGCCGGTGCCATCTCTCCTAAGCTGAAGCTGCGGGACGTGGTGGCCGGACAGGCCGCCTGCACCAACTCCAGCTATCCCGCCCAGTTCGGCCTCCGGGGCGCCTTTGCCCCCATTGCCGATTTTACACTGCTGGAGACGGCGGTGGCGGTGGCTCGGCGGATGGGTGTGTCCATGCCTGTGGGCAACCTCTTCTCCTCCGACACCTTCTATGACGCCACCCAGCCCTCCACGGACTGGGGCAAGATGGGCGTGCTGGCGGTGGAGATGGAGGCGGCGGCTCTGTACTGCAACGCCGCGGAGGCGGGTAAGCGGGCCCTGGCCCTGTGTACCATCTCCGACAGCCTGGTCACCGGGGAGGAACTCTCGCCGGAGGAGCGGCAGAACACCTTCACCCAGATGATGGAGATCGCCCTGGAGGTGGCCGTGGAGATGGCCAAAAAATGAAGTCCCTTTCCGCATGGCGGAGACAACGGGAATAAAAGGCGGAGCGAGATACGCTCCGCCTTTTGTTTCAAGCGGAAAAATGCGAGAGATTATTAAGAGAATTTCACCAAAATTTAACCAAATTGTAAAAAAGACGGAAAAGCGATTGATGTTTCTCAGTGAAGTTGCTATAATGTGGCCAAGATCGATTCCCGATCTGAATATTGGATGAAAGGATTTGATTCCGATGAAGAAGTTATTCGCATTGGTTCTGGCTTTGGTCCTGTCTTTGTCCCTGGTGGCCTGCGGCAGCACCGGTACCACTACGCCCGGCAGCTCTGCTGGTGAGGGCGGCAGCGCTGATTTCAGCGTGGCGATGATCACCGACTACGGCGACATCACCGACCAGTCTTTCAACCAGACCACCTATGAGGCCTGCAAGGAGTATTGCGAGGCCAACGGCGTCACCTTCAACTACTACAAGCCCGCCGGTGACTCCACCGCCGAGCGTGTGGCCATGGTGGAGAAGGCCGTGGACGAGGGCTACACCGTCATCGTGATGCCCGGCTATGCCTTTGCCGACACCATCAAGACCGTTGCCGGGGAGTATCCCGACATCACCTTCGTGGCTCTGGACGTGGGCGAGCTCGACCTCAACCCCCTGGATGAGAACGGCAATCCCCCCGAGACTCCCTATGAGCTGCCCTCCAACGTCTACTGCGCTGTGTACCAGGAAGAGCTGTGCGGCTACATGGCCGGCTACGCTGCTGTGAAGATGGGCTACACCCACCTGGGCTTCCTGGGCGGCATGGCCGTTCCCGCCGTGCAGCGTTACGGCTACGGCTTCGTTCAGGGCGCCGATGCCGCGGCTGACGATCTGGGCATCAGCGACACCGTCAGCGTGGAGTATGTCTACGGCAACCAGTTCAACGGCGACGCCGACATCACCGCTTACATGGACAACTGGTATCAGACCCTGGGCGTCCAGGTGGTCTTTGCCTGCGGCGGCGGCATCTACAGCTCCGCTGCTGAGGCTGCTGCCAAGGTGGACGGCGCCAAGGTTATCGGCGTGGACGTGGACCAGGCTGCCATCATCGACGGCGCTTACGGCGAGGGCATGACCATCACCTCCGCCATGAAGGGCCTGGCTCCCACCGTGCAGCACATCCTCAGCGAGATCGCTGCTGGCAACTTCGCCAACTACGGCGGCAAGATCGAGACCCTGGGCCTGGTGTCCGGTGACGATCCCGAGGCCAACTATGTCCAGCTGCCTATGGATTCCACCCAGTGGGATGACGGCTTCACCCAGGACAACTACAAGGAGCTGGTGGCCGGTATGTTCGACGGCACCATCACCGTCTCCAACGATACCAGCGCCATGCCCGAGCACACCATTACCGTCAACGAGTACGGCAACATCAAGTAAAAACCTCCGGCAAAGAGGACGGGAGCTTGCTCCCGTCCTCTTTTTTTGTAGGAAAAGCATTTACCCTTTGAAATATACAGAGGTTTATAGTAAAATATAACTGAACTGTTTGCAAATTGGAAAAGGGGGAGGTCGTGAGTTTGGAAGAGAACTATGCGATTGAAATGCTCCACATCACCAAGCGGTTTCCGGGCATTGTGGCCAATGACGACATCACGCTGCAGCTGAAAAAGGGCGAGATCCACGCCCTGCTGGGTGAGAACGGCGCGGGAAAGTCCACGCTGATGAGCGTGCTGTTCGGCCTGTACCGCCCGGAGGAGGGCGTCATCAAGAAGGACGGCCGCGAGGTGGAAATCAAGGACCCCAACGATGCCAACGCTCTGGGCATCGGCATGGTCCACCAGCATTTCAAGCTGGTGGAGTGCTTCACTGTTCTTGACAACATCATCATGGGCGTGGAGCCCTGTCGCCACGGCTTTTTGCAAAAGCAGGAGGCTCGGAAAAAGGTGATGGCGCTGAGCGAGAAGTACGGCCTCCGCGTGGACCCCGACGCGCTGGTGGAGGACATCACCGTGGGCATGCAGCAGCGGACGGAGATCCTGAAGATGCTGTATCGGGACAACGAGATTTTGATCTTCGATGAGCCCACCGCTGTCCTCACGCCCCAGGAGATCGACGAGCTGATGCAGATCATGCGCGCTCTGGTGGCGGAGGGGAAGAGCATCCTCTTCATCTCCCACAAGCTCAACGAGATCATGTCTGTGGCGGACCGGTGCTCGGTCCTGCGCAAGGGCAAATACGTGGGCACCGTCAACATTGCCGATACCTCCCGGGAGGAGCTTAGCCGCATGATGGTGGGCCGGGACGTGGAGTTCGTGGTCCAGAAGGCCCCTGCCAAGCCCGGCAAGGTGATCTTTGAGGCCCAGGGTGTGACCGTGGCCTCCAAGGCCCACAACAACAACGCTGTGAAGGACGTCTCCTTCCAGGTCCGCTCCGGCGAGATCGTCTGCATCGCCGGCATCGACGGCAATGGCCAGACGGAGCTGGTCTACGGCCTTACAGGCCTGGAGCCTCTGAAGGCTGGGAAGCTGCTGCTCAACGGCCAGGACATCACCCATGCCTCCATCCGGCAGCGCTCTGTGATGGGTATGAGCCACATCCCAGAGGACCGGCACAAGCACGGTCTGGTTCTGGACTACACTCTGGAGGACAACATGGTGCTTCAGAGATATTTTGAGCCCCAGTTCGTCTCCAAGGCCGGCTTTTTGAAGCGCCGGGCCATCCGGGAGTACGCTCAGACCTTGATCGACCAGTATGATGTCCGATCCGGCCAGGGGCCCATCACCATCGCCCGCAGCATGTCAGGCGGCAACCAGCAAAAGGCCATCGTGGCCCGGGAGATCGACAAGGACCCGGAGCTGCTGATCGCCGTGCAGCCCACCCGAGGCCTGGACGTGGGCGCCATCGAGTATATCCATAAGCAGATCGTGGCCCAGCGGGACGCCGGAAAGGGCGTGCTGCTGGTGAGCCTGGAGCTGGACGAGGTCATGGCCCTGTCCGACCGCATCCTGGTGATGTACGAGGGTGAGATCGTGGGCCATCTGGACCCCAAGACCACCACCGTGGAAGAGCTGGGCCTGTATATGGCCGGTGCCAAGAGGGAGGCGAGTGCAGGATGAAGAAAGAGAAAACACCTCTGCTGCGCAAAAGCGCCATGCAGTCCCTGCTGTCCTCGCTGCTGTGCGTGCTGCTGGGCCTGCTGGTGGGCTATATCGTTCTGCTGCTCATCAATCCCGCCGGCGCCGGCGGGGCCATCAAGGCCATTGTGGAAAACTTCATGACCTATTCCCGCCCCGCCACCCGTCTCAAGTACTTGGGTAACACCCTGGTCAAGACCGCGCCGCTGCTGATGTGCAGTTTGTCGGTGCTGTTTGCCTATAAGGTGGGACTGTTTAACATCGGCGCCGCCGGTCAGTATGTGGTGGGCGCCGGCGCGGGACTGTACTGCGCCCTGGCCTGGGGGATGCCCTGGTACGTGTGCCTGGTGGCCGCGGTGCTGGCCGGTGCCGTTCTGGGTGCCATCTCCGGCGTGCTCAAGGCCTACTGCAACGTCAACGAGGTCATCTCCTGCATCATGCTCAACTGGATCAGCCTCTACGGTGTCAACACGCTGCTGAGCCAGGTGAAGGAGGACGCCAGCCCCTATACCAAGGCCCTGGAGAGCACAAATCCCGGCGCTATTTTGCCCTCCCTGGGCATGGATCAGCTGTTCAACACCCAGTATTTCACCATCGCCGTGCCTCTGGCAGTGGTGGTGGCCGTGGTCATCTGGGTGCTGCTGGAAAAGACCAAGCTGGGCTATGAGCTCAAGGCCACCGGCTGCAACAAGTTTGCCGCCAAGTACTGCGGTATGCGGGAGAAGAAGAATCTGATCCTCACCATGGCCATCGCCGGCGCCCTGGCTGGCATGGGCGCGGGACTCTTTTTCCTCACCGGCTTTGAGCAGTGGCAGTGCACCCAGTCCTCCGTCCCCGCCATGGGCTTCAACGGCATCGCTGCCGCCTTCCTGGGAGGCCTGAGCCCTCTGGGCAGCATCCTGTCCTCCTATTTCATCCAGCATATCACCAATGGCGGCGCCTATGTGGACAAGACCATGTATTCCGCCCAGATCTCGGATCTGGTCTCCTCCATCATCATCTACCTGTGCGGCTTTGTGCTGTTCTTCAAGACCGTGCTCAACGACAGACTGGACCGCAAAGCGGAACGTGAAGCGGCAAAGGCTGCCGCTTCCCAGGAGAAAGGAGGGAACCAGTAATGCTGCTTCTCATCCAGTATACGCTGATTTTTGCCTCCGTTTTGATCCTGGTGGCCCTGGGCGGCTGCTTCTCGGAGCACTCCGGCGTCATCAACATCGGCCTGGAGGGCATCATGGTGCTGGGCGCCCTGGGCGGCGCGCTGATGATGAAGTTTATGCCCGCCGGGCTCAATGACTTCGTAATCATTTTGCTGGTGGTGTTGGCCTCCATGCTTCTGGGCGCGGTGTACTCCCTGCTGCTGGCGGTGGCCGCCATCAACTTCAAGGCGGACCAGACCCTGGTGGGCACTGCCATGAACCTGCTGGGCACCGCGGCTGCCACCGTGTTCGTCAAGGCTATGAACACCGCCGAGAGCGTGGACAACGTCTCCTCCACCATCCAGTATATCGAGCCCAAGAAGGCCTTTTTGGTGAACCTGGGGGGCTTTGAGTTCAACTGGTTCATGCTCATGGCCCTTCTGGCCCTGGTGATCTCCTATGTGACGCTGTACAAGACCCGCTTCGGCCTGCGGCTCATGGCCTGCGGCGAGCATCCCCAGGCGGCGGACAGCGTGGGCATCAACGTCTATAAGATGCGCTATGCCGGCGTTCTGATCTCCGGCTTGCTGGGCGGCCTGGGCGGCATCGTGTATATCACCGCCGGCGTCAGCGAGTGGAAGTTTGAAAACGGCGTGGCCGGCTTCGGCTTCCTGGCCCTGGCTGTCATGATCTTCGGACAGTGGAAGCCCACCCGCATCGCCTTGGCGGCGCTGCTGTTCGGCTTCTTCCGGGCCCTGGGCAATGTCTATACCGGCTTTGACTTCCTCAAGGCCCTGAATCTGCCCAGCTCGGTGTACAACATGCTGCCCTATATCGTCTCCCTGGTGGTCCTGGCCTTCACCTCCAAGAAGTCCCGGGCGCCCAAGGCGGAGGGTATCCCCTACGACAAGGGCCAGCGCTAAGGCGTGTACCTCTCACTTTCAAAAGTCCCCGTGCCTTCTGGCACGGGGACTTTTTTGCCGCTATGCCAGGGCAGTCAGCCCCCAGGCCAGGGCTGCGGAAAATAGGCCCTGCAAGGCCTTCCCTAGCCAGTAGCTCCGGGTGGAGAGGCCGCTGCCTGACAGCACCGACAGGGTCTGACAGTGGACCGACAGTCCACCCCAGCCCAGAAGGGCCGAGGCCAGGAGAAAGCCCGCCCGGTCTCCGGTGAGCCGGGCGGCGCCGTTGAAGAGCTCCACAACGCCCACCGCCAGGGTGCCCCAAGACCCCGGCACCGCCTGCAGAGGCAGCAGCACCACCATGAAGAGCACCACAAAGGCGCACACTCCCAGCATGGACTGAAGCCCCGACTGGACCGCGCCCACCAGGGCGCCGGATAGGGACATGGGAGGGGGAGAAGCCGGGGCGGCGGAGGACCTGCGTGCCGTGCCCGGCCGGGGCAAAGGCTGCCGGTCTAGCCGGGCCAGCAGCATCCCTGTCAGAAGAGCGGAGAGCACGTGGATCAGGTAGAGCCAGACCCCGGCCCGGCCGCTGCGGAACACGCCCCAGCCCAGGATGCTGACGGCAAAGGCGGGGCTGCAGTTGTTGCAAAAGCCCAGCAGCCGCTCCGCCTCCCGCCGGGTGCACAGCCCCTGGCGGTACAGCTCCGCCGCCGTCCGGGCCCCCACCGGATAGCCGCCCGCTAGCCCCAGCACCAACGCCGCCGCTCCGTTCCCCCCCACGTGGAAGAGAATCCGCATGAACCCCTCCAGGGGACGGCCCAGGGACTGGGCAAAGCCCAGGGACACCAGAAGGGCCGAGACCACAAAGAAGGGGAAGAGGGAGGGGATCACCGTCCGGGCGCACAGGGTCAGACCCTCCTGCACCGCCTGGCGTACTGCGTCGGACCAGATCAGCAGCGCGGCCATGGCTCCCAACAGCGCCAGAGAAAAAAAGAAGCGCCTTTTCACATGACATCACCTGGCTCACTCTATGCCGCCTCCCGGCCCTCCATACCGGACACGCAAGTTTTTCTCCTCCGGCGCATACCCTCAGGGTGCGGGGACGAGGGCTCTGCCCGGCACCGGGAAGAACACCCTGTCGGTTCCCGCTGGCCCCAAGGGGGCGGAAAAGAGAAATAGGGAGGAACGGTGGAGCGATGGAAAAGGGAAGACGGGAGAACGGCGTCCTGACCCATGTGGCGGAGCTCTTTGACCTGCCGGCGGATGTGATCGCGGGACTGCCCCATCTGGAGATGATCGGAGGGCGGCAGCTGTTTTTGGAGCAGCACAAGGGCCTTTTGGCTTATAGCGATACGGCCATCGACATCAATACAGGCACCCTGGTGGTCCGGGTCCGGGGCACGGGCTTGCAGCTCCTGGCCATGACGGCGGAGGAGCTGCGGGTGGGCGGTACCATCGAGGCGGTGGAGTTTTTGCGCTAGGCGCTGAAAAGACAGGGAAAGGAGTGGGACGATGCTGGAGCGATGGAGCCATCTTCTCCGGGGGGAGGTGACGCTGCGGGTGCACTGCGCCTTTCCCGAGCGGATGCTGAACCTGTGCGCCGCCCGGGGCATTGCCCTGTGGGATGTGACCTGGAAGGGGAAGGAGGAGTTCACCTGCCGGCTGTCCCGGCGGGACCACCGGCGTCTGCGCCGGGCGGTGCGGGAGATGGACTGCGACCTGGAGGTGGAGGGGAGGGCCGGCATGCCCTTCTTTCTGGGGCGGCTGCGGCGGAGAAAGGTGCTGGCCTGGGGCCTGGGGCTGTGCGCCGCCGGGCTGCTGCTGGGGTCCTTCTTTGTGCTGGACTTTGAGGTCCAGGGCAACACCACCGTGACGGAGGAGGAGATCCTCCGCTCCCTGTCCAAAAACGGCGTCACCCTGGGGACCTTCGGACTGTCGGTGGACTCGGAGGACGTGCGCAACCATGTGCTGCTGGACATCCCGGAGCTGAGCTGGATCGCTGTCAACGTCTCCGGCTTCCGAGCCCATGTCCTGGTGCGGGAGCGGGTGATGAAGCCCCAAATCGCCGACCGGACCACTCCCGCCAACATTGTGGCGGAGCGGGACGGTCTGGTGATCCGGGTCCAGGCCCTGGAGGGGCATCAGCTGGTGCTGCCGGGGACCACCGTGGAGAAGGGACAGCTGCTCATTTCTGGTGTAGAGGACCTGGACACCACCGGTGCCATGATCCTGGCGGGCACGGGAAAGGTCTGGGCCCGCACCTGGCGGGAGCTGACGGTGGAGATGCCTCTGGAGACGGTGCAGAAGGTATATACCGGAAAGACAAAAAGTAGGTTTGCTCTGGTTTTGGGGACAAAGCGGATAAAATTCTACGGAAAGGGTGGAAGCGAAGGGGAGATGTGTGATAAAATAATCAAAAGAACCACGCTGACCCTGCCGGGAGACCTGAAGCTGCCGGTGACCTGGGTGCAGGAGACCTGGAAGCCCTATACCTGTGAGACCGTGGAGGTGACGCCCACCCAGGCGGAGGAGGCGGCCCGTGCGCTGCTGCTGGCCCAGCTGTCGGAGGAGCTGGGAGAGGAGGGGACCATTTCCTCCGCTGTCTGTTCCTCCCAGGAGAAGGACGGCCGCCTGCGGGTCACCCTAAAGGCGGAGTGCGTGGAACAGATCGGCCGGGTGGAGGAGATCCCCACGGCGACCGAGGAAAGTACAACAGGGGAAGCGTCCCCTTGAGGAGTGCGGCATTTGGAACAGAGAATCAGCATCGACCGCCTGGAGCAGGCGGTCAACCTTTTCGGATCCTTCGATGAGAACATCCGCCTCATCGAAGAGGAGTTCTCCGTCACTGTGGTGAACCGGGACGGAGAGCTGCGGGTCACCGGCGAGCCGGAGGACACCATGCTGGCGGTGAAGGCCATCAACGCCCTGCTGGCCCTCAGCGCCCGGGGCGAGCCCATCAATGAACAGAACGTGCGGTATGTGACGGGACTGTGCCGCCGGGGTCAGGAGGCCCAGATCGATGAGCTCACCGGCGGGGTATTGTGTATCAGCGCCAAGGGGCGGCCCATCAAACCCAAGACCATCGGACAGAAGAAGTATATCGAGTCGGTGCTGAAAAACACCGTTACCATTGGCGTGGGCCCCGCCGGTACCGGCAAGACCTACCTGGCGGTGGCCGCCGCCGTGGCGGCCTTCCGGGACAAGCAGGTCAACCGGATCATCCTCACCCGCCCGGCGGTGGAGGCCGGCGAGCGGCTGGGCTTTTTGCCCGGAGACCTGCAGAGTAAGGTGGACCCCTATCTGCGGCCGCTGTACGATGCCCTCTTTGATATGCTGGGAGCGGAGACCTACCAGAAGTATCTGGAGCGGGGCAACATCGAGGTGGCGCCTCTGGCCTATATGCGTGGCCGGACGTTGGACGACAGCTTCATCATCCTGGACGAGGCACAGAACACCTCCCGGGAGCAGATGAAGATGTTTCTGACCCGGCTGGGCTTTGGCTCCAAGATCGTCATCACCGGCGATGTGACCCAGATCGACCTGCCGCCGGACAAGGGCTCGGGTTTGAAGGAGGCCATGCGGGTGCTTCGGAACGTGGAGGGCATCGGCATCTGCGAACTGACGGACCAGGATGTGGTGCGCCACGTGATGGTCCAGCGGATCGTGAAGGCCTACGACGAGTATTACAGTAAGAACAAGCGGGACAAGCGGTGAGCGGCGCAGGTGCGCCGCACAAGCGCTCTGCCGAAGGCGGAGCCTTGGATTCCGGCGGATTCATTTCGCCGGAATCGAGTGAAATGCGGGGTCCCCGGGCAAATGGAATTTGCCTGGGGCATGGTCCAGCGGATCGTGAAGGCCTACGACGAGTTTTACAGTAAAAACAAGCGGGACAAGCGGTGAAGCTGTCCCCCACGCCAAGAGAGGGATACGCTATGACCCATTTTTCCTGGTATGGATATGAAGTAGAGGTGGACGAGGCGGCCACCGCGGGCTGGTATGCCCAAGCGGAGGACTGGGGTTGCGAATGCGGCCACTGCCGCAACTTCCTGGCTCTGGCCCGGGAGCGGCGGCTGCCGGAGGAGATCCTGGAGATCCTGGACGCCCTCTGCATCCCGCCCACAAAGGCCACCTATGTGTGCGAGCTGTATTATGACGAGGATTGGGAGACAAGGGGGCTGCTCTATCAGCTTTCCTGGCGCCTGGCGGGGAAGATGCTGACCAAGCCTGCCGGGGAGGATGCAGGCCCTGGCTGGGGGCCCCTTGTGAAGCGTCCCTGGGGAAGCTGGAACTTGGGCCATGAGGAATACCCCTATGGCGCGCCGGACTTTCCCCAGCCCCATTTCGATCTGGAATGTGAGATATACCTGCCCTGGATTTTAGACGAACCCCTCGAAGGGGAAACGGAGGAATGACGCCATGGCAAAACGACACTATATCCCGGTGACAGCGGAGGTGCCCGGGGCCTCCAGTGAGCGCAACTGTGCCCTCATCCGCAAGACCATCCGTACGGTACTGGAGCTGGAGGGGGTGACAGTGCCCTGCGAGGTGGATGTGAGCCTTACCGACGACGAACACATCCACCAGATCAACCGGGAAATGCGCCAGGTGGACCGGCCCACGGATGTTTTGAGCTTCCCGGCCTTTGATTTTGTCCCCGGCCAGCCGCCGACGGAGGCGGACGAGGACCTGGTGGACCCGGCCACGGGCCTGGTGCCCCTGGGGGACATGGTGATCTCCATGGAGCGTGTGGCGGCTCAGGCCAAGGAGTATGGGCATTCGGGCCGTCGGGAGCTCGCCTATCTGGTGGCCCACTCGGTGCTCCACCTGCTGGGCTATGACCACATGGACGAGGGCCCCCAGAAGGCCCTCATGCGTCAGCATGAGGAGGCCGCCATGGAGTTCCTGGAGCTGGGCCGATGACAGAAAAGACACTGCGCCGGTGCCGGTGGGTGGACGAGAGCGACCCCATCTATGTAGCCTATCATGATGAGGAGTGGGGTGTGCCAGTCCATGAGGACCGCATGCTCTTTGAGCTGCTGGTGTTGGAGACCTTTCAGGCGGGCCTTTCCTGGCGGACGGTGCTCCACAAGCGGGAAAATTTCCGGGCCGCCCTGGACGGATTCGACCCGGCGCGGGTGGCCGCCTATGACGAGGCAAAGCTCCAGGCTCTGATGGCCGACCCGGGGATCATCCGCAACCGTAAAAAGCTCCAGGCCGCCGTGGTCAACGCCCGGGTATTTTTGGAGCTCCAGGCCCAGTGGGGCAGCTTTGACGCCTACCTCTGGTCTTTTACAAACGGGCAGGTGATTCGCCGCACCGACGGCCAGCATCCCGCCCGGACAGAGCTGTCCGACCGAGTGTCCCGGGACCTCAAACGCCGGGGCATGGCCTTTGTGGGCTCCGTCACCATCTATTCCTACCTCCAGGCCGCCGGCGTGGTGGATGACCACGAGCCGGAGTGCTTTTTGTATCGAGGAGAGAAAGAATAGGGGCGATTTTTAGAAAAAAAGCAAAAAATCTTGCTTTTTGCAAAGAAATATTATATTTTAGAAAAGCGGCGCTTTTCCGCGCCTGAGGGAAATAGCCTCCGGCGCCCCACCCGGCTGCCGCCGTGCGGGGACCCCGTATGATTGTACTTCCTCGGAGCAAGTAAATTGCCCCTGCGGCAAGGTCCGCTGAGCGGACGCTTGTACGTGCCTCCGGCGCGGGCATTGGGCCGCGAAAAAATAGCTCAAGAAAGTTGAGGATCATCTGTTATGAACATTACAAAAACCGCTATGGTCACCGTCTGTGGGCGGCCCAATGTGGGCAAGTCCAGCCTGACCAACGCCCTGGTGGGTGAGAAGATCGCCATTGTCTCCAACAAACCCCAGACTACCCGCAACCGCATTTACGGCGTGGTGAACCGGGACGACACTCAGTACGTGCTGCTGGACACCCCAGGCCTTCACAAGGCCCGCACCCGGCTGGGAGACTATATGGTCAAGGTGGTCAACGCCTCCCTGGCAGAGGTGGATTGCGCGCTGCTGCTGGTGGAGCCCATCGCCCATGTGGGCATTCCCGAGGAGACTCTCATCGCCCGCATCCGGGAGGAGAAGATCCCCGCCATTTTGTGCGTCAACAAGATCGACACTGTGAAGAAGGAGGACCTGTTGGCGGTGATTGCCGCTTACAGCGAGGCCTATCCCGACTTCGCCGCCATCGTGCCCATCTCTGCCCGCACCGGAGACGGCCTGGACGAGCTGGTGGCGGAGATGCACCGGTTTGCCACTCCGGGTCCCCAGCTATTCCCCGACGACATGACCACCGACCAGCCCGAGCGACAGGTGGTGGCGGAGCTGGTGCGGGAGAAGCTGCTGCTGTGCCTGGACAAGGAGATCCCCCACGGCACTGCGGTGGAGGTCACCAAGTTCTCCGAGCGTGACAACGAGATCATCGATGTGGATGTGACCATCTACTGTGAGAAGGCCAGCCACAAGGGTATCATCATCGGCAAGCAGGGCGCCATGCTCAAGAAGATCAGCACCCTGGCCCGGCAGGATATCGAGAAATTCATGGGCACCAAGGTGTACCTGGAGACCTGGGTGAAGGTCAAAGAGAACTGGCGGGACAACCCGGCGTCTATCCGTAACTTCGGCTACGAGGAGTAAGCGGGAGGGAGTGCCCAGCCCAGTGCCGGTTCTCTGGCGCAAAGCGCCTTTCGCCCTGTTGGGCGTCAAGCGTTTTGCGGAGCAAAACCTTGAACCCGGCGGGCTTTGCCTGCCGGGTTTCGTGAAAATCCGGGGTCCCTGGCGGGCCTTGGCCCGTTGGGGCCGAACTGGCGGGACAACCCGGCGTCTATCCGTAACTTCGGCTACGAGGAGTAAGGCGGAACAACATCTGGAGCGCCCCGAAGCCATTCGGGGCGCTCTTTTGTCCTGGCCAGGTGGAGGTCTTTCTCCAATGCAAAAAATAGTTGAAAAGCGCCCGAACCCCTTGAAAAATCGGGAATGTCAAGGCCGGATGGCACAGATGGAAAGTCCGGATGACAGATTTGCCGGAGTTCCCTGGTGGACAAAAGGGCGGACACCGTGCTATGATGCAGGCAACTTGACCACAGGAGGACACAGGCAATGACCTTTGGCGAAAAGCTGCAAGCCCTGCGCAAAAGCAGGGGATGGACCCAGGAACAGCTCTCGGAACAGATCCACATCTCCAGACAGACCCTGTCCAAGTGGGAGCAGGGCAGTGTACTGCCTGATACGGAATATGTGCTGAGTGTCAGCCGTCTTTTCCAGGTGTCCACAGACTATCTGCTCCGTGACGAATACGACCAGCCGGAGCAGCCCCTGGAGAAGGCCCCAAAAGGGGTGCGGAGAGACTTTTCCTGGCTGCTGTGGGTCCTTCTGGGAAGCCTGGGAGCGGGGACTGGCCTTCTGGGGCTGGTGACCTTGGGAATTCTCAGCGCCGTTTTTCCCGCTGTTTACACTGTCTCGCCGGCAGGCGTGGAGTGGGTCAGGGTCTACACGGGCCTGTGGGGCTTTTTGAAGACCAACCATGTGGAGTGGCTCTTTTATCTGTGCACCGGGCTGACCGTTTTGGGAATCGCTGCCGCCACACATCCGCTGTGGAAAAAACCGCTGAAGGCCTTTGCGGATCAGCGAAGGACCAAAAGGCAACAAAAAGATATCGAGAGATAAAACACAAGGGACTGCCGCTGCGGCAGTCCTTTTTTACCTCCCCACGGCGGGGCATTGCCTCCTTGCAGTGAGGGGCGGATGATGCTATAATCAAAAAAACACCGCTTTTTTCAGAGCCTTTTAGGCGGAAAAGAGGTATGTTCTTGCCCTAAATTGGGCAAACCAAAGGGTGGAGATTCCATCTTCACTGCCAGTGCCATGGATTGCCAGTCATAAAAATCGACAACCTTCCCATCCTAATGAGGGAAAGGGAGGGCTGCCATATGGATGCCAGTGTCTGCTGGGAGCTGTTCCGGGAGACGGGACAGCCGGTCTTTTACCTGCTGTATCGACAGGCGGCGGAGGCGGAGGCTGCTCCGCGCACCGCCTGAGACCGAAGCGGAGAGAGGGCTGCCTCTCTCCGTTTTTGTAAAGGAGCCTACATAATTATGCCAAACACCCCCTGCCAAGTGACCCGAGGCATTGTCCTCCGGGAGACAGAGACCAAGGAGGCGGACAAGATCCTGACGGTCCTGAGCCCGGATCAGGGCAAGATATCCGTCATTGCCAGGGGCGCCCGCCGGAAGAGCTGCCGCTTTGCTGCCTGCGCCCAGCTGCTGGCCTGGTCCGAGCTGACGCTGTACCACCGGGGAAACTGGTACTACCTCAACGAGGGGACCACACTGTGCCTCTTCGACGGACTGCGGCGGGACCTGGAAAAGCTGGCCCTGGGGGCCTATTTCGCCGAGCTGACGGAGGCGGTGACCCAGGAGGAGGTGGCCGCGCCGGAGATCGTATCGCTGCTGCTCAACGGACTCTATGCCCTGGAGAACCTGCCCCGCCCTCCGGCCCTCATCAAGGCGGCCTTTGAACTGCGGCTCATGTGCCTGGCGGGCTATGAGCCTCTGGCGGATGGATGCGCCTACTGCGGCGCTGAGGAGCCGGAGGAGCCCCGGCTGGATGTGCAGCAGGGTGTGCTCCACTGCGCCAAATGCGGCGTCCGGGGCCAGGGACTGTCCATGCCGCTGTGCGCTGGCTCTCTGGCCGGTCTGCGCCACGCCATCTACGGAGACCCCAAACGGCTCTATGCCTTTACCCTGGGCGACGAGGCCCTGGGCCGGCTCTCCGACGCGGCGGAGGCCTTTGTGCTGACCCAGATGGAGCGGGGCTTCCGGACGCTGGACTACTACAAAAGCGTCAAAATCTGATTCCAAATCGTATTTTTTGACGAAATAATACAAAATGGATTCAAAAATGTGGGTGTCGGAGCTGCGAAAAGGGACGCTCCACTGTTTCAGGCGGAAACATCTCAAAGCATTGCGCCCCAGGCAACAGGGGAGATAGACAGGAGTACCAGGGGAAAAACGTAAGCGGTCTGAGCGCTTCCCGGCGACCCGGGCACCCTACACTTTAGACACTGGAACAAAAAAGAGAGAAAATCTTTTCAATCAATCTATGTAAAGGAAAAACGCTTTTCAGGAGAAAACGACCATGAGCGAACTGTTTGACAAATCCATCCGCACCCTGGAGCTGCCGGCGGTGCTGGAACTGCTGGCGGCCCAGGCCGTCAGCGCCGAGGCCAAGGACCGCTGCCGGCGGCTGACACCGGAGATGGAGGCGGAGGAGGTCCTCCGGCTTCAGGATCAGACCGACGCGGCCCGGGCCATGATCGGTCTGCGGGGCAGCCCCTCCTTTTCCGGGGTCAAGCCGGTGGCGGAGGCACTGGCCCGGGCGGACCGGGGCGGCAGCCTGAACACCCACGAGCTGCTGACCATTGCCGGGCTCCTCACCGCCGCCCGGCGGGTGCGGGAGTACTTCAACGAGGACGCCCAGGAAAAGACGGTCATCGACCATCTCTTCCTCTCCCTCCATGGCAACCGCTATCTGGAGGACCGCATCAAAAATTCCATTCTGGATGAGGACGAGATCGCCGACTCCGCCTCTCCGGAGCTGGCGGACATCCGCCGCCACATGCGCCAGGCGGCCTCCAAGAGCCGCCAGGTGCTCCAGCGTATCATCTCCTCGCCCTCCTATGCCAAGGTGCTTCAGGAGGCCATCATCACCCAGCGGGACGGCCGCTTCGTGGTGCCGGTGAAGGCGGAGCACAAGGGGGACCTGCCGGGACTGGTCCACGACATCTCCTCCTCCGGCGCCACCCTCTTTGTGGAACCCATGGGCGTGGTCCAGGCCAACAACGAGCTCAAGGAACTGGAGGCCAAGGAGAAAAAGGAGATCGAGCGGATCCTGGCGGAGCTCTCCGCCCAGGCGGCGGCCCATCAGGAGGACATCCTCTGGGACTACGACGCCCTGGTCCATCTGGACGTGATCTTTGCCCGGGGCCAGCTGAGCTACAAGATGGACGCCGACCGGCCGGAGATCCGCCGGGACGGCAGCATCTTCCTGCGCCGGGCTCGGCATCCCCTGCTGGACCAGGCCAAGGCGGTGCCCATCGACATCGAGGTGGGCGGTACCTTCGACACCCTGGTCATCACCGGCCCCAACACCGGCGGCAAGACCGTCAGCCTCAAGACGCTGGGACTGCTGACGCTGATGGCCCAGTGCGGGCTCCACATCCCTGCCGCCAGCGGCAGCGCCGTGTCCGTCTTTACCGGTGTGCTGGCGGACATCGGCGACGAGCAGAGCATCGAGCAGAGTCTGTCCACCTTCTCGGCGCACATGGTCAACATCGTGCATATTCTGGAAGAGGCGGACCGGCGGAGCCTGATCCTCTTCGACGAGCTGGGCGCCGGCACCGACCCGGTGGAGGGCGCGGCCCTGGCCATCGCCATCATCCAGCACGCCCGACAGCGGGGGGCCAGGATCGCGGCCACCACCCACTACGCCGAGCTCAAGACCTTCGCCATGACCACCGCGGGAGTGGAGAACGCCTCCTGCGAATTTGACGTGGAGACCCTGCGTCCTACTTACCGGCTGCTCATCGGCATCCCCGGCAAGTCCAATGCCTTTGCCATCTCGCTGCGCCTGGGTCTGCCCCAGGAGGTCATCGACACGGCCAAGGAGCAGATGAACACCGAGAGCATCCGCTTCGAGGATGTGCTGACCCAGCTGGAGGCCAAGCGCCAGGCCCTGGAGAAGGAGAAGGAGACCGTGGACCGGCTGCTGCGCCAGCGGGAGGAGGATGCCCGCAAGGCCCGGGAATTCCGAGAGCAGATGGAGCGGGCCAAGGAAAATGCCCGCAGCCGGGGCGAGGCGGAGGCTCGGCGGATCCTGCGGGACGCCCGCACCACCGCCGATCAGGTGTTCGCGGAGCTCTCGGAGATGCGCAAGGCCCAGGCCAAGGCGGACCGGGCCCTCAACGACAACGAGGCTCGGGCCCAGCTCCGCCGCCGGCTCAACGAGGCCGAGGATGCCGTCAACCGCCGGGATGCTCGCCAGGAGCCCATCCCCAAGCCCAGCCGCCCCATTCAGAAGGGAGACCTGGTGGAGCTGCCCGGAGTCCGCACGCCGGCGGAGGTGATGTCGGTGGGGTCCGACGGCACGCTGCAGCTGAAAGCCGGCATTTTGAAGATGACGGTGAAGGCCTCGGAGGTGCGGCTCATCGAGGACGACGAGCGCCGGGCCAAGGCCCCCAAGACCACCATCTCCCGTCCTTCGGCCCGGACGCTGCGGACGGTGGCCGCCGCCTCGGAGTTGGATATCCGGGGCATGGAGACTCTGGAGGCCGAGGGTGTGGTGGAGCAGTTCATCGACAGCGCCGTTATGGGCCGGTTGGAGACCGTCACCATCATCCACGGCAAGGGCACCGGCGCTCTGCGCAAGATGGTCCATGATCTGCTGCGTCGGAACAAGGCCGTCAAGAGCTATCGCCTGGGCGTCTACGGCGAGGGCGAGGCCGGCGTCACCGTGGTGACTCTCAAATGACCTGTTTCAGGAAAAACACCCAAAGACCCGATTGATCCTGAAAAATCTAAAAACCCATGGGATTGGAGAGTATAACAATTCTATCCGCTGAAAAAAATCAGTTTTCCGGGAATGTTTGTGAAAAACGCCGTTGACGGCCCGTGGGAAAACCGCTATTATAAAAGCTGGATAGTATCGTGGAGAGGCCCAATGGGGGTTGAAAACGTACTTGGAGAAGGAGTGCTGTATCTATGTATACACAGGAAATTACCATCAATAATGAAGTCGGTTTGCATGCAAGACCTGCTACCTTTTTTATTCAGAAGGCCAATGAGTTCAAGAGCGGCATTTGGGTGGAGAAGGACGAGCGCCGGGTCAACGCCAAGAGCCTGCTGGGTGTGCTGTCCCTGGGTATCGTGAAGGGCACCACCATCACCCTGATCGCCGACGGCTCCGATGAGAAGGAGGCCGTGGCCGCTCTGGCCGAGCTGGTGGAGAACAACTTCGGCGAGTGAGTTTTCCCCGCATATCCCGCAACCGAAAGCGGCCCTGCTGTGACAGGGCCGCTTTTTTTCACTTAAGACCAAAGGAGGCGGCATCATGACCCGGGAGGAACTGAAGGAAAAGGCGGCGGACCTGCCCCTGGCGCCGGGGGTCTACCTGATGATGGACAAGACCGGCAAGGTCATCTATGTGGGCAAGGCCAAAAAGCTGAAAAACCGGGTGAGCCAGTACTTTCAGGACAACGCCTCTCACAATGCCAAGACGAAGCTGATGGTCTCCCAGGTGGACCACTTCGACACCATCTTCGTCTCCAGCGAGTTTGAGGCCCTGATCCTGGAAAATTCCCTCATCAAGCGCCACAATCCCAAATACAACATCCTCCTCAAGGATGACAAGGGCTATCCCTTTATCCGTCTGTCTCCGGGGCCCTATCCCCGGTTTTCCATGGTCAATCGCCAGGCCAATGACGGTGCCCGCTACTTCGGCCCCTTCGGCGGCCGGTACGAGACTCGCCAGGCCATCGACGCCATCTGCAATGCCCTCAAGCTGCCCACCTGCAGCCGCCAGTTCCCCCGGGACATCGACACCCAGCGGCCCTGCCTGAACTTCCACATGGGCCGGTGCGACGGCTTTTGCCGCAGCACCATGTCCCAAGAGGAGTACGCCGCCCGCATTGAGCAGGCCGCGGCGCTGCTCTCAGGCAAGTCCAAGCAGATGGTCCGGGAGCTCAAGGAGCAGATGGAGCAGGCGGCAGAGGAGCTGCGCTTTGAGCAGGCGGCGGCGCTGCGGGACCGGATGAACGCCGTGGAGGTGCTCAGCAAGCGCCAGAGCGTCATCGCCGGCATCTGCGCCGACACAGACCTGTGGGGTCTGTGCCTGGGGGATGTGAAGAGCTGCTACGCCGTGCTCCATGTGGAGGAGGGTCACCTCACCGGCCGGGAGACCGCCGCCTTCACTCCGCAGACCGAGGCGGACCAGGCGGAGACGCTGGCGGCGCTGACGGCCCAGTATTACCTGCCCCGGCCGGTCCTGCCCCGGGAGATCCTGCTGCCTTTCGATACCGGGGAGCTGGAGGAGCTCTCAGAGGTCCTCTCCCGCCGGGCAGGCCACCGGGTCTATGTCCATGTGCCCCAGCGGGGGGAGAAGGCAGAGCTGCTTGCCCTGGCCCAGCGCAACGCCGCCGAGGAGGTGGAGCGGGTAAGCACCCTCCAGCAGCGCTCGGACAAAACCCTGGAGCTGCTGCAGAAGATGCTGGACCTGCCCCAGGCGCCGGAGCGCATGGAGGCCTATGACATCTCCAACACGGGCAAAAGCGACATCGTGGCCTCCATGACCGTGTTCCGGGGCACCCGGCCCTTCAAGGGGGCCTATCGCCGGTTCCGCATCAAGGACCTGGAGCACCCCGACGACTACGCCTCCATGCAGGAGGTGCTGCGCCGCCGGCTCCAGCGCTGGAAGGACGGGGACGAGAAGTTCACTCCGCTGCCCGATGTGTTCCTCATCGACGGCGGTGAGACCCACGCCCGGGCGGCCCAGCAGGTGGCCCGGGAGTTCGGGGTGACGGTGCCCATCTTCGGCATGGTCAAGGACGACCGCCACCGGACCCGGGCCTTGGTGACGCCGGAGGGAAAGGAGATCGGCATCCAGCAGAACCAGGCGGTGTTCTCCCTCATCGGCCGCATCCAGGAGGAGACCCACCGCTTTGCCATCACCTATCACCATGAGAGCCACAGCCGCAGCACCATGCGCTCGGCCCTGGAGGACATTCCCGGGGTGGGCCAGGTGCGGCGCAAGGCGCTGTTGCAGCACTTCGGCACCGTGAAGGCCATCCGGGCCGCCTCCCTGGCGGATCTGGAGCTGGCGGTGCCGCCATCGGTAGCCCGAAAAGTGTATGAGCATTTCCACCGCCAGCAATAAGAGACGGGAGGCGGGGCCTTGGAGCCCCTGCCTCCTGTTTTTGTCACAATCAGGCAGGTAGGTATTGCCAAAAATCAATGGTGAGATTCTACACATAGAAAATCGCAATAGGCTGGACATTTATTGAAAAATCATATATATTTGAACTTATAGGAAACCACCGGGGGTGCCTGTTCCGGCATCCCTTTCTGCGGCCTGAGGAGGCCGCCCTTCAAGAGAGCTTTAGAAATGGAGCGTGGAATGACCATGGATATGCGAAAGATACCCAAGGTGGACGAGCTGCTGCGCCGCCCGGCACTGGCGGCGCTTGCACCGGTGCCTGCCGCCGAGGCGGTGCGCCAGGAGCTGGATGAGCTGCGGCGGGGAATGCTGAGCGGCGAGATTCAGGAGGTTCCGGAGGCGGAGGAGCTGGAGCGGCGGATTCTGGACCGGGCCCGGCGCAACGCCATGCCCTCTTTGCGGGGCGTCATCAACGGTACCGGCGTGGTGCTGCACACCAACCTGGGCCGGGCGTGCCTGTCGGAGGAGGCGGCCCGAGCAGCCTATGACGTGGCCCGGAGCTACTCCACCCTGGAATACGACGTGGAGAAGGGGGCTCGGGGCCTGCGCTACACCCATGTGGAGCCGCTGCTGTGCCGCCTGACCGGGGCAGAGGCCGCCATGGTGGTGAACAACAACGCCGCGGCGGTGCTGCTCATCTTGTCGGCTCTGGCCGCCGGGGGCGAGGTCATCACCTCCCGAGGCGAGCTGGTGGAGATTGGCGGGTCTTTCCGGGTGCCGGACATCATGGAGGCCTGCGGCTGTCACCTGCGGGAGGTGGGCACTACCAACCGCACCCACCTCTCTGACTATGAAAAGGCCATCGGGGAGGAGACGAAGGCCCTTTTGAAGGTCCACACCAGCAACTTCCGGGTGGTGGGCTTTACCGAGTCCGTGCCTCTTGCCGATCTGACGGCTCTGGCCCATGAGCGGGGACTGCCCATGGTGGAGGACCTGGGCAGCGGCTCTCTGGTGGATCTGGAGACCTTCGGCATCCACGGCGAGCCCACCGTCCAGGCCAGCGTCCGGGCGGGGGTGGACATTGTGTCCTTTTCCGGCGACAAGCTGCTGGGCGGCCCCCAGGCGGGCATCATCCTGGGCAGCCGGGAGTGGATTGCCAAGCTGCGCCGCCATCCCCTGACCCGGGCCATGCGGGTGGACAAGATGACCCTGGCGGCCCTGGAGGCCACGCTGCGCAGCTATGCCGACGGCACGGCCATGGAGCAGGTGCCGGTGCTGCGGATGCTGGGTACGGAGCCGGAGCAGCTCCGGGGCCGGGCGGAGATGCTGTGCGACATGCTCACCAAGGCAGGCGTTCAGGCGGAAGTGGTGCCGGAGCAGGACCAGGTGGGCGGCGGCAGCGTGCCCACCCAGCTGCTGCCCACCTGGGCGGTGGCGGTGATGCCGGCCCGGGGAACCGTGGACGGGCTGGAACAGGCCCTGCGGCGGCGGGAGCGCCCCATTGTGGGACGCATCGCCCATGACCGGTATCTGCTGGATGCCAGGACCCTGAATCAGGAGGACTTTGCGGCCATTGCGGCCGCTGTAACGGAGTGCGCGCTATGAAAAATGTGATCATCGGAACTGCGGGCCATGTGGACCACGGCAAAACGCTGCTGGTGAAGGCTCTGACGGGCATCGACACCGACCGGCTGGTGGAGGAGAAGAAGCGGGGCATCACCATCGAGCTGGGCTTTGCCCATCTGGACTTCCCCGACGGCACCCGGGCGGGCATCGTGGACGTGCCCGGCCATGAGAAGTTCATCAAAAACATGCTGGCCGGTGCCGGCGGCATCGACCTTGCCATGCTGGTGGTAGCGGCAGACGAGGGCTTCATGCCCCAGACCGTGGAGCACCTGGGCATTTTGACCCTGCTGGGCATCAAGGACGGCCTGGTGGTCATCACCAAGGCCGACATGGTGGACCCGGAGTGGCTGGAGATGATGAAGGAGGACGTGGCGCAGCAGGTGAAGGGCACCTTCCTGGAGGGCAAGCCCATCATGACCTGCTCGGCCTATACCGGCCAGGGCATCGACGAGCTGCGGGAGCACCTGCGCCTTCTGGTGCAGCAGGCAGCGGAGAAGAGCGCACGGGTGCCCTTCCGCCTGCCGGTGGACCGGGTGTTCTCCGTGGAGGGCTTCGGCACCGTGGTTACCGGCACCCTCATTGAGGGCTGCATCACCGATGGGGAGACCGCGGAGCTGGTGCCCTCGGGCCTCACCGCCAAGGTGCGCAACCTCCAGGTCCACGGCAAGGATGTGGAGACAGCCTACGCCGGACAGCGAGTGGCCATCAACCTGGCGGGCCTGAAAAAGGCAGAGGTCCAGCGGGGCGACACCGTGGTGCGTCCCGGGTCCGTGCGTTCGTCCCTGATGTTGGACGTACGGCTGCAGGCGCTGAAAAACTCCCAGAGGGTGATCCTCAGCGGTTCCCAGGTCCATCTGTACCACGGCTCGTCAGAACTGCTGTGCAAGGCAGTGCTGCTGGACCGGGACCGGCTGGAGCCGGGAGAGAGCTGCTATGCCCAGCTCCGGCTGACGGAGCCGGTGTCCACCAAGGTGGGCGACCGGTTCGTCATCCGCTTTTTCTCCCCTCTGGAGACCATCGGCGGCGGCGTGGTGCTGGACGACGCGCCCGTGCGCCACAAGCGCAACGACCCGGCAGTGCTGGAGGCTCTGGCAGTGCGGGAGTCCGGCTCCGGGGATGAGAAGCTGGCTCAGGCGGTGGCCCAGGCGGGCTGCGCCCTGCCGGACCGGAAGAAGCTGCTGCAGCAGACCGCCCTGGACGAGGAGACCTTTGACCGGGAGCTCCAGGAGCTCATCGGCCGGGGCCGGGTGCTGGAGCCCCTGCCGGGCCGGTATCTGGAGGCCGGGGTGCTGGACGGCGTGTGGAGCCAGTGCCGGGAGCTGCTGGAGAAGTACCACCAGACCAATCCCCTCCAGGCGGGCATGAAAGCGGCAGAGCTGCGCCAGAAGCTGTTCAAGTCCATGGACCAGACCGTCAGCGATGCCCTGCTGGGCGCCCTGCGGCAGGAGGGAAAGATCAAACGGGTGGCGGACCGGTACGCCTTGGCGGACTTCGAGATCCATCTGACCAAGCGCCAGAGCGCCATCCGAGACAAGTTGCTGGCCATCTATCAGAAGGCGGGAGTGGAGACGGCCACCATGGACGAGGTCCTGGCCTCCTTCCCCCTCAACGAGCGAAACGACTGCAAGCAGGTGTTCGACAGCGTCCTCTCCGACGGGCATCTGGTGATGCTGGCGCCTCAGCTGTGCTGGCACAAGGAGACCTATGACCGGGTCTGCCAGGTGGCCCGGACCCATTTTGAGGCCAATGAGACGCTGACCCTGGCCCAGCTGCGGGATCTTCTGGGCACCTCCCGGAAGTATGCCCTGGCGGTTCTGGAGTATTGGGACCGGAACCGAATCACCAAGAAGGACGGAGACCTGCGGCGGTTGATCCAAGGATTTTAAGAAGAAAACTCTGCGGTGTCAGAGTGCGGAGACAGAGTGATATTTTGTTCTTGCTTTGCAGGACAAACCATGTTATACTGTCTTTCGCATGGGAATAGATGGGTGCTGGTGTGCCCCCCGGTCTTCAAAACCGGTGCAGGTGGTGAAGAGCTGCCCAGGTGGGTTCGATTCCCACATATTCCCGCCAGACGAGGCGCCGCAATTTGCGGCGCCTCGTTTTTTGTCTCCATTGAGGCGGGGAGGGAGTGAGGAAACATGGATATGAAACAACTGGAGGTCTTTACCGCCGTGGTGGAGAACAACAGCTTCTCCCGGGCGGCCCAGTGCCTCCATCTGACCCAGCCTACCGTCAGCGCCCACATCGCCGCCTTGGAGCGGGAGCTGCAGGTGAAGCTGATCGTGCGCACCACCAAGGAGCTCTATCCCTCTGACGCCGGACGGCTACTCTACCGCTACGCCAAGCAGCTCCTGAACCTGCGGGAGGAGGCCCAGGAGGCTATCCGGGCCTATCGGGAGGAGATGGCGGGGACGGTGACCCTGGCAGCCTCCACCATCCCTGGGCAGTATTTCCTGCCCAGGCTGCTGCAGGACTTCCGGGACAAATACCCCGACATCCGTTTTGAACTGCGGATGGTGGACAGCGCCGAGGCGGTGGCCGCTGTGGCGGCCCGGACGGTGGAGATCGGCTTTTGCGGCACGTTGGTGGACTCCCCCAAGTGCGTCTTTCAGGAGTTTGCCCGGGACCGGCTGGTGATCATCACCCCCAACACAGAGAAGTACCGCCGCTTTCAGCGCACAGGCTTCCCCATCCGCCAGATCACTGAGGAGAGCTTCATCAGCCGGGAGAAGGGCAGCGGCACCCGGAAAGAGACAGAGCTTTTCCTGCGGGAGATGGGGGTGGATGTGAGCCGGCTGCAGGTGACCATGGAGGTCCACTCCACCGACAGCATCCGCCGCATGGTGGCCCAGGGGCTGGGCATCGCTGTCATGTCCCGGGCGGCCTCGGCAGCGGACTGCCAGGCCCACCGACTTTTAGCCTTCGATTTTGACAGCGTCAGCCTGCGCCGGAAGCTCTATCTGGTCCGGCAGAAAAACGGCATCCTCTCCCCGGTGGCCCAGGCCTTTTATGACTTTGCCAAGGAGTATTACAAAAAGTAGTATCCGGTATGAAATGGGCTCAACTGGGAAATAGACAAAAGATTCACAAATTATTAGTGGATGTGCATAAAAAGCCGGAAAAAGAAGGAAAAATGCTTATAGAGTTTATTGATAAATGCTCATTTTTCCTTGCGGCACACCGGTATTTCTGTAAGAATAGAAGCAGATGGAGATTCAAAAAAGCGGGAGCGAGCAATGGAAAGAGATTACCTGATTTTGACGAACAATCCTCTGGTGGTCCGCTGCCTGGAAAAGTGGTATGCCATCGCCTATGAGGATGTAGGCTACCGGGATATCCTGGTGAAGGCTCGGGATCTGGTCTATCTGGGCCACACCCTCTACACCCATCCGCTCTCCGGCAGCGTCAAGCCCAACGAGACCCCCTACAAGTCGGTGGTGGTGTCCAAGGTGCCTCACACATTCTCCCCGGAGCAGGCGGAGATCATGTCCAATGCGGTGACGGCCTTTGACAAGTTCACCCCCCGGAAGCGGGTGCTGACAGACAAGCTGCGGGAGGATTTCCAACTGATTGACTATACCCTGCTGTGCGGTGGCATCGATTTTGACGCCGTGGCGGGTCTTAGTATGCTGCAACAACCATAAAAAATCAGATAGAAGGAGGAGGTGTTCGCTTTGAAATTGGAGCTGGGCTTCATTGAGATCAGCGATATTCAATTTTCAAAGGAATGCAAAGTGGAAAACGGTACCCTCTTCGTCAATCCCGACGAGGTGAAGGAGTTCGTTTTCCAGGATGACGATGTCAAGGCCTGCCTGAAGGATGCTTGCTTTGATATTGCCAAACCCGGTGAGAGCGTCCGCATCACCCCTGTGAAGGACGTCATCGAGCCCCGTGTGAAGGTGGAGGGCCCCGGCGGAGAGTTCCCCGGTGTCATCGCCAAGGTGGACACTGTCGGTTCCGGCAAGACCCATGTCCTGCGCGGCATGGCTGTTGTCACCGCTGGTAAGATCGTGGGCTTCCAGGAGGGCATCATCGACATGTCCGGCCCCGGTGCGGAGTACACTCCGTTCTCCAAGCTGCTGAACCTGGTCATGGTCTGCGAGCCTGTGGACGGCCTCAAGCAGCACGAGTATGAGCACGCTGTGCGCATCGCCGGTCTGCGGGCTGCCACCTTCGTGGGCGAGCTGGGCCGCAATGTGGAGCCCAATGAGACCAAGGTCTTCGAGACCTATGGCATCAAGGAGGGCATGCAGAAGTATCCCGACCTGCCCCGTGTGGCCTATGTCCACATGCTCCAGAGCCAGGGCCTGCTCCACGACACCTATGTCTACGGTGTGGATGCCAAGCGCACCCTGACCACCATCATCAACCCCACCGAGACCATGGACGGCGCTATCATCTCCGGTAACTGCGTCTCCGCTTGCGACAAGAACACCACCTATCACCACCAGAACAACCCCGTGGTGGCCGATCTGTTCGAGCAGCACGGCAAGACCCTGCTGTATGTCTGCAACATCATCACCAACGAGAACGTGTATCTGGCCGACAAGCAGCGCTCCTCCGACTGGACCGCTAAGCTGTGCCGCCTGCTGGATCTGGATGGCGTCATCGTCTCTCAGGAGGGCTTCGGTAACCCCGATACCGACCTGATCATGAACACCAAGAAGATCGAGCTCCAGGGCGTCAAGACCACCATCATCACCGATGAGTACGCTGGTCAGGATGGCAAGTCCCAGTCCCTGGCTGACGCCGATCCTCTGGCTGACGCCGTGGTTACCGGCGGCAACGCCAACGAGGTCATCATCCTGCCCAAGATGGACAAGGTGATCGGCATGCTGGATTATGTGGACAAGATCGCCGGCGGTCACGCTGGCTCCCTGCGGCCTGACGGCACCATCGAGGCCGAGCTGCAGGTCATTACCGGCGCCACCAATGAGATGGGCTTCAACCGTCTCAGCGCCAGATAAGGGAAAGGAGGATGCTGGAATGAGTTTCAAAGTAGTACACTACATTAACCAGTTCTTCGCCAACATCGGCGGCGAAGAAATGGCGCACGTGCCCCCCGAAAAGCGGGACGGCTTCGTGGGCCCTGGTATGGCCTTCAATCAGGCCTGGAAGGGCGAGGCGGAGATCGTCAACACCATCGTGTGCGGCGACTCCTACTTTGCCGAGCATGAGAAGGACGCTAAGGAGCAGGTCCTGAACTGGGTCAAGGAGATCAATCCCGACCTGTTCATCGCCGGCCCTGCCTTCAACGCTGGTCGTTACGGCTATGCCTGCGCCACCATCTGCAAGGCGGTCCAGGACGAGCTGGGCATCAAGGTCCTCACCGGTATGTATGAGGAGAACCCCGGCGCCGACCTGAAGAACAGCGTTCTGATGGTTGCCACCACCAACAGTGCCGCCGGCATGCGCAAGGCTGCCCCCGTCATGGCCAAGCTGGCTATGAAGCTGATGAAGGGCGAGAAGCTGGGCGCCTCCTGCGAGGATGGCTATATGCCCAACGGCATCCGCCGCAACTTCTTCGAGAAGGAGCGCGGCTCCAAGCGCGCGGTGGATATGCTGCTCAAGAAGCTGGCTGACAAGCCCTTCACCACCGAGTATCCCATGCCCTCCTTCGACCGCGTGGCCCCCAACAAGGCCATCAAGGATCTGTCCAAGGCGACCATTGCCCTGTGCACCTCCGGCGGTATCGTCCCCAAGGGCAACCCCGACCACATCGAGTCCTCCTCCGCTTCCCACTACGGTGAGTATTGCATCGCCGGTGTGGATAAGCTGACGTCTGAGACCTACGAGACCGCCCACGGCGGCTACGATCCGGTCTACGCCAACGAGAATCCCAACCGCGTCCTGCCTGTGGACGTGATGCGCGAGTTCGAGAAGGAAGGCAAAATCGGTAAACTTCATGATTACTTCTACACCACCGTCGGTAACGGCACCGCTGTGGCTTCCGCTAAGGCTTTCGCCGCGGAGTACGCCCAGAAGCTGCTGTCCGCTGGCGTGGATGCGGTAATCATGACCTCTACGTGAGGTACCTGCACGCGTTGCGGTGCAACGATGGTTAAAGAGATCGAGCGGGCTGGTATTCCTGTGGTGCATATGTGCACGGTTACCCCCATTTCGATGACGGTGGGCGCCAACAGAATCGTTCCCACCATCGCAATCCCCCATCCCCTGGGCAATCCTGCCCTGACTCCCGAAGAGGAGTATGCCCTGCGTAAGAAGCTGGTGACCCGCGCTTTGGAGGCTCTGACCACCGAGGTGGAGGACCAGACCATCTTCGAGGTGTAAAAAATTATCGACCCGCCCGGCTCCGTCCGGGCCGGGCGGGTCCATCAATCAGGAGCGATGTGAATGAGCAAAATCTATGACGTGATCGTTCTGGGTGCCGGTCCTTCCGGTCTGACTGCCGGACTGTATGCCGGCCGCAGCCGCCTCTCCACCCTCATCATCGAGAAGGGTCAGGACGGCGGACAGATCGCCATTACCAACGAGATCGAGAACTACCCCGGCCAGCAGCTGGAAGGGGAGTCCGGTCCCAGCCTGATCGCCCGCATGACCGAGCAGGCCAAGAAGTTCGGTGCGGAGCGGGTCAGCGATGTGATTAAGTCCGTAGAACTCACCGGTGACGTGAAGAAGCTGGTTGGCAACAAGGGCGAGTACCTGGCCAAGACAGTGATCATCGCTACCGGTGCGTTTCCGCGTCCTATTGGCTGCAAGAACGAGGCCCAGTATGTAGGTAAGGGCATCTCCTTCTGCGCCACCTGCGACGCCGCATTCTTCGAAGATTTCGAGGTCTATGTGGTGGGCGGCGGCGATGCCGCTGTGGAAGAGGCCATGTACCTGACCAAGTTCGCCCGGAAGGTGACCATTATTCACCGCCGTGACGAGCTGCGGGCAGCCAAGTCCATCCAGGAGAAGGCCTTCGCCAATCCCAAGCTCCACTTCATGTGGGACACCGTGGTGGACGAGGTCGGCGGCGACGAGATCCTGTCCAAGATGGTGGTGAAGAACACCAAGACCGGTGAGCTGACCACCATCGAGGCCGACGAGGACGACGGCATGTTCGGCCTGTTCGGCTTCATCGGCCTGCTGCCCAACTCCCACCTGTTTGAGGGTGTCATCGACATGGAGAATGGCTACATCAAGACCGATGACAATATGCACACCAACATTCCCGGTGTGTTTGCCGCTGGCGATGTCCGGGTCAAGAGCCTGCGCCAGGTGGTCACCGCCGCCGCAGACGGCGCCATCGCCGCCATGCAGGCCGAGCATTATATTGCAAATCTGAAATAAGGAGATTGTTATTATGCTGGAACTGGATAAGAATACTTTTGAAGCGGAAGTTCTGCAGGCTCCCGGCCGCGTGGTCGTGGATTTCTATGGCGATGGCTGCGTGCCCTGCGCTGCTCTGATGCCTCATGTGCATGAGTTCGCCGAGAAGTACGGCAGCGACAATCTGAAGTTCTGCGCTCTGAATACCACCAAGGCCCGCCGCCTGGCTATCAGCCAGAAGATCCTGGGCCTGCCTGTGATCGCCGTGTATGAGAACGGCGCTATGATCGACTCCTGCGTGAAGGACGACGCTACGCCCGAGAACGTGGAGGCTATGATCAAGAAGTACATCTGATTAAGATGTGCTCCGGGGGAGCCATCCCCCACTTTCAAACGGTAGCAAGCCAATCGGCTTTCTATAATTCTAAGCAAAGGAGGAAAGAACCATGGGCATCTTAGCCGGTAAGAAGGTCATCATCATCGGTGACCGTGACGGTATCCCCGGTGAGGCCATTAAGGCCTGTGCGGAGAGCGCTGGCGCTGAAGTCGTGTTCTCCTCGACGGAGTGCTTCGTCTGAACTGCCGCTGGTGCAATGGATCTGGAGAATCAGAAGCGGGTCAAGGAGTTCGCTGAGCAGTATGGTCCCGAGAACGTTGTCGTTCTGCTGGGCGCATCTGAGGGCGAGGCTTCCGGCCTGGCTGCTGAGACGGTCACCAATGGTGACCCGACTTACGCCGGTCCGTTGACAGGAGTCCAGTTGGGACTCAAGGTTTACCATGTGTGCGAGCCTGAGATCAAGGCCGAGTTTGACGAGGCTGTCTATGATGAGCAGGTCAGCATGATGGAGATGGTCCTGGATGTTGACGATATCGTCAACGAAATGACCAGCATCCGTGAGCAGTACTGCAAGTACTAAGACAGAAAGGGTGGGGCGGCGGCCATGGCCGCCGCCCCGCTTCGTCTGTCCCGGCCGCATTCTGCGTCGTCGGGGATGATCGCAGAAGGCCGCACACACCAACCACCAGCAGCATACTGCTGCGACGATCCACGGCGACGACCCCTTGAAATCAAAAAATTCAGAGAGGACGATTCATCATGAAGAGTGTTATCAAAGGCGCGGGCTACATCCTGGTCCATACGCCCGACATGGTGCTCCACAATGGCACCACCCAGACCACTGAGCGCATCGTCAATCCCGATGGCGAGTACCTCAAAGAGCTGCCCAGCCACATCCGCAGCTTTGAAGATGCTCTGAGCTACTGGCCCAACCAGGTCTACATCGGCAACAAGACCCCCGATGACCTGGCTGCTGTGCCCCAGCCCTGGTACGACAAGACCTGCGACGTGAACGATCGCTACGGCAAGTTCGGCCAGATCATGCCCCAGGAGGAGTTTTTGCTGCTGATGCAGGCCTGCGACGTGTTTGATCTGGTGAAGCTGGACAAGGACTTCGTGGCTGCCCACAAGCCCGCCCTGGCTGCCAATCCCATCATGGATGAGAGCATCCTGGCCCGCATCAGCGAGGGCATCGACGGCGCCGAGGTGGCCCGCCTGGTGGCTGAGGAGCACTCCGAGGGCCTGTATCACAACGGCCAGTTGGTGGGCTGCGTCAACCGCGCTCATGACATCGATGTGAACCTGTCCGCTCATGTGATGCATGAGAACATCGTTTCCAAGGCCTCTTCCGTCATGGCCCTGCTGTCCGCCGTGAAGAACGCGGGCATTGCCAAGGACGAGGTGGAGTATGTCATCGACTGCTGCGAGGAGGCCTGCGGTGATATGAACCAGCGGGGCGGCGGCAACTTTGCCAAGGCCGCTGCGGAGATCGCCGGCCTCATGAACGCCACCGGTTCCGATGCCCGTGGCTTCTGCGCCGGCCCCTCCCACGCCATGATCGAGGCCGCCGCTCTGGTGGAGTCCGGCGCCTATAAGACCGTTGTGGTCACCGCCGGCGGCTGCACCGCCAAGCTGGGCATGAACGGCAAGGACCATG
>CABSMJ010000007.1 GCA_902478785.1 uncultured Oscillospiraceae bacterium
AAAAAACGAACTTTTGACGATGGAGGCCACCATGAACAAGAAAACAAAGGCGCTCACCACCGAGCAATATAAAGAGATAATCCAGACCATGCGCGAGGGGTTCAGTGGTTGCCGCCCCAATGAGCGTATAGCCACCGCCCTTGTGCTGGAAGGGAATTTAGGCTTGCGTATCAGCGATATATTGAAACTGCGGTCCTGTGATATTGTCCGGGACGGGGACAGATACCGCCTGGAAGTCACCGAACAGAAAACCGGCAAGCACCGCGTGTTCACGGTTCCGCTTGTTATCCAGCAATACATAGAGAATTATTGCTTGCGCCACGGTATAGGCAGGGACGCGCTGATTTTTCCCATCACAGAGCGAGCCATACAAAAACAACTTCATATTGTGTGCGATTACCTGGGCTTTGAGGGTATCAGCACCCACAGTTTCCGCAAGTGGTACGCCACGGAGATTTATAAGGCCAATGGTTATGATATTGCCCTGGTGCAGAGGCTACTACAACACAGCTCCGCCGCCGTAACACAGCGCTATATCGGCATTGAGCCACAGCGGATAGAGGCCGCGATTGAGAAGCACACACAGCTTATTTGACAGAGCCGGGCCGCTCAATGAGCGGCCCGGCCCTATTGTTTTTTTACTGCTTTTTTCGCGCTTTTGCTTTTTTCGCGCTTTTGTGATACACTGACATAGAAATATGCAAAGGAGGCCGCGAAAATGAAAGAGAAAAGCGAAGAGAGAAGTGAATTACAAATAAATCGCGGCAAGAAGCCCAATCAGAAGCTAAAGCCCTATCTTGTTTTGCAGTTTCTCTTACGGGAAACGGATGAAAACAATGTTGTGACAGCCGATGACATTGTGGCGTATTTGAATGAGATAGGGATTGATGCAGAACGTCGCTCCGTTTACAAGGATATTGAGGAAATCAACAAGGCTACGTGGATGATAGAAAACGGGGGAACGCTCCAGGAGGCAGAAGAAGCAATCGCCGACGAAGAAGAGCGGCTTGTCATATTTGACCCGCACCGTAAGAAAAAGGGGTTCTATGTGCGGCAACGACGCTATGATTTGAACGATATTCGTTTGCTTGCGGAGTGCGTCTATTCTGCAAAGTTTATCCCCCAGGCACAGGCAGACCGCCTTGCCGCCATCGTCAGCGATTTTGTCAGCCGACACCAGGCGGAGAAGATACGCAACAACGCTCTTGTGATAGACCGGGTAAAAACGATAAATAAGAGCGTCCTAAATAATATCAGCCTCATCAATGATGCTATGGCAACCATGCTGGATGGTAGCCCCCACAAGCCACAGAAAATCAGTTTCCATTATCTTACCTATGAAATTGGGAATCTGGATAAGCCCACAGAGCGCCGCGCCAAGTATATTGTCAGCCCATTTTATCTTGTCATTGATGCGGGCAACTACTATCTTTTGGCATTTGACAACCTGAAACAGAAAAAGCGTACATTCCGCGTTGACCGAATGAAAAATGTATGCTTTGTGGACGAGCCGCGAGAGGGCGCGGAAGCCTTTGCAAACCTTGATGTAGAGACTTTTATGCAGCGCACCTTTTCTATGTACAGCGGTGAAAGAACACGTGTTAAAATGCGGTTCATTACGCAACTGCTCAATACGGCCATTGACCGCTTTGGGCGGCGCGGCGTAATCTATGAAAAGGCCGATGATGACCATTTTTATGTGACCGCTGATGTAGATGTAAGTGACCAATTCTTTGCGTGGATTTGTGGCTTTGGCCGAAGGGCAAAAATCGTCTCCCCAGAGCCGATTGTAAAGAAATTTGAAGAATTTCTTGATAAAATACGCGAAATGTATTGAAAAACGGTGGGAATTCGCGAAATTCCCACCGTTTTCTATTAGAAATCGTCGATTTAGAGCCGATTTATGTTGTTTTTCAGCAAATCCACCCCCGATTTGGTGACTGCGAGGTAATATTTCTGCGTTACATGGATGTAAGCATGGCCCATTTGAGCGCAAAGGAGATGTTGCGGTGTGTTCAACTCTGCCATCATGGTTCCGTATGTGTGGCGGAGGTAATGATATTTGAAGTTTATCCCCATGCGCTTTAGCTCCCGTGAGGGATATTTCATGGAATTCACCGTCTGGATTTGCCCATTGGGGAGGCAGTTCACAAGCTCTGTGGAAGAAATTTTGCTGCCGTCCAAGTCATCAATGAAGCGCTGTTTCTGTTCCCGGACGGCGGCAAACTTGACGGCATCTTCCGCCCGCCGCCGCGCTAAGTCTTGAAAATACACTTTCAATTTGTCGTTCATGTAAATTGTCCGTTTGCCGCTCCGTGTTTTGACAGGGACGAGTTTAATAAGTCCATCCTGATATTGCATCTGCCTGTCAATGGTGACGGTTCCCGCCTCCAAATCCACGTTTGCCCATTTCAGGCCGAAGCACTCATTGATACGTAATCCGCAGTACCGCCCCAGCATGTAGGCTGTTTCCGCGTTTGTGCCCTTAAAGTATTCGTCCAGAATGGCAAGCTCTTCTTTGCTAAAGGATACAATATCGTCATCATCGTTTATCTTCCGTTTTGGCATGTGGATTTTGGTGTCCTTATTGACGCAGAGTTTATTGTAGGTATCCACATCCAAATAGTTCCGGGAGTAGGCTTGCCCAAAAATCAGATAGAACATTTTCAGAAAACTTTCTACGTAGGTGTAGGCCAAACCGCTGTTATAGTATAGTTCCGAAAGGTAGTCGTAAATCTCCGCCACACTAATGTCATCCACAAACCGGCTTCCGAATCGGGTACACAGGTGGTTATCCCAAAGACTGTCCTGCTTGCGGATGGTCTGATAGGCCCGGTCTGACCGCCCATTGGTGCAGTATTCTTGATAGACCTCTTTGACGGTTCTGCGGCGGGACCTCTTCTGACAGTTCCGCTCCAAGTGGGCCTGTTCGATTGCTGCCTCCCGCGCTTTTATGGCCTCTCTCTTGGTGTGCAGCTTGTTCCCATGTTCATCGGTGGACTTCCGCCGCGCCACTTGTTTCCCGTCAATCATCACGGCGAAACGATAGGCCCACAGGCCATTTTCCATCTTGAACACCCCTGCATCTTTCGCTTTTGCCATTTCAGTACCTCCAAGGCTTGTACTAAAATGGTACATGGCTGCTCTTTTCACTTAAAAAGATGTACCAGACTTGTACAAAAGATGTTAAGAAGATGTTCTAAAGTGCATTGGGATTTGTTCCTGTTTCGCTTGATTTTCCAGGGGAACAACCGAGTTTTAAGCCGGCAAGTTCGAGCTGGCTAAGCTGGCCAAGGAGCTGAATCTGGATGCCATCCACGACACCGTCCACGAGATGGCTCGCGACGAGGCCCGTCACGGCAAGGCTTTCGCCGGCCTGCTGAAGCGTTACTTCGGCTAATCCAACTAAGTGAAAATCCCCGGACCGCAAGGGCCGGGGATTTTTTTGCTGTGGCGGGCCTTGTCACCGAGTATTTTGTCGGAGGCAAAACCTCGATGCCGGGCAGATCAAATCATTGGGTGCCCCATGGGGCATGGCCCGTCACGGCAAGGCGTTCAAGGATATCCTGAAGCGCTACTTCGGCTAATCCAAACCGGATCATCAAGCAACTTTTTGAGAGGGAATCAAGAAACCGCTTCCCCCTTTTTTTGCGCTTGCGTCGGTTCGCTGTGGATGTTTTGTGGCATTTCTCCATTTTCCACGATGGAAACCTTCCTCTGTGGGTATTCTGCTTTTTGCCCCATATTAAGTAATTTTTACCACTTAATAAGCAAAATATGAAATACAAAAGGAGAGAGGACGGTACTGTTGGGGTACCGCTTTTTTGATATGTAGAAGTTATAGTCCCAGAAGCAGCTTTTTCTTTGCGTTAAATTCCTCCTGGGTGATCACGCGCATATCCAACAGTTCCTTGAATTTCTTCAGCTCGTCCGCGGGGGGATTAGACGCGGTTTTCGTCTGTTGTGCATTGGGGGCTTTCATTTCCTGCTGAAATTCTTCTTTAGTCAACTCACGCAAACTTTTGAAACCACATTTGGGGCATCTATTATAGTCGACGATACAGTCTAAATCGGCTTTTGCGTTTCCTATGTTCGTTGCGCTTGCTGCGTGGTACCTGCTAAATGCACCAGTGGTGCCCGCGCAAGAAGATAAAGCGTATTGCTGGTTCTTGGCTATATCAACGGGATTATAACAGAAAATATATCCGCAAACATCACACTTCTTTCTAATTTCAATTTCATCCGGTTCAACAATCAGTAGCTTTTTGCTTGCAGTGTCATACTTAACAGCTTTGTGCTCTTGGGGTATTTTTTCATACACTCCTTACAGACGTCGTGTTTTTTCCTTCCATATCTGGAGCTTTATAACGAATCAGTGCCCATGTTACGCTCTTTCCGCAAATTTCGCACTTAGCCAGTATTTTGACCATTTCCTTTCTATTTTTCTCGCACACCCTCCGAAAAGGTGTGCTTGACAATCTAGCCTGTCCCCTTCATTTTGATATATCTTGTAACCGTGGAACCGCTGCGCTCCATTTCGCGGGCTATCGGCGCACAATATGCAAGGTCGATGATCTTTGAAAATAGTATATTTTTTTGAAAAGTACATCAATTATAAACATCATTATGATAATATCAATTGGTTTGCTTTACCATACTATCAAGGGATGATAGCATGATTGCTGACAAAATCAAGCATTTGCAAGAGAAAATGGGTATGACGCAGGCTAGTCTCGCAGAGCAACTGGGTATTACCTGGTCTAGTGTCAATGCATGGGAAATGGGCGTTTCTGTTCCCCCACACAATATATTGTGGAGCTGGCACATATTTTCAAAGCCTCCACAGATTATTTATTAGGTGTAGATACATCTGCAAGTATCAGTGTTGAGGGATTGACAGAAAAGGACATTCAGATTGTCCATGGACTGATTGTACACTTGAAAGAAAAGAACCAAATAGAGTATTGACAGGACGGCGCAACAGTACCGTCCTTCTGTTTTGCTGTCAAATCCCGTTTCTGCTGTGCTTGCCCACGTTCTCTGTGATCTAGCAGCGGTCTGGAGATTGACAATGCAAAATTCCAGAATCCATTCGGAGCTGTGTGAGGATCAGCTGTGGATAAGAAGAAAAAGAGTGCCGGCACCTATAAGGTGCCGGCACTCTTTTTCTTGAAAGCATCAGCGGGACCGCTGGATTTACCGGGCGGCTGCCTCCGCCTGCTCCCGCAGGCTGGGGAAGGACGCCGGGTCCTGGGCACAGTAGTCCGCCAGCTCGCTGCCGGTGGCAAACCACACGCCCTCATGGCCCACCATGAACTCCAGGAACTCCCGCAGCATGGCCAGACGTCCGGGGCTGCCGGTGGACTGGGGGTCCAGCTGCAGGGTGTAGCACAGGCCGTGGTTATAATGGCCGGTGAACTCATCCCGCCAGTTGGAGAGCACGTTGCTATAATTGGCCACGCGGCCCTGGCCGAAGGGGAAGGCCGGGCGGTAGTTGAAGGCAAAATAGGGCAGGTCGAAGTTGGCCCACTGCATGGGGATCTGCAGCATCTGGTCCCCGGCCTGGTTCACGGTCATGTAATAGGGCCGGTCATCGTCGTAGAGGTCACTGGAATAGCGCATCCCCAGCTGCCGGGCGATGTCCAGGGTCTCCAGCATCAGGTCACCGATGGGGGCCCGGAAGCCGGCCGGACGGCGGCCGCAGGCCTTTTCAATGGCCTCCACCGCCTTCTCCAGCCGCCGGCGCTGCTCATCGGGCTCCAGCAGGGAGAAATTCTCATAGGCGTAGCCGTGGCAGGCAATCTCATGGCCCCGCTCCACGATCTCCCGGATGGACTCCGGATAGGTCTCCGCCGTGCGGCCGGGGACAAAGAAGGTGGCACGCAGGTGCAGCTCGTCCAGCAGGTCCAGCAGACGGGGCAGACCATGGGTCATGCCGTACTGGCCCAGAGACAGCGTCTTGGGCATCCGGGCCGCCCGCTCATCCAGAGACAGCCAGAAAAACTCCGCCGCCAGGTTCACCGTCAAAAAGGCGGCACAGCGCTTGCCCTGGGGCAATTTCATACCTTTTGCATACATAGACTCAGACCTCCTTTCTGGGGTGGGCGGAGCGCCAATACTCCGCCACCTCGCTGCCGGTGGCGATCCACACATCCTTGTGGGACGTGACCTCCCGCAGCACCTCTTCCAGCACCAGATTCCGGCCCGGTGCGCCGGAGATCTGGGGGTGCATCAAAAATACGATGCAAAGACCCATATCGTAGTAGCCCCGGAACTCCCGCAGGTCGTTGTCCTGGACGTTGCGGTAGCAGCTGATGCGGTCCAGCCCCGCCGGCTCCGGCGGGTAGACACTATATGCCTGGGCTACATAGTCGTCCAGCTCCCACTTGGAGGGGATCTCCACCAGGTCGGACTCTTTCCCGTCCAGCACGGTATAATAGGGCTTATCATCGCCCCGCATGGAGCTGGAATAGGAAAAGCCCAGGTCCCGCAGCAGATAGGGGGTGCGGACGTGCCAGTCGCCGGAGGGAGTACGGAAGCCCACCGGGGCCTTGCCGGTGATGTCGGCGATGACCTGCTGGGTCTTTTTCAGGATCTCCAGCTGCTCCTCCACCGTCTTTTCCACGAAGCGTTCGTGGGTATAGCCGTGGTTACCGATCTCATGGCCGGCGTCGGCAATGCGGCGGATGACCGCCGGATTGTGCTCGGCCACAAAGCCGGGGACAAAGAAGGTGGCCTTGACGCCGTAGCGCTCCAGCAGGTCCAGGATCATATCCACGCAGCGGTTGGGGCCATACTGGCCGATGGAACGGGCCCGGATCAGCTTTTCCGTGTTGGGCTCATCGGCGGACATGTTCCGCCAGATCACGTCACCGTCCAGGTCGAAGGTGAACATGGCCGCGCTCTTTTTGCCCTTCGGCCACAGGGATTCCTTCATGGCTTATCGCTCCTTTTCTAAAATGCAGGATGGGGCCCTGCGCTTTGGGTGCGCAGGGCCCAATATATAAGATGTACGATGGATATCAGACTTTCGTCTGCGCCTGACCGCCCGGTGTCTTTACCTGGCCCAAACGTCTGACGGAAAGCTTATGGAGGATGAACACCACCACGGTCAAAGCCACCAGGGCTACGGCCAGCATGATGGGGCTGTTGACCCAGCCAGCCACCAGGAACATGATCCCACAGATCACCGCCACGGTGACGGCATAGGGCATCTGAGTCTCAAAGTGGTCCACGTGGTCGCAGCTGGCGCCGATGGAGGCCAGCACGGTGGTATCGGAGATGGGGGAGCAGTGATCGCCAAAGAGGCCGCCGCCCACGATGGCCGCAGAGACCAGAGGCAGAGAGGCGCCCATATCGATGGCCACAGGCAGGCCCAGAGGCATCAGCACGCCCATGGTGCCCCAGGAGGTGCCGGTGGCGAAGGACATGACAGCGCCGATGAGGAACATGACCAGAGGCAGCATGCCCGGGGCCAGGAAGCCGGAGGAGATGTGGATCAGGTAGCCGGCGGTGTCCAGAGTGCTGGTGACACTGGACAGCGACCAGGCCAGCACCAGCACCACGCACATGAACATGGCGTTGGCGCAGCCCTTGGTATAGATGCTGACGCACTCCTCAAAGGTGAACAGCTTCTCCTTCAGGCACAGCACGATCAGCACCACCGTGGCGAAGAGAAAGGCGGAGGCGATGCCGGTGCGCAGCTCACTGCCGGGCACCTGGGTGTGGAGGAAGTCCTTGGAGAACAGGTAGGCGAACAGCGCGATCAGCAGGCAGATCAGGGGGATCACCATGGTGCTGACCTTGCCCTCCTTGGCGCTGGTCTTGGGAGAGTTGTCATTTTCACTGCGCATGGGGATGCCGCCCTCCCGCAGGGTCTGGCCGGTCTTCATGGCCCGGTTCTGGGCCTTGAGCATGGGGCCGTAATCCCACTGGGTCACAGAGACCAGTCCCGCCATAAACAGCGTCAAAATGGCATAGAAGTTGAAGGGGATGCCCTGGATGAACACGTCCATACCGGTGACATCCGTAATGGAGGCCGCATCCAGCTCCGCCTGGATCAGGGAGATGGTGGTGACGCCCCAGCCGATGATGGGTACCATGGAGCAGATGGGGGAGGTGGTGCAGTCCAGAATGTAGGAGAACTTCTCCCGGGAGACCCGCAGCTTTTCCGCCAGGGATTCAAAGATGGGGCCCACGATCAGGGAGTTGCCGGTATCCGTGAACCACACAAACAGGCCGCCCAGGAAGATGCCGGTTTCGCACTTGGCCCGGGAGTTCACCTTCTTGGTGACCACAGAGGTGAAGGCGCCGGCGCCGCCGGAACGAGTCAGCAGGGCAATGAAGCCGGAGATGATGGTCATCATGAACAGCGCTTGCATATTGGAGGGCTCAGACAGCGCTGCGAAGATGTGGGTGTGGGTCACCTCCAGAAAGCCGGTGATCGGGTTCCAGCCGCAAAGGATGGTAGACCCGGCAAAAACTGCCACCACCAGCGACACCACGATGTTCTTGGTGAGAATCGCCAGAGCGATGGCCAGTACTGCCGGAACGACAGACAGGATTCCATAGTCCATATGATTTTTCCCTTCCCGGAGACGGCCATGCCGTCTCCTCTTTTTTCTCGCTTGCTTTTTTGTCAGATGCCTCGATGGAAGCCTTACAGCTCCACGTGGCTCTCGTTGGTAAAGGGGCGGTACTGGGCCGGAATATGCCGCAGGCCCAGGCGCACACACAGCTCCGCCCAGCCCACGGCGATCATGGCCGGGTCCAGTACCTTCACTGGGTACAGCCGCTCCAACTCATCGCCGTAGCCGGCCATGCCCAGGCAGCCCAGCACCACGCCGTCGGCGCCATAGCGCTCCACAGCCTGGCCGCAGACCTCCTGCAATCGCTTGCGGGTGGCATCCGGGTCCTCCCGCAGGTGCTCCGAGGGGATATCCAGAGCCACCACCGCAGCCATCTTCTCCCGGGCGATGGGATTGCGCATGAGCCGGCGGTAGGTGCGGGGAATGTTCCAGGAGGCGCCGGTGACCACCACCAGGCGGTTGCACAGGGTCTGGGCCACCGCCAGGGTCGTTTCCCCCGGGGCGATCACCGGGATCCGCACGTTTTCCCGCAGGGCCTCCAGGCCCACGTCGCTGAAGCAGTAGATCACGATGGCGTCAAAGCCCTCCTGCTCCGCCCGGATGGCCAGCTTCACCAGCTCCGGGGCGGCAAAGGCCTCGTCGGTGTGGCAGTCCAGCTCGTCAGGGCCCCGGGGGATACAGTCCACCGAGATCTCCGTCCCCGCCGACACGGCGGCGGAGAGCATTTTTTCCCGCTCGTCCATGGTAGCCCGGCTGGTGGCCTTATCGGTCATCAAAACTTTAATCCGCATAGGGTATGCTCCTTACTCCTGGGCCAGACCGTTGAGCCACTCCCGGCCCACGGCAATCTGACGCCGCACCTCCACCGGGGAGGTGCCGCCGAAGGACTTGCGGGCATTCACACAGGTGGGGATGCTGATGTCCCCCAGAGAGGCGGGCGTCACCCGGGCGTCGATGGCGGCCAGATCCTCCGCCGTCAGGTCCTCAAAGTCACAGCCCTTCTTCTCACAGGTCTTGACCATGCGGCCCACGATGGAGTGGGCCTCCCGGAAGGGGATGCCCTGCTTGGCCAGGTGCTCGGCAATGTCGGTGGCGTTCAGGAATCCCTTGCTCAGCTGCTTTTGAATCTGGTCCATGCGGAACTCGGTCTTGTCCAGCATCTTGGCGAAGATCTGGATGGTGGCCTTCCAGGTGTCGATGGCGTCAAAGAGGCTCTCCTTGTCCTCCTGGAAGTCCTTGTTATAGGCCAGAGGCGTGCCCTTCATAACGGTCAGCAGCTGCATGAGATCGCCGTAGACCCGGCCCACCTTGCCACGGATCAGCTCGGCCATATCCGGGTTCTTCTTCTGGGGCATGATGCTGCTGCCGGTGCAGAAGCTGTCGTCGATGGCGATGTAGGAGAACTCCGAGGAGTTCCACCAGGCGAACTCCTCCGCCCAGCGGGACAGGTGCATCATGGAGATGGATGCGTCACTGAGGAACTCCAGGCTGTAATCCCGGTCGCTGACGCCGTCCATGGCGTTCTCACAGGGAGCGGCAAAACCCAGCAGCTGGCTGGTCAGATGCCGGTCGATGGGCATGGTGGTGCCTGCCAGGGCGCAGGAGCCCAGGGGATTGTAGTCCATGCGCTCCAGAGTGTCCTGCAGACGCTGGATATCCCGCTTGAACATCTGGAAGTAGGCCATGAACACGAACCCCACGGTGATGGGCTGGGCGTGCTGGAGGTGGGTGAAGCCCACGGTGATCTCATCGGCGTATTTCTCCGCCTTGTCCAAAATCACGCTCTCCAGGTGGCACAGGCTGTCCAGGATCTCCCGGATCTCCTTCTTCAGATACAGCCGACCGTCCACCTGGCACTGATCGTTGCGGCTGCGGGCGGTATGGAGCTTCTTGCCCACCTCGCCGATGCGCTGGATCAGGCGGCTCTCGATGCCCATGTGGATGTCCTCATCCTCCACGGTGAAGACGATCTTCCCGCTGGCGATATCTGCCCGAATCCCCTCCAGGCCGGCGATGATCTGGTCCCGCTCCGCCTCGGTGACGATGCCCTGCTGGGCCAGCATGGTCACATGGGCCACACTGCCGTCAATGTCCTCATTATACATACGCTGGTCAAAAAAGATGGAGGCGTTGTATTTTTTCACGATCTCATCCATGTCTTTTTCAAACCGGCCGCCCCACAAGCTTGCCATTTTTATCTTGCCCCTTTCCTATTCTTCCGGAGTTATGAATTTTTTTTCATAGAAAAATACTGATTATTCAACGGAAAGGCAGACTATTCTCTGAATTTCCGTCATTTGACTTGAATAATCATACGACGAATGACGGTGTTCGTCAATGATTTATTCATATTTTTTCGCTGTGGTCCGGAGATTTCGGCAAAAAGCAGTAAGGAGCGTTCCGGGAGTCCGCTCCAGGTGGGCAAATTGCGGTCAAAACAGGGCGAAGCCCCTTCCCAAAGGGTAAAAAAGGCGGGGCTGAAAAAGAAAAAAAGGCCGGCAGTGCACGCAATGATGCACGTTTTCCCGTGCGGCGGCCCCTCTTTGAAAGCCTGAAAGCGAAAGGACGTGAGCGGAATGGAGGCATCTCAGGAGCAGCGGCGGCGCTTTTCCGCCGCCTACCTGCGGACCATGGACCCCTGGCAGGCGGCCCGGGAGGCCGGCTTGAAGGACGGGCTCCGGGCTTTGCGGGACAAGGGCGTGGAACAGCTTCTGGAACAGGGGCGAGCGGACCTGAGCGGACAGATCCGGCGGGAGGATGCGGTGCGACGGCTGTGCGAGCTAGCCTATGGACGGGCCAACGACGCGGTGCGCCTGGCCCTGGACCGGAGCTGTGACCCGGCCAAGCTGGATCTGGCGGCGGTGGCAGAGCTGAAAACCCGGGGAGACGGCACCATTGAGGTCAAGTTCATCGACCGGGTGCGGGCCCTGGAGGCCCTGTGCGAACTGCTCAGCGACAGCGGCGACGGTGCGCTGGAGCTGTTCCGGGCTCTGGAGGACGCGGGAGAGGAGGCCTTGTGAGACGAGGCTGCATCCGCATCAGCCGGTTTTCCCCCAAGCAGAAGCGGGCGCTGACCTGGTGGTGCGGCACCGACCGGGACAAGGACGCCATCATCTGCGACGGGGCGGTGCGCTCGGGCAAGACGCTGTGTGTGAGTTTGGGGTTTGTCTGCTGGGCCATGGCGGCCTTTGACGGGCGGCAGTTCGCCCTATGCGGCAAGAGCATCGTATCCCTGCGGCGGAATGTGCTCACAGAGCTGCTGCCCCTGCTGCGGAGCCTAGGGTTCCAGTGCCGGGAGCAGCGCTCGGAACACACCCTCATCATCCGCTTTGCCGGACGGGAGAACCGCTTTTTCCTCTTCGGCGGCCACGACGAGTCCAGCGCCGCCCTGATCCAGGGCGTGACGCTGGCCGGAGCGCTGCTGGACGAGGTGGCCCTGATGCCCCGCAGCTTTGTGGAGCAGGCCTGCGCCCGGTGCAGCGTTACCGGCAGCCGGCTGTGGTTCTCCTGCAATCCCCAGGGGCCGGAGCACTGGTTCTATCGGGAGTGGATCCAGCGCGCCGAAGAGCGCAACGCCCTCTACCTCCACTTCACCATGGACGACAATCCCTCCCTGAGCCAGCGGGTCCGGGCCCGATACCGAAACTCCTACACCGGCACCTTTTACCGGCGCTTCATCTTAGGCGAATGGACGGCGGCGGAGGGGCTCATCTATGACTTCTTTGATCGGGAGCGGGACTGCCCGGAGTCCCCTAAGGGGCCCTTTTCCCGGTGGTGCGTGTCCGTGGACTACGGTACCACCAATCCTGCCTCCTTCGGCCTGTGGGGCCAGATGGGAAACGTGTGGTACCGGGTGAAGGAGTACTACTACGACTCCCGGGCCCAGGGGCGGCAAAAGACCGACGCGGAGTACGTGGAGGACCTGCGGCGCCTGGTGGGAGAGCGGACCATTGAGCAGGTGGTGGTGGACCCCTCCGCTGCCAGCTTTATTCAGGCCCTGCGGCAGGCGGGGTTTACCGTGGTGCGGGCGGTCAACGACGTAGCCGACGGCATCCGCATCACCGCCGATCTCCTGCGAGAGGGGCGGCTGGTCATCTGCCGGGGGTGCAAGGATTGCCTGCGGGAGATGGCATTGTACTGCTGGGACCCCAAGGCCGGACGGGATGCCCCCAAAAAGGAGAACGACCACGCCATGGACGATATGCGCTATTTCGCGGCCACGGTGGCGGGACGGCGCTCCGGCGGTTTTGCCGCCACCTTTGTGGAGCGGTAGGCAGCCGACAGGGACGAAAAAAGGGCCGGAAGAGGCCCGCAAGGAGGAATACATGGACATTTTCAGACGGAAAAAGGCCCAGGCGGCCGCTGCAGAGGCGGTGCAGCTGCGGGCGGTGGACCGGCAGCCCTTTGGGGTGCTGGACCGGTATGTGCCCTTGCGGGGCGGAGAGATCCAGATCTACCGGGCTATCCGGGAGGCTGTGCCGGTGGTGGACGCGGCCATCTACAAGATCGTGCGCATGGTGGGCGGTGTCACCGCCGCCTGCAAGGACCGGAGCGCGGAGGCGGCTTTGCAGGAATTCCTGCGGACCGTGGCGGTGGGCCGGGGACAATTCGGCATCAACGCCTTTTTGGACTGCTATGTGGACTCCCTTCTGGTCTGCGGCAGGGCGGTGGGCGAGATCGTGCCCTACTTGGACGGTAGCGACATCGCCGCGCTGCTGTGCGGCCGGGTGGAGGACCTGGAGATCCGGGAGGGGGCGTCGCCTCTGGAGTTTTTGCTGTGCGGTCCTGACGAGCGGGGCCAGATGCAGCCGCTGCCCCGACAGGAGCTGCTGCTGTTCACACCGCTCAATCCTGAGACCGACAGCCCCTACGGGGTGTCGCTGCTCCGGTCCATGCCCTTTTTGACGGAGCTGCTGATGAAGGTCTATCACGCCATGGGACTCAACTGGGACCGGTGCGGCAATGTGCGCTTTGCCGTGGTGTACAAGCCCGGCGAGGGAGAGTTGTCCGGCACCCTGGCCCGGGAACGCAGTCAGGAGATCGCCCGGGAGTGGTCTGCCGCCATGCAGGAGAGCCACTCCGGCGGCGTGCGGGACTTTGTGGCCGTGGGCGATGTGGACATCAAGGTCATCGGCGCCGACAACCAGATTTTGGACAGCGAGGTGCCTGTGCGTCAGATTTTGGAGCAGATCGTGGCCAAGACCGGTATCCCGCCCTTCATGCTGGGCCTCAACTGGTCCTCCACGGAGCGGATGAGCTCCCAGCAGGCGGACCTTTTGACCACCGAGATCACTGCTATTCGGCGCAGCCTCACCCCAATTATCGAGCGCATCTGCCGGCTGTGGTTGCGGATGCACGGATACAGCTGCGCCTTTGAGGTGCTCTGGGACGACATCAATCTGCAGGATGAGGTGGAAGAGGCCCGGGCGGCGCTGTACCGGGAGGAGGCCCGGCGTTTGCAGCTGGAGAACGACCGGGAGGAGCGCGGGGCCGGGCAATAGGCCGCCGGGACTCTTCCGAGCCGCAGGCGAGGCGCGCCGGGAAGGCGCGTGCAAGGGTTTGGCCGGAGGGCAAAGTCTTGATGCCGGGCGGGATTCACTTCCGCCCAGGCAGGTGAAATCATGCGGGGCCCCCGGACAGGGCCGGCAGGGCCTGTCTGGGGAATGGCCCGTGCGGCACTGTACCGGGAGGAGGCCCGGCGTTTGCAGCTGGAGAACGACCGGGAGGAGCGCGGGGCCGGGCAATAGGCCGCCGGGACTCTTCCGAGCCGCAGGCGAGGCGCGCCGGGAAGGCGCGTGCAAGGGTTTGGCCGGAGGGCAAAGTCTTGATGCCGGGCGGGATTCACTTCCGCCCAGGCAGGTGAAATCATGCGGGGCCCCCGGACAGGGCCGGCAGGGCCTGTCTGGGGAATGGCCCGTGCGGCACTGTACCGGGAGGAAGCCTGGCGCTTGCAGTTGGAAAACGACCGGGAGGAGCGCGGAGCCGGGCAATAGGCCGCCGGGACTCTTCCGAGCCGCAGGCGAGGCGCGCCGGAGGACAAAGCCTTGGTGCCGGGCGGAACTCACTTCCGCCCAGGCAGATGAAATCATGCAGGGCCCCGGACAGGGCCGGTAGGGGCTGTCTGGGGAATGGCCCGAGCGGCACTGTATCGGGAGGAAGTCCGGCGCTTGCAGCTGGAGAACGACTGGGAGGAGCGCGGGGCCCAATAGAGGGGACATTTGAAACAAAAAAGGAAAAGAGAGGAGTGACCGGAGAGATGGAGATCCGGAAGGAACAGTCCGGGGCACAGCCGGGACAGGTGGAACAGCGGGACCTGGAGGAGATCAACACCCTGTCCAAGGGGGAGCTGAAGGCGGAGGACGTCTACGTTTTCTCCCTGCGCCTTTGCGATAACGAGGTGGACCGGGATTTCCAGCGGTTCGACCGGGAGGCCCTGGAGCGGCTGGGCGAGCTGTTCGTGGGCAAGAGTGGTCTGTTCGACCACCAGTGGTCCGCGGAGGGACAGACGGCCCGCATCTACCGCACGGAGGTGTGCCGGGAGGATGGCGCCGTGACGGCGGCAGGGGACGACCTATATTATCTCAAGGGCTGGGCCTATATGCTGCGCAGCGACAAGAACGCCGACCTGATCGCCGAGATCGAAGCGGGCATCAAGAAGGAGGTCTCCGTGGGGTGCAGCGTGGCGGAGTGCGTCTGCTCCATCTGCGGCAGCGCCACTCCCTGTGAGCACGTACCCGGCCGCAGCTACGGCGGGAAGCTGTGCTATCAGGAGCTGCGTCACCCCACCGACGCCTATGAGTGGTCCTTTGTGGCGGTGCCCGCCCAGCGGGAGGCCGGCGTGCTGAAAAAGCGCTGGGGGGCCAACGGGGAGAAGCGCCCAAGCGGCGAGCAGTGGAAGACGCTGTGCCGGGAGGCGGAGCTGGGGCGGCGCTATCTCAAGGAGCTGCGCAGCGAGGTGGTCAAACTGGCCATGCTCAGCGACGACACCCTGGACGGGGCGCTGTTCGGCGGCATCGCCGACAAGCTGGAGGAGCCGGAGCTTCTGGAGCTGCGGCGGGTCTACCGCCGCCGGGCCGAGGAGCGGTTTTGCCCGGAGCCTCAGCTGCGGTCTGCCGCCGCTGCCGGAAAGCAAAACGGCGACGAGGGCGCCTTTCTGGTGTGAGGCGTCCTGAGGAGGCGTTTCCCTCTTTCATCGGCCATGTGTCGACGGAAAAGGACAAGATACGCGGGAATTCAACCAATATTTTGACAGGAGGATGGACATGAAGATCTCTTTTGACGGCGTGGGCCAGTGGGGCGCCACCTTTGGATGCGCCGACGTGACCGAGGGCCATGTGGTCCAGGTCTCCGCTGCCGGCACGGTGGCGAAGTGCCAGGACGGCGGGGCCTTTGCCGGCGTGGTGCTCCATGTGGCAAGGGACAAGAAGGCCTGCACCGTGCAGCTGGGCGGCGTGGCCACCGTGAAGTACAGCGGCGGTGCTCCCGCGGCGGGCTGGACCAAGCTGGCTGCCGATGCCAACGGCGGCGTCAAGACTTCTGAGAGCGGCACGGCCTATCTGGTGCTGGATGTGGACGAGGCCGCCGAGACTGTGGCCTTTGTACTGTAAGGAGGAGTGAGAGCGATGAGTGCACATTACGAGACGCTGAAACTGGAAAAGGGGATGTACGGCCAGGCGGGCCGCAGCTTCACCCAGGTGCTGGAGGACATGGACCCCAGCGAGAACTACCGGGGCACCGCCCTGGAGGGGCTGGACGCCTTCCAGCGCCAGCTCAAGCGCTTTGACATCCACGTCAAGGGCGCCGGCAGCGACATGGTGGAGAAGTTCTTCCACACCACCGACTCCGCCGTGCTGTTCCCCGAGTTCGTCTCCCGGGTGGTGCGTCAGGGCATGGAGGAGGAGAACATCCTGCCCAGCATCACCGCCACGGTGACCCGCTTTGACGGCATGGATTACCGCTCCATCGCCGCCGTGCCCACGGAGGCCGACAAGGAGCTCAAGCGGGTGGAGGAGGGCAGCTTCATCCCCACCACCACCATCCGCACCCAGGAGAATCTGGTGCGCCTCCACAAGCGGGGCAGGATGCTGGTGGCCTCCTATGAGGCCATCCGCTTCCAGCGCCTGGACCTCTTTTCCGTGACGCTGCGCCAGATCGGCGCCTACATCGCCCGGATGCACCTGGAGGACGCCATCTCCGTCATCCAGAACGGTGACGGCAACGACAATGCCGCCGAAGCCCTGAAGGTGGGCACCAGCCCCATCGGCGGCCAGGCGGGCACGCTGAGCTATGACGCGCTGCTGGACTTCTGGAGCCAGTTTGCGCCCTATGCCATGAATACGCTTTTGGTATCCGACGACATGATGCTGGCCATGCTCAAGCTCCAGGAGTTCCAGAACCCTCTGACCGGACTGAACTTCCAGGGCACCGGCACCCTGACCACCCCTCTGGGGGCCAAGCTCCTGCGCACCTCCGCCCTGCCCGCCTCCACCCTCATCGGTCTGGACCGGGGCTACGCCCTGGAGATGATCTGCGGCAGCGACGTGACCGTGGAGTACGACAAGCTCATCGACCGCCAGCTGGAGCGGGCGGCCATCACCTCCATCTCCGGCTTTGCCAAGCTCTATCAGGACGCAGCCAAGGTGCTGACGGTCTAACGGAGAAGGAGAACGCGAAGAGGGGAGGGGTTTTAAGATGCTGGAGGAGATCATCGCTCTGGCCAAGGCCATGAGCGGCTCTACGGAGGACGCTCTGCTGGAGACCTTCTGCCAGGTGGCCCAGGAGGAGCTGGTGCGGCGGCTGCGCCAGGGCGTGACACCGGAGGCGTGCGGCAGCGCCTTTGCCTGCGCCGGGGCCTGTCTTGCCTGCGCCGCCCTCTATGAAACGGACGCCGCCGGCGGCGGTGGCGTCTCCTTCCGGGCCGGGGACGTGTCTGTCACGGCCTCCGCCGGAGGGGAGGGCACCGGTTCCGCCAAAGCTTTGCGGGAGCTGGCGGAGCGGATGATGGCGCCCTATCTGGATGACGGCGGCTTTTGCTTCCGGGGGGTGCGGGCATGAGCGGACTTTGGTTTGGCCGCGTCCTGACCCGGTACGGCGGGACGGCTCAGCTGCTCCACGACGGGCAGCTGACGCAGGTGCGGGCTTTTATCCAGCCCACGCTGGGGGAGCAGGAGCTCCCCCAGACCGCCACGGCCCTGGGAAAGCGGGACCGGCGGGTGTGGCTCTACCTGGGGCAGGGGCCCCTGGCCGTGGGGGACACGGTGCAGTGGCAGGGGCAGGACTTCGCAGTTCGCTCCGCTGAGCCCATTCGGATCGGAGACGCCCTGTCCCACTGGTGGGGCACCTTAGAATGCAGACGGGAGGCGGCACAATGACGGGACTCAATCAGGTCAAGGAGGCCATCCTCTCCGCTCTGAAGGGGGCGGGGCTGACGGCCTTGGGCCGCTTCGGCACCCAGGCGGAGCGAAGCTACACCGGTCCGGTGGCAGTCATCGGCGTGGCCCAGGCCGCTGGAAAGCCCATGGGCCTGGGGGGATATCTTGGCACTGTCTACGACCCGGACGCGGGAACGGAGAGGGAGATCTATGGCCGGATGCTGGAAGTCACCGTGTCCGTGGACGTCTACGCCCCCGACGGAGCCGACGCGTGTGAAAGTGCCATGGAGACGGCGGCGGAGACGCTGATGGCCGGGCTGCCTGCGGGACTGCGGCTGCGGAGCCTGCAGTGGGGGCAGACGGAGTGGGACGAGGACAGCGGCCTCTATCTGCGCCGGGGAACGGCGGAGTACACCGCCCAGTTCACGGCCACCGCCTCCGCCGAGACCGGCGAGATACTGGATTTTGAACTGAAAGGCGTGATGAAGGAATGCTGAGTACCATTCATGAGCGGCCGGGAGTCTACTCCTCCTATGACGCCTCCTCCATTGTGGCGGGAGGCAGGGCCAACAAGGTCATCGGCGTGGCGGCTCTGGCCCAGAACGGGGAGAGCGTCGGCACTGTGGTGACCGTCACCGGCTATGCCGCCGGTGTGGCGGCCTTTGGGGAGGATCAGGAGACCCCCGGTATGTCTACGCTGCTGCAGCTGCTCTTTGCCGGTGGTGCCTCCACCGTGCTGGCCGCCGCCGTAGGCGGCACCGGCGCCCTGGAGGACTACCAGGCGGCCTTTGCTCTGCTGGGGGCGGAGGAGAGCGTACAGATCATGGTCTGCGACAGCGCAGACGAGACCGTGCAGCAGGCCCTGCGGGACAGCGTGCAGGAGGCCTCCGCCAACCGCCGGGAGCGCATCGCCGTGGTGGGCGGCGACGGCGACAAGGCGGCGGAGCTGGTGGCCCGGGCGGAGAAGCTCAATTCCGAGCGGGTGCTGCTGGTGGGCCCCGACGTGCTGGACAGCCAGGGCAAGGTGCTGCCGGGCGTGTTCGGCGCGGCGGCGGTGGCGGCAGCCATCGCCGTGAGCCATGACCCGGCGGTGCCCCTGAATGGCGCCACGCTCTACGGCCTTTCCGGCCTGACGGAGCAGTATGGTGACAACGACATCGACCTGCTGGTCCGGGGCGGCGTGACGCCTCTGGAGGTGTCGGCGGGCATTCTCTCCCCGGTGCGGGGCATCACCACCCGCACCACAACCGGCGGCAGCGCCGACGCCACCTGGCGGGAGGCCACCACCATCCTCATTGTGGACGACGTGATCCCCACCATCCGCACTTCGCTGCGCAGCAAGTTCACCCGCAGCAAGAATACGGCCCAGACCCGCAGCGCCATTCGCTCCCAGGTGATCGTGGAGTTGGAGAGCAAGGTACGCTCCGAGATCATCGACAGCTACGGCAGTGTGACCGTCACCCCGGAGGAGAGCGACCCCACCGTGTGCCTGGTGGAGTTTGAGTTCGTGGTGGCCCACGGCCTCAACCAGATCCGGCTGACGGCCCACATCACGGTGTAAGGAGGACAGGACATGGAAATCACAGGATTCCCCACCAGTGCGGACATCTATCTGGAGGTGGACGGAAAGAAGGTGGCGGTGGTCCAGAGCTACAGCTCCAAGGCCTCCAAAACCAGTCAGAGCGTGGAGGCCTTCGGCGAGAGCGAGCCGGTGACCACCATCCCCGGACAGACCAAGTATGTGCTGGAGCTGACGCGGCTCTATGCCACCGACGACGCCATCAGCGACGGCATCAGCTTCTATGACCTCAGCGACTTCTCTCTGGTCATCTGCAAGCCCGACCGCCGGGTCATTTACAGCGGCTGCCAGTGGAGCACCATCGCCGAGGAGGGCGAACTCAACGCCATGGTGGCGGAGAAGGTGACGGTGCTGGCGGCCAAGCGCATCGAGGTGAGCGCATGAGGGACATCGAGGAGCTCAGGCCCCTTCGGGCGCTGACCCTTTTGACCATCCGTCAGTCTCTGGCGGACACCGACGAGGCCCAGCGGGGGCTTCTGGGCAACGCGGAGGTGCTCTCCCAGGCCTGTTTTAGCCAGGGGCAGCGGATGTTCCCCGACGCCCGGGCGGTGCTGGAGGAGCTGACGGTGGGGCAGATGGAGGCGCTTTTAGAGGCCCTCTCCGCTGCCGACCGGCCCTCTGTCGGTGGCAAAGCGGTGAACCCGGCCTTTGACGCCGACCGGTTCGCCCATCTGCGGGAGGGTTCGTGATGGACTTCATTCAAGAGGCGCTGGAGCGGCAGATGGAGCTGTGGAACGCCCTGCTCACCGGCTCTGTCCGGAAGCGCCCGGAGGAGGCCGAGGACGAAGAGCGGGCCAGGCGAAGCAGCCCGGGGGAGGCGGCGGAGGAGGCTGGCACCGCCGCCTCCCAAGGCGCCTGGGAGCAGAGCCCGCTTCCCCGTTCCCAGGCGCCGGAGAGCCCTATAGGGCAGGCGGAAAGCCAGGAGAAAATGACGGAGGGAGACCAGCAGGTCCGGGAGGGCAAAACCTGGGACCAGGGGCCCTATCCGCTGGCGCTGAGCCGCCCCGCAGGAAGCGGCCAGGGGACAGAGAGCGGCGGCGCCCAGATGATCTGGCGGACGGAGTCGGGCACCGCCGCCGGGACGGCGGACGTGCTGTCCCTGGCCCTCACTTTGGAGCGGGACGCTCGGCGCTTTGACGGCGGGTATCCCCTCTACTGAGCCCAAAAGCGCCGCGCCGAAAAGGCACGGCAGAAGGAGGAGACGACCATGCAGCAGTTGACGCCCATGCGCTACAAGGACTTTGTATGGCCCCACAACCCGGCGGTATACTCCATCACCTATGAGCGGCAGGTGGCGGTCCACAAGGTGCCCTTCGGGCGCTACTGCCTTCAGGACCTGGGCCTGACCCGACGGGTGATGCGGGGTCAGGGAGAGTTCGTGGGCCAGGGGGCCTATGACCAGTTCCGCAGCCTGGCAGTGGTGTTCTACCAGGACGAGCCGGGCCTTTTGGTCCACCCGGTGTGGATGACGGCCAACGCTTACTTTGTGGCGCTGCGGCTGGAGCAGCAGCCCCGGCCGGACTATGTGAATTACAGCTTTGAGTTCTGGGAGTGCTTTGACCGGTATGTGAGCGGTCTGACGCCGGTGACCTCTTCCACCACCTCCGGCGGCAGCGCCCAGACAGAGACCGCCACCGCCCAAAAGCGGACCCACACGGTGGTCCAGGGGGACACCCTTTGGGGCATCGCGGGGCGCTACGGTGTGACCCTCAGCGCCCTGATCGCCGCCAACCCCCAGATCAAGAACCCCAACCTGATCTATCCGGGGCAGAAGGTGGTGGTGCCATGAAGGCCCGTGTGACCACCTGGGACAAAAAGAGCTACGACCTGCCGGTGCTGGTGGAGTGGGAGCTGCGCTACACCGGAGGCGTGCCCTGTGACAGCTTCTCCGTCACCTGCGCCTACGAGGCGGGCATGGGGAAGATTTTGCCGGAGTGCAGCCGCTTCGGCGCCTTTGTGGACGGGCAGATCCAGTTTTACGGCGTGGTGGACGAGTATGTGGCCGAGCGCTCGGACCGGGGGGATCTGCTGACGGTGACGGGGCGAGGCCTGGCGGCGCTGCTGCTGGACAACGAGGCCACCGCCGCCGTCTATCAGCGGGCCACCACCCAGGAGCTGCTGCGGACCTATGTGGCTCCCTTCGGCATTACCTGCCGCCAGTGGAAGGACCTGTCGGGGCCCTATCAGGTCTCCTCCGGGTCCAGCCAGTGGAAGGCCCTGGAGGGCTTTACCCGGGTCTACGGCGGCTTTACGCCCCGCTTTACCCCGGTGGGGGAGCTGATCGCCGCGCCGGAGCAGCCGGGGAAGCGGTTTTGGGTGGGGGACGGGTCCCCTATCCTGTCCCTGGTCAAGCGGGAGAAGCGCTACGGTGTGCTCTCCGAGGTGCTGGTGGTGGACAAGGTGCGGGGCGTGACCCACACCGCCCGGAATGAGGAATTCCTGCGTCGGGGCGGCAGCTGCCGGCGGGTACTCTACACCCCGGGACAGAGCACCTGGTCGGCCATGCGCTACACGGGAGAGTATCAGATCGCCCAGTCGGCCCAGGACGCGGTGGAGATCGAAGTGACGCTGCAGGGCAGCTTCCTGGCCTGGCCCGGGGACCAGGTGATCCTGGGACTGACAGAGGCAGGCTTAGGCGGCACCTACCGGGTCCACGAGGCGCTCAACGCCTGCGGCAGCGACGGAGAGACCTGCCGGCTGACCCTGCGGAAGGAGTGAAGAGAGATGTGGATTTCCCAAAAGCTGCGCCAGGGAACGGCGGTGGAGACTTCTGCAGACCTGGGCGTGACCACCATCTCCGGGGAAAACGCCGGCGTGATGACCCGGGGCGAGGTCCGGGACCTGCCCATCTATGCCCCCACGGGCATCAGCTGGCGCCCCCGGAACGGGGACATGGTGCTGGTCATCAAAGGCGGCACCGGCGGCCAGGAGGCCTGCGTGGCCGGGGCGGAGGAGACCGACCCGCCGGAGGGCCTGGGGCCCGGAGAGCTGTGCCTTCACACAGAGAACGCCTCCATCTGGGTCCGCAGCAACGGCCGGGTGGACATCTGGGGCGATTTGTACATCAACGGCGTGAAATACCGGCCCTTTATTCTGGGCTGAGGAGGGATGGAAATGGCATTGCGGATCCGGGACGGAGACTATGTGCCGGGCCCCGGCGGTCTGGCCGAGACGGAGGGCAGCGAGACGCTGCTGCAAAACGTGCTGTTCCGTCTGACGGCCCGACGGGGGAGCTTTCCCTTCTGGCCGGAGCTGGGCAGCCGGCTGTATCAGCTGGGGCGGCTGCCGGTGGCAGAGCGCCAGGGCGCTGCGGAGCAGTATGTGGCGGAGGCCATGGCCCAGATGCCGGAGCTGACGGTGACGGCGGTGACTCTGGAGGACGATCGGCTGCGAGTGGAGCTCAGAGCCCAGGAGCAGACGGTGTCCGTAGAGCTGACGGTGGAAGGAGGATGAGGAGATGCGGGAGATTGAGGAGATTTACGAGGAGCTGATGGAGGGCTTTGCGGCGCGTGCCGGAGTCCGGCCTGACGATGACTGCGACCTGGCGGTGCGGCTGTACGCCGCGGCAGCCCAGATCCAGGCGCTGTCCATCCAGACAGACTGGGTGCTCAGCCAGAGCTTTCCCCAGACGGCCCAGGGGGAGTTTTTGGACAGCCACGCCCAGCTGCGGGGACTGACCCGGACCGCCGCGGTGAAGGCGGTGGGGACGCTGCGCTTTGAGGTGGACACCACCCCGGCGGCGGATCTGACCGTTCCGGCGGGCACGGTGTGCATGACGGCGGAAAACGTGCGCTACCAGACGCTGGAGGAGGCCGTGCTGCCGGTGGGTGAGCTGGCGGTGGAAACCGGCGCAGAGGCGGTGGAGGCCGGCGCCGCAGGCAACACCGCCGCCCATACGGTGGTGCTGATGGCGGCCATGCCCGGAGGCATCGTCCGGTGCACCAACCCAGCGGCCTTTGTGGGCGGCCGGGAGGCGGAGAGCGACGAGAGCCTCCGGAGCCGGGTGCTGGAGAGCTACCAGCGGCTGCCCAACGGAGCTAACGCTGCCTTCTATGAACAGGTGGCCATGGGCCACGAGGGCGTGGCGGCGGCGGTGGCCGTGGGCCGGGCCAGGGGCATCGGCACTGTGGACGTCTATGTGTCCACCCCGGCGGGACTGCCCTCGGCGGAGCTGCTGGAGGAGATCCGGGCGGACCTGCAGGCCAAGCGGGAGATCGCCGTGGACGTACAGGTGCTCTCCCCCGCGGCGGAGGAAGTGGCGGTGACGGCGGAGCTTCTCCCCAAGGAGGGCGTGGCCTTTGAGACGGTGGAGAGTGCCGCACGGGAGGCGCTGGAGAATTGGTTCACGGGAGAAAAGCTGGGCCAGCCGGTGCACATGGCGGAGCTCACCCGCCTGCTCTATGAGGTGGAGGGCGTGGAGAACTGCCACCTGCTTTTGCCTGAGGCGGACCTTGCTGGGGACGCCACGGTGCTGCCCCGGCTGGGCACGGTGACACTGACGGAGATGGAGGAGTAACATGAGCTATGCTGCCTATTTGCGGGACCTGCTGCGCCCCATCGGCATCTACGCCCTGGAAGAGGGCACTCTCAGCGGCGCAGAAGTCGAAGCCCTGGGCGATGCCTTTGACCAGGTGGAGGCCCAGGCGGAGACGGCCCAGCGGGAGAGCATCCTCGCCACCGCGGAGGACCAGGGCTTGAGATGGCGTGAGGCCCTCTTTGCCCGTCGGCCTGCCGCACCCACCACGGAGCTGCGCCGGGCGGCCATTGCCGCCCTCATGCAGATCGGCGCCGACAGCTTTTCCCCGGAGGCCATCAACAGCGCCATCACCGGCTGCGGCATCCGGGCCCAGGCTCTGGAGATGGGCGAGGGCCACATCCGGATCATTTTTCCCGATGTGGCCGGTGTGCCGGAGGATTTTGAGCAAATCCAGAAAATCATTCTGGACATCATTCCCTGTCACCTGGAGACGGAGTTTTACTTCCGCTACCTCACCTGGGCGGAGTGCGAGGCGGCAGGCTGGACCTGGGAACGGGTGGAGAGCGCCGGACACACCTGGCACTCCTTTGAGCTGGCGGTGTGACCATGGAAGAGCACATGGGCGTAAAGCTGGCGGAGGTGGAGCAGCGGGCCCGGTCCAATACCCGGCGTATCGAAGCTCTGGAACGGGGACAGGAGACGCTGAGCCGGCTGACCACCTCGGTAGAGGTGATGGTCCAGGAGCAGCGCCACATCCGGGAGAATGTGTCGGAGCTGAGCGAGAAGCTGGACACCATAGAGCAAAAGCCGCTGCGTCGTTATGAGGCGGTGGCGGAGAAGGTACTTTTGGTGGTGGCCTCCGCGCTCATTACCTGGGTACTGGCCCGTCTGGGGCTGAGCTGAGAGAAAACGAGGGAGGCGGACGCCCAAAAGGCGTCCGCCTCCCTTATTTCATATTCAGAACAATCGGGCCAAATTGGCCGTCAGGGCACATAGAGCCACGCCCACCGCAGTGGGAAGCACCAGGGCCAGTAAGGTCCAGCGCAGGCTCCCGGTCTCCCGGCGGATGGTCAGCAGCGTGGTGGAGCAGGGCCAGTGGAACAGGCAAAAGAGCAAAAAGCACACCGCGGTCACCGGGGTCCACCCCTGGGCTTCCAGCACCGGCCACAGCGCGGCGGCGCTGCCCACCTCCACCAGGGTGCCCGAGGAGGTGTAGAGCATCAGCAAAATGGGAAGGACGATCTCGTTGGCGGGAAAGCCCAGGGCAAAGGCCAGAAGGATGGCCCCATCCAAGCCCAGAAAATGCCCCAGAGGGTCCAGCCAAGTAGAGAGCCGGGCAAGCACCGGGATGCCGCCCGGCGCCCAGTGGGCCAGCAGCCACAGCACCGCCCCGGCTGGGGCGGCCACCGCCGCCGCCCGGCCCAGAACGAAGAGGGTCCGGTCCAGAACAGAGCGCACCAGCACCTTGCCCACCTGGGGAAGGCGGTAGGGTGGCAGCTCCAGGGTAAAGGAGGAGGGCACGCCCCGCAGCACCGTCCGGGACAGCAGCCAGGATACCGCCATGGTCATCCCCACCCCCAGCAGCACCAGAGCCGTCAGCCCCAGAGCCGGCAGCAGCGTCCCGGAGAGCTCCGCCACAGGCAGGAGCAGCACCAGCAGCGTCACCAGAGTGGGAAAGCGGCCGTTGCAGGGGACGAAGCTGTTGGTCAGCAGGGCCATGAGCCGCTCCCGGGGACTGTCGATAATGCGGCAGCCCACCACCCCCGCGGCGTTGCAGCCAAAGCCCATGGCCATGGTCAGGGCCTGCTTGCCGCAGGCCCGGCAGCGCTGAAAGGCGTGGTCCAGATTGAAGGCTACCCGAGGCAGATATCCCAGGTCCTCCAGCAGGGTGAAGAGAGGAAAGAAGATGGCCATGGGCGGCAGCATCACCGACACCACCCAGGACAGCACCAGAAACACGCCGTCCATCAAAAGGCTCCGCACCGCCTCCGGCGCGCCCAAGTGCACCAGTCCCTGGTTCAGGATCTCTCCCAGCCGGGCAAAGGCAGCGCTGAGGAGTTGGGAGGGGAGGTTGGCCCCGGAGATGGTCAGCCAGAACACCCCAGCGAGCAAAAGCAGCATCAGCGGGATGCCGGCCCACCGGGAGGTCAGGATGCGGTCCAGCTTGCGCTCCCGCCGGACGGCGGCGGTCTCCTCCACGGTGACGCACTGGGCGGCGATCTCCTCCGCCCGCTGCACCAGAGCGGCGGCCACGGCGTCCTGAGGGGAGGCAATGCCCCGGCGGGCTAGATGGTCTCTTGCCTGTTCCAGGGCAGCAGCCACCGGCGGTGAGACGGCCAGGGAAAATCCCAGGGCCCGGTCCAGGGAGGAGAGAAGAGAGGCATCGGTGTCCAGCAGCCGCAGTGCCGCCCAGCGGGCGGGCACCAGCGGGCCGCAGGCCCTCGCCACCACTGGCTCCAGCAGCGCCAATGCCTCCTCCACCGCCGCCGGATAGGTCACCGGGGCGCTTCCGCCTTGGGGCTCCCGGGCCTGACGGTCCACGGCTCGCAGCAGTTCCTCCAGTCCCTGGCCCTGCCGGGCGGCGGCGGGGACCACCGGCACGCCCAAAAGCTGGGAAAGGCGGCTTAGGTCCACGGTCACGCCCCGGCGCCGCGCCTCGTCCATCAGGTTGACGCACACCACCGTCCGTCCTGTGATCTCCAGAGTCTGGAGCACCAGGTTCAGATTGCGCTCCAGACAGGCGGCGTCACAGACCACGATGGCCGCGTCCACGTCGGAAAAGCAGAGGAAGTCCCGTGCCACCTCCTCCTCGGCAGAGTGGGCCAGCAGGGAATAGCACCCCGGCAGGTCCGTCAAAAGATAAGTACGGCCATCCCGGGTGCACAGCCCCTGGGCCGTGGCCACGGTCTTCCCTGGCCAGTTGCCCGTGTGCTGGTGCAGCCCGGTGAGGGCGTTGAATACCGTGGATTTGCCCACGTTGGGATTGCCTGCCAGCGCCACCGACAGGTCCCCTGCCCGGAGCTTTGCAGCCACGGCGCTGTTTGCCGCACCGTGGCCGGTGGAGGTGAGGGTCAGGCCCATGTCCCGTCACCTCGCTTTTCCCCGGATGGGGGATCTTCGGCGTTCTCGGGACTGATTTGGATCTGACAGGCGTCCCGGGCCCGCAGGGCGATGAGCGCGCCCCGTATCTTGTAAGCCGCAGGGTCTCCGGCGGGACTTTGGAGCACACACTGCACCGTGGTGCCCTCCACCAGACCCAGATCCTGAAGCCTGCGGCGCATGGTCCCATGGGAGAAAAGGGCCGTCACCCGGCCCCGCTGTCCCTCGGACAGCTGATCCAATCCCACATACAATGGCATCGCCTCCTGATCGCGTTTGGGGTCTGCCACAGGATATGCGCCGGTCCGGCGGATGGTCCCGGCGGGGCGGGAAGCAAACAGCAGGCGGTCCCCATTGGGGACCGCCTGCTGTGTATAGTATGGGAGCAGCTTATCGCACCTGTCCATTGCCCTGGACCACGTATTTATAACTGGTCAGCTCCCGCAGGCCCATGGGGCCCCGGGCGTGCATCTTCTGGGTGGAAATGCCGATCTCCGCCCCGCAGCCGAACTCGCCGCCGTCGGTGAAGCGGGTGGAGGCGTTGACGTATACCGCCGCTGCGTCCACCTCCCGCAAAAACCGCTCCGCAGCTGCCGGGTCGGCGGTGACGATGGCCTCGCTGTGGTGGGTGGTGTAGCGGGCGATGTGAGAAAGGGCCTGGTCCAGGCTGTCCACCACCCGGGCCGCCAGGATGTAGTCGTTGAACTCCTGGGCATAGTCCTCCTCGGTGGCGGCGGTAATGCCGGGCAGAATGGCCTGCGTCCGCTCACAGCCCCGCCACTCCACATGGCAGGCCTCCAGACGGGCATAGGCGGCGGGCAAAAACCGCTCCGCCACGGCCTCATGGACCAGCACCGTCTCCAGAGCGTTGCACACCGAGGGACGGGAGCACTTGCCGTTGAAGAGGATCTCCACCGCCATATCCAAATCGGCGCTCTTGTCCACATACAGATGACAGTTGCCGGTGCCGGTCTCGATGGTGGGGATGGTGGCGGTCTCCAGCACCCGGCGGATGAGTCCGGCGCCGCCCCGGGGGATGAGCACGTCGATGAAACCCCGCAGACGCATCATGGCGTCGGCGGTGGCGTGAGAGGTGTCGTCCAGGAAGGTGACGCAGTCGCTGTCCAGGCCTGCCTGGGCCAGGGCGTCCTTCATGATGCCCGCCAGCACCAGATTGGTGCCGAAGGCCTCCTTTCCACCCCGGAGGAAGGCGGCGTTGCCGGACTTGAGGCACAGCACCGCCGCGTCCACGGTGACGTTGGGCCGGGCCTCATAGATGATGCCCACCACGCCCAGAGGCACCCGGACCTTCCGGATGTTGAGGCCGTTGGGCCGCACCACCGTGTCCATGATCTCCCCCACGGGGTCCGGCAGGGCCATGACCTCCCGGACGCCCTTGGCCATGCCGGCGATGCGCTCCGGCGTCAGGCGCAGCCGGTCCAGCATGGCGGGGCGCATCCCACTTTGCTCCGCCTGGGCCATATCCCGGTCATTGGCCTCCAGAATCTCGCCCTGGCGGGCCTCCAGGGCCAGGGCGATGGCCTCCAGCCCCCGGTTCTTGGTGGCTGTGTCGTACAGTGCCAGCTTGCCTGCGGCCTCCTTGGCCTGGCAGGCCAGTTCATGCAGATGATCCATATCGGGCGCTCTCCTTTCTCAGCAGGTGCCCTGAGCGGGCAGAAACAGCGTTCCGGGCTTCTTGCCCTCCAACAGGTCGTACAAAAGCTCCGGCTCCGCGCCGTTGAGGATGGCCACGGCGATGCCATGGCCTGTGGCGGTGCGGGCGGCCTGGATCTTGGTGGTCATGCCGCCGGTGCCGAAGTCCGAGGCGGAGCCGCCGGCCAGAGCCTCGATCTGTGCATCGATGGTCTCCACCACCGGAATCAGCCTGGCCTCCGGGTTCTTTCTGGGGTCCGAGTCAAAGAGCCCGTCGATGTCCGAGAGGATCACCAGCAGGTCCGCCTCCGTCAGCACCGCCACCTGGGCGGAGAGATTGTCGTTGTCGCCGAACTCCAGCTCCTCGGTGGCCACGGTGTCGTTTTCGTTGACGATGGGCACGGCGCCCAGCTCCAGCAGGCGGTTGAAGGTGTTTTTCATGTTCTGCCGCCGCTGGGGTACCTCGAAGCCGTCCCGGGTCAGCAGCACCTGAGCCACGGTGTGGTTGCGCTCCTGGAACTGCTCGTCGTAGAGATACATCAGCTCGCACTGGCCCACCGCGGCGGCGGCCTGCTTGCCGGGGGTGTCCTTGGGGCGGCAATGGAGGCCCAGCTTGGCCACGCCCACGCCCACGGCGCCGGAGGAGACCAGAATCAGCTCCCGGCCGGAGTTGCACAGATCGCAGAGCACCTTGCACAGATGCTCGAAGCGGCGGATATTGATACGGCCCGTCTCGTGGGTCAGGGTGCTGGTGCCGATTTTGATGACCACCCGTCGGGCCTCACGGATATCTTTCATGGAGGATCGTTCCTTTCTGGGGCGGACCGGAGCCCGCGCTTTCTTAATCCATCAGTATAGCAACTTCTCATTCCTCCGTCAATGCAGCGGGCAGGCGGGAAATTTTCTTCACGCAACAAAAGCGGCTGTCAGAAAAGGGAGAGGGACACACATTTCGTGTAGCTCTCTCCCTTTTTGTATGGCAGCATCAGAATAGACTATCCAAAAATGTAAGCAGCTTGGAAGAATCGCCGATGATGGACCAGCTTCCTTGCTGGGTATACAGTTTTCCTCGGTCGTCGATTTTGCACTCATAGAAGACCGGTTCCTCAGTTGTCTGCGCTCCTTCAAAGGAGAGCGTATATACATATTTGTCGTATGGGCCGATCTTGTCAGGGGAGGAGCCCCGGCGCACCATCTGCGTTTCTTCTAGCTTTTCCAGCAGCTCCTCCTGCTGGGCCTTTGTCAGTGGGGAGTCTTCCACATTGTCAGATGACATCCGTGTGACACGGCAGGAGGAAATCGAAAAGCTGTCAGGAAGCAGTGCGGTGGCCTTTTGGGGAAACTGCTTTACAACGACGATCAAAACCAGTGCGCCCAAAACAAGGGCGATGATTGCTGTTTTGGCTGCTCTTTTGCGTTTTGCCGTTTGCATGGGACAGGATACCTCCCTTCAGGAACGATATGTATTTGTCTGCTTTCCCTGTAAATTACCGATCCATTTTAATTACTGTCTGGGATTCCCTCCATGGGACACTTTGTGCATCCTCCCTGACAGATTGCTGCAATCATGGCCAATCACCCTCTCTGTGCAATGACTGCTTTTATGCAATTTTACCATATATCGGGCACTATAACAACAGGGGAAATGCAGTAAACAAAAAAGCCGGAAGGGCGTCGGCGGCCCGGAAATTTCTCCTGCGGAGATTTGACAGCGGCCCCGGGGGAATGGTACCATAAACCCACGATTTCAATTTTGACACAGGAGCGTGTTTTATGATTCTGGAAAACCGTGATACGGTGCTGTTCGACCTGGACGGCACCTTGCTTCCCTTCCGGCAGGAGGACTTTGTCCACGACTACTTCGGCCGCCTGGTGCAAAAGGCCATGCCCCTGGGCTTTGACAAGGACACCCTGGTCAAGGCCGTGTGGGCCGGCACCGGGGCCATGGTGGAAAACGACGGCAGCAAGAGCAACTGCCAGGCCTTCTGGGAGGTGTTCACTCACCTCACCGGCCGGGGCCGGGAGGAGCTGGAGCCGGTGTTTTTGGAGTTTTATCAAAAGGAGTTTGACCAGGTGCGGGAGGTGCTGCGGGGATCGGCGGACCGCGGTGGCCTGATGCAGGAGCTGCGCCGCCGGGGCTGCGGGCTGATTTTGGCCACCAACCCGCTCTTTCCGCCGGAGGCGGTGGAGACCCGCCTGCGGTGGGTGGGGCTCACCAGCGCCGACTTTGACCACATCACCACCTATGACAACAGCTGCCACTGCAAGCCCAACCCGGACTATTTTCGGGACATTCTGGCGGACACCGGCCGCCGGGCGGAGCAGTGCGTCATGGTGGGCAACAACGCCCGGGAGGATATGGTGGCCGGGGAGCTGGGCATGGCGGTCTATCTGGTCACCGACCACCCGGAGGACTGCACCGACGCCGATCTGGCCCGCTATCCCCACGGCAGCTTTGCAGAGATGGAAGCATGGCTCCTGGGATAAAGACCCTGGCGGTGGACGGGCTGCGGGTGGAGGTGGAGCGCAAGGCCATTCGGAACCTCTACCTGCGGATCGGGCCTGACGGCGCCGTGCGGGTGACGGCGCCCCGAGTCGTCACCGACGGGCAGGTGGAGGCCTTTGTGCGCAGCAAGCGCCGCTGGCTGGACCAGCGGCTCCGGGCTGTGCCCACCTATCGTCCCCGATATGTGGCCGGGGAGCGCTTCCCGCTGTGGGGGAAGTGGTACCCCCTGGCGGTGGAGGAGACCACAGGCAGACCTGAGGTCCGCCGGGAAGAAGGGCAAATCGTGCTCCGAATAGAGCACGGCGCAGAGGAGGCCCGGCGAAAGGCGGTGCTGGACGCCTTTTACCGCCGGGAGCTGACCGCTGCGCTGCCGGAGGTGGTGGAGCGGCAGGAGGCACGCACAGGCCTCCACGCTTCCTCCTGGCAGATCCGGGAGATGTCCACCCGCTGGGGCTCCTGCACGGTCCGCACCGGCGCCATCCGGGTGAATTTGCACTTGGCCAAGTTCCCGCCGGAGTGCCTTGCCTATCTGGTGACCCACGAGCTGACCCATCTGCTGGAGACGGGGCACAATGCACGGTTCTACGGCTTTTTGGACCGCTTTTACCCCAACTGGCGGCAGGCCAGGGCCTGCCTGCGGGCGGGGGCCCCGGTGCTCCCGCCGGAGGGATGGAGCGGAACCTGACAAGAGAAGGAGGAGGCGTCTCTCTATGGAATATCAAGAGCTGCTGCATCAGCGGCAGAGCTGCCGGGCCTATGACCCAAATCGCCCGGTGGAGCAGGAAAAGATTCTCCGGTGCCTGGAGGCGGTGCGCCTGTCTCCCAGCGCCTGCAACTCCCAGCCCTACCATCTGACGGCCTGTACGGGGAAGCTGGCCCGACAGGTGGCGCCTCTGGTCCAGGGGGAGGCGCACAACGGCTTTGCCTCTCAGGTGCCCTGCTTTGTGGTCATCAGCGAGGCGCCCTATAACCCCAGCGCTGCCATGCACGCCCGAGTGACCGGCCGGGACTACCGCAGCATGGACATCGGCATCGCCGCCGCCCACCTGACATTGGCCGCTGCGGACCAGGGGCTGGGCAGCTGCCTGCTGGGCTGGTTCGACGAGGAAAAGCTCCGAGCCCTGCTGGGCCTGGAGGGGGAGGTGCGGCTGGTGATGGCCCTGGGCTATGCCTGCCCCGGCGATCCCCTTCGGGAAAAAGTGCGGCCGCCGCTGAGCCAGCTGGCGGACCTCATAGAGGAGAGCTGAAGGGGAACTGCGTGGATTTTCCATTGCATTTTGAGCCAGGGTGGGGTATGATAAAACGGAATTTCCGCCAAATCCCATCACTTTTACATAAAGGAGCCCAATTCATGGATCAGACCTATCAGATTCTCACCGACGCCACCGCCGACCTCTCTGCGGAGATTGTGGAGGAGTTTGGCCTGAAGGTCATCCCCATGCCCATCACGCTGGGCGGCAAGACCTTCCACCACCACTATGACTATCGGGAGATGTCCTCCCGGGATTTTTATGACGCCATCCGGGCGGGGGCGGAGGTCAGCACCGCCCAGATCAACCTGATGACCTATCTGCGGGCCTTCCTGCCTCTCCTGCGGGCGGGGAAGGATATTGTCTACCTCTGCTTCTCCTCGGGCCTGTCCGGCACCATCCAGACGGCCCGGATGGTGATGGCTGAGCTGCAGGAGAAGTTCCCCCAGCGCAGGATCCTCTGTGTGGATACCCTCTGCGCCTCCGTGGGACAGGGCCTTCTGGTCTATGAGGCCCTGCGCCGCCAGCGGGACCAGGACTACACCCTGGATCAGCTGCTGGAGTGGGTGGAGCAGAACAAGACCCGGGTCTGCCACTGGTTCACAGTGGAGGACCTGAACCACCTCTATAAGGGCGGCCGGCTGTCCCGGGCCGCTGCAGTGGCGGGCACCATGCTGCAGATCAAGCCCATCCTCACCGTGGACGATTCCGGGCACCTGAGCGTTTGGGGCAAGGCCAGAGGCACCGCCAAGGCCTATCAGACCATTTTGGACCAGACCAAGGACGTGGACCTGTCCGACCAGACCATCATCGTGGGCCACAGCGACAACCCCCAGGGGGCCGAAAAGCTCCGCGCCGCTCTGGAGAGCCAGGCCCGAGAGGTGCTGGTGCTGCCGGTGGGTCCGGTGATCGGCGCCCATACCGGCGCGGGCCTGGCGGCGGTGGTCTACTTCGGCGCCGGGCGCTGAGCGCTGTCACGGCGAAAGATAGGCGGCGGCCGGAGAAGGCGGCGCCTGTTCCAAAGTCTATGCGGCGCCGTCTCCGATGGCTTCGGAGGCGGCGCCTGACATTTCAGGGGGCAGCAGGGAAGGTGCCCCGCCGGAACAGGCCCGGGACCGTCTCCGCAGGAGAGAAAACCGGCCTCCGAGAAAAACAGGGAGGGGTTATGGATGAGAGAGCGGCTGTATGAGATCATTGAGGTGGCGGACCGGGGGGACCGGCTCAGCCGGATCTACGACTGGGTCATGATGGTATGCATCGTGGTGAGTTTGGTTCCATTGGCCTTCAAGGGATATCATCCCCGGCTGCTTTTGGTGGACAAGGTCTGCGTGATCGTGTTCATCGTGGACTACCTGCTGCGTCTGCTGACGGCGGATTACAAGTACCATCAGCTCCCGCCGGCGGTGGCCTTTGTCCGCTATCCCTTTTCCTTTCTGGCCCTTATCGACCTGCTGGCCATTTTGCCCTCCCTGACCATGCTCAACAACAGCTTCAAGCTCCTGCGCATCCTGCTCATGGCTCGGTCCCTGCGGGTGCTGCGGGCCTTCAAGGCTCTGCGCTACTCCAAGAGCGTCAGACTGCTTTTGAATGTGTTTCGCAATTCCAAGGACCCGCTGATCACCGTGGGCACCCTGGCGGTGGCCTATGTGGTCATCTCTGCACTGGTGATCTTCAATGTGGAGCCGCAGTCCTTTGATACGTTTTTTGACGCCATTTACTGGGCCGCCGTCACGCTGACCACCGTGGGCTACGGCGACATCTATCCCGTCACCGCGGTGGGACGGACCATTGCTGTGGTGTCCTCCGTCTTTGGGGTGGCCATTGTAGCGCTGCCCGCCGGTATTCTCACCGCGGGATACATGAACGAACTGAGCAAGGAGCGTCAGGATCGGGAGCAGGAGTGACCTGTTTTGCCACCACCGACTTCGGGGGGAAGACGGCGGTTTTCGCCCCAAAAACAAGGAGAGAAAATGCGGTTTTTGCATTGACATTTCCCTGGCTGCCACCTATGATGGAGGCAAGAAATCATTTTGTCCCAGAGACAGCATATAAGGAGGAATCTCAGTTATGCATTGCGTCAAAAAGCTATCGGAGTCCCTGTATTGGGTGGGCGGCAGCGACCGCCGGCTGGCCTTGTTTGAAAATGTGTTTCCCATTCCCCGGGGCGTTTCCTACAACGCCTATCTGATGCTGGATGAAAAGACGGTTTTGATGGATACAGTGGACCGGTCTGTGGGCGATGTGTTTGAGGAGAATGTGGAGTATGTGCTGGCGGGCCGTCCTCTGGACTATGTGGTGGTCAACCACATGGAGCCGGATCACTGCGCCACCTTGGCTGAGCTGCTGCGCCGCCACCCGGAGACGGCCGTGGTGGGCAATGCCAAGACCTTCCAGCTGATCGGCCAGTTCTTCCCCAGCCTGGACCTGACCGGCCGCTCCGTCACCGTGGCGGAGGGCGACACCCTCTCCACCGGTGCCCATACCCTGCACTTTGTGATGATGCCCATGGTCCACTGGCCCGAGGCCATGGCCACCTTTGACAGCACCGACGGCGTCCTCTTCTCCGCCGATGCCTTCGGCGCCTTTGGCGCCCTCAGCGGCCACCTGTTTGCCGACGAGGTGAACTTTGAAAAGGATTGGCTGGACGAAACCCGCCGGTACTATACCAATATCGTGGGCAAGTACGGCCAGCAGGTCCAAACGGTGCTCAAGAAGGCCGCCGGTCTGGATATCCGCATGATCTGCCCCCTCCACGGATTGCTGTGGCGGGGCGAGTCCATGGGTCGCATTCTGGACCTGTATGAGAAGTGGAGCACCTGCACGCCGGAGGGGCCGGCGGTGCTCATCGCCTATGCCTCTGTCTATGGCCACACGGAGAACGCCGCCAACATCCTGGCCTGCCGCCTGGCGGACGCCGGGGTGAAGGACATCGCCGTCTACGACGTGTCCGCCGCCCATCCCTCCTATCTGGTGTCTGAGGCCTTCCGCTGCAGCCACCTGGTGTTCCCCTCCACCACCTATAACGGCGGCATCTTCTGCAACATGGAGACGCTGCTGCTGGACCTGAAGGCCCACGGCCTGCGGGACCGGACGGTGGCGCTGGTGCAGAACGGCAGCTGGGGTCCTGTGGCCGCCAAGCAGATGAGCGATATCCTGGGCTCCATGAAGGACATTCGCCTGCTGGATAGCACTGTCACCCTCCGCTCCGCCCTCAAGCCCGGCCAGGAGGATGAGCTGGACGCCCTGGTCCAGGCCATTGTGGAGGACATGAAGGCCCAGTTTCCCCAGGCCTGAGCCGTTATCCTGAAAAGAGAAAAAGAGCCGCCTGCGCCGAAACGGCGCAGGCGGCTCTTTTCACATATTAATAGGTTAATAGGAGCTGATCTCCATGGTGTCGTCATCCTTGCCCTTTTCAATAGAGCGGATCACCAGACCGTAGTGCATCTCCGGGCTGACGGCCACCTCCACCCGGTCCCCCACCTTGTGGCCCAGCAGAGCCTTGCCCACAGGGGACTCCTTGCTGATGCGGCCCTTGAGCACATCCTGGCGCAGTGTGGTGACGATGCACAGCACCATCTCCTTGTTCATCTTCTCGTGGAAGACCGTCACCCGGTCGAAAAGCCCCACCGTGTCCTCCTGGGACTGGGTGGAGATGACCTTTGCCGTGCGGATCATCCTCTCCAGATAGCGGATGCGGCTGTCGTTGCGGTTTTTGGCCTGCTTGGCGCACTTGTACTCGTAGTTCTCACTCAGGTCGCCGAAGGCCCGGGCGGTTTGGACCTCCTCGATGAGCTTGGGCCGCAGCTCCCGGACCCGATAGTCAATCTCCTCCTGCATTTTCCGCAGGTCCACTTCCGTCAATTCGTCATACATGGGTCGATTCCTCCTTCAACAGCCAAAGTCCGCCTGCAGGTCCCGGGGGACGGCTTCCGGCCGGAAGGAAGGAGCAGGCCGATGGACAGGCAGCAATTTTCAAAATGAAAAACCCGCTGCAAGCGACGTGGCGCTTGCAGCGAGCGGGAACATCGCAGCAATATAGATGCCGTTGCTTTCCGGCACACATTCCCAAACCCAAATCGAACCCAGCGCAAGTGGTTGTGATTTGGAAAGGAGGAGCAGCGGCGTGAGCGCGCGATGCGTTTTGGAATAAAATGAAAAAACTCGTCGCAAGCGATATGGCGCTTGCGACGAGCTGGTGCCGGTGACCGGACTCGAACCGGTACGCTGTCGCCAGCGGTGGATTTTGAGTCCACTACGTCTACCAATTCCATCACACCGGCAGATTAACGGAGTTATCATAGCACAGGACTCTCGAAAATTCAAGTCTAAATTCTGTTTCCACAGGAGAAATGCCTGCGAAAAAATTCACAGAAAGGATACACAAACCAGAGGAGATGTGTTATCATGTACCAGTAAAAGTGCGCCCTGAGGGGAAAGCACCGGGAAAGGAGGGGTTCCGTTGACGATGCGTTGGAAAAAGCTGCTGGTTTTGCCGCTGGCCCTGTGCCTGTGCCTTTTGCTGACCGGCTGTCTCTTCAACTCCCGGGTGGAGGACCTGTACAGTCTGCCCCAGCTGCCGGAGGAATACACGGAGCTGAAAAATAAGATCGACGCCATCCTCAGCGACGGCGCGGAGTACGCCGCCCCTCTGTCCGGCAGCAATGTCCAGCCGGTGCAGCTGGTGGACCTGGACGGGGACGGCACGGAGGAGGCTGTGGCCTTTTTCCGCAAGAGCACAGAGGAAAAGCCCCTGAAAATCTACATTTTCCGGGTTCAGGGGGAGAGCTATGAGCAGGCCGCAGTCATCGAGGGCAGCGGCACCGCCATTTACAGCATCTCCTATACGGATATGGATGGAGACGGCGTCATGGAGCTGGCGGTGGGCTGGCGGGTGAACAACACCGACCCGGACAATCTCCAGACCCTCCAGGCCCTGTCTGTCTACCAGCTCAAGGAGCTCCAGCCCAAGGAGCTGCTGCAAAAGACCTATGCCAAATATATCATTGCCGACCTCAACGAGGACAAGAAGAAGGAGCTGATTATCATCCGCTCCGACGAGGAGACCAACTGCACTGCCGACTATTACCGGTGGGAAAACCACGCTTTGGAGCTGACCTCCTCCGCCCGGGTGTCCACCTCGGTGGCGGAGCTATCCCAGACCACCTCCCGGGTGAGTGTGGGCACGCTGGAGGAGGGGAAGCCGGCGCTGTTCGTCACTGGGGTGGAGGAGTCCTCCATCGCTATTACCGATGTGCTCACCAGCCGGGACGGGGACCTGGTGAACATCACCCAGAGCAGCACCACCGGCGTCTCCACGGAGATCTTCCGGTATCTGTCCGTCTATCCCCAGGACATCAATAACGACGGTGTCACGGAGGTGCCGGTACCCACGCCTCTGCCCACTCAGGGAGAGGGCGGCGTCTGCTACCAGGTGGACTGGCGCAGCTATGACGCCGAGGGCAATATTGATACAGTGATGACCACCTGCCACGATGTGGACGACGGGTGGTATCTGGTGATCCCCTCCAGCTGGAGCGAGAAGGTCCTGGCCACCAGAAGGGTGAGCATGTCCGGGGACGCCACGGTGACCTTTGCTGTAATCGAAGATACGGGAGAGCCGCCCCGGGAGTTTATGCGGATCTACACCCAGCCCGACGATGAGGAGAGCGACAAGAGTTCCCGCCTGACTCTCAGCCGGGGCTCTGGAAAACTCTATACCGCTGAAATCCTGGAAAATGGCAGCTGGAACGGCAGCTTCACCGAGGAAGAGCTGCACAGCGCCTTCTATGTCATTCAGCCGGAGTGGCTGACAGGCGATAACTGAGGAAGGGAAGGGAAAACGTGAAAAAGGTAATGGTACTGGAGGATGAGTCCAGCATCCGCAGTTTTATTGTCATCAATCTGCGCCGGGCCGGCTATGAAGTGGTGGAGGCCGAGAGCGGGGAAGAGGCCCTGGAACGGCTGAAGGAGAATCCGGACACCAAGGTGGCCCTGCTGGATATCATGCTGCCGGGCATCGACGGCTTTGAGGTCTGCCGGCGGATTCGTGCCTCCAACTCCCAGATCGGCATCATCATGCTCACCGCCCGGTCTCAGGAGATGGATAAGGTGACGGGGCTGATGACCGGCGCCGATGACTATGTGACCAAACCCTTCTCTCCTGCGGAGCTGACTGCCCGGGTGGACGCGCTGTTCCGCCGGGCCGGCGGCGGGGTGGAGGAGTCCTCCGGAGAGATCCGCCAGGACCCCTTCCTGCTCAATACCCGGAACCGGACGCTGGAGAAAAACGGCCAGCGCATCAAGCTGACCCAGGTGGAGTATTCCATCATCAAGGTGTTCATGGAGAACCCGGGCAAGGCCCTGAGCCGGGAGGAGATCCTGGATATGGTCTGGGGCCGGGACTATTTCGGCGAGCTGAAGATCGTGGACGTGAACATCCGGCGCCTGCGGCTGAAGATCGAGGACAATGTGCAAAATCCGACTTATATCACCACCGTGTGGGGATATGGGTATAAGTGGGGCTTTTGAGGAAGCCTGCGGGCACGTTGCCCGGGGCCCCGCACGGCGGGGCGGGCCGGCAGGCCCGTACAAGAGATTTCGCCTGAGGCAAAATCCTTGGCGCAAGGCGGGATTCATTCCCGCCGCGCAGGTGAAAAGAGGGCTCCCAGCCCGCTTGCGGCGGGATGGGACGCAACGTGCAGAATCCGACCTATATTACCACCGTGTGGGGATATGGGTACAAGTGGGGCTTTTGAGAGAGCCTTACGCTACATTTGACATGAGAGGAGGGCGGTCATGGCAAAAAAGACTCTTCAGATCAGGGGCCTGCGACAGAGGTGGATGCTCAACACCATCATGCCGGTGCTGGTTCTGGTGATTTTGGCCGTGTGCCTGTTCTCCGCCAGCATCACCAGCTACTACTACACCAGCATGGAGTCCACCCTAAAGGCCCAGGCCCGGTCCGACGCCGAGTCCTTCAACAGCTATTCCATGGACAGCTACGGCGAGTACTACCAGGCGGCCAACCTGCTGGTGGAGAATTTCGCGGACAAGGACGTGTTGGAGCTGCAATTTATCAACACCTCCGGCCGCATCCAGCTGTCCTCCTACGGTCTGACCACCGGCAACTCCCCCGGTACCTCCGATATCACCGACGCCATGGAGACCGGCGAGGTCCAGTCCTTCCGGGGGAGCGACCCTCAGACGGGGGAGAACATCCTGGCCGTCTCCAGCCCGCTGATCTTCAACGGCAAAGTGGTGGGCGTCATGCGCTATGTCACCTCCTTGCAGGCGGTGAACCGCCAGATCTGGATCTCCGTGCTGGTGGTGTGCCTGCTGGCGGTGCTGTGTATCAGCCTGGTGTTCTTTGCCAATCTGCTGTTCATCAACAACGTGGTGGAGCCGGTGGCGGAGGTGTCCCAGGCGGCCAAGCGCATCTCCGCCGGAAGCTACGGCATCCAGGTGGAAAACAAGTACGACGACGAATTGGGAGAGTTGGTGGACAACATCAACGATATGTCCCTGAAGATCAGTCAAAGCGAGAAGATGAAGTCGGAGTTCATCTCCTCTGTGTCCCATGAGCTGCGCACCCCCCTGACCGCCATCACCGGCTGGGGCGAGACGCTGCTGGAGGACGCGGGAAATGAGGACCCGGAGCAGCTGCGCCGGGGCATCTCCATCATCCTCAAGGAGTCCCGCCGCCTGACCAACATGGTGGAGGAGCTGCTGGAGTTCTCCAAGATGGAGGACGGCCGCTTTACGCTGCGGATGGAGCCGGCGGTGGAGCTCCAGGCTGAATTCGAGGATGCCATCTACACCTACCGGGAGCTGTTCCGGCAGGAGGGCATCGAACTCCATTATGCCGCCCCCGACGAGGACCTGCCGCCCATCCCCGGCGACCCGGAGCGGCTCAAGCAGGTGTTCTGCAACGTGCTGGACAACGCCGCCAAGCACGGCGGCTCCGGCAAGCGCATCGACACCTCTATCAGCCGGGAGGGGGACTTCCTGGTGCTGCGGATCCGGGACTACGGCCCCGGCATCCCCGAGGCGGAGCTGCCCTTCGTCAAGCAGAAGTTCTACAAGGGCTCGTCCAAGGCCCGGGGCAGCGGCATCGGCCTGGCGGTCTGCGACGAGATCGTCCGGCTCCACAACGGCATCTTCCAGATCGGCAACGCCGAGGGCGGCGGTACGGTGGTCACCATCCGGCTGCCCCTGACGGATTGAATGTGATTTTTCTCTCCGGCGGGTCTCCCTGCCCGCCGGGGGAAAAGAATATAGAACAAATGTTTGCATTTTATCACGCCCTGTGATATGCTCCCATTGGAAAGGAAAAACAGATCAATGGCAAGTGAAAAACACTCGGGCAGCTGCTTCCGCACCAGCATCGGCGGACAAGCCCTCATCGAGGGCATCCTCATGCGGGGGCCGGAGCAGCAGGCCATCGTGGTCCGGGACAAGGACGGACAACTGGTGGAAAAGGTGGAAAAGCTGCGGCTCATCAAGGACCGGTATCCCATTTTGGGCTGGCCCCTGATCCGGGGCACGGTGAACTTCCTCAGCTCCATGGTGGAGGGGGTGAAGGCGCTGATGTACTCGGCGGACTTCTACCCCGATGAGGAGGCCGCGGAGCCCTCCCGTTTGGAGAAGTGGCTGGAAAAGCACGTGAGCAGCAAAAAGCTGGAGAGCGTGCTCATCGGCTTTTCCGTGTTTTTGGGCGTGGGCCTCTCCCTGCTGCTCTTTTTGTTTTTGCCCACCTTCCTCACCGGCGGTCTGCTGCACTTCTTCCCGGATTTTCCCCTGTGGGGCCGGAATCTGCTGGAGGGTCTGCTGAAGATCGTCATCTTTCTGGCCTACCTGATCCTCTGCTCCAGGCAAAAGGACATCTACCGGGTGTTTCAGTACCACGGGGCGGAACATAAGACCATCTTCTGCTACGAGCGGGGATTGCCTTTGACGGTGGAGAACGTGCGGGATATGCCCCGGCACCATCCCCGGTGCGGCACCAGCTTCCTCTTTGTGGTCATCTTCGTGTCCATCCTCTTTTCCTCCGTGGTGTTCGGCATCTGGCCCATCACCAACGTGTGGCTCCGGACCCTGGTCCACCTGGTGCTGCTGCCCCTGGTGGTGGGCGTCACCTATGAGTTCAACCGCTGGGTGGGCCGCCATGACAACGGCCTGAGCCGCCTACTGACGGCGCCGGGATTGTGGCTGCAAAACTTCACCACCAACGAGCCGGAGGACGGCATGATCGAGTGTGCCATCCGTTCCCTGGAGCTGGTGCTGCCCTCACAGAAGGGCAAGGACGCCTGGTAAAATCCCTGGAATTGGGATAAATTTTGATTACGGAGCGTAATATGGCTATCACATACAACAATTTGTATTTAGATATTCGCCAGCAGCTCCGGGCTGCCGGCATCGAGGCTGCCACCTTGGAGGCCCGGGAGCTGGTGTGCTTTGCCACAGGCAAGAGCCGGGAGCAGCTCTATCGGGACGGGGCGCTGTACGCCTCGCCGGAGCTGGAGCGGCGGACCCGGGAGCTGGTGGCGCGGCACCTGGCAGGGGAGCCAGTGGCCTACCTCATTGGGGAGTGGGAGTTTTACGGCCTGCCCCTGGACATCTCGTCGGAGGTGCTGATCCCCCGGCCGGACACGGAGGTGCTGGCGGAGCAGGCCATCACCTATGTCCAGAGCCTGGGGGAGTGCCGTGTGCTGGACCTGTGCGCCGGAAGCGGCTGTATCGGCCTGGCGGTGGCGGCCAACGCACCCCAGGCCCGGGTGGTACTGGGGGAGTGGTCTGACGGGGCCTTGAAGATCTGCCGTCAGAACATCCGGCGCAACGGCCTCACGGGCCGGGTGGTGCCCATACAGGCGGACGCCCGGGAGAGGCCGGAGAAATCCCTGGGGGATTTTCAGTGCATCATCTCCAATCCCCCCTACATCCCCCGGGGCGACATCTCCGGGCTGGACGCCTCGGTCCGGGACTATGAGCCTCACCTGGCTTTGGATGGCGGCGAGGACGGCCTGGACTTCTACCGGGCCATTGCCGAAAAGTGGAAGGAGGCCCTGAATGTGGGCGGCCGGCTCTACTTCGAGGTGGGCATCGGCCAGGCGGACAGCGTGCTGCGGATCATGCGCTCCCAGGGCTTCGGGGACATCCAGGTGGTCAAGGACCTCCATGAGATCCCCCGGGTGGTGTTTGGCACACTGTGCGCAGAGGTCTGAGAAAAGAAAAAAATCACATCGTTTCATATAGGAGGAGAAGATATGGCAAGAGAAAAAGCGCCTATGCCCTCTGCGGCACCGGCTTCCGACAAGAAGAAGGCCATCGAGGCCGCTATGAGCCAGATCGAGAAGATGTACGGCAAGGGATCCATCATGCGGCTGGGGGACAACGCCAATCTGAACGTGGAGGTCATCCCCACCGGCTCCCTGGCCCTGGACCTGGCCCTTGGCATCGGTGGACTGCCCCGGGGCCGAATCATCGAGATCTATGGACCGGAGTCCTCCGGTAAGACCACCCTGGCCCTCCATGTGGTGGCGGAGGCCCAGAAAAAGGGCGGCGACGTGGCCTTTGTGGATGCCGAGCACGCCTTGGACCCCACCTACGCCCGTGCCTTGGGCGTGAACATTGAGGAGATGCTCATCTCCCAGCCGGACACCGGCGAGCAGGCCCTGGAGATCACCGAGGCCCTGGTCCGCTCCGGCGCCATCGATGTGATCGTGGTGGACTCCGTGGCGGCCCTGGTGCCCCGGGCGGAAATTGAGGGCGAGATGGGCGACAGCTATGTGGGCCTCCACGCCCGGCTTATGAGCCAGGCCCTCCGGAAGCTCACTGGCGCCATCGGCAAGACCAACTGCATCGTCATCTTTATCAACCAGCTGCGGGAAAAGGTGGGCGTCATGTACGGCAATCCCGAGGTGACCACCGGCGGCCGGGCGCTGAAGTTCTACTCCTCCGTGCGCATCGATGTGCGCCGCATCGAGGCCCTGAAAAACGGCTCCGAGGTTATCGGCAACCGCACCCGGGCCAAGGTGGTGAAGAACAAGATGGCGCCCCCCTTCCGGGAGGCGGAATTCGACATCATGTACGGCGAGGGCATCGCCCACGAGGGCGAGCTTTTGGACCTGGGCGTGAAGCTGGATCTGGTGCAGAAGTCCGGCTCCTGGTTCTCCATGGGTGAGACCCGCATCGGCCAGGGCCGGGATGCTGCCAAGAAGTACCTCAAGGAGAACCCGGAGGTGGCCGCCAAGCTGGAGGCCGACGTCCGGGCGGGCTTTGACAAGCTCATGACCGGCCAGTCCCGTGCGGCGGCCAAGGCCGCGGGCCGGGCCGTGGACGTCAGCGCCGACGACTTCGACGATGCGGATTGAGAAACTGGAGCGGTCCCGGCACAAGCGGGACCGCATCCTGGCTTTTTTGGAGGACGGCACACTGCTGCGCCTGACGGAGCAGGAGGTGCTGGACTTCCGCCTCCGCACCGGCGACGATCTGGATGAGGAGACCCTGGCCCGGCTCAAAGTCGCCGCCGGGGCCTCCGGCGTCAGGACGAAGGCAGCGGAGCTCATCGGCAAGCGGGCCATGTCCAGCCGGGACCTCCAGCGCAAGCTCCAGGACAAGGGTGCCTCAGAGGCGGAGGCCCGGTATGCCGCCGAGTGGCTGGAGGCCATCGGTGCTCTGGACGACGCAGGCTATGCCGCGGCCCTGGCCCGGCACTGCGCCTCCTTAGGCTACGGCCCCCAGCGGGTGCGGCAGAAGCTCTTTGAAAAGGGCGTGCCCCGGGAGCTGTGGGAGGAGGCCCTGGAGGAGCTGCCGGAGCCGGCGGAGCAGATCCGTCGCTTCCTGGAGGGGAAGCTCCGGGGCCGGACGCCGGATGAAAAGGAGAAAAAGCGTCTTTGCGACGCCCTGCTGCGCCGGGGGTTTTCCTGGTCCGATGTGGGACCGGCCCTGCGGGAGCTGGGCGCGGAGATGGAGGAATGACGGCGGGTGCACGCCCGCCCCTTTGCCGCGCCGGAGGTCCGGCCTGCGGACGAATTTGAACAGGAGGGATCCCTTTTGCCCTATACGGTATCATTTATCTCCCTGGGCTGTGCCAAGAACCAGGTCAACTGCGAGCAGATGATGGCCAGCGTGTCGGCGGCGGGCCACACGGTGGTTGCTCAGCCTGAGGGGGCCGCCGTGGTGGTGGTCAACACCTGCGGCTTCCTGACCTCCGCCAATGAGGAGGCCATTGACAACATCCTCCAGATGGCGGAGCTGAAAAAGGCGGGCCAGGTGAAGAAGATCCTGGTCACCGGCTGCATGGCCCAGCGGTATAAAGAGGACGTGCTCACGGAGCTGCCGGAGGTGGACGGCATCCTGGGCACCGGCAGCTACGGCGACATCGTCCAGGCGGTGGAGGAGGTCATGGCGGACCACCGGCCCGCCCGCTTCGGCAACATCCATACCGCGCCCCAGGACGGCCCCCGCATCCTCTCCACGCCGCCCTGGTACGCCTATCTGCGCATCGCCGAGGGCTGCGACAACCACTGCGCCTACTGCGTCATTCCCTCCCTGCGGGGCAAGTACCGCAGCCGTCCCATGGACGAGCTGCTCAAAGAGGCCCGGGAGCTGGCCGACGCAGGCGTGAAGGAGCTGCTGGTCATCGCCCAGGACATCACCCGCTACGGCACGGACCTGAGCGGCGAGCACCAGTTGGCGGCCCTTTTGCGGGAGCTGTGCAAGCTGGACTTCCACTGGATCCGGCTCCACTATCTCTATCCCGACGAGATCACCGACGAGCTCATCGATACCATCGCCTCTGAGCCCAAGATCCTCAAGTATATCGACCTGCCCATTCAGCACTGCAACGACACCATTTTGAAGGCCATGAACCGCCGGGACACCAAGGCGGAGCTGACGGAGCTGCTGGCGAAGCTGCGCAGCCGCATTCCAGGCCTGGTGCTGCGGACCAGCATCATCACCGGCTTGCCCTACGAGGACGAGGCTGCCTTTGAGGAGCTGTGTGAGTTCCTCCGTGAGACCCGCATCGAGCGGGCGGGCGTGTTCCCCTTCTCTCCGGAGGAGGGCACCCGGGCGGCCCAGATGGACCATGTGCCCACGGAGGAGGCGGTCCGCCGGGCGGAGCTGCTGGTGGACGTCCAGTCCGAGATCATCGACGGCTTCAATGAATCCCGTCAGGGCCAGGTGCTGGAGGTGCTCTGCGAGGGCTTCGACGGCCAGGCCCAGATGTTCTTCGGCCGCAGCTATGCTGAGAGCCCGGACATCGATGGTCGCATCTACTTTACCGCCCAGGAGGACCCGGAGATCGGGACCTTCGTCTCCGTCCGCGTCACCGGCGTCATGGACGGGGAGCTGACCGGCGAGCGGGTCTGACCGGACCCCATCCAAAGCGCGCATCCCCCTTCCCGCCCTGGCGGCGCATCTCTTGCAGCAAAGGAGTATATCCATGAATCTGCCCAATAAATTGACTGTTCTGCGCATTTTATTGATCCCTGTCTTTATGGTGGTGCTGTATTGGGGCTTTTCCGGCTCCACCTATGTGGCCCTGGCCATCTTCATCATCGCCAGCCTCACCGATATGCTGGACGGCAAGATCGCCCGGAAGTACCACCTGGTCACGGACTTCGGCAAGTTCGCCGACCCCCTGGCGGACAAGATGCTGGTGACGGCGGCCATGCTGTGGTTTGTGGAGATCGGCCAGATGCCCGCCTGGGCGCTGCTGATCGTCATCATCCGGGAGTTCGCCGTCAGCGGACTGCGGATGGTGGCCTCGGACAAGGGTCGGGTCATCGCTGCCGGCTGGTCCGGCAAGGTCAAGACCGCCTCCACCATGGTGTGCATCGTGCTGATGTTCCTGCCCATCCCCGCCTGGCTGAACACCGCCTGCGTCTGGGTCATCGCCCTGACCACCCTCTACTCCGGCGTGGAGTACTTTATGAAGAACAAGGACGTGCTCAGCGACATGTGAGAAAAAAGACAGCCCGTTCGGGCTGTCTTTTTTTGCTCATTAGGAGAATGACCAGCACTCCTGACTGATGCGGGTGGCGATTGTTTCCCCAGCGCTGCTTTGTGCATCGACTTTGCATCTGCTCTTTCCTAAAAACTTTCTCTTCGCTCTTGACATTTGCCGTCCGTTGCGCTATACCTCCATATGGTAAATTCCGCGCGCAGTACAGACCGTCCGCACGCACTAGTTGAAAGGAAGCTAAGACCATGCCAGAAGCTATGAAGTACGGCACAAAATCCTTTGAAGTGCATCTGCCTCCTGAGCAGATTGCGGCCGAGGTGGAGGCCAACCATGTGGACCTGCCCCAGCGAACCGTGGCAGAGCACATCCGCTATGCTCTGGACCATCCCATTGACTCCGCCCCGCTGCGGGAGCTGGTCAAGCCCGGTGAGAGCGTGTGTATTGTCATCTCTGATGTGACCCGCCGCTGGCAGTCGCCGGAGACCTATATTCCTATTCTGGTGGAGGAGCTGGAGCATGCCGGCATCCGGGATGAGGACATGCTGATCCTCTCCGCCACCGGCACCCACCGCACCCAGACTGAGGAGGAGAAGATCGGCCTTGTGACCAAGGCTGTGTATGACCGCATCCGGATGGAGGATCATGTCTGCACCGATCAGGACAACCTGGTCCACGTGGGCGACACCTCCCGGGGCACCCCTGTGTGGCTGGACAAGCGGGCCCTGGACTGCGACCACATCGTCCTTACCGGCGGCGTGGTGTTCCACTTCATGGCGGGATTCGGCGGCGGCCGCAAGAGCATCCTGCCGGGCATCTCCGGCCGGGAGACCATCATGAAAAACCACAACCTGGCCCTGAATCCTGGCCTGGGCAACGGCTCCAATTCGGAGGTCCGCAGCGCCAACATGACGGAGTCCAACCCCGTCCATGCCGACATGATGGAGGCCTGCGCCATGGCGCACCCCACCTTCCTGCTCAACGTGGTGGTCAACGACGACCAGCAGGTCATCAGTGCCTTTGCCGGTAACTGGCGCACGGCCCATCAGGCCGCCTGCGATCTGGTGAATGCCATGTACGGCGTGAAGGTCCACGAGCGGACCCCCATGGTCATCGCCAGCGCCGGCGGGTATCCCAAGGACCTGAACTTCTATCAGACCATCAAGACCCTGAGCAACGCCCTGGCAGTGGTGGAGGACGGCGGCACCATCATTCTGGTGACCCGCAGCGAAGAGGGCTTCGGCAATGAGGATTGCCGCCGGATCATCGCCGACTATCCCACTATGCTGGAGCGGGAAAAGGCTCTGCGGTCCAACTTCTCCATCGGCGCGTTCATCGGCTATATCTTTGCCGAAAGTGCGGAGAATCACCACATGATTGCCGTCACTGGAATCCCCCAGGAGGAGTTCGGCACCGCCAAGGTCCATGTGGTCTCCACGCTGGACGAGGCCCTGGAACTGGCCCGGACCCTCAACGGCGGCCGGGATCTGCGGACCACTCTGCTGCCCCACGGCGCCAATACCCTGCCCATTGTGAAATAAGCGCCCCACGACCGTATATGAAAAAAGCCCCGGTGTTTTTACACCGGGGCTTTTCCTTATTTCGGATGGGGCCGTCTCACCAGGAGAAATCCCAGTACTCCTGGCTGGTGCGGGTGGCCAGGTTTTCCCCGGCGTTGTTTTGGGCATCCAGGCGGATGTCCCAGAGGGTCCCGGCCCCCACCTCCAGAGGCAGGAACTGAAGGAAATAGCGCTCTCCGTCCCTGGTGGGAAAGGAGCCGTCGTCCACATCCACACGGGTGTATTCCCCCTCGGTCCACACGCCGTCCACCACGCCGGAGGCCTTGGCGGAGAAACTGAGGGCGGTGATCTCCGGACTGCGGAGACGGCCAAAGGAGGCCAAAAGACTCCAGTTGGTCTCGCCGTCTCCGTGGGCGCACTGGAGGAAGCCGGCGTCCAGGGCATTGCCCGGCTGGGCCCGGCTGGCGCTCTCCAGCTGCCAGCCACCCAGGAAAGACCACTTGGACAAAACCAGCAGTGTGTCCTCCCCCACGGCGGACAGCTGCAGGGCCCGAAGGGCCCCGTCCTCCCAGAGGTACCGGGTCTCCAGAATCGACACAGAGTCCTCCAGCATCCAGTCCTTGGCCTCCCGGCGGGAGACCTGACCGGGGGTCATGTGGTAAAAGGGCGTCAGCCACAAAAGCAGCAGCAAAAGAAAAACCAGGGCCACCCGCCGCAGGGCCCGGTTCTTGCGGGTGATGCAGGCAGTTTTTTTCATAGGACGTCCTCCCAATCCAGCGGAATGTCCAGGCAGGTGGTTTCGTCAGCGGAGAGGGGCACTGTCAGGGCCACAGAGGGCTGCCCCTCCTCTACCTGGGAGAAGTATGTGATCACAAATTCGCTCTTTCCGCCGCTTTGGCTCACCCCCCGGAGATCCTCGCCCAGGCGGATGCGCTCGGGCAGATGCCGGGGCAGGGGAGAGAAGGGGTTGTGGGAGTAGAGCACAGTGGCCACCACCGCGTTCCAGGTGCCGTCTTCCTCCTGGTCCAGGGCGGAGGCGCACACCAGCAGCGTCCATCCCTCGCCCTGGCAGCTCAGGTCCAGGGTCTGCAGGCCTATGTAGGAGCCATTTTCCATACGCTGGGCGATGCTCTCCAGGCTCGACCGGGTGGAGAGATTGCCCTGGACGCTGGCAAAGGTGGCCACCGCCGGCGCAAACAGGTGCAGCACCAGCACCGCTGCCAGTACCAGGGCGCACCGGCTCACGATCAGCCAGCCCAGGGGATACTGTCGGTTCAGTTCCCTGCCGATGGCCTCCGGGTCCCCCATGGCCGCAACGGCCTGCTCCTCCGCTTCCTCCTCGGATACGCCACACTGCCGTAGGTCCTCCGCCCGGTCCTCCAGATGCCCGGTGAGCTCCGCCCGGATGGCCCGGCGTTCCCGGGGCGTGGCGTGGCGGACCTGGCGGCACACCGCCTGGCAAAAGGCGTCGAATTGCTCCATACCGCCCCTCCTTACGCCGTCCCCAGGGCGCTGGACAGCACCGCGTTCACCGCCCTGGAATAGGCCTGCCACTCCTCTTTTTCCGTTTGGAGCAGCTCCTTGCCCTGCTCCGTGAGATGGTAGTACTTCCGCTGCCGGCCGTTGGGTGCCTCCATCAGATAGGCCCGCACCGCGCCCTCCTTCTCCAGGCCGTGGAGGATGGGGTAGAGAGTGCCCTCCTTCATCTCAAAGGTGTGGTCCGACTGCTCCTCCAGCCGGGTGATCATCTGGTAGCCGTACATATCCTCCCGGGACAGCAGGGCTAGCACCAGCAGCGCCGTGTGCTCCACCGTTTTCTTCTGCCGCATGGGTCCGTACCTCCTTTACCTCGAAATTCTAGGTATAATATACATCGAGTTACGAGGTATGTCAAGAGAAGAAAAGCCGTCCGCCCCGGAACCAACGGTACCGGGGCGGACGGCTTTTGCAAAAAAGAAGAAAGAGAGATCAGGAGAAGGTGCGCAGGCACGCCTCCAGCCGGGCGAAGCCCTCCTCCAGCGCCTCATAGGAGGGGGCGGAGAAGTTGACCCGGAAGCCCTGGATGGGGGAGTTGGGGTCCACGGTGAAGGTGGTGCCGGGCACCACGGCCACCTGGTGGTCCCGGACAGCGGCGGTGCAGAAGTCTCTCATGGGGATGGACTGGGGCAGGGTCAGCCACAAAAAGAGGCCGCCCTGGGCCGGGGCGCAGGTGACGCCGTAGGGCGCCAGGTGCTTGGCAAAGCACGCCTTGGCAAAGGCGCAGCGCTGGGCATAGAGCTTGCGCAGCTCCTGCAGATGGGCCTCGAAGTCGTACTGAGTCAGATACCGGTAGCACAGCATCTGGGACAGCACCGGGGTGTGGACGTCGTCGCACAGCTTCATTTGACCCATGATCTCGGCCAAGGTCTTGTCCGCCAGAACATAGCCCACCCGGAGGCCCGGGGCGATGACCTTGGAGAAGCTGCCGGCGTAGATCACCACGCCCTCGGTGTCGAAGGTCTTGATGGCGGGCAGGTTCTCTCCCTCGTAGCGCAGGTCGCCGTAGGGGTTGTCCTCCACCACGGTGACGCCGTGGCGGCGGGCCAGCTCGTAGACCTTCCGGCGCTTTTCCAGGGACATGGTGATGCCGGTGGGGTTCTGGAAGTTGGGGATGGTGTAAAGCAGCCGCACACGGGGCTGGGTCTCCATGGCCTGCTCCAGGGCGTCGGTGTCGATGCCGTCGTCCTCCATGGGGATGCCCACCACCTTGGCGCCGGTGGCCCGGAAGGCGTTGATGGAGCCCACGAAGCTGGGGTCCTCACACAGCACCGTGTCCCCCTCGTCCACCAGGCAGGCAGCGGCCAGATGCATGACCTGCTGGGCGCCGGAGGTCAGCACCAGGGCGTCCCCCTCGCCGCCTACGCCGTACTTCTCCTTCAGCCAGCCGGGCAGGAAGGCCCGCAGAGGGGGATAGCCCTCGGTGGGGTTGTATTGGAGGGCGGTGACGGCGTCCTCCTGAAAAACAGCGGCGGCGATCTCCGCCAGCTCCTTGGTGGGAAAGGCCTCCTGAGAGGGGCTGCCGGCGGACAGGGGGATGACGCCGGGGACGGAGGCGTATTTGAGGATGTCCGCGGCACCCTTGGTCTCCAGCTTGTTCACCAGTCGGGAAAATGTGCGTTCCATATCAGTTTCTCTCCTTCCAGTCTGCATACAGATAGTCAATGGCTTCCACATAGCCCTGGAAGCCGTGGCCCGCGATGGTCTTGCGGCAGGCGGGGGACACAAAGGAGTGTTGCCGGAACGCCTCACGGGCGGAGATGTCGGACAGGTGGACCTCCACCGCCGGCAGCGCCACCGCCTTTAGGGCGTCCAGGATGGCCACACTGGTGTGGGTGTAGGCCGCCGGGTTGATGACGATGGCGTCCTGGGTGCCGTAGGCCTCCTGGATCTTGTCCACGATGGCCCCCTCATGGTTGGACTGGAAGCACTCCACCTCAATGCCCCGCTGGGCGCAGGTGTTTTCGATGAGTTCCAGAAGGGCCGCGTAATTCTCGCGGCCGTAGATGTCCGGCTCCCGCAGACCCAGCAGGTTCAGATTGGGGCCGTTGATGACCAGAAGCTTCATGTGGCATTCCTCCTTGCGCCTCTTGATGAGGCGGGTATAATGGGGCGGGAAGTTCAGAGGAAGTCCCGCCAGATACGCTCTGCCGTGTCGGCCAGAGGGCCGTTGTTGTCCACGCTTACGTCGGCGCAGGCAGTGTAGGATGGCAGCCGGGCCTCATACATGGCTGCCAGGGAGTCGGCGGCCTGGGACAGGGGGCGGCCCTCTGTGGGCAGCTGTTCCAGCGCCCGCTGGAGGAAGTAGACCCGTCCGCTGCGGCGCAGGGCATGACGGTTCTCCTCTGAAAGAGGCGCGCCGCCGCCGGTGGAGAGGATCTTCCCCCCCTCCGAGGCGGCACGGGCGATGACCTCCACCTCCCGCTTTCGGAAGCCTGTTTCACCCTCAGCGGCAAAGATTTGAGGGATGGAGCAGCCTGCCTGGCGGACGATCTCGCTGTCTATGTCCACCAGCTCCCGGCGGGAGCGCTCCGCCAGGGCCTGCCCCACGGAGGTCTTGCCGCTGCCGGGCATTCCGATGAGGACGATGTTGCACTGCTGGCGCTCCACCAGACGGATGGCAGACTCGATCTCCTGGGGAGAGAAGGTGCGGCCGCAGAAGTGCCGGGCGGCGTACACCGCCTGGACCACCAGCATGGGCAATCCGCCGGTGACGGGCAGACCCAGCTCCTCCGCCTGGAGCACCAGCTCCGTCCGCAGGGGATTGTAGACCACATCTGCCACCGCCTCCAAATGGGGAAAGCGGCGCAGATCCACCGGGCGGCCCGTCACATTGGGCCACATGCCCACGGGGGTGGCGTTGATGATGACCTGGGGATCCGCCCGGTCGTAGACGTTTTCATAGTTCAGCTCGCCCGTGCGGGAGACCACGGCGATCTCCGATGCACCCCGGGCCCGGGCCACCGCCCGGACGGTTAGGGAGGTGGAGCCGCTGCCCAAAATCAGCAGCCGCTTGCCGCTCAGGGAGATGCCCGCCCGGTCCAGGCAGTAGGCCAGGCCGTCAAAGTCGGTGTTGTAGCCCACCAGGCGGCCGTCCCGGCATACCAGCGTGTTGACGCAGCCGATGGCCCGGGCCTTTTCGTCGATGACATCGCAGTAGGGCATCACCGTGCGTTTGTAGGGGATGGTGACATTGACTCCGTCGAAGGAGCGCTCACGCAAAAAGCGATCCAGCTCCGTTCGGTCCATGGGCAGCATGTCATAGCGCTGGGCCCACAGGTGTTCATGAATGGTTTTGGAAAAGCTATGGCCCAGCTTCTCTCCGATCAGTCCGTACAAAGGCGTCCGCCTCCTCTCGTTGGTTTGCGTTACAGCTCCGAATAGCTGCCCAGGAACACGAAGGTCTCCGGGGAGGCGTCCAGCTCCGCCAGCAGATTGCGGACACTCTCGTCGTAAACGCTGGCCTCGATGTCGGCGTAGAAGGTGAACTCGAAGTCCAGCCCGGGGATGGGGCGGCTCTCCAGCTTGGTCAGGTTCAGCCCGTGGGCCGCCAGACGGGACAGGAGGGAGGCCAGGGAGCCGGGCCGGTGGGGCAGCCGGAAGAGGATGCTGATGCGGCTGGCTCCGGGGAAGATCTGCATGTTCTTGGCGATGCAGATGAAGCGGGTGTAGTTATTGTCGCTGTCCTGGATGCCGCTGGCGGCCACATAGAGGCCGTACTGCTCGGCACAGCCGGAGGAGGCGATGGCGGCCAGGTCGTCCCGGTCGGACTCGGCCACCAGCTTGGCGGCAGCGGCAGTGTTTTCGCACACGGTGACCTTCACGTTGGGGCCCAGGGTCTTGATGAATTCGGCGCACTGGCCCAGAGCCTGCTCGTGGGAGATCACCTCCCGGATGGCGGAGAGGTCGGTCTTGCGCCGGGTCAGCAGGGAGTGGTGGACCTGGAGGCGCACGGTGCGGACGATGTAGAACCGGTTTTCCTCACCGATGAGGTCATAGACCTCGTTGACAGAGCCGTGGAGGCTATTTTCAATGGGCAGCACGCCGTACTGGCAAAGGCCCTTGTCCACGGCCCGGATCACGTCGGCGAAGGAGTTGAAGTACATGAGCCGGGGCATGGAGAAAAGCCGGTCGGCGGCGAACTGGGCGTAGGCACCCTCCCGGCCCTGGCAGGCCACGGTGGCCTTGGCAGGGAAGAGCTGAGGGGTCTCCTGAAGGGCCTTTTCGATCTGGGCGGGCAGGGTGGACTGCCAGCGCATCTTGCCTGCCTGGTGGTCACGGCTCAGGTCAAAGATCTGGTTGAACAGGCTCTTGACATAGCTCTGCATCTCCTCGGGGCAGTTCTCCGTGACGCGACTGACGATGTCCCGCTCCCGGCCCCGGTCCAGCAGGGGAAGGTTGTTTGCGATCTTGTAGTCGGCCATCTGGCCGCACAGCTCCATGCGCCGGACGAACAGCCCGGTAAGCTGGTCATCCAGGGTGTCGATCTCCTTGCGAATCTCCAATCTATCCATTACTGATGTGCTCCTTCCAAAAGATTCCAGATAGTCAGTGCCGCGGCGGCCTCGATGACCGGTACGGCCCGGGGCACGATGCAGGGGTCGTGCCGGCCCTTGATGGTGAGGGTGGTCTCCTCTCCCGTGCGGAAGTTGACGGTTGCCTGGGGGCGGGAGATGGAGGGGGTGGGTTTGATGGCGGCGGTGAAGACCACGGGCATCCCGTTGGAGATGCCGCCGTTGATGCCGCCGTTGTGGTTGGTGCGGGTGCGGACGGTGCCGCCGTCCATGCAGAAGGGGTCGTTGGCCTGACTGCCCCGCATTTGGGCCAGGGCAAAGCCTGCGCCGAAGGCCACGCCCTTGACGGCGGGCACGGCGAAGAGGGCCCGGGCCAGCTCGCCTTCCAGGTTCTCCCCGAAGTCCGGGCTGCCCACACCCGCGGGCAGGCCCAGCACGGCGCATTGGATCACGCCGCCGATGCTGTCGCACGCCTGCCGGGCGGCTAAGATGGCCACCTCCATGGCGGGCCCCATGGCCTCGCTGAGGACGGGGACGGGCCGCAGCGCCGCCTGATGCAGCAGCTCCGGCGTCACGTCCGGCAGATCGAGAAGGTCCGTGTCCTCCAGGTCTAGGCCCAGGGACAGGATGTGGGCGCCTACGCTGACGCCCTTTTGGGCCAGCAGCTGCTTGGCGATGGCCCCCGCCGCCACCAGCGGGGCGGTCAGGCGGCCGGAGAAATGGCCGCCGCCCCGGTAGTCGCCGCAGCCCCGGGAGGCCACGAAGCCGGTGTAGTCGGCGTGGCCCGGCCGGGCCAGGTCCCGGGTGGCGGCGTAGTCTGAGGAGTGCTGGTCCGTGTTGCGGATCACGGCGCACAAAGGGGCGCCGGTGGTCTTTCCCTGGAAGAGGCCGGAGAGGAACTCCACCTGGTCCGCCTCCTTCCGGGCGGTGGCCATGGGGCTCTTGCCCGGGGCCCGGCGGCCCAGGTCAAAGGCCATGGCCTCCAGGTCCACTGTGAGTCCCGGGGGCACGTCCTGCAGCACCACGCCGATGGCCGGTCCGTGGGACTCTCCGAAAATCGTATAGCGCATGGTCACGACTCCTCCTTCCATTGGATGCGGCCTCCCAGGGCCTCGTAGTCTGCCCAGAAGGAGGGATAGGATTTGCTCACCGCCTCCGCGCCGCGGATGACCACGGGTCCGGAGCAGGCGGTGGCGGCCACCGCCGCCGCCATGACGATGCGGTGGTCGTTGGCCCCGTCCACGGTGCCGCCGGTGAGGGCGCCGCCGGAGACGGTCAGGGAATCCTGGCTGGTCTCCGCCCGGCCTCCCAGGGCAGTGAGCAGAGCGGCGGTGGTCTCCAGCCGGTCGCTCTCCTTGAGCCGCAGACGGGCGGCGCCGGTAAAGCGGGTGACGCCCTGCCGAACGGCGGCCATCACCGCCAGAGGCGGCAGCAGGTCAGGACAGCCCGACACGTCGATCTCGGTGTCTCCGGGGCGGGCAAGGGTCCAGTAGAGGGAAGCGATGACCCGGTCGCCCTGGGTAGAGGTGGGAGAGAGGCCCAAGGGGGTGACGGCGTTGTCCAGAAAGGCCGCTGCGTACCAGAAGGCCGCCTGGGACCAGTCCGCCTCTACCGCCTGTTCCAGGGGACGATAGATGCCGGGGGAGACTGAAAAGGCAGTGGTGGGAGTTGCCAGCTCCTCCACCGTCACCCTGGCACTGGCCAGGGCATCCAGGGTCATGTTGATATAGTCCCGGCTCTCTACGGCGGTGGTGGAGACGATGGTGCTCTTGCCGCTTAGCAAGGGCAGGGCAAAGAGCAATCCCGTGAAGAACTGACTGGACACGTTGCCCGGCAGGCGGTACTCTCCGGGGGTCAGCTGCCCCTGGACGGTGAGGGTGTTACCCTCCCGGAAAAAGGTGATGCCCTTGGCCCGAAAAAGGTCGAAATAAGGCCCCTGGGGGCGGTCCATCAGCCGTCCCTGACCGGTGAACACACCGCCGCCCGCCGTTGCCAGGGCCACGGGGATCAAAAAGCGCAGCGTGGAGCCGGACTCGCCGCAGTCCATCCGGGGCAGCCGTTCCAGCCGGGCCCGGCCGCCTATGCCGGTGATGCGGAGGGAGGAGCCCTCCCGGACCCAGGAGGCACCCAGGGCCTTCATGCACTGCAAAGTGGCCCGGATGTCCTGGGACAGGACCACATGGGAAATGGTGCTGACGCCCTGGGCCAGGGCGGCGCACAGCAGCAGCCGGTGGGCTTGGGATTTGGAGGGGGGCGGCGTGACGGAGCCGGAGAGACGGGAGGGAGTGATACGCACATCCATGGCCTTACACCTCCCGATTGTCGGAGAGGACCTTCAGGGTCCGGCCCTCCCGCAGCAGCCCCTCCAGGGCGTCCCAGTCATTGGCCTCCAGAGCCTGAATGTAGTCGCTCAGATGGCCCTGAAGCTCCCGCAGCTCCCACAGCAGATTCTCACGGTTCTCCAAAAACAGCTCCGTCCACATGGGCTCGTTGAGAAAGGCCACCCGGGTCATGTCCTTGAAGCTGCCGGCGGAAAAGCCCACATAGTTCTGGGCCGTGGGGCTCTTGATGTAGGCGGAGGACACCACGTGGGCCAGCTGGGAGGTGTAGGCGATGGTGCGGTCGTGCTCCTGGGCGGTGGTGTATTTGACGCCGCCGAAGCCGATCTCCCGGCACAGCTCCTCCACCATGGTCCGTACCCGGGGGGGATAATCCTCTCCGGGCACCACCAGCATGGAGGCCCCGTCAAAGAGGTTGGGGCGGCTGGCGGCATAGCCCATCTTCTCCGTGCCGGCCATGGGGTGGCCGCCTACGAAGGTGAAGCCCCACTGCCGGGACAGGGCCTGGCCGGCGGTGCAGACCTTGGCCTTGGTGCCGGCGCAGTCCAGCACCACCGTGTGGCGGCTGAGCCGGGGCGCATGGTCCGTCAGACACTGGATGATGGCCTGGGGCCGCATGGCCAGAAGCAGGATGTCACAGCGGGGAAGGGCGTCGTCTGTCAGGGCTTCGGCCACCACGCCCTCTGCCAGGGCCCGGTCCAGCACCGCCTGATCCTGATCGAAGCCCAGCAGGTGGTGGTCGGTCTTTTGCCGCAGGGCCTTGGCAAGGGACCCGCCGATGAGGCCCAGGCCCACGATTCCGATGTTCATGGCGTTTCCTCCTGTTTCGTGGGGTTACTCGTCCAGCAGACCCGGACGGATGGCCGCCAGGGAGGCGGTCAGGTCGTCGAAGGCGTCGGGGGTCAGGGACTGGGCGCCGTCACACTTGGCCCGGGGCGGGTCATTGTGGACCTCCACCATCAGCCCGTCGGCGCCTACGGCCACGGCGCCCAGGGACATGGGCTTGACCATCCAGGCGATGCCGGTGGCATGGCTGGGGTCCACAATGACGGGCAGGTGGCTCATGTGGTGGATCATGGGGACGGCGGACAGGTCCAGGGTGTTGCGGGTGGCGGTCTCGAAGGTGCGGATGCCCCGCTCACAGAGGATGACCTGCTCATTGCCGCCGGCCAGAATGTACTCGGCGCTCATGAGCCACTCCTGGAGGGTGTTGGCCAGACCCCGCTTGAGCAAAATGGGCTTGTTGGTGCGGCCCAGCTCCTTGAGGAGGGAGAAGTTCTGCATGTTCCGGGCCCCCACCTGGATCACATCCACGTCGGCGAAGAGATCCAGCTGACTCAGCTCCATGATCTCGGTGACGATGGGCAGGCCCGTGTGGCGCTTGGCCTGAAGCAGCAGCCGGATGCCCTCATCCTCCAGACCCTGGAAGGAGTAGGGGGAGGTCCGGGGCTTGAAAGCGCCGCCCCGCAGCAGCTTGGCGCCGGCGGCCTTCACCCGCTCGGCCACCAGGCAGATCTGCTCCTCGCTCTCCACAGAGCAGGGGCCGGCCATAATGGCGAAGTGGCCGCCGCCGATCTTGGTGCCGTTTTCCAGCTCCACCACAGTGTCCTGGGGGTGCATCTTCCGGTTGGCGAACTTATAGGGCTCCTGGACCCGGCGCACGTCCTCCACGATATCCATGGCCCGGATCAGGTCGATGTCGATGACGGTGGTGTCGCCCACCAACCCCAAAATGGTGTGGGTGGAGCCCTGGGAGGTGTGAATATCCAGGCCGAAGCCCTTGATCCATTCGATCAGATTTTCGGCTTGAACGGGATCGGGATTGGGTTTGAGAATGACGATCATGACACATGCTCCTTATAAGAAAAATTTACAAAAGTCACGAGAAAAAATAAAAAAGCCGCAGTTTGCACTGCGGCTTTCCGATGGCGGACCGAATTTTTCTCTGTCAATGGTCCCTATCTGCTCATCTTAGCGCAGCGCGAATCAGCCTTACCCATAAAGTAATAGGTAAAGCTAAAGTAATAGGCGTATGCGCTTGTGCAGACGACAGAGTTCATAACAGTCTCCTATTGCGTAGAATCTGACAAGAGAATAGACCTTTTTTTCCAAAAAGTCAATGTCATCCCATGAAAAACAGGCGTTCACAGATAAAAGACTGGCAAAGTACACAACGATAGCAAAAAAATAAGAAGAGAACCTGTGCAGAAGTGCAATATCTTTTCCGGGAATATAAAATTCTTCTTGCGTCCTGCAAGGGATGTGATAATATGTGTATAAATAAGGTCAGACATCACAAGAAAAAATGAACTACCCAACTGGGCAGAAAGGAGCATCCTTATGGCGCAAAGACGTGAAAAGCGGTCTGAATGGGCTTCCAATCGGCTCTATGAGATGATCGTCTACGAAAAGCAGTACGAGCCCGGCAGCAAGCTGCCCAATGAAAATGAGATGTCTGCCGCGCTGGAAGTCAGCCGCACCACCTTGCGGGAGGCGGTATCCTTTCTGGTGGCCCAGGGGGTGCTGGAGATCCGCCGGGGAAAGGGAACCTTTGTCTCCCAGAGCCTACCCCAGAACACCATGGATTTCAGTGCCTTTCAGAACATGCGCTCGAAAATTCGGGTGAAGGACCTGTTTGAGATGCGGCTGATCTTCGAGCCTTACACCGCTGCCCTGGCCTGCGAGCGGGCAACTGACGGGGAGCTGGAGCAGATCGGCCGCCAGTTTGACCGGGTGGTTCAGGTGGCCCAGGAGGGCGGCAACTGGTCCTATGAGGACCTGGAGCTGCACCTGGCCATCACCAAGGCCTCCCACAATGAATATATGCGCAACCTTTACCATATCATCAACAGCGCTGTGGAGGAGATCCTCCAGATTTCTCCCAACCGCAAGGAACTGGAGAATATTGCACTGTCTGATAATGAAAGTGTCCGCTATTTCCTCATGCGCCGGGACGCGGAGGGGGCGCGGCTGGCCATGACCATCCACATGAAACACATCATCGACACATTGCAGGTGTAATTGGAAAAGGAACACAGATTTGTCGTCTGAGCGGGATGCCTTCGGGTATCCCGCTCTATTTTTATACTAAGTAAACGATTGCGCCTGTGTAATTTTGCACAAAAGCCTGACAAGGTGTTTTCCAAATAAGGACATTTTAAAATTAAATTGTGCGCTCAATGGAGATAAAAGTGAAAAACTAGATAAAAAATCTGAACGGGATTTATCCAAAATACTGAAAATCTTAGCAAAATCTTGACGCGAATGGAAATAGGGACTAAGATACGCTTTGGTAAATGTGAACGAATTATGACCTTGTGCGCCGCAGTGAGTGTGGCGGTCCTCCGCCAATTGTTTTAGTCCGCGGGTGAGGAACAGTAAGACAACACGGGCAGAAAGGAATCCAGCGCATGACGAAGGAAGAGGTATTGGAAAGACTGGTGGGCGCCTATACGGCCTACTTCAACATCCGCCGGGATACGGAGTTGGATGGCCTGCCGGTGGCTATGGACGCGGAGTATCACGTCCACAATGAGCAGTATGTGCTCAGCCGGGAGGCAAAGCTCTGGGAGGCGGAAAATGACGAGTACGCCTTCGTGGTGATGCTGGAGGAGCTGAATCCGGAGAACCTCCGGGCTTACTATGACGCCGTTTTGAAAGAGGGCATGGACCGGGTGGATCCCCGGGCCAACCATATGCGCACCGACATCACTATGCTGGTGCTGGCGGACCGGATCCAGCCGGAGGCGGCGGCAGCCCTCAAAAAGCTCAAGTACTCCAAGAGCTTTCTCTTCACCCTTCGGGGCTGGGCCCAGTTCCGGGCCGCGGCGCTGGAGGTGTCCACGGGCCAGACCTATGCCAATGGGCTGGGCAGGGCGGTGCTCAAGGACCTGGGACGGCACTTGAGCGTCTGATCAGTTTGGTATAAAGCGTTGGTGTGAGCGCTTTATATAGAAAGTATCAACCTGGCAAAAACGCAAAGAAAGGGAGATCAAACAATGAATGCATTGGTACTTCTTGTGATCGGCCTTGCGGTTTTGATCGTCGGCTATCTGACCTATGGTCGCTGGCTGGCCAAGACCTGGGGTGTCGATCCCAGCAGAGAGACCCCTGCGCACGAGCTGGAGGACGGCAATGACTATTGCCCCGCCAAGGCTCCTGTGCTGCTGGGCCATCACTTTTCCTCCATCGCCGGTGCCGGCCCCATCAACGGCCCCATTCAGGCCGCTGTCTTCGGCTGGGTGCCTGTGTTCCTGTGGGTGCTGATCGGCGGCGTGTTCTTCGGTGCTGTCCATGACTTCGGCGCCCTGTTCGCCTCCATCCGCCACAAGGGCCAGTCCATCGGTGAGGTCATCGGTGAGAACATCGGGCCCCGGGCCAAGAAGCTGTTCACCATCTTCGGCTACCTGGTTCTGGTGCTGGTGGTGGCTGCCTTCGCCTCCATCGTGGCCTCCACCTTCGACGGCTTTGACGCCAACAATGCGGAAGTCATCGCCAACGGCCGGACCGCCAGCATTTCCCTGCTGTTCATCGTCCTGGCCATCATCTTCGGCTTCTGCGTCTACCGCAAGAACGCCCCTCTGGGCATCTCCACCATCATCGGCGTGGTGGGCATCGTCATCATCACCGTTATCGGTATGAACTTCCCCATCTATGTGGAGAGCAACACCTGGATGATCATCCTGGGCATCTACATCCTGGTGGCTTCTGTCACCCCTGTGTGGATTTTGCTGCAGCCCCGTGACTATCTGAGCTCCTTCCTGCTCTACTTCATGATGGCCGTGGCCTTCATTGGCATCGTGGCTGCCCATCCCACTCTGGAGATCCCCGCCTTCACCGGCATGACCGACCAGATCACCACCCTGGGCAACCTGTTCCCCGCTCTGTTTATCACTATCGCCTGCGGCGCTATTTCCGGCTTCCACTCTCTGGTGGGTTCCGGTACCACTGCCAAGCAGCTCAACAGTGAGAAGGACGCTCTGCCCATCGGCTACGGTGCCATGCTCATCGAGTGCGCCCTGGCCATCATTTCCCTGATCGCCGTGGGCTACGGCTGGAGCGCCTATGTGGACGGCTCCATCCGCACCCCCACCGCCGTGTTCGCCAACGGCATCTCCAGCATGATCGCCACTATCCCCGGCCTGGCCGGCTCCAAGGACACCCTGTACTCTCTGCTGGTGCTGGCTGTGTCCGTGTTCTGCCTGACCTCTCTGGATACCGCCACTCGTCTGGCCCGCTATATGTTCCAGGAGCTGTGGCTGGCACCTGGTGAGACCGTGAAGGACGCCAAGGGCTGGAAGGCTGTTCTGACCAATCCGTATGTGGCCACCGTCATCACCGTGGTCATCGGCATCGGCCTGGGCATGACCGGTTACAGCCTGATTTGGCCTCTGTTCGGCGCTGCCAACCAGCTGCTGGCCGCTCTGGCTCTGCTGGCTGTGTGCTGCTGGCTGGGCAACATCGGCAAGAACAACAAGATGTTCTACATCCCCATGGTGTTCATGCTGGTCATGACCCTGTGGTCCCTGATCAACACCATGATCGCCAAGTTCGGCGCCATCGCCAGCGGCAATGCCGACGTCATCACCGCTGCCGGCGGCTCCGCTGCCTGCTACATCCAGGGCATCTTCGGCGCGATTCTCTTCATCCTGGCCATCTTCCTGGTCATCGAGGGATTCGGCGCTCTGTCCAAGAATGGCAAGAAGGCTTCCGCTGCCAAATAAGGCCAGTGTTGTCTGACAACGCATCACTTGCACCAAATCAATTGGGCACAAGGACCTCTCTGGTCCTTGTGCCCAATTTTTTTCTCTCCGGCCTGTATGAGTCACCAAAAAATGCAAAATACACAAAAACTGCATTGACATCAGGAGCAGAAAGGGGTATTATGACATCAGACAACAATAAAAGTACTTAGACAACCCTTGGGCGGCCGAGAGGCACCAAGGGGGACAGGGAGGTCAGACAATGCAGGTTCCTTTGAAGGTGTTGGCACCTCAGATCGAGAAGGCGAAGCTGGTGCTGATCACCGGCCATTACGGCAGTGGAAAAACCGAATTCTCCGTCAATCTGGCTTTGCAGGCGGCAGAATGCCCCCAGAAGCTGGCTCTGGCGGATTTGGACATTGTCAACCCCTATTTCCGCTCCCGAGAGCGGAAGGAGCAGCTGGATGCCCGGGGCATCCGGCTCATTGCCTCGTCTCAGGCCTGCACCGATGCGGATGTGCCGTCGCTGCCGGCCGATGTTTTTGCTCTCTTTCAGGACCCGGATCTGTACGGGATCGTGGATGTGGGCGGTGACCCGGACGGAGCCCGGGTGCTGGCCCGGTTCCAGCCCCAGATCATGGCCACGCCCCACGAGATGCTCTGCGTAGTCAACGCCAACCGTCCCGAGACCCGGGACGCGGATCGGGCGGTGAGCTATCTGCGGGCCATCGAGGCCACCTGCGGTGTCCCCATGACAGGTCTGGTGAACAACACCCACCTGTGCGGTGAGACCACGGTGGAGGAGATCCTGAAGGGTGCCCGGCTGGTTCGGGAGGTATCGGAGCGGACGGGGCTGCCGGTGGTATGCCATGTGGTGGTCAAGGCGCTGTGCGGTGAGAAGATGCTTGCCGGACTGCCCCTTTTCCCCATTGACATTTATATGAAAAAACCTTGGGAATGAGGAAGCGCCAGGAAGGAGGCAAAAGTATGACAGCAAAGGTTACTTTTGACCAGGAGCGTTGCAAAGGATGCGAGTTGTGCACGGCCGTCTGCCCGAAACACATTGTGGTGATTGATAAAGATACCATCAATAGCAAGGGCTATCATCCGGCGACGGTCTCCGACATGAGCCAGTGCATTGCCTGCGCCAGCTGCGCCAGGATGTGCCCCGACTCCGTGATCACGGTTGAGAAAGAGTAAAGGAGGAATCACTGTGGCGAAAGAACTTTGGAAAGGCAATGAGGCCATCGCGGAGGCTGCAATTCGCGCTGGCTGTGATTGCTTCTTTGGTTACCCCATCACCCCGCAGAGCGAGGTTCCCGAGTATATGTCTTTGCATATGCCGGAGCATGGAAAGGTGTTCGTGCAGTCCGAGTCCGAGGTGGCCGCCATCAACATGGTGTACGGTGCCGCTGGTGCCGGTATGCGGGCCATGACCTCTTCTTCCTCTCCCGGTATCAGCCTCAAGCAGGAGGGCATCACCTATCTGGCTGGCGCTGAGCTGCCTGCCGTCATCGTCAACTGCATGCGCGGCGGCCCGGGCCTGGGCACCATCCAGCCCGGTCAGGGCGACTACTACCAGGCCACCCGCGGCGGCGGCAACGGCGACTACCGCACCGTGGTCCTGGCACCCAGCAACATCCAGGAGGCCGTGGACTTCACCCAGGAGGCCTTTGACATCGCCGACCAGTACCGCAACCCGGTCATGGTGGTCTGCGACGGTCTGATCGGCCAGATGATGGAGCCCATCGAGTGGAAGGAGATCCCCAAGCGCAACCTGGCTCCCAAGGATTGGGCCACCACCGGCAAGCACGGCCGGGATCACACCAACGTGATCAACTCCCTGTTCATCGACCCCAACGAGTGCGACGTACATAACGACCATCTGGCCGCCAAGTATGCGGAGATGGAGAAGAACGAAGTCCGCTGGGATGAGCACAACTGCGAGGACGCCGAGGTCATCATCACCGCCTACGGCACGCCTGCCCGTATCGCCCTGACGGTGATCGAGCAGCTGCGCGAGGAGGGTGTGAAGGCCGGTCTGTTCCGTCCCATCACCCTGTGGCCCTTCCCCGAGAAGGCGCTGCATGACCTGGCCGCCAAGCCTCAGGTGAAGGCCTTTGTGGACGTGGAGATGAGCTCCACCGGCCAGATGATCGACGATGTCCGCCTGGCCGTGGAAGGCCAGAAGCCCATCAGCTACCTGGGCCACGCCGGCGGCGTGATGCCCACCGTGGAAGAGATGGTAGAAGCGGCCAAGAAGGCCTTGAAGGAGGTCAAGTAATATGGCAATCGTATATCAGAAGTCCGCAGGATTGACCGACAAGCAGCTGCACTACTGCCCCGGCTGCCACCACGGCATCATCCATAAGCTGGTGGCCGAGTCCCTGGTGGAGCTGGGCCTTCTGGACGACGCCATCGGCGTCTGCCCCGTAGGCTGCTCGGTGTTTGCCTATAACTACTTCAACTGCGATATGCAGGAGGCCGCCCATGGCCGCGCTCCCGCTGTCGCCACCGGTATCAAGCGCACCCATCCCACGCAGCCGGTGTTCACCTACCAGGGCGACGGCGACCTGGCCTCCATCGGTACGGCCGAGATCGTCCACGCTGCCATGCGCGGTGAGAAGTTCACCACCATTTTCGTCAACAATGCCATTTACGGCATGACCGGCGGCCAGATGGCCCCCACCACCCTGATCGGCCAGAAGGCCACCACCTGCCCCCTGGGCCGTACCAAGGAGCAGGCCGGTATGCCCATCCGCATGGCGGAGATGCTGTCCACTCTGGACGGCTGCGTCTACGCCGAGCGCGTCTGTGTTGCCGATATGGCCAACCTGAACAAGGCCAAGAAGGCCATCAAGAAGGCTTTCCAGCTGCAGATGGAGAACAAGGGCTTCACCTTCGTGGAAGTTCTGTCCACCTGCCCCACCAACTGGGGTATGACGCCGCTGAAGGCTGTGGAGTGGCTCAAGGAGAACATGGCCGCTTACTATCCTCTGGGCGTGGTTAAGGACATCGAAACGGAGGCGAAGTAAGATGAAGAAAGAAATCATCATTTCCGGTTTCGGCGGCCAGGGCGTTATGTCCATTGGCAAGAACCTGGTAGAGGCCGGCATGGCCGAAGGCTTCCAGGTCACCTGGGCTCCCTCTTACGGCCCCGAGATGCGCGGCGGCACCGCCAACTGCTCCGTGGTGCTCTCCGATAAGCCTGTGGGCTCCCCCGTGTTCAGCTTCCCCACGGAGTTGATCGCCATGAACGGCCCCTCCATCGACAAGTTTGCTCCCACCGTTGTCAGCGGCGGCCTGGTGCTGGTCAACAGCTCCGTGGTCAGCAAGAAGGTGGAGCGCTCCGATGTGAAGGCGCTGTACGTCCCCTGCGAGGGCATCGCCTATGAAGTGGGCAACCCCAAGGTGGCCAACATGGTCATGCTGGGCGCCTATGTGGCAGCCACCGGCGCCCTCAAGCCCGAGACCATCGAGCAGATGATCCACGAGATGTTCACCGGCCCCAAGGCCAAGCTGGTGCCGCTGAACCTGGAGGCTCTCAAGCGCGGAATGGCTTGCGCACAGTAAGTTTTTCCTATATACTGGAGAAGATAAAGCAAAAGAAGCCCCTAAGGGCTTCTTTTGCTACCTCAAAGAAAAAGGAATAAGGAACGGTTTTGCCTATGAAGTCTGTATTGGAACAGTACCAGGAAAAAAAGATGACCCCGGAGGAGATTGCCGCCCGTATTCCGGACGGCAGCGTGGTCCTCTGTGACGCCGCCCTATCCCAGCCCATCGGGATCATCAACGCCATTGCCGCCCAGGCCAAGGAGCAGCACTATCAGGATCTGAGCCAGCATATCCTGCTGGACAGCTATCCCATGCCCTTCTATGATGGGGAGAGCACGCCGGCCTACCACGCCACCAGCTGGTTCTCCAGCGCCGGCGCCCGGAAGGCCATCAACCTGGGTCAGGCAGATGTTATGCCCTGCTATTACCGGGATATGCCCCAGCTGATCCGTCAGCAGGAGCGGATCGATGCCTTCTGTGTGGTGGTGGGTCCCATGGACAAGCACGGCTGGTTCAGCCTGAGCACCGTGGGCTCCTTCACCGTGGCAGCCATGGAAAAGGCCAGCCACATCTATTTGGAGGTCAATGACCAGATGCCTCGGGTGGCCACTGCGCCCATCGTCCACATCTCCCAGGTGGACGGCCTGTGCGAGATCTCCCGTCCTCTGGTGTGCTCTCAGCCCCCTGCGGTGGATGACGTCAGCCGCACCATCGGCGGCCTCATCGCCGAGGAGGTGCCCAACGGCGCCACGCTGCAGCTGGGCATCGGCGCTGTGCCCGAGGCGGTGGGCATGTTTCTGAAGGACAAGCACCACCTGGGCATCCACACGGAGCTCTTCGCCGACAGTCTGGTGGAGCTGCTGGAGTGCGGCGCGGCGGACAACACGCTCAAGCCCATCCACCGGGGCAAGACGGTGCTGACCTTCGCCCTGGGCACCCAGAAGGTCTACGACTTCCTGGATGACAACCACTCGGTGGAGGTGCTGCCGGTGGACTATGTGAACAACCCGGCAGTGATTGCCCAGCACCCCAACTTCGTCTCCGTCAACGCGGCGCTGGAGGTGGACTTCTTCGGCCAGGTCTGCGCCGAGTCCATCGGCACTCGCCACGTCTCCGGCAGCGGCGGCCAGGTGGACTATGTCCGGGGCGCCACCCAGTCTGAGGGGGGCAAGAGCTTCATCGCCTTCCCCTCCACCGCCAAGGGCGGCACGATCAGCCGGATTCGGGCCACGCTGACCCCCGGCGCCATCGTCACCACCAGCAAGAACGACGTGGACTATATTGTCACGGAGTACGGTGTGGCCAAGCTGCGGGGCAAGAGCCTGAGCCAGCGGGCCAAGGCTCTGATTGCCATCGCTCACCCCAAATTCCGGGAGGAGCTCACCGCCCAAGCCAAGAAAGAAAATATTATGATCTGATGGGGAAACACCAAAGGAGCAGCAGGGACCTGAGGGTCCTTGCTGCTCCTTTGGCGTTTTTAGGAGGTGTGCCGGAGACATCGCGCTGCGTGCGTCCGCATCCGGCGGGTGGGTGTCCGGTCGTATGGGTTGTATGGGGTTGAGAGAAGGAGCCTTTTTGTCAATGAGGGAAGAAGGGATTGGTTAGAAAGTGACAAGAAAAGAAACCGGATCGCCCTGTCTGGCATAGTTAGTTATTGCTAACTACAAATGGAATTTTACTTGCTTTTCCGCGATTTGTCAAGGGGGAAACATGGAGAAGAGAAAATTTAGAGGCTTTCACAAATTTTTTGGTGCACTTTTGTGGAAAACAAAGATACGCGGTAGAAAAACAGCCGCAAATTTCAAAAAGGGAAAAAAGAGACTTGACAAGAGGAGAGGGCGGCGCTTATAATAAGCCAAACTTCATTGAGGAAAACCGATGACAAAGACGAGTACCCTCGGGGAAGCCTTTCAGAGAGCCGCGGATGGTGGGATCGCGGCAGGGGGAGCCGGGGCGAATGGACTTTTGAGGGGGATGCCAACGGCCTTGGGCCCAGTAGCTACACGGGGACTCCGCCCGTTACCAGGGGAGCGCGGACTGATTGGGTCTGTGAAAGCGAGTGGGCGTGCTCGGCGGAGCGCGTCAATCCGGGTGGTACCGCAGAGGTTTGTCAGCCTTTGTCCCAGAGAAAACAGTTTCTGGGGCGAGGGCTTTTTTGCTGCCCTGCTCCAGTGCATACCAAGAAAAGGAGAGATGCAGCATGACCGACAAGAAGATTCCCCATCGCCTGTATTTGACCGAGGAGCAGATGCCCAAGCAGTGGTTCAACCTCCGCTCCGCCATGCCTGAGCAGCCGGACCCGCTGCTTGCTCCTGATACGCTGCGGCCGCTGGAGGAGAAGGACCTGTATCCCATCTTCTGCCAGGAGCTGGCCCACCAGGAGCTGGACGGCGCCACGGCCTATGTGGATATCCCCGAACCGGTGCAGGAGGTCTACCGGATGTACCGGCCTTCGCCTCTCATCCGGGCTTACAGCCTGGAGCGGGCCCTGGGGACCCCGGCCAAGATCTACTATAAGTTCGAGGGGAACAACACCTCCGGCTCCCATAAGCTCAACTCCGCCGTGGCCCAGGCCTATTACGCCAAGAAGCAGGGCCTGACCGGCGTCACCACGGAGACCGGTGCCGGCCAGTGGGGCACGGCCCTCAGCGAGGCCTGCAGCTACTTCGGCCTGACCTGCGATGTGTTCATGGTCAAGTGCTCCTACGAGCAAAAGCCCTTCCGCAAGGCGGTCATGCACGTCTTTGACGGACGTGTCACCGCCTCTCCCTCCCAGACCACGGAGGTGGGCCGGAAGATCCTGGCCCAGAACCCCAACACCACCGGCTCCCTGGGCTGTGCCATCTCGGAGGCGGTGGAGGCCGCGGTGACCAGCGGTGGGACCAAGCGGTATGTGCTGGGCTCTGTGCTCAACCAGGTGCTGCTGCACCAGTCCGTCATCGGACTGGAGTCCAAGCTGGCCATGGAGCAGCTGGGGGAGTACCCGGATGTGGTGGTGGGCTGCGCCGGCGGCGGGTCCAACCTGGGCGGCCTCATCGCCCCCTTTATGGCCGATAAGCTCCAGGGCAGGAAAAACCCCCGCATCGTGGCGGTGGAGCCGGCCTCCTGCCCCTCCCTGACCCGGGGCAAATACGCCTATGACTTCTGCGACACGGGCAGGGTCACGCCCCTGGCCCGGATGTACACCTTGGGCAGCAACTTCATCCCTGCGGCCAACCACGCCGGCGGCCTGCGCTACCACGGCATGAGCCCTATCCTCTCAAAGCTCTACCACGAGGGGTATATGGAGGCGGTGGCCTATGAGCAGTCCAAGGTCTTTGAGGCGGCGGTGTTCTTCGCCAAGCAGGAGACCATTCTCCCCGCCCCGGAGTCGGCTCACGCCATCCGCGGCGCCATCGACGAGGCCCTCAAGTGCAAGGAGAGCGGCGAGGAAAAGACCATCCTCTTCGGCCTCACCGGCACGGGCTATTTCGATATGACCGCCTATGAGGCCTTCCTGGCGGGCACCATGACCGACTATGTGCCCACGGACGAGGAGCTGCAAAAGGGATTTGACTCCCTGCCCGACATTCCCCAGAACCAAGGCCTCTAAGAGAGCGATACGCCGGGAGGGCGGAGCTTTAGCTCCGCCCTCCCGTTATTTTTTGCGAAAAAGCCCCGGTCGCATTGAGCGACCGGGGGCAGATGGAAAGCGGGATACAGCGCTTACCGGCTCAGCTCCAGCTGGATGGCACCGGCTTTGGCCATGGTATTGTCCTGGGAGGGAGTGGTGGCTTCGCTGCGCTTGACCACAGCGGCCAGCTCCTCCACCGCGGCGGCGGCCATTTCGTCCACCATGTGCTGTTCTTCGGTGGCTACTTCCAGCGGGCGGCTGTGCTTCATCTCAAAGTGGAGCATCACGGCCATCATCGCCCGCAGAATGATGATGGCACCCAGCAAAATCAGCTCAGAGATATCGCTGACAATGACAGTCTTGAGCAGCTCGGCGGCCATCTTGAAACTCAAGCTGGTGGCCAGGCCGTTGGCCAGCTGAAACTTGGCATTGCTGGGGGTCCGGCGAATCAGGCTCTTCATATAATTATAGAAGGCTGAAATAACCGTGATCACCACAATAAAAATGCCAATAAGTTCGCAGGCGGCACTGATGGAAGGGACGATGGTTTCGATAAAATGATGTAGCATAGGAACCTCCTTGGTCGTGTCAGGCGCAGGGGGTGTATTCGGCGAAAATTTTTACGCCTTCTTAACTCTTATGATACCGGAAAGAGGAAAAGAAGTAAAGAAAAAATTTTCGGTATTAGAAAAAAAGATGGGAAAAGTTTCTTCAAAATAAACATTTATCCAATGAATGTGTCGTGCAAAGAAATTCAACTTGCTGAGAGATGAAAGTGGAGACGAAGAGAGGGCAAATGGGAGGAGATCAGTGGGAGCGGAAGGGCACTGCCCGGTGGGAAAAGCGAGAAAACCGGTGGGAGATCCGGCGGCAGTTCTGGCCGGCAGCGGCGGAATTTGTCCAAGGAGACAGGAGACGATGAAACGGGAAAAGCGAAGGGGGCAGCAGGAAAAGTGACGGCAGATAGGGCTGGCAGCACCAAATTTTTGATAAAAATGACGGAACAGGGGAGAGGAGCGGAGAAGGGTCTATGGAAAATGCCCGTTGACTTTTACCTGGCAAAGGTTGTAAATTTGATACAATCACCCTTTTACAGGGAGAAGAAAAAGTAGCTTTCCCCCAAAGGGAGACCGGTCAGGAGTCTGACAGCGGGAAACCGCTGCGAACAGCATGGGAAACCGGGACTGTACGCCGCGGCTTTGCCAGCTCCGCCTTGGACCGGAGTGTGGGAAAGCCGCGTTTTGTTTTCTGCGTTCTGGGGAGAGGAAATGTATGAATATTCAAAAATGGGAGGTATACGCATGAATATCCGCTTTGAAAAGGCCGCTGCGCTCAAGCCCAAGCCCGACGTCAGCAAGGTAAAGTTCGGCAGTGTTTACAGCGACTACATGTTTATGATGGATTGGACCGTGGACGACGGTTGGCAGGATCCCCGCATTGTCCCCTTCGAGGACCTGAACCTGAGCCCCGCCGCGCTGGTGTTCCACTATGCTCTGGAGGTCTTTGAGGGTCTGAAGGCCTACCGGACCCCCGAGGGCAAGATCCAGATGTTCCGGGTGGACGAGAACGGCAAGCGCATGGCCAACTCCGCTGTGCGTATGTCTCTGCCTCCTGTGCCCGTGGAGACGTTTGTGGAGGCCGTGGAGGCCCTGGTCTCCGTGGAGCGGGATTGGGTCCCCAATCAGCCCGGTACCTCCCTGTATGTCCGTCCCGTTCTGATGGCGGTCAACCCTGATCTGGCCCTCCATGGCCCGGCCCACTGCCTGTTCTTCATCATCTGTTCCCCTGTGGGCAGCTACTATGCCGGCGGCCTCCAGTGCAACGCCATCCGCGTGGAGGAGCAGGATGTCCGCGCCGTCCGGGGCGGCACCGGCTTTGCCAAGTGCGGCGGCAACTACGCCTGCGCCCAGCGGGCTGCCAACCAGGCGGTGGCCGACGGTTACAGTGACGTGCTGTGGCTGGACGGTGTGGAGCGCCGCTTTGTGGAGGAAGTGGGCGGCATGAACATCATGTTCAAGAAGGGCAACACCGTCATGACGCCTCAGATCGCCACCGGTTCTGTCCTCCCCGGCATCACCCGCAAGTCCATCATCGATCTGCTCAAGGAGCAGGGCTATACCGTCGAGGAGAAGAAGATCGACATCGACGAGGTGGCCAAGGGATTGGAAGATGGCACCATCGACGAGATCTGGGGCTGCGGCACCGCTGCTGTCATCTCTCCCGTGGGCAAGCTGTGCATCCACGGCAAGGACTATGTCATCAACAACTTCGAGACCGGTCCTCTGGCACGGAAGCTGTATGACACCCTCACCGGCATCCAGTGGGGTACCGTGAAAGACACCCACGGCTGGATCTTCCCCATCCAGTAAATTTCATCTCAAAATAAAGAGAGGCGGACCGCTCAGCGGTCCGCCTCTTTTTCATGTTTTGCTGCGCTGGAGGGAGACACTCCTCACTGGGCCAACCGGCGAACGGTGCCCCGGGCGCAGTCCACCGCCACCTTGATCCCGTCGGGCAGCACCCGGGTGGCATAGGCGGCGCCGGTGATCACCGGCTTATCCAGGGTCAGACCCACGGTGGCGGCGTGGCTGTTGGCGCCGGACTCCTCGGCAATGATGGCCGCGGACTGGCGCATGGCGTCCAGCATGTCGTTGGTGGTGAAGGGGACCACCAGCACGTCGCCGGGATGGAACTTCTGCCGCACCTCGTCCGGCGTGCGGCAGACGCACAGAGGTCCGGTGACCGTGCGAGTGCCCACGCCCACGCCGGTGAGCAGGGAATCGCCCACCAGATGGACCTTGATCATGTTGGTGGTGCCGGGCACGCCCACAGGCAGTCCGGCGGTCAGCACCACCACGTCGCCGGCCTTGATGAGCCCGGCCTTCTGAGCCACCTCGGTGGCCATGGAGATCAGCTCATCGGTGTTTCGGGCGTAGGGCATCTGCAGCGGTGTGATGCCCCAGCTCAGGGCCAGCTGGCGCCGGACGGTCTCCTCCACCACGCAGGCGATGATGGGGGTGCCGGGGTGGAACTGGCTGACCAGCCGGGCAGTGGTGCCGCTGTGGCTGACGGTGAGGATAGCGTCGGCGCCGATGTCCATGGCGGTGGTGCAGGCGGCGTGGGCCGTGGCAGCGGCGATGCTCAGGTGCTTCTCCGCGGCGGCTGCCCGCATCCGCTTGCCGTAGTTGATGTCCGCCTCAGTGCGGCGGGCGATGGCGTCCATGGTGGCCACGGCCTCGGCGGGGTAGCGGCCGGCGGCCGTCTCACCGGAGAGCATGATGGCAGAGGTGCCGTCGTAGATGGCGTTGGCCACGTCGGTGATCTCCGCCCGGGTGGGGCGGGGATTTTCAATCATGCTCTCCAGCATCTGGGTGGCAGTGATGACCGGCTTGCCGCAGGCCACGCACTGCTCAATGATCTGCTTTTGGAGAATGGGGATCTCGGTGAAGTCGATCTCCACACCCATGTCGCCCCGGGCCACCATGATGCCGTCGGACACGGAGAGGATCTCCGAGAGGTTGGACACACCCTCCTGATTTTCGATCTTGGCGATGATGCGGATGGAGGAGTTTTTCTCCTCCAGAATGCTGCGCAGGTCCAGCACGTCCCGGGCGCTGCGGACAAAGCTGGCGGCGATAAAGTCGAAGCCCTCCTGGATACCGAAGAGGATGTCCTCCCGGTCCTGAGCGCTGACATAGGGCATGGACAGGTGCTGACCCGGCAGGTTGACACCCTTGCGGTCCTTGATGCGGCCGCCGTTTTCCACTCGGCACACCACATCGGGACCCTCTACCCGCAGCACCGTCAGGCGGATGAGGCCGTCATCCAGCAAAATGGTTCCGCCGGGCACCACGTCCCCGGGCAGGTCCCGGTAGGTGACGGAGCAGCCGTCCACGCCGCCCTGGCGGTCGTTGGTGGTAAGGGTAAACTCCTGGCCCTCCGTGAGCACTGCCGCGCCGCCTTCAAAGGTGCGCAGACGGATCTCCGGTCCCTTGGTGTCCAGCAGCGTGGCCACCGGCAGGTCCATCTCCTCCCGCAGGGCCTTAAGGGTGTCCAGTCGTTTTTTATGCTCTTCATGGGTGCCGTGGGAGAAGTTGAATCGGGCCACATTCATGCCCGAAAGAAGCATATTCCGCAGGACCTCCGCGGTATCGGTGGAGGGCCCCAGAGTGCAGACGATTTTTGTCTTACGCATGCGCAGTTTACCTCCGCGTTTTTTATGATTTGATTTTGTAAGGATGCCGGAGGATCCGGCACGCTTTCATGATACTCCACTTCTGCCGCCGCGGCAAGTAAAACCCGCCTGGGGGTGGATTTTGGTGAAAACCCCACAAGAAGCGCCGGGCCGGTTCTGCTCCGGCCCGGCGGGGAAATGGACAATTCGACGAAGCTCCTCAGTCCAGACGGACCTTGATGACCGCCTTGCGGGCGGGAGCGGGGGAGTCCGGGGCAATGCCAGGGGCATGGGCGTCCTGGGGGAAGAAGATCTGAAATTTTCCCTGTCCCAGGGGGAGATAGTGGAGCGGTCCGCCCCGGTGGAGCCAGATGTCGCCCTCGGGATTGGCGGAGACCTCCTCGGCCATGGAGGACAAAGGCGCCACGCCCACCAGCTCCTGACCCTCCAGCAGGTACTGGATGTCAATGTAGCGGCGGTGGGACTCAGGGGTGTCATTAGCGGGCTTGGTCTCGTAGGTCATCAGATTGGCAAAGACCGCGTCGCCGTCGATCTCCTGACGGCCGTCGGGCAGGTCGGCCAGATCCGGCCGGGTGAGAAATTCCAGGGCCTTGTCCAAATTGGGATGAAGTCCCAGGTAAGTCTTTGCGTGGTCGATGGTATCATAAATCATAGTTTGTGTGCCCCCTCCGTGCGTTTTTTTCATCATACCTGCTTTGCTGTCCCTTGGCAAGAGTGAATCCAGACCAGCCGGAGACTCGGGAGAACGAGAGGTAAGCGGTTTCCAGGTTTCCTGGGAGGAAATGGACTGTATTTGGACGGAGGCGTCAATGGGACAGGCTGGAGCTGTTTTGTTCTTGTCATATTTTCCGAGAAACACTTGCTTTATTTCCAGGAACAGCTATGATATACTATAGCATCGACGCGACATATCCTGGACACACCGGAAAGGGAGGAACGTGGATGTTGGAACCCTTTGCCCGCCCGCTGCCGAAAAATCGCTTTCTGCGGGGGTGCAGTCTGTTGCTGCGGCGCTATTTCCGCCACGATGTGGCCCGGGACAGCGCCGCTCTGGCCTACTATCTGCTCTTTACCCTGTTTCCCTTCCTGATTTTCATCAGCTCTCTGCTGGGCCTTTTGGATCTGGACATTGCCGGCATCCTGCAGACCCTGTCAGAGATCATGCCTCGGGAAGTGACGGATCTCATTGGAGGATATCTCAACTATGTCTCCCAGACCTCCAGCCGCCAGATGCTGTGGTTCGGTCTGGTGTTTTCCATTTATTTCCCCATGCGGGCGGCCAACTGCCTGATGCGCTCGGTGCGCAAGGCCTACCATCTCACACCGCCTACCAAGCCTCTGGCCCACGTCATCAAGACACTGATCTTCACTGTGATGCTGATCGTGACCATTATTTTATCTCTGGTGCTGATGACGGTGGGTGACCGGGTGCTGCTGCTCCTTTCGGAGCATATCCGAATTCCGCCTGCCTTTACCAGGCTGTGGACGTCTCTGCGCTTTCCGGCCCTGGGGCTTGTGATGGCGTTTTTGCTCTGGCTGCTCTATGCCCTGTCTCAGGATCGCCGCCAGCCGCTGAGGAACCTGGCCCCGGGCATTGTGGTCTCCCTGGCGGTGTGGATGGTCCTGTCCATGTGCTACTCCTTTTATGTGGAGAACTTTGCCAGCTACTCGGTGATTTATTCCTCCATCGGAACGGTCATTGTGCTGCTGATTTGGCTGTATATGAGCGCTACGACCCTGGTGATGGGGGCTGAATTCAATGGAATGCTGATTTCCCTGCGGGTAGACCGAAAATCGGAGGAATTGGCATAAGCCGCTAAAGAGAAAGGAACGGAAGCAAGTGCGAATCATCATCATCGGAAACGGGAAGATCGGCAATACCCTGGCCCGACAGCTTTCCGGCGAGAATCATGACCTGGTGCTGGTAGACAGCAACCGGGCCACCCTCCAGCGGGCGGAAAAGACATTGGATCTTTTGTGTGTGGAGGGAAACGGCGCCTCGATCAGCACGCTGATGGAGGCCGGTGCCCGGACGGCAGACCTGGTCATTGCCGTCACCAACTATGACGAGGTGAACATCGTCTGCTGCCTGATTGCCAAGAAGCTGGGCGCGGAGCACACCATCGCCCGTATCCGCAACCCGGATTACTTCAAGGACGCCGCGCTGCTCAAGCGGGAGGTGGGCCTGGATATGGTCATCAACCCGGAGGCCGCCGCCGCCCAGGAGATCGCCCGCATTTTGCGGGTGCCTTCCGCCTTCAGCGTGGAGACCTTTGCCGCCGGGCGGGTGGACCTGATCGGCTTCACCATCCGGGAAAGCGACGGCCTGGCCGGCCGCAGCCTGCAGCAGGACAGCCGTCTCTCCTCGGGAAATCTGCTGCTGTGCACGGCTCGCCGGGGCAACCAGATCATCGTTCCCGACGGTACCTTTGTGCCCCAGGTGGGAGACCGGGCCTATGTGGTGGGCAGTCATGAGGCGCTGGACCACCTGTTCCACCAGATGGGACGGCCTCTGGAGCGGGTGCGCAGCGTATCGGTGGTAGGCGGCAGCCGCATTGCCATCTATCTGGGCTGGGCTCTGGCCCGGTCGGGCATGAAGCTGCGCATCGTGGAACAGGATCCGGAAAAGTGCGAGCGGCTGTCTGAAAAGCTGCCCAATGCCCTGATTCTCCAGGGCGACGGAACGGATCAGGAGTTGCTGGAGGGCGAGGGGATCTACGAGTCCGACGCCTTCGTCTCCCTCACCGGCCGGGATGAGGAGAATCTGCTCATCGCCATGGGTGCCCAGCGGGGCGGCGTGCAGAAGGTCCTGGCCAAGATGACTCGACTGAACTATACGGATCTGATCCAGGACATGGGGCTGGAGAGCGTCATCAGCCCCAAGGACATCACCGCCAACAAGATCTCCAGCTATGTTCGGGGCCTGCAAAACTCCCAGGGCAGTGCTGTGGAGGTGCTCTACAAGCTGGCCGACGGAGCAGTGGAGGCAGTGGAGTTTAACGCCGCTGCCAACCTGAAATTCCTCAACCGTCCGCTGAAGGAGCTGCAGCTCAAGCAGGGACTGCTGGTGGCCGCCGTGGTGCGGGAGGGCAAGATCATCATTCCCGACGGCGACACCAAGCTGCTGGAGGGAGATCGTGTCATTGTCATTGCCAAGTCGTTGTTCCTCCAGGATCTGAACGATATCCTGCAAAGGTGAGTGGGCGGAGAGATGAATCATAAACTGGTCTGTAAAATTCTTGGTTATATCCTGTGGATCGAGGCGGTGTGTCTGCTGGCGCCTCTGGGAATCGCCATTTTCACCGGCGGCTCGGACGTGATCGGCTTTGCCGCCACCATTGCCATCTGTGCGGTGCTGGGCGCGGTTCTGTCCTTTCTGGGGCGGGGCCATGCCAGGATGCAGGCCCGGGACGGCTTTGCCGCCGTGGGTCTGGGCTGGATCGGCCTGTCGGCCTTCGGGGCTCTGCCCTACTGCATCAGCGGGGCCATTCCCCACTATGTGGACGCTTTTTTTGAAACGGTTTCCGGCTTCACCACTACCGGCGCCACCATCCTCTCCGAGATCGAATCCCTGCCCCGAGGCATCTTGTTCTGGCGGGCGGAGACCCAGTGGATGGGCGGCATGGGTGTGCTGGTGCTGACACTGGCGCTGATGCCCAAGCTGGGCGAGGGCGCCTTGTATCTGATGCAGGCGGAGTCCCCCGGCCCGGTGGTCAGCAAGCTGGTGCCCAAGGTGGGCGACACCGCAAAGATCCTCTATGGTATCTATGTGGGGTTGACGGTGGCGGAGACCATCTGCCTGTGTCTGGCGGGGATGCCGCTCTACGAGAGCCTGACCCATGCCTTCACCACCATCTCCACCGGCGGCTTCTCCGTGAAGAATGCCAGTATTGCCGCCTATGACTCTGAGATCATCAACTGGATCATCATTGTGTTCATGTTCCTCTCGGGCATCAACTTCTCCCTGCTGTACGCCAGTCTTCACCGGAAGTTCAAGAGCGTCATCAAAAGTGAGGAGCTGCAGCTCTATACCGCCCTGGCGGTTGGCGCTACACTGCTGATCTGCCTGAACCTGTACATCGAATTTGGCACACCTCTGGGCAAGTCCTTCTCCGAGTCGGCCTTCCAGGTGGTGTCCATCATGACCACCACCGGCTATGCCACGGCGGACTATGCCCTGTGGCCTGCCTTCTCCCAGACCATGCTGGTTCTGGTGATGTTCGTGGGCGCCTGTGCCGGCTCCACCGCCGGCGGCGTCAAATGCTCCCGGATCGTGCTGCTGTTCAAGGCGCTGCGCCGGGAGCTGCGGAAGGTGATCCACCCCCGGGAGGTCAATGTGATCCGCTGCGATGGCAGGAAGGTGGAGGAGAGCACCCTCTATTCCGTGCACATTTTCTTTTTCGCCTATGTGGTGATTTTGCTGGTGGGGACGTTGGTGGTCTCCTGGGACAATATGGGCTTTGACACCGCCTTTTCCGCCACGCTCACCTGCCTGAGCAACGTGGGCCCCGGCCTGGCGGCAGTGGGTCCGGTGGAGAACTTCGGGATGCTCTCCTATGTGTCCAAGATGGTGCTCAGCTTTGCCATGCTGCTGGGCCGGCTGGAGATCGTGCCGCTGCTGGTGCTGCTGTTCCCGTCTCTGTGGAAGAGAAGATAAGCCCCTGGCTTGTCTTTTGTAAAAGGACAAAAAGGGCCGTGCGTCTGCGCACGGCCCTTTTTCTTTACATCCGGTGGGAAAAGCGGTAAAATGAGCGGGAATGGAAATAAAATAGGACCCTTTGCCCCACACTAGGGGACAAAGAGGAAACAGGAGGAACTGCCATGGAAACCAAAAAGCTGGAACAGGACGCCAGATGGGAGGAGTATGCCCAGCTGCTGATCCAGGTGGGCGTCCATCTCGCCCCGGGCCAGAATCTGGTCATCTCCTCGCCGGTGGAGTGCGCGCCCTTTGCCCGGCTGTGCGCCCAGAAGGCCTATGACGCGGGCTGCCGCGAGGTGATCATGAACTGGCATGACGACGCCCTGAGCCGGATGAAATATCTCCAGGCCGATGAGAGCGTCTTTGAGGAGGTGCCCCTGTGGCGCCGTCACTTTTTCAATGACTACGCCCTGGAGGGGGCGGCCTACCTGGCCATCTCCGCCAGCGACCCGGAGAGCCTCAAGGGGGTGGACAGCGGCCGGGTGGTGAAGGCCCAGCAGGCCAGCGGCAAGGCCCTGAAGGACTTCAACCGCCTGCAGATGCAAAATGGCTTCCCCTGGTGCATCGCCTCCGTCCCCATCCCCAGCTGGGCCCGGCGGGTGTTCCCCCAGGTGCCGGAGGAGCAGGCGGTGGAGCAGCTGGGGGACGCCATCTTCCGGGCCGTCCGCATCAGCGGCGACGGCACCGCGGTAGAGAAATGGAAGACCCATCTGGACACCCTGGCCCGCCGGAAGGAGAAGCTCAACGCCCTGCGTTTCCGCAGCCTGCACTACACCAACTCCCTGGGCACCGACCTGACGGTGGAGCTGCCTGAGGGCCATATCTGGGAGGCGGGTGACGATGTGACCCTTTCCGGCCGGGAATTCGTGGCCAATATGCCCACGGAGGAGCTGTTCACCTCGCCTCTGCGCACAGGGGTCAACGGCGTGGTGTATGCCTCCATGCCCCTGGTGGAGAGCGGCAATATCATCGACAAGTTCCGCTTCGTGGTGAAAGATGGAAAGATCGTGGAGGCCCGGGCCGAGACCGGCGAGGAGTTTTTGAAGGCCGCCATCTCTGTGGACGAGGGGGCCAGCTACTTCGGCGAGGTGGCCCTGGTGCCCTATGACAGCCCCATCTCCAACCAGAAAATCTTGTTCTACAACACCCTCTTTGACGAGAACGCCGCCTGCCATATCGCCTTCGGCGAGGCCTATCCCTGCCTGGAGGGCGGCCAGCGGATGACCAAGGAGGAGCTCAAGGCCCGGGGCCTCAACGACTCCATCACCCACGTGGACTTCATGGTGGGCACCGCTGATCTGTCCATTGTGGGCACCACCCAGGACGGGCAGCAGGTGCCGGTCTTTGTGGACGGAAACTTCGCCCCGGGACTGTGAAAGGAGAGATGACAATGACGACCATTCCTGTTGCCCTGACTGCCAATGGCTATCAGATTCGCGTTGAGCGTGGCATTCTCTCCCGGGCGGGGGAGGAGATCGCCGCCGTGACCAAGGCCCGGCGGGCCGCCCTGATCTCCGACTCCCAGGTGGGGCCTCTCTATGCTTCCAAGGTGAAGGAGAGCCTGGAAAAGGCCGGATTTACCGTCCATACGGTGAACTTCCCCGCCGGAGAGGCCAATAAGACCGACGCCACGCTCCATATGCTCTACGACGTGCTTTTGAGCTGGGGCATGACCCGAGGCGACGCAGTGGTAGCCCTGGGCGGCGGTGTGGTGGGAGACACGGCGGGATACGCCGCCGCCACGCTGTTCCGGGGCATGGACTGTATCCAGATCCCCACCAGCCTTATGGCCCAGGTGGACAGCTCCGTGGGCGGCAAAACCGGCGTGGACCTGCCCCAGGGCAAGAACCTGCTGGGGGCTTTCCACCAGCCCAAGGCGGTGCTGGTGGACCCGGCGTGTTTGGACACGCTGCCCCAGCGGGAGATCCGGGGAGGCCTGGCGGAGGTGGTCAAGTACGGATTGCTCTCCGACGAGTCCATTTTGGACCACCTGGAGCAAGCCCAGCAGCCGGACTACGGCTTTTTGCTGCCCGCCTGCCTTTCCATCAAGGCCCGTCTGGTGGTGGAGGACGAGAGAGACACCGGCGAGCGCCGGCTGCTGAATTTCGGCCACACCCTGGGTCACGGCTATGAGGCCGCCGGCGGCTATACCGCCTGCACCCACGGGGAGGCTGTGGCGGCGGGCATGGTGGACATGCTCAAGATCGAGGAGGCCCAGGGCCTCATCGGGCCGGAGCTGCGGCTGCGGGTGGAGGCGCTGCTGAAGAAGCTGGGTCTGCCCACCCACATGGACTGCGATCGGGAGGCTTTGTCCGCTGCCCTGGGCCTGGACAAGAAGAACCAGGGCAAGGCCATGCACCCGGTCTATGTGACCGCTCCGGGGAAGGCCTATGTGGCCTCCATGTCCCGGGAGGAGCTGCTGGCGCTGTGGGAAAAGACCCGGTGAGAACATACGATAAGGGAGCGAACAGATATGTATGAAAGACAAAAGAGCACCGCTCAGGTGATGATCGCCGAAAACGCCGTAGTGGTGGGCGATGTGGTGCTGGCCAAGAACTGCGGCATCTGGTACGGCGCGGTCCTTCGGGGTGATGAGGGCCATATTGAAGTGGGAGAGGACACCAACATCCAGGATAACGCCGTGGTCCATGAAAACGTCACGTTGGGGAAGGGCTGCACCGTAGGCCATGGGGCCATCGTCCACGGCTGCACCGTGGGGGACAACACCCTCATCGGTATGGGCGCTACCATCCTCAACGGGGCCAGGATCGGCCGGGACTGCATCGTGGGCGCCGGTGCTCTGGTCACCGGCAAGATGGACGCCCCCGACGGGTCCATGATTTTGGGCAGCCCGGCCAAGGTGGTCCGGCCCCTGACGGCGGAGGAGATCGAGAGCAACCGGGAGGCTGCCCAGTGGTACGTCCGTGCCATGGAGACCTATCTTCAGGAACACAGTGGAAACTGACCTTCAGGCGCCCTGCGGGGCGCCTGCTTTTTTGCCGGGGAAATTTTTGACAAATCCCGGAAAGGTGCTATAATCCCATTGGATATCAAAAGACGGAGGCAGAAAACCGTGCTGGACTTTTTGAAACAAGAGGGCATTGACCCCTATATCGTAGAGGAGATCGAGCGGTTCCGGACGGAGCACCCGGCCTCTCCGGAGGCGGCGGAGCGGATTCCCACGCCCCGTTATTCCTATTATGGCCGGGAGATCTGGGAGGCGGCAGCCACGGCGCTGCTGTGCGGAGAGCACCTGCTGCTGGTGGGCCCCAAGGCCACCGGCAAGAACGTGCTGGCGGAGAATCTGGCGGCGGCCTTTGGCCGGCCCAGCTGGGACATCTCCCTCTATGTCAATACCGACGCCTCCTCTCTCATCGGCACCGATACCTTTGACCAGGGCCGGGTCTCCTTCCGGCCGGGCCCGGTGTATCAGTGCGCCCGCCTGGGCGGCTTCGGCGTGCTGGACGAGATCAACATGGCCAAAAACGAGGCTCTGGCGGTGCTCCATGCCACGCTGGACTTCCGGCGGGTCATCGACGTGCCGGGCTATGACCGCATCCACCTGGACGAGGCCACCCGGTTCATCGCCACCATGAACTACGGTTACGCCGGCACCCGGGAGCTCAACGAGGCCCTGTGCTCCCGGTTCGTGGTGGTGGATATGCCGCCCATGAGCGCGGAGAATCTGAAAAAGCTGCTCCACGCCGAGTTCCCCAACCTGCGGGAGAAGTATGCCGAGCAGTTTGCCGCCCTGTTCCAGGATCTGCGCAAGAAGTGCGACAGCTCGGAGATCTCCACCAAGTCCCTGGACATGCGCGGGCTACTGGCCGCTATCCGCCTGGCGGAGAAGGGCCTGCCTCTGGACCGGGCCCTGGCCCTGGGCATCACCAACAAGTCCTTCACCGACTTTGAGCGCCAGGCGGTGTCCGACGTGATCCGGGCCCGACTGCCCAAGAATCTGGACCGCAGCCGCCTCTTCGAGGGCTGATATGGAACAGTGGGAATTGGAGCGGCGCCGGGCCGTCAACATGGTCTGGAACGGGGCGGAGGACTACGACTTCCAGCCGGATGTCCTGGCCTACGATGAAAACGGCCAGGCGGAGCTGTATCTCAACAGCATCCTGGGCATCCTGCACCGGCAGTACGACTGGAAGGTCCTCTCGGAGGTCCTGGACAGCGTCCGGGGACCGGAGCAGGAGAACGGCCGGGCGCTGCTGTGGCTGGGACTGGAGCGGTGCGCCTATCTGCGGGAGAAGGGGACGCGGCCGGCGCTGGAGGAGCTGCGCCAGGACTATGCCCGCCGCCAGCTCACCCGCAGCCGGGACTGGCGAGACCAAAAGTTGGTGGAGCGGATCGAGAGCGCCTGGTACGCCCGGGCCCTGGGCGAGGAGGCCAAGCTGGGGCAGCGGGAGCGGCAGCTGCTGGAGGCCCTGGAGTTTGACCCGGTCGGGGACACCCAGAAGCTGGCGGAGCAGGCTAAAACGTTCCTCAAAACCTACTTCCAGCTCAATGAGGGGAAGGAGGAGCAGAGCCATCTGCACCTGCCGGTGATCTTCAGCAAGGGCGCCAATGCCTACTTAGGCCCTCTGCGGGAGCTGCGGGACATGGGCTTTGGCTCGGCCAAGGACCGCCGGGGCGCTCCCACCGGCCAGGAGAAAAAGCGGCGCAGCTGGCTCCAGGAGCGGCGCCGGAGGAATCAGGAGAAGCTGCGGCAGTATATCGAGGGCAGCTTCGGATTGTCCGTCTGTACGCCGGAGCGGCAGCGGGAGCTGGAGCAGGCCCTTTGCACCGGCAATCACGCCGAGTGCCACCTCCACTTCACCCGGGGCGATTTCGGCCTGGTGCAGACGGAAAAGAGCCAGGAGGTCCAGGCTCAGCAGCACAAGAACGAGGATTACTATCAGCAGCGGCGCAACCAGCACGAGAACACCATTCTCCGCCTGAGTGAGCGCATCCGCAACGCCCTTTTGGTCTACCATGAGCCGGAGATCGTCCGCACCAGCGCCGGGCAGCTGGCGGCGGGCCGTGTCTGGCGGGGCATCCATCTCAATGACCGGCGCATTTTCACCAAGATCCACCAGGACGACCCGGGGGATCTGTCGGTGGATATTCTGCTGGACAGCTCCTCCTCTCAGCTGGAAAACCAGGAGCAGGTGGCGGCCCAGGGCTATATGATCGCCGAGGCCCTGACCCGCTGTGATGTGCCCACCCGGGTCTACTCCTTCTGCAGCGTCAGCGGCTACACGGTGGTAAAGCTCTTCCGGGACTACGGGGAGAGCGATGGGAACCGGAACATTTTTCGCTACTTTTCCGCAGGGTGGAACCGGGACGGCCTGGCCATCCGGGTGGCCAGACATATGCTGGAGCAGTCCGACTGCGCCCACCGGCTGCTGATCCTGCTCTCGGACGTGAACCCCAACGATGACGGCAAATTCCCCGCGTCGGGGGCCCTGCACGTGGGCCAGGACTACGGCGGCAAGGCCGGCGTGGAGGACACGGCTCAGGAGGTCCGTCTGACCCGCCTGGCGGGGGTCAGTGTGCTGTGTGTGTTCACCGGCAAGGACGACGACGTGGAAAATGCCAAGACCATCTACGGCCAGGACTTTGCCCGCATCAAGAACGTGGACCAGTTTGCTGACACTGTGGGCGGATTGATCCAGCGTCAGATCCGGGAGATGGCATGAGAAAAAAGAAGAGGTCCGCGTTCCCTTAAAGGGGAATGCGGACCTCTTTTCCGTTTTGCCTTATCTGCGGCGTCTGCCCCGGTAGTTCCGGGAAGAGCCAGAATGGCGGCTGCCGCCGTAGCGGGAGCGGCGGCGCCGGTTGGACAGCCGCCACACCACCAGCAGCACGATGGCCGCGATGAGCACCACCAGAAGGACCTTCACCAGGGGCTTGGCGAAGAACTGGCCCAGCTGGTACTGGAACACCAGTAGACGGGAGGCGGGGACCTCGCTGGCGGCCAGCAGGTCCGTCTCGCCGCAGACCTGGCCGTCATAGCTCAGGGTGATCTTGCCCAGGACCTGGCCCTCGGTGACCGGGGCCAGCACCGGGTCGTTGGTCAGGGTGATCTCCCGCTTGATGTCCTCGGCGGAGACGTTGTTGGGCAGCAGGGCCTCCACATCTTCCGCCGGACGGAGGGTCACATAGTTCATCTTCCGGGACAGCTCCACCGGCGCCTCCTGAACGGTCTCGGTGGTGCTGAGGATGGTCTTGCGGGAGAAGTTGTCAAAGCCCCACTCAAAGAGGCGGCGGGTCTCGTAAAAGCTCATGACTCGGGTCTTGCCGTCCACTTCCTTCTCCTCAGCGCCCAGCACCACACTGATGAGGGAGCGGCTGCCCTCCTGGGCGGAGGAGACCAGGCAGTGTCCCGCGTCGGAGGTGGAGCCGGTCTTGATGCCGTGGGCGTTGGAGTAGGTGTAGCCGATGGCCCGCCAGTTGGACAGCAGGTAGTTGGTGGTGTGGAGCACCCGCTCTCCGGAGAGGTTGGTGGCGGGCACAGTGTGCTCGGCGGTGTCGCAGATGGTCATAAAGGTGGGATAGCTCATGGCCTCCTTGGTGATGAGGTACATATCCCAGGCGGAGGTGTAGTGCTGGGTGTCTTGAAGGCCGGTGGCGTTGGCAAAGTGGGTGTGGGTGCAGCCCAGGGCCTTGGCCTTGGCATTCATCATATCCACGAAAGCGGAGACGGTGCCTGCCACCTTCTCACCCAGGATGTTGCAGGTCTCATTGGCGGAGACCACCAGCATGCAGTAGAGCATCTCCTCCACCGTCATGGTCTCGCCCTGTTCAATGCCAGCGGAACTGCCGTCGTCGCTGAGGCCGGAAAAGGCGGTGGCGGTGGCGGTGACCTCCTGGTCCAGGGAAAGCTTCCCCTCATCCACGGCCTCCAGCACCAGCAGCGCCGTCATGATTTTGGTCAGGGAGGCGGGATAGAGCTCCTCGTCCTCGTTTTTGGCGTAGAGGACCTCCCCTGTGTCCCCGTCCACCAGAAGGGCAGCCTTGGCATCCACCTCCATGACAGGGATGCTGTCCTCGTCCTCCGCCGCGGCGCAGGGAACAGCCAGCAGGCTGCAAAGGAGCGTCAGCAGCAAAAAAATCGCAAAAAATCGCTTGCTTTTCATATCCATCTCCCACATTCTGTGCTATAATTTCGATATCTGTATGGGCGAGGGCGGAGCGGAGCTTCCGGCGCAGCGTCTCGACAGATTTCTAGCTTTCAGTATAGCAAAAAATACAGGGGAGTTCAACCGTGAGAGCGAAAGTATCCAAAAGTGAGCGGTATCTGCTGGGCTTGACCGTGGTGTTTTTGTGTGTTCTGGCCGCCCTCTTTTACCGGGACAGCCAGATGGGCCAGAGTGGCACCTATACGGTCGCCACAGAGCGCACCGCCCAGGAGCAGGTGGCTCCGGAGCCCCTTTTGATCGACATCAACACCGCCTCGGCGGAGGAGCTGGACCAGCTGCCGGGGATCGGAGCGGCCATTGCCCAGCGCATCGTGGACTATCGCCAGGCAAACGGCCCCTTTGCCTCCATTGAAGAGATCATGGAGGTCAAGGGCATCGGTGAGGCCACCTTTGCCGACATCCGGGATAGCATCACAGTGGGAGAGACGAAATGAGAATTTTAGTGGTAGACGATGAGCGTACCCTGGTCAAGGGCATGAAATTCAACCTGGAGAACGAGGGGTACGAGGTGGAGACGGCCTATGACGGGGCCACAGCGGTGGAGCTGGCCCGGGAGGGGCGGTTCGACCTGCTGATCCTGGACGTGATGATGCCGGAGATCGACGGGCTGGAGGCCTGTATGCGCATCCGGGAGTTTTCCAATGTGCCCATCATCATGCTCACCGCCAAAAGCGAGGACGCGGACAAGCTGATGGGCTTTGAGTGCGGCGCCGACGACTATATCACCAAGCCCTTCAATATTCTGGAGCTCAAGGCCCGGGTCCGAGCCCTTCTGCGGCGTAGCGCCGGGGTCCAGCGGGCGGCGGGGGCCGTACTGACGGTGGGGGAGTTGTCCCTGGACACCCAGCAGCGGGTGGCCATCCGGGACGGGGAGACCATCGATCTCACCGCTAAGGAGTACGACCTCATCGAGCTGCTCATGCGCAATCCCCGGCGGGTGTACAGCCGGGAGAATTTGATGAACGTGGTGTGGGGCTACTCCTACGGCGGGGATTACCGGACGGTGGACGTCCATATCCGCCGCCTGCGGGAGAAGCTGGAGCGGAATCCGGCGGAGCCGGAACACATCCTGACAAAGTGGGGAGTGGGCTACTATTTCAAGGGCTAGTCTGCAAAATAAATTCGGCCTGAGCTACATCGGCATCATCGTGGCGGTGCTGGTGCTGATGAACACCTATCCGCTGCTGGTGTCGGAGGATCTGGTGTTTCGCTCCAAGCAAAGCACCATGCAGGACAGCGTTACGGTGATCGCCTCCTCTCTGGCGGGGCTGGAGACGCTGACGGAGGAGAACGTGAAGCAGGCCATGTCCGTGGTGGAGGAGACGGGGATCTCCCGGATCCTGGTCACCGATGAGAGCGGCCGCGTTCTCTACGACACCCGGGAGACCGGCAGCTCCGTGGGGGAGTATGCCTTGTATACGGAGGTGGTCCTGGCCCTGACGGGCAACGACGCCTTTTCCATCTCCTACCAGGGCGGCGCCTTCCGCAGCCGCTCGGCGGCGCCGGTGCTGTACCAGAACCAGGTCATCGGCGCGGTGTACGCCTATGAGTACGACACGGAACAGGCCTCACTGCTCAAGGGCTTTCAGTCCAATCTGCGGAATATCTCGCTGCTGATCGCGGCGGTGGTGCTGGTGCTGTCGGTGGTGCTGTCCCGGGCCCTGACCCGGCAGATCAGCGAGCTGCTCTCGGCCATCCGCAGCGTCCGGGAGGGGGCTTACGGCCGTCGGGCCGTGGTTCGGGGCCGGGACGAGCTGGCGGAGATCTCCCAGGAGTTCAACAGCCTCACCGATCGGCTGCAAAAGACGGAGGAGGCCCGGCGGCGCTTCGTTTCCGATGCTTCCCACGAGCTCAAGACGCCTCTGGCGGCCATCCAGCTGCTGACGGACTCCATCCTCCAGACGGAGAACATCGACCCGGCCACCACAAAGGAATTCGTGGCGGACATCGGCCAGGAGGCCCAGCGCCTGACCCGCATCACCGAGGACTTGCTCCAGCTGACCCGGCTGGACAGCGGGCTGATGCAGCAGGCCACGGTGGTGGATGTGCTGCCGGTGCTCCAGCAGGTGCTGCGGATGATGGAGCTGGTGGCCACGGAGCGGGACATCACACTGACCTATGAGGCCGGGGAGGGGTGCCTGGTGTACTCCACCCGGGACGAGCTCCACCAGGTCATCTACAACCTGGTGGATAACGCCATCAAGTACAGCGGTACCGGCGGACGGGCCCAGGTGAAGCTCTCTTGTCAGGAGAGCTGGGTGACGCTGGTGGTGGAGGACAACGGCGTGGGCATCCCGGAGGAGGACCTGCCCAAGGTGTTCGACCGGTTTTACCGGGTGGATAAGGCCCGCTCTCGGGCCGCTGGCGGCACGGGACTGGGCTTGTCCATTGTCCGGGATACGGTGGAGCGCCGGGGCGGCACCGTGGAGGCCGCCAACCGCCCGGGAGGCGGCGCGGTGTTCACCGTGCGCTGGCCCCTGGCCCAGCGGGAGGAGGAGACGCCATGAGACGAGGAGTTGCTTTGCTGCTGGCTCTGGCACTCACGGTGCTCTCCGGCTGTGCCATCGTCAACCAGGCCGTCAGCGACAGCGCCAACACCTTTCAGCTCTATTACCTGACGGACTTTGCCCAGGATTCCGAGGGGAGCCTGGGCGGCGACGCCATTGTTGCTGTGCCCACCGTCATTGACGGCGGCGGGGACATGGAGCCGCTGGACCTGGCCCGGGCCATGGTGGAGCGGCTGCTGGAGGACCCCCAGGGAACGGAGTACTGTTCCGCTGTCCCCCAGGGGACCACACTGCTGGGACTGGACCTGGACGGCAGCCATCTGACGGTGGACCTGTCCGGGGAATACAGCAGCCTCTCCGGCATCTTTTTGACCCTGGCGGACTACTGCATGACGCTGTCCCTGACCCAGGTGCCCGGCGTCAAGGTGGTGAGCATCACCGTGGGAGGGCAGGAGCTGGCCTATCGAGACCATCAAAACTTCCGGGCACAGGATGTGCTCATGACCACCGCAGACGACGTGGTGGGCACCGTGGAGGCTACACTGTGGTTCCTGGGGGCGGATGGCACTACGCTGGTGCCGGAGCAGAGGACTCTGGAGCTCTATGAGGGCGATTCCCAGGCCCAGGTGCTGGTGAACGCCCTGCTGGAGGGACCGCAGAGCAAGGAGCTGGTCTCGGCCCTGCCGGAGGGCTTTAGCATTCTCTCCATCTGGACGGAAGAGGATATCTGCTATGTGAATCTTCCCTCATCGGTATGTGACGCGGCCTCCGGCGATGCCTCTCGGCGGACCATCCGGGCGCTGGTGGACTCCCTGTGTTCCCTGGACACGGTGGACGGTGTCCAGATCCGGGTGGATGGCGAGTCCCGGGACCGCTACGGCGAGGTGGACATCTCCGGGATCTTGCAGCCTGATCAATAAAGAGAAAAACGGCCCTCCGCACCATTTGATGCGGAGGGCCGTTTTTTTATTTTCTTTTACAGCAGGTTCATCAGGTTGAAGGCCAGGATCAGGCCGGAGAACACGATGGACACGGTGGAGCAGAGCTTGATGAGGATGTTCAGGGACGGACCGGAGGTGTCCTTGAAGGGATCGCCCACGGTGTCGCCCACCACAGCCGCCTTGTGCTGCTCGGAGCCCTTGCCGCCGTGGTGTCCGGACTCGATATACTTCTTGGCATTGTCCCAGGCGCCGCCGGCGTTGGACATAAACACGGCCATGGCGAAGCCGGTGACGGACACGCCGCCCAGCAGACCCACCACGCCGGTGGGGCCCAGGATCAGGCCCGTGAGGATGGGAACGATAATGGCCAGCAGAGCGGGCACCACCATCTCATGGAGGGCGCCGCGGGTGCACAGGGACACGCAGGAGGCGTAGTCGGGATCGGACTTGTAGTCCATGATGCCGGCGATCTCCTTGAACTGCCGCCGGACCTCCACCACGATGGACTGGGCGGCCTTCTGCACCGCGCTCATGGTGAAGGCGGAGAAGACGAAGGTCAGCATGGCGCCGACGAACATACCTACCAGCACCGTGGGGCTGGTCAGGGTGAAGTTGAGGGTCTCAGTGGTGTTCTCCTGCACGATGTTGACGTAGCTCACCAGCAGGGCCAGAGCGGTCAGGGAAGCGGAGCCGATGGCGAAGCCCTTGCCGGTGGCGGCGGTGGTGTTGCCCAGGGAATCCAGGGCGTCGGTGCGCTCACGGACCTCCTCGGGCAGGCCGGACATCTCGGCGATGCCGCCGGCGTTGTCGGCCACAGGACCGTAGGCGTCGGTGGCCAGGGTGATGCCCAGGGTGGAGAGCATGCCTACACCGGCGATGCCGATGCCGTAGAGGCCCTTGTTGAAGGCGTCGGTAAAGGCACCGGAGCCGTCCACAATGACGGTGGAGCCGCCAGCGGCAAAGTAGCTGATGAGCACCGCCACGGCCACGATCAGGATGGAGGTCAGGGTGGACTTGAGGCCCAGGGAAATGCCGCCGATGATGATAGTGGCGGAACCGGTCTCAGAAGCCGCTGCCAGCTCCTGGGTGGGCTTATAGGTGTCGGAGGTGTAGTACTCGGTGAAATAGCCGATGGCGCAGCCGCCGATGAGGCCGCAAAGGATGGCCACATACACGCCCATATGGCCGTCCAGAATGAAATAGGTCAGAGGAGCGGCCAGAATGGCGGAGAGCACGGCAGCGGTGTAGGTGCCGGTGCGCAGGCTCTTGAGCAGGGACTGCTGGGAGGCATTCTCCTTGGTCTTGACCAGGAAGGAGCCGATGATGGAGCAGAAGATGCCGCACACGGCCAGAGCCACAGGCAGCAGCAGTCCACCCCAGCCGTAGCCGCCCACGGCGCCCAGGGCGAAGGTGGCCAGAATGGAGCCCACATAGGACTCGTACAGGTCGGCGCCCATGCCGGCCACGTCACCCACGTTGTCGCCCACGTTGTCAGCGATGGTGGCGGGGTTCCGGGGGTCATCCTCGGGAATGCCGGCCTCCACCTTGCCCACCAGGTCTGCACCCACGTCGGCGGCCTTGGTGTAGATGCCGCCGCCCACACGGGCGAACAGGGCCATGAAGGAGGCGCCCATGCCGTTCATCACCATGATGTTGCCCAGCTGAACGGGATCGTTGATGCCGAAGCCGTAGCGCAGGATGAAGAACCACAGCGTGATGTCCAGCATGCCCAGGCCCACCACGGTGAAGCCCATGACGGAGCCGGAGGAGAAGGCCACCCGCAGGCCCTTATTGAGGCTCTCGGAGGCGGCCTGAGCGGTGCGGGCATTGGAGTTGGTGGCGATCTTCATACCGATAAAGCCTGCCAGCATGGACCAGATGCCGCCGGTCAGGAAGGCGAAGGGGGTGAACTGGGAGAGCATCTTTCCGCCGGAGGCGAAAGCGATGATCACCAGGATGATGAACACCACCACAAATACCTTAAAAACGGTGGTGTACTGCTGCTTCAAATAGGCATTGGCGCCGGCTCGGATGGATGCGGCGATCTTCTGCATCCGCTCCGTGCCCTCGGAATAGGTCATGACCTTTTTCGCCTGTGCCAAGGCGAAGAGGCCGGCCACCAGGGCGCCAACAAACCCAATCCAGAACAGGTTTTCCATTTTTCTCCACTCCTCGTTTGGTTGATGATAAGGGATTCGTTGTTTCTCCATTCTAACACATGGGAATTGTTTTGCAAGGTAAGATTTCGCGCTCTATTACGTAAACATGTTAATTTTTACGTTTTTCACAAATTTTTGCAGAAAACTTCTGCGTCTTTGGGGCTTGCAATGGGGAAAACTGTGGAAACTCAGGGCATTGGAGCTAGCGGTCCAGGCGGGAAGCCTCAGCGGCACAGCCACCAGAGGGCAATCCCCACCGCCAGTTCTGCCAGAAAAATGGCGGGGATGCCGTAGCGGAAGGAGCGATGGAGAGTCTTGTGGTGCCATACCCGCATGCCCAACAGAGCGCCCACACTGCCGCCCAGGACAGCCAGGAGAAAGAGCGTTTTCTCCGGTACCCGGCGGGTGCGGGGATGGGCCTGGGTGCGCTTGGCCTTCCACTTGTCCAGGCCGAACACAAAAAAGGTCACCAGGTTGATGACCACCAGCCACAGCCCCAGCAGTGCCCAGGGGGAGCCCAGAAAGAGAAAGGCGGTGGAAGAGGTGCTCTCCGGCAGGTAAGAAGCTGAAAGAAAATAGGTCAGAGTCATGAGAACGGTCCTCCCAAAATAAAAAAGAGCTGACCGGGTGTCCGGTCAGCTCCATGGTAGCAGAGAACTTAAGCCTTGGCAAGCTTGCACAGCTCAGCGGCGGTCTTGGCGGCCAGCTTAGCGTTGTTATAAACCAACTGGATGTTGGAGTCCAGAGAGTCACCGCCGGTCAGGTCCTTGATCTTGGCCAGCAGGAAGGGGGTGGTCTCCTTGCCGTGGATGCCCTTGGCCTTGGCCTCCTCCACAGCCTCGTCGATGGCCTTGTTGATGACGTCGGGGTCCATGGAGTACTCCTCGGGAATGGGGTTGGTCACCAGCATGCCGCCCTCCATGCCAAGCTCCTGCTTGACGTGGAACGCCTTGGCCAGCTCCTGGGGGGTGTCCAGCTCATAGTCCACGCCGAAGCCGCTGCGGCGGGTGTAGAAGGCGGGCAGCTCCTTGGTGCCGTAGCCGATGACGGTGACGCCGTGGGTCTCCAGATACTCCAGGGTCAGACCCAGGTCCAGAATGGACTTGGCGCCGGCGCAGATGACCATCACGGGGGTGTGGGCCAGCTCCTCCAGGTCAGCGGAGATGTCCATGGTGGTCTCCGCGCCCCGGTGGACACCGCCGATGCCGCCGGTGGCAAAGACCTGGATGCCAGCCATGGCGGCGATCATCATGGTGGTGGTGACGGTGCAGGCGCCGTCCATGCCCTTGGCCACCAGCACCGGCAGATCCCGGCGGCTGGCCTTGGGGATGCCGGAACCGGTCCGGCCCAGATAGTCGATCTCCTCCTTGGTCAGTCCGGCCTTGAGCCGGCCGCCGATGATGGCGATGGTGGCGGGCACAGCGCCGCCCTCCCGGATGATCTGCTCCACGTGCAGAGCGGTCTCCACGTTCTGGGGATAGGGCATGCCGTGGGAGATGATGGTGGACTCCAGGGCCACCACAGGGCGGCCTTCGGCCAGAGCCTGGGACACCTCGGGAGCCACGTCCAAATACTGATTCATACGCATGATAATGACCTCCATATTGATAATTTAGTTGTATATATGAGTTGCATTAAGAGGCGGAAGGAACGGCCTGGGCCATCCGCTCCCGCAGGAGAGAGGGGCAGAGGTTGGGGTTGATAGTCTCCTCGCTCTCCATGGCCAGGGACCCGGCGGCCAGGGAGGCCAGGGCGGTGTCGTGGAGGTCCGTGCCCTCCAGATAGGCCCAGGCGATGGCAGCCATGGATGCGTCTCCGGCGCCGGTGGCGTTGACCAGCCGGGCGGGGAGACAGGGCAACAGCAGCGCCTGGTGATGGTCGGCGGCGTAGACACCGTCCCCACCCAGGGAGATAAAGACCCGCCGCAGCCCCGTGTCCAGCAGGGCCTGGGCCGCCTGTTCCAGACTGGCCCGGTCGCAGATCTTTACGCCGGAGAGCAGCTCCGCCTCCAGTCGGTTGGGCTTGAGGGTGTGGAGCCTGCCCAGAATGGGCCGCAGCTTTTCCGCCTTGGCGGTGGAGACCGGGTCGCAGAAGAGGGGTACCTTCACGTGCTCTGCCAGCCAGGCCAGGCTCTCCGCCGGCAGATTGGTGTCCATCACCACCAGCTGGGCGTTGTTCAAGAGCGCCTGGCGGGAGTTGAGAAAAGCCGGGGTCAGGTGGCGGTAGATCTCCATGTCGCTGACCGCCAGGGCCATGTCCCCGTCCGCCTGGGAGAGGAAGAGGTAGGTGGAGGTGGCGCCGCCAGGAACCTGGAGGGACTGGCTGATGTCGATGCCCAGCTCGCCGCAGGAGGCGGCGATGCGCTGGGCGTGGAGATCATCACCGAAGGCGGTGAGGAACCGGGTGTCTACACCCAGAAGGCTCATGTTGTGGGCGATGTTCCGCCCCACGCCGCCCAGGGAGATGCGCACCGTGCCGGGATTGGAATCCTGAGCCACCAGCTTCCGGAAGGGCCGCCCGCCGATGTCGATGTTGACGGCGCCCACCACGGCGGCGTAGGAGGCGTTGCGCAGCACATAGCCCTTGCCGGCAATGTAGCCCTTTTTCATCAGATTGGAGATGTGCACCGCCACGGAGGAGCGGGTGATGCCCGCCCGGTCCGCCAGCTCCTGCTGGGAGATCATGGGGTTCTCTTCAATCCATTGCAGAATCTGCCGTTCCCGTTGGGTCATAGGCTGCCTCCTTTATAAGCAAAACTTTATTTCTAATCCGATGCTTATTATAGCGCCTTGCTTCAGATTGTCAAGCCCTATTTTACCGCCTGTCGCCCGGGGGATGCCGATGGTCGCAAAGGGCTGGACGGAGCAGGGAAAAGTCCGTATACTGAAGACCAGAAAGGGGGGAGCGGGCATGAAGGTGGAGCTGCGGTTGGAGCCGGAGCAAAGCGAAGTGACGGTGGTGGTCCGCGCCCCAGCGCTGACGCCGGAGGTGGAGGCGCTGCTGGAGCGGCTGAAGGAGCGGGAGCAGCTGATGGGTTTTGCCCCTGACGGCACGGCGGTGCCTTTGAAAATTGAGGATATCCTCCGGTTTTACGGGGAGGACAAGGGGGTCCTGGCCCAGACGGCGGAGGGCGTCTTTACCGTGCGCCGACGGCTCTACGAGCTGGCCGGGGAGCTGGAGCAGTGGCGCTTTGCCCGCATCTCCCATTTGGAGATCGTGAACCTGGGCCAGGTGAAGGCCCTGGATCTGACGCTGACGGGCACCATCCGCATCCATTTGACGGATGGGACCGTGTGTTATGCCTCCCGGCGGTATGTCAAACGGATCAAGGAGGTGCTGGGCATATGAAGGAACTGTATGGAACATCTTTGACCCGGCGTCTGCTGTGGGCCCTGGGTCTGGGCCTGGGGGCCGTGGTGCTGGTGCCGCTTTTGATGGTGTGGATCAACACGCTGACGGGGCTGACGGAGACGGCTCCGGCGCCTCTGACGGTAAGTTTGCGGATGTTGGAGACCACCGGCTGGCCCTGGCAGAGGCTGCTGGCGGCGGAGCTGGGGGCGGCCTTTGCCTTCGGCGCCTCCGTGGGATTGGCGGTGCCGCCCATGGAGGGCAGCGGCCGTGGTGTGGCCGTGCGGACGGCGGTGCACCTGCTTCTCTCCTCGGGGCTCTTTGCCCTGCTGTGCGCCGCTTGCGGTCTGATGCCCGCCGTGTGGCAGGGATGGCTGGTGGTGCTGGGGCTGTACTGGTTCGCCTACGCCGTGGTGTGGCTGCTGCGGTATCTGCGGTGGCGCGCGGAGCTCCAGAGCATCCGCCGGGAGCTGGGCCTCATGCCGGAAAAGAAAGACGGTCCGGCCCTGGGCAGGCTCGGGCCCTATGTGCTGCTGGCCGCCGGGGTGGAGCTGGCGGGACCGCCGGTGCTGCGGCTTTTGGAGCGGGGTGCCGACGTGCCCGTGCTGACGGGCCTCATCTATCCCTTTTTGATGCTGCCCTTTTTCTGCCTGTGCAGCGGCTGGGCCGCCGGGCGGCGGCTGGGAGCGCCTCTGGCCCTGGGCTATGGGGCCTTGTGCGCCCTTTTGACAGTGCCGAACGTGTTTTTGCTCTATAACTATACTGCTCTCTTTCAGGCGGGAGTAGCCGCCGCCTTTGCCCTGGCGGGCGTGCTGGCGGGGCTTTTGACTCGGCGGAAGGGGAGAAAGTGAGATGCCGGGGGATTGGCCTCCGGTAAAATGGGAAAAGGGAAAAAGGAACCAAGACGCCTCCTGCTTCGTCTAAAGGGCAAACAAAACAAGGAGGCGGTCCTATGAAAAAGCGGTTCCTAGGGGCCCTGACGGCCCTGTTTGTGTGTCTGGCCATCCTTTCGGCCTGCGGGCAAAATCCGTCCACAGGTAGTTCCGTGAGCACCGGCGGCGGAGAGGCGGACCCCTCCGGCGGCGGTGCGGTGCTGCTGACCTGCCGCATCATCTCCGGCGCCGGGGAGGGGGAGCTGCTGCTGGCGGAGCAGGGCCAGGGCCTGTATGGCGGCACCGGCGTCTATACCCTTTCCGTGGGGCAGATCCCGGTGCTCCTGGACGGTGCCTCCGCCTCGGCGGAGGATTTGGAGAACGGGATGCTGGTGGAGATCAACTGCTCCGGCATGGTGGAGGAGACCTTCCCCGCCCGGCTGGGTGGTGTGACGGCCCTGTCCGCCGCCTCCGGTGCCGACGGCGGCTTTGACAACCTGTGCACCCTGTATTTGCAGGTATTGGAGGACCTGTGGAAGGTGGATGACGGCCTGAACCAGGGTATCACGGAGCTGGGGGTGGACCTGTCCCAGACCCGCCTGACGGTCAGTGAGCGCTCGGCGGTGGCATGGGCCTTTGGCCAGGCCCATGGCCTTGCGCCTGTGGAGGGCACCTATGAGGAGCTGGCGGAGCAGGGATACCTGGACCCCATTCCCGCCAGCGCTCCGGCTACGGGGAGCGGGGAGGAACCCGCCCTTTACCAGTGGGAGGACGGGTGCCTCTTCTCCATTGTGGAGAACCAGGAGGACCCGGTGGTGTTCAGTCTGCCCAATATGGGCCCTGGCGACGAGGCCCCGGCGTATAACGGTGTCCGCTTTGATGCGCAGAAGTGGTGCTCGCCTCTGGGAGCCTACTATTTTTCCGACTGCACGGCTGTCAGCGTGGACGGCCGCTGGAACACCTATACCGTGGGGGCGGAGGCCATCTCCTGAGAGGAAACAGCCGGGCGGCACTTGCCGTCCGGCTGTTTTTTGCCAGATGGAGAGGGTAAGCAGAATAGGCCTGACAGGAAAGGCAAAAAGAGGGGAGAAAAGGGGCAAAAATCCACTTTTCCGGGGGTGGAAATGGCCTTTGCTCTTGTAAAACAGGGAAAAGGGCGGTATAATACTTCTAATTGATGCTTTCTTCGCGCCAAAACAAGAAATAATAGGTGATTGCAACATGAGTTACACGAAAATCGCGGCGATTTACGCCGACAGCGAGACGCTCTCGGGGCAGACCGTCACCGTAGGCGGTTGGGCCCGTACCATCCGGGACATGAAGAACTTCGGCTTCATCGAGCTCAACGATGGCTCCTGCTTTAAGAACCTCCAGGTGGTGATGGAGGCGGGTTCCCTGGCCAACTATAAGGAGATCGCCTCTCAGAACGTGGGCGCCGCCCTGATCGTCACCGGCACCGTGGTGCTGACGCCGGAGGCCAAGCAGCCCCTGGAGCTCAAGGCCACTGCCATCGAGGTGGAGGGCACCTCCACGCCTGACTATCCCCTGCAGAAAAAGCGCCACAGCGTGGAGTTTTTGCGGACCATCCAGCATCTGCGGCCTCGGACCAACCTCTTCTCCGCTACCTTCCGGGTGCGCAGCGCCGCGGCCTACGCCATCCACCAGTTCTTCCAGGAGCGGGGCTTCGTCTATGTCCACACCCCCATCATCACCGCCAGCGACTGCGAGGGCGCCGGTGAGATGTTCCAGGTGACCACTCTGGACATGAATAATCCGCCCCGTCTGGAGGACGGCTCTGTGGACTGGTCCCAGGATTTCTTTGGCAAGCGGACCAACCTGACGGTCTCCGGTCAGCTCAACTGCGAGAACTTCGCCATGGCCTTCGGCGATGTGTACACCTTCGGCCCCACCTTCCGGGCGGAGAACTCCAACACCCAGCGCCACGCCGCTGAGTTCTGGATGATTGAGCCGGAGATGGCTTTCACCGATCTCAATGGCTATATGGACAACGCTGAGGCTATGATCAAGTACGTCATCCGCTCCGTCATGGACCGGTGCCCCGACGAGATGAACTTCTTCAACTCCTTTGTGGATAAGGGGCTGAAGGAGCGGCTGGAGCATGTGGCCTCCTCCGACTTCGGCCGGGTCAGCTACACCGACGCGGTGGAGATCCTCAAGAAGAACAACGACAAGTTTGACTATAAGGTGGAGTGGGGCTGCGACCTGCAGACGGAGCACGAGCGCTTCCTCACTGAGCAGGTGTACAAAAAGCCTGTGTTCGTTACCGATTATCCCAAGGAGATCAAGGCTTTCTACATGCGCCTCAACGACGACGGCAAGACCGTGGCCGCTGCCGACTGCCTGGTGCCCGGCATCGGCGAGATCATCGGCGGCAGCCAGCGTGAGGAGCGGCTGGAGATCCTGGAGGGACGCATCAAGGAACTGGGCATGAAGCCCGAGGACTACTGGTGGTACTGCGACCTGCGCCGCTATGGCTCCTGCAAGCATGCGGGCTATGGCCTGGGTTTCGAGCGGATGGTCATGTACCTCACCGGTGTCAGCAACATCCGCGACGTCCTGCCCCATCCCCGCACGGTGGGCAACGCCGACTTCTAATAGGAAATATCGGGTCCCGACGACCGCTCCCGTATGTGGGGCAGGACGTCGGGACCCATCTTTTGATGGGGCGGCGTCGTGCGCCGTCAAGCGTTTTGGGCCCATGGCCCAAAACCTTGGCCCGGGGCCATTCACTTGCCCCGGGCAAGTATGAAATCGGGGTCCCCGGCGGGGCTTGCCCCGTTGGGGCCTGCCCCATCCCCGCACGGTGGGTAACGCCGACTTCTAATAGGAAACATCGGGTCCCGATGACCGCTCTCGTATGTGGGGCAGGACGTCGGGACCCATCTTTTGATGGGGCGGCGCTGTGCGCCGTCAAGTGGTTTGGGCCCATGGCAAAACCTTGGCCCGGGGCCATTCACTTGCCCCGGGCAAGGGTGAGATCGAGGTCCCCGGCGGGGCGTGCCCCGCTGGGGCCTGCCCCATCCCCGCACGGTGGGCAACGCCGACTTCTAAAAATACAACGCCGACTTCTAAAAATAAAAAAGGCCCCGGTATCCTCTGAGGATACCGGGGCCTTTTTTGGTCTCTTGACCGGAAAGAAAGGCGGTGTGCCGGCCTGGCCTCGTTTTGCTGAGATGCCCTTATCGATGGAGAAAGCGGGGCAAATCGAGGCCAAAATCTCTGGTCAATGTAAACAGACAAGACAAGCAGAGAGCAGACAACACTGAAAATTTGAAAAAAATTTTCTTTAGAAATTTAGGATGATTGTTTCTTGTGAAGAAATAAAAGCGGGTACTTCTTTCGTTACAGGCGCCATTTTTGCCTTTGTGCAAACTAAACAATATTGACATGCGGTTTTGAAAAATATATAATAAAAATACACAAAACAAGCTGAAACGCAAACAAAACCCCTGCAAATAGTTCAGAAAACCAGGCCATTTTTCTGCAAAAGGAGCAGGAAAGGTCAAAATTTTAGACAGGAGGGCTCACGGCATGAAAGGAAAGACGAAGGATATTTTCATCATCGGATTTGCGCTGTTTTCCATGTTTTTTGGCGCGGGCAACGTGATCTTCCCCCCGCACCTGGGCATGCAGTCGGGGGCGCAATGGCTGATGGGCTTCGCCTGTTATTACCTTGCCGACATTGGACTTGCCCTGGTGGCGCTGTTTGCGATGCTCAAGTGCGGCAGCACTGAGGGCATCACCCGCCGTGTGGGGCGGATTCCCTCCGCCGTTTTGATGACCGCCATCGTGCTGTGCATTGGCCCTATGCTGGCCATTCCCCGCACTGGCGCCACCACCTTTGAGCTGTCCATCCAGCCTCTGTTCAGCGGCGTCAGCCCAGTGGTGTTCTCCATCATCTTCTTCGCGCTGATTCTGGCGCTGTGCATCCGCGAGTCCGCCGTGGTGGACATCGTGGGAAAGTTCCTGACACCTGCTCTGTTCTTGGGACTGCTGCTCCTCATTGTGGTGGGCGTGTTCCAGCCTCTGGGTCCCATCGCGGCGGAGGCGAAGATCGCTGACGTGCCCGCCAGCGGCATCCTCAATGGCTATCAGACCATGGACGTGCTGGCCACGCTGGTCTTTGGCTTCATCATCCTCAAGAGCGCCGAGAGCAAGGGCTATCGCGACACCAAGGACAGCTACACGGTGGTGGCCGGTGCTGGTATCGTGGCTGCTGTGGGTCTGCTGGTGGTCTATCTGGGGCTGACCTATCTGGGCGCCACTGCCTCTTCTCTCTTTGATGCGGGGATCGATCGCTCCGCCCTGGTCCTCGCCATTGTGGAGGGCCTGCTGGGTCGGGCTGGTCTGGTGATCTTCGGCATCGTGGTAGGCCTGGCCTGCGTGACCACTGCGGTGGGCCTTACCAGCGCCGCTGCCTCCTATTTCGTCAAGCTCTTCAAGGGCCGTATCAGCTATCAGGTACTGGTCATCTTCATCTGCGTGTGCAGCGCGGTGCTGTCCAACTTCGGCCTGGATCAGATCGTGTCCATCGCCTCCCCCATCCTCAGCATTGTCTATCCTCCCACCCTGGTGCTGATTATCCTGGCCTACTTCGGCCGCCGGATCCGCAACAACAACGTCTACCGTATGGCTGCTCTGGGCGCGCTGCTGTTCAGCATCCTGGAGACTCTGGGCCAGTACGGTGTGTCCATTCCTCTGGTGAAGAGCCTGCCTCTGGCGGCCCTGGGCTTTGGCTGGGTGGTGCCCGCCCTGGTGTTCGGCCTGCTGGGTGCCCTGCTGCGTACCCCGGGAAGCTATGTGAACCATGAGGACGCCGAAAATTTAGAGGGAAAGTTTGACGTGGATATGGTCCTCTAAATATCATTTGAGTTGGGATTCCCTGCGCTCTCGCGGCGGGGAGCGCAGGGTTTCTTTTCTTCCTTCTGTTCCGATTCTCCCCCTTTAGGCAGACAAAAGCCCGCACCGAAAGGTGCGGGCTTTTGTCCGTGTAAAAACGGAACGCTCCGTCTCTGACAGGGGGGAAGTTTTTTTAACGGCAGCACAGACGGCAGATCTCCGCCATGTCGTCGGGCTGGATCTTGACGAAGTTGCCGAAGGGGAAGCCATTGGGTTTCTGGGCCCGGTGGGCCACCATGTCGGGGATATCCTCGGCCTTGGCGCCGATCTCGGCGAAAGTGACGGGCATGCCCAGGGAGCGGAAGAACTCCCGCAGGCGCCGGATGCCCTCCAGAGCGGTGGCCTCCGGGTTGGCGAAGTTCATCTCACAGCCGAAGACCCGAACGGAAAACTGGGCAAAGCGGGAGGTGTCGTTGCGATAGACATACTCCATCCAGGCGGGGGTCACCACTGCCAGGCCCGCGCCGTGGGCGCAGTCGTAGAAGGAGGAGAGCTCATGCTCGATCTGGTGGCTGGCCCAGTCCTGGACCCGGCCCACGCCGCAGGAGTTGTTGTGGGCCAGCATGCCCGCCCACATGAGATCGGCCCGGGCGGCGTAGTCATCAGGGTCGGCGATGGCCCGGGGAGCGGCCTCGATGATGGTCCGCAGCAGCGCCTCGCACAGCCGGTCGGTGAGGGAGACGTCGGTGGTGTTGGTGAAATAGCGCTCGCAAATGTGGCTCATCATGTCCACCGCGCCGCTGGCGGTCTGATAGGCGGGGAGGGTGCAGGTGTACTTGGGGTTGAGAATGGCGAACTTAGGCCGGATCAGGTCCAGGTTGATGGCCCACTTGAGCATCCCCTCATCCTTGGTGATAACGCAGCTGTTGGAGCCCTCGCTGCCGGCAGCGGCGATGGTCAGCACCGAAGCCACAGGCAGCGTGACGGTAGGCTGGGCCTTGAGGCAGAAGAAGTCCCAGAAATCCCCCTGGTAGGGCACGCCCACACCGATGGCCTTGGCAGTGTCGATGGCGCTGCCGCCGCCGATGGCCAGCAGAAAATCCAGGTTTTCCCGGCGGCACAGCTCGATGCCCTCGTAGACCTTGCTGCTGCGGGGGTTGGGCTGCACGCCGGAGAGCTCCACATAGGGGATGCCCGCCTTGTCCAAAGAGGCTGCGATGGCGTCAAAGGCCCCGTTGCGATGGACAGAGCCGCTGCCGGTGACGATGAGCACCCGGCTGCCGCCGAAGCGGCGCACCAGCTCACCGGCCCGGGTCTCCTGACCGTCGCCGAAGGCAAAGTAAGTAGGGGAGTAGAAATCAAAATTGTCCATACCGCATATCTCCTTTGTGTGGATTAAAAGGCGGAGATGAGAGGTCCGCCCTGCAGAGGGATCAAGATATCTACATTATATAGATAAGAGCACTGGGAATCAATACCCCCGCCGACGGTCCACCAGGTGTTCCAGAGGCCGGCCAGCGGCGTAGTTGAGAAGGTCCTGACAGAACAGCTCCACGTTGCGGTTGCAGGTGTAGCCCAGGGTCATATTGCCGGAGACGTGGGGGGTCAGGATCAGGTTCTTCGTCTCCCACAGGGGGTGGTCCTGAGGCAGGGGCTCCGGCACCATCACATCCAGGGCCGCGCCGGCGATCTTCTCCGCGTTCAGGGCCTCCATCAGGGCGTCCTGATCCACGGCAGGGCCCCGGCCCACGTTGATGACGATGGCGTCGGAGGGCAACAGGGCGATACGCTCCCAGCTGAGGATGCCCTGGGTCTCGGCGGTGTCCGGCAGGGCCATCACCAAAATCTTGGTCTGGGGCAGCACCTTGTCCAGCTCCGAGATGGGCAGCAGCTGGTCAAAGAGCTCCGGCTGGTGGGCTTTTCCGCTGCGGCTCAGACCGATGACGCGGCCGATGTTCATGCCGCGCATCCGCTCGGCCACCTGGGTGCCGATGTCACCGGTGCCCAGAATGGTCACCTCGTTGTCCCGGATGGAGCGGATGGGCAGCTGATTGGACCAGCCGCGGCGGCGGACGATCTCGCCGTACTCCGGCATCCGGCGCAGCAGCATCAGTGTCACCATGATGACGTGCTCGGCGATGGTCACGCCGTAGACGTTGCAGTTGCTCAAAAGGCAGTCGGGATTGGCAAAGAAGCTCTCGTCCTTGCAGTAGGGGTCCACTCCGGCAAAGGAGCAGCAGTACCACTTCAGCTTCGGCCCCGCAGCCCGCAGTAGCTCGGGGGAGTGGGCGTAGAGCACCTCACAGTCGGCCACATAGGCCTTGGCCTCCTCCAGCTCCTCAGGGGAGAAGAAGCGGACGGAGAAGCCTGTCTGCTCCGCGGCCTGCTCAATGGCCTGGCGGTGGGCGTCGGTGAGGAATTCCAGATATACACAGATGTTACGACTCATGATGATTGACCTCCTGTTGAATAAATGCACAGATGTGTTCCGCCGCCCGCATGCCGTCGGCGGCGGCGGAGAGAATGCCGCCGGCCCAGCCGGCGCCCTCTCCGCAGGGATACAGCCCCCGGATGGGGGCCTGGTACGTCTCGTCCCGGGGAATGCGCACCGGGGAGGAGCTGCGGCTCTCCACCGCCGTCAGCACGGCGTCCGGGTCGTCGTAGCCCCGCAGCTTCCGGCCCAGCACCGGCAGGGCCTCCCGCAGTGTCTCGGTCACAAAGGGCGGCAGACACTGCCGCAGGTCACACCAGGTGACGCCGGGACGGTAGGAGGGGGTTACAGCGCCGCTGCCTGTGGAGGGCACACCGGCGAGGAAATCCCCCACCCGCTGGGCCGGGGCGCGGTAGTCCCCGCCGCCTAAGGCAAAAGCCGCTGCCTCCAGCCGCCGCTGGAAGGCCACGCCTGCCAGGGGATCGGTTTGGCCGCCGAAGTCCTCCGGCGTCACGTTCACCAGCAGCGCGCCGTTGATGTTCTCTTTGTCCCGGGCAAATTCGCTCATGCCGTTGGTGACCACGCCCTGGGCCTCCGAGGCGGCGGCCACCACCTCTCCGCCGGGACAGACGCAGAAGGAGAAGGCGGAGCGACCGCTGGGCAGGTGGCAGGAGAGCTTGTAGGACGCAGCGGGCAGGCCCGGGTGCCCGGCGTAGCGCTTGTACTGGGCCGCGTCCACGGCGGACTGGCGGTGCTCAATGCGCACGCCCACGGCAAAGGGCTTGGCCTCCAAAGGCACGCCCCGGCGGTGGAGCATGGCGAAGGTGTCCCGAGCGGAGTGCCCCGGGCAGAGCACCAGCTGCCGGCAAGGCAGCCGCACCTCCCCCTCCGGCCCCTGGGCGAGGATGGCGGTGAGGGCGCCGTCTTGGATCTCCAAGTCAGTCAGACAGGTCTCAAAGCGGATGTCCGCCCCCAGCTCCAGCAGGCGCCGGCGCAGCCCCTTGAGGGCGATGTGGAGGTAGTCGGTGCCCACGTGGGGCTTGGCGTCGATGAGAATGTCCTCCGGGGCGCCGCAGGCCACCAGCTGCTCCAATATAAAACGGTGGCGCAGGTCCTTGGTGCCGGTGTTGAGCTTGCCGTCGGAAAAGGCGCCGGCGCCGCCCTCGCCGAACTGGACATTGGAGGTCAGATCCAACTGCCCCGTGCGCCAAAAGCGCTCCACGTCCTCCTTTCGCTGTTCCACGCACCGGCCCCGCTCCAGCAGGATGGGCCGCAGGCCCGCCTGAGCCAGCACCAGGGCGGCGAAGAGCCCACCGGGCCCGGCACCCACCACCACCGGCGGCACCGCCGGAGCAGGCAGAGGCTGGGGCGGCGTCCAGACCCGGGGCGTGTAGACGCTGACATGGGCCGGAGCGCGGCGGAGGACGGCTGCCTCGCTGCGGACCTCCGCCAGGGCGGAGCAGACGAAAAAGACCCCCTCCCGGGCGTCAATGGACCGGCGCAGCAGCCGGCAGGACACCAGCTCACTTTCCGGGATGCGCAGAATTCGGGCCACCCGGCGGGAGAGCTGGGCCTCCCGGCCGGGCTCCAGCCGAATCCCTTCGATTTTCAGCAATGCAGACCACGCCTTTCTCCTGGGGCCCCGCCGGGGCGGAGGCCGGTCAGATACAAATTTCTATCAGTATAGCATACTTTTCCCCGCTTTGTCTGCTCCCGAAGGGGGCGGATTGTGAGAAAAAAGCGGGGTGGAAATAGGGATTTTTTGACGCCAATGAGAAAAAGATCGCAAAGAAGAAAAAATGTCGCATTTCGTTTACAGAAAAGTCATAAACTTTTGGGGAGCTTTAAGGTTGTTTTAAAAAAGACGCCGTATACTGCAGTCAAAGGTTCGGGAGAGAGCGAAGCGCGATGCGAAAAGGCAGCGCCCCTTTCCCAACACTTTCCGGTGAAAAACGAGTACGCAAGGAGGACTCGATATGTATAACGACGAGAAGAATCTGTATCATTATAATTATCGTAAAGATGGCACAGAGCAGCCCCAGTCGGCCCAGCCTCCCGTGGTGGAGACCACCTACCGGGAGCCTTGGGAGGAGCCCAAGAAGAAGGGCGGCAAGAAAAACAAGGCTGCTTTGAAGGTGACCGCTCTGGCTTTGAGCTGCGCCCTGCTGGGCGGTGCCGCCGGTGCCGGCGTCATGTGGGCAGCTGGCAGCGACGGAAATACCGCTGAGGTCCAGGTCAGCAAGCGGGAGCCTGTGGAGGTCAAGCAGGTGGCCGTGGACGGCCAGACCAAGATGACCGACGCGGAGAACTACGCCGCCAACGTCAACAGCGTGGTCTCCATCAACTGCTCCGCCACCACCAACTACTTCGGCCAGACGGTGGAGAACGCCTCCTCCGGTTCCGGCTTTATTCTGACGGAGGACGGCTATATCGTCACCAACCACCACGTCATCGACGGAGCCACCTCCGTGAAGGTGACGCTGTACTCCGGCGAGACTTATGACGCCACCGTGGTGGGCTCTGATGAGGACTATGATATCGCAGTGCTGAAGATCAACGCCACCGGCCTCCAGGCTGTCACCGTGGGCGACAGCGACAGCCTCAATGTGGGCGACCACGTTCTGGCGGTGGGCAACCCCCTGGGTGAGCTGACCTTCTCCATGTCCGGCGGCATGGTCTCCAGTGTGAACCGCCCCATCAACGTGGACGGCACGCCCTTCAACATGATCCAGACCGATACCTCCATCAACCCCGGCAACTCTGGTGGCCCTCTGTTCAATGAGTACGGCGAAGTGGTGGGCATCGTGTCCGCCAAGTACTCCAGCTACTCCAATGAGACGGTGGAGGGCCTGGGCTTTGCCATCCCCATCAACGACGTCATGTCCATGCTGGAGGACATCATGACCAACGGCTATGTGACCAACAAGGCCTACCTGGGTGTCACTGCCGCCACCATGAATGCCCAGATGGCCCAGCAGACCGGCCTGACCGAGGGCGTCTATGTCTACTCCGTGGAGGAGGGCAGCGCCGCCGACAAGGCGGGCATCCAGCCCGGTGACGTTATCACCAAGGTGGACGACACCACCATCACCTCCATGGAGGACCTGAGTGCCGCCAAGAAGGGCTACACCGCCGGTGACACTGCTACCTTCACCCTCTACCGCCAGGGCGATACCCTCACCGTGAAGCTGACATTTGGCTCCGAACCGGCGCAGAGTACCACCCAGCAGGATACCACCCAGAATAGCTCCCAGAACAATTCCAACTACTATAATCCCGACGACTTGTTCGACTACTTCTTTGGTAATCGTTCCGGGTCCGGCAGCGGCTCTAGCGGCACCGGCACCGCGGCGTAAAAATAGATGATCCTATCTTCTTTCTTCCTCTTCTTTTGTTTTGCGGAAAAGCGCTCCACAACTGTGGAGCGCTTTTCCGGCATCCACTAAGGTTCTGCGATTTTGCAAACTTTGACAAAAAAAGGAGGGAGGGCGAAACTTTTCTTCTCAGAAATACGTCTATACCTTACAGGGCTGTACGTAAAAATTAGGTAAGATCTCTGTAAAAAGGGACTTGCAATTTGAAGGAAGTGTGCTATTATCTACTGACGGCGGTTCGACAAAAAATACGCTGATCCGAATCGCCCGGCGGGAGGAACTAGGTCGTCTCGCCCTGTGCATAAGGAGAACAAAGCAAATATGAATTCTACCGTTGAAATCCGTGACCCTCAAATGGTTCGGCCACGGCTCCGGCTGGAATGGCCCCGGGTGTCCAGCACTCGGAAAAGCCGTATCACCGGGGCGGTGATCGCCGGAGCCCTGATCCTTTTCATCCTGATCTTTTTGCAGGCCTTCGTCACCCATGGAGACCCCACCGCCGGTGACGCCGTCACCGGAACGGTGTCCCCCACGGGGAACACCATCGTCTGGGTGGGACCCCTGCAGCTGGTGCTGTCGGTGCTGCTGGCCCTGGCGGCGGGAGCGGTGGCTGCCTTCCGTTTGGAGTGGAACGTCAGCCAGCGGGTGGCCTGCTGGTGTACCGGCGTGGTGTATCTGCTGCTGCCGGTAGCCTCTTTGACCATGATGGAGTACTTAGGCGGTGTGTTTACCTATGACTGGTCCCCGCTGACTTTCTTCCGCAACTACATCTTTGCCGCGCTGCTGTTTCTGGGGATCTACGCCATCGGCGGCAGTGTCCGAATCTCCTGGTTCGTCATCAACACCATTTTTTACATCTTCGGTGTGGCCAACCACTATGTGCTCTCCTTCCGGGGAACTCCGCTGCTGCCGGCGGACCTTGCCAGTGTGGGTACGGGCCTGACTGTGGCAGGTACCTATGACTATACGCCGGACAAGTATGTGGTGCTGGGCACGGTGTTCTTTGTGGCGCTGCTGGCCCTGGGCGTCCGGCTGCCGGTGCTCAAGCCCGGCAAGCGCCTGAAGCTGGGCATCCGCCTGGGTTCCCTGGCGGTGATCGCGCTGTTCTGCGGCCTGCTGTATACCTCCGACTGGTTTGCCAACCAGGGCATCAAGCCCGACTTCTTCAACCAGGCCCGGGGCTACCGCAACAATGGCTCCCTCTTCCACTTCTGGATCAACTCCAAGTATCTCATTGTCAGCCCGCCGGAGGGCTATTCCAGCGACCAGGTGGAGCAGATCGTCAACTCCGGTGAGGAGCAGTCGGGCAACGACGGCGCCTCTGGCGCCACCAAGGACCGGCCCAACATCATCTGCATCATGGATGAGACGCTGTCGGATCTGAGTGTGGTGGGGGATTTCACCACCAATGTCGACTACATGCCCTATATGCGCTCTTTGTCCGACAACACCGTCAAGGGCCACCTGTATGTGTCCGTGTACGGTGCAGGAACGGCCAACAGCGAGTTTGAGGTCCTCACCGGTGACTCCCTGGCCTTCCTGCCTGCGGGCGCCTGCGCCTACGAGTCCTATGTGGACAATCCCATGCCCTCTCTGGTGTCCTCTCTGGGCACGCTGGGCTATTCCAAGACCGCATTCCACCCCTATTACGGTGCCAACTGGCAGCGGGAGCGGGTCTATCCTCTGCTGGGCTTTGAGGACTATATCTCCATTGAGGACCTCTTCGGCCAGGAGAACGTGGCCCAGTACCGGGAGGACGGCAACTTCCTGCGTTACAGCCAGGAGGTCTCTGAGATGTATCCCGACCAGGTGACCTTCCTGCGTCGCTACGTCAGCGATGAGTTCGACTTCCGTCAGGTGGAGCAGATGTATGAGGAGCGGGACGAGAGCCGGCCCTTCTTCCTGTTCAACGTGACCATGCAGAACCACTCCAGCTATACCAGCACCTCCAGCAACTTCCAGCAGGAGGTCTGGCTCACTGGCGACATGGAGGGCAAGTACCCCAAGGCCGACCAGTATCTGTCCCTGGTCAAGCGCACTGACGACGCCTTCCAGCAGCTCACGTCCTACTTCAGCCAGGTCAATGAGCCCACCATTATCTGCATCTTCGGTGACCATCAGCCCTCCATTGAAAGCGGGTTCTATGAGGACCTCTTCGGCAAGTCCATCAACAACCTGACCCTGGAGGAGCGGCAGAAGATGTATCAGACCCCGTTCATCATCTGGGCCAACTATGAGATCGAGGAGCAGGAGATCGACGCCATCAGCGCCAACTACCTGTCCACCCTCCTGATGGAGGTGGCGGGCCTGCCCCTGACGGACTACCAGCAGTACCTGTCCCAGCTGCACACCAAGATCCCCGTCATCAATGCCAATGGCTATCTGGGCGACGATGGCCAGTGGTACCTGATCGACGACAAGACTTCCCCCTATGCCAATCTGGTGGCAGACTACGACAAGGTCCAGTACAACAACCTCTTCGACACAGAAAACCGAGTGGAGGACCTGTATCTGCTGAAAAAAGTGGAAAGTACCGCCACAGAGCCATAATCATTTTGCAGATGCTGCACGCAGTGAGGGGCCTGCCGCAAAAGCGGCAGGCCCCTCTTTTTCATGTCGTGAATATTCTGGAGAAAACATGGGAAAACTGGGAGAAGAGGCCGAACGTTGTCGAAAAAAGAAGAGGTTGACATCCGTCTACCACTTTGCTATGATTTAGTAGACAAATGTATACCATTTGAAATTTCCCAATGTGGGAGCGGTTCGCCCAGAGAGTAGCCGGGGGAGCATCGCAAGGCAAAAGAAAGGAGCTGTCCCATGAAATGCAGAGTATCGGCGCTGGTGCTGCTGGCGTTGGTGTTGTCTTTGAGTCTGGTTCGGCCGGCACATACGGCCAAGCTGCTGGCCATCACCTTTGATGACGGGCCCAGCCCGGTGTATACGCCCCAGGTGCTGGATGAGCTGGACAAGCGGAACGTCAAGGCCACCTTCTTCATGGTGGGAAAGTGGCTGCCGGGGAAGCAGGCGCTGCTGGACCGGATGGTGTCGGAGGGCCATGAGATTGCCAGCCATACCTATGACCATGTGAACTTGACCGACGCCACGCCCTCCCAGGTGCGGGAGCAGATCCAAAAGAACCGGGAGGCATTGTCATCCTACACAGGGCTGTCGGATTTTCTGGTGCGTACGCCCTTCGGCGTGCGGAAGGACTCGGTGCTGAAGAATCTGGGGGCGCCGCTGATTTTGTGGAGTATCGATCCGGCAGCGGGCAAACAGGTGCCCGGGAACAAGATGGCCCAGCAGGTCATCTCCAGCGCCAAAGACGGAGATATCATCCTGCTCCATGACACCACCCAGTACAATCTGGACGCGGTGGGACCCATTCTGGATACCCTGCGGGCCAAGGGCTTTGATTTTGTCACAGTCAGTGAACTGTTTCGCCTGCGAGGCGTGGACCTGAAAGACGGCGTGATCTATAAGAGAGCGCCGGCGGCTGCCTCCGCCAAGCAGAATACCTCCTGGGCCCAAAAGGATATCCAGTATGTCCAGGCAAAGGGGATCATGACCGGAGACCGCACCGGCTGGCACCCGGAGAAGACCATGACCCGGGCCATGGCGGTCACCACGCTGTGGCGGGCCTGCGGCACACCGCAGGCAAAGACAAAGGCGGGCTTTTTGGATGTTTCACCGTATAGCTGGTATACCCAGGCGGTGGATTGGGGCCGGGAGACGGGCCTGATCCAGGGAAAGACGGAGAAGCGGTTCGCCCCCAATGACTCTATCACCCGGCAGGAGCTGTATGTGCTCCTGGCCCGGCTGCTCCAAAGCCAGGGCGTGCAGGCGCCGCAGAGCGGGGAAGTGCCGGTGTACGAGGACAGCTTCCGGGTCAGCGCCTGGGCTCGTCCGGAGGTGCAGTACCTCCAGCGGCTGGGCTTTGTCTCTGCCAACGATAAGGAACTGCTGCGGCCCGGCGACAAGGCCACTCGGGCAGAGGCAGCGGAGCTTCTGCATTGGTATCTGGAACGGCAGTGAGAGGGCGGAAGGCCTTGCGCTTTTGGGCGGAACATGATACAATTTCTCGTTAGAAAAGAGCAAAGGAGACTTCCTTGATGAAATTAGGAATCGTAATATAGACGCCTATTTTCATATCTTTATGTATCGCAATGCAATTCCATAAACCCCAGTGTTTTCAATGGTTCTACGGGTTCTGACACAGATAAGACTTCATAAAACAATATGTATCTCTACGCCAAAATGGCGTAAAAATGGCGTAGAGATTGAGTGACGGAATAAGACCAACACAAGTTAAAACGCCAACGATAAAACGGAGCATGACAAGATGATTCTCAATTTCTTGTCATGCTCCGTTTTATATTTTTTAAGGAGGAAACCATGTCGAACTATCAACTTGAAATCAAGCAAATTGTAGACTATCCCCGTTGCCGGATTCATAGAGAGTTTATCCAGGCGCTCATTTCTGACCGGAGTATCCGAACCAACAATGGATGCTCCGGTCTTTTTTATTATGCCGTTCTCTGTTCCTATGCCAACTTCCGCACCTCTTACAGACGGATTGACGGAATTTCTTATACAGTTTACCCGGGTGAATGGGTCTGCACTATTAAGGAGCTCGCAGAGTGGTTGCGGTTCCGTACAAAGCGGCGTGTTTTAGAAGTACTGGAAGGGCTCCAAAGGGATCATCTGATAGATTATAAAATTATGGGCCGTGATAAATTGGTGCGGTATCGGATTAAGAGTTGGAAGCAGCATAATACCGTTCTCGACTATAACTGCCCCTGTCAGAAGGACACAGGATTTTATTTTCTCCCAGTTACTACGGCTACCGATTTGATTAGTGTGGGCAGATGTTCTGAAATGGACATTCTCCTGGACCTCTGGATCTCCGCAATTTACAATGATGATCGTGTGCAAGGTTCTTTTTCAGGACCGGTGGCATATTTCCGCAACGGTAGTGGGAATCCTTTGGTATCTTACACTGAATTGGCCGCCCGATGGGGAATTTCAAAAGCAACCGTTGGCCGTGTATTGAAAAAACTCTCACGGTTAGGGCATATCACCATGGTCACTTTTCCTGGCCGCCACGGTACGGCAATCTACCTCCAGAACTATCTTTCGACCATGTTTCAGATCTCTGATGTGATGGTCGATAAAGCAGAAGTAGCACTCTCTCTCAATATCAAAATCACGCAGCCATGTGCAGACCAGAACGCAGGAACGTCCGCCTCCTGTGTTTCAACACAACCGATTATCGTTTCAAAACCGCCTGTGGATATAATTGTGCAGAAAGTCCTACAACTCCTTGAAAGACAAGGGGTTTCGTGTTCTCAATGCCCTCATTGCTCCTATAAGTTATATCCATTATCGGGTGATGGACAGAGTAATTGTTTTGGTGATAAGCAGGAACCGTTTTTCAGGTACCGCATGGAAGTTCTCTGCGGAACTGGCGGGCCTCGGTACGTATTTATCCTTTCAACCAGTCTTCAGCGAGAAGAGGTGAATCATAATGGCTAAGAAACCTGTTGTCAAAAAGGTGGAAGATGATCCGCGCTATCATGATACATGGCGTCTGCTAAAAAAATACCGCGATGTGGTGTGGAGCTTGGAATTGTCTGTCCAGCAGCTGAAAAAGCAGTTTGAGGTTGAATACGGCAGCAGTATCGAAGACTTTCTGGAGTCAGTCTATCTCGCCGGCGCAGACCTGGGCGGGACCCGGATTGAGGACCATGCACGCTGTATTGAGAGGAGCCACAAAATGCTGTCACTGCTCAACCATTCTGTGGATCTTCTCCGTACTCGGCATAAAAATGGCGAGGAATTCTACTGGATTTTGTACTTTACATACCTTTCTCCACAGCAACTTAAAAATGCAGAGGAAATTATTGAACAATTGCGGCCTCATATGCAAGACATCAGTTTCCCCACTTATTATCGAAAGCGCAAGAAGGCAGTTGAAGCGCTTAGTTCCATCCTTTGGGGGTATACTTCGCAAGAATGCCTACAAATTCTGGCCCAGTTTTATCCGTCGGAACAGGAAACATCAGAACAACTATAAAGTGGTCATCACTGCCGTTGATAGGAAATTGAGAGTGTTTTGAGAGAGAATTGAGAGGGTTTTGGTATTGCAAAGATAATCTCAATATGGTACACTGGTCATGCTCAAAACTGTCCCAAAAAACTGAAAACATCCGCATAAGGCGCTCAAAGCGTCTTTTTTTGTGCCCTTTTGCGGACTTCAAGGCAGCACCTGGTTAACCGGGTGCTGTCTTTGTTTTCAGTGAGGGAATCACATCAAAGGAGGTCTTTTTCAGTTGAAACAGGAAAAAACACCACCCAACAAGCCGATGCGGAAGGGGCCGAATTTTGCCCGCCTCCTCTACATGGCGTATCTGTGTATCTGCATGAGTGTCTGCTTTGCGGCGCCGGCGTCTGCGGCCACCATCTGGGAAAAGGCATCGGAAATCATGCAGGATGTTTACACCCAGATTCTGACCATCTCCACAATCGCTGCCATCGTCACTGCGTCTGTGGCGCTCTTGATGATGAATTTCTCTCGCTCCGGCAGGACGGTAGAGGAATCGCGGGCCTGGCTCAAGCGCATCATCATCACCTGGGTCATTCTTAACGGCCTCGGCTTCATTATGGCGTATATTACCCCGTTCTTCAGCGGCGGCCAGTGGACGCCGTCCTAACTGCCTATGGGGATTTTAGATGGCATTGTAGAGTGGATTGCGGAACAAGTCATGCATGGCCTGGATTTAATCAACACATCAGTTTTGGGCGCACTGGGCTGTGATATGAGCATCTTTCTCCGCTATTTCCCCGCAGCAGAAACCATGTATGAGATCTTTGTCGCTCTTGCCATAGGATTGATTTTGCTTATCTGGGTGTGGAACCTTGTCAAGAACTTTGGCCTTGGCATAGGAAGCGAGGCAGAAGATCCTGTGAAATTGAGTATCCGGGCAGTCGTATTTATACTGCTGGCATACTATGCCAATGAAATTGTGGATCTCGTGCTTAGTATCGGTGGTACACCGTATAACTGGATTATGGATTCTGAGCTGCCGAGCCTGGATTTTGGCAGTTTCAATTCTGTCCTGCTCACCATCGTTGGAGTCTGTGCCAGTGGTGCTGTGACAATCATTGTGCTGATACTGGTGCTGATCCTTGCCTGGAACTATCTAAAACTGCTGTTTGAAGCAGCGGAGCGATATGTTCTGCTTGGCATTTTAGTCTACACCGCTCCCGTAGCATTTGCTATGGGGGCCTCCCAGTCCACCGCTAACATTTTCAAGAGTTGGTGCCGTATGTTCGGGGGCCAGATTTTCTTGCTCCTTATGAATGCATGGTGTCTGCGGCTCTTTGTTAGTATGGTGGGCTCCTTTATTGCCAATCCGCTTTCTATCTGACAGGGGGAATGATGACGAAAAAGAATTTCAGATTTGCCTATGTTTTTTTGCTTGTGCTGGTTCTTTCCATTTCCTTTGCTGTGCCGGCATTCGCTATCAGCGATGCCGACGTGCAGGCACAAGTAGATTCTGTTGGCCGCGAAACAGTAACGGGAAATGTGCTTATTTGGTTTCTATGTGCGATTGGATTTCTCAAAGCGGCACAGAAAATCGATAGTTTTATGGCCAGCCTGGGAGTCAATGTCGGGCATACTGGCGGTTCCATGCTGGCGGAAGCACTGATTGCTGCCAGAGGGGTTGGAACAGTGGCCGGCGCAATGGGCCATTCTTTGGGTTCTGGAGGCGGTCATCGAGGTGGCGGCGGTGGCGCCGCTGCATCGGCTGGTGGCTTTTTCAAAGGCGGGCTTGTTGGTATGGCAAAACGCAAGGCTACCTCTGAGGCTGTCAGGAGTGCAACTTCCAGCACATCGGCAGTCCATTCCAATCGTGCCACTTCAACTGCCGAGACAGCCTCTCACATTAACAAAACAGCCACCTCTGCGAAAACCGCCACCCATGAGGCGCACCAGACTGCTGATCACATATCAACCGGCGATAAGACTGCGACACACACCAATCAAAGTACTTCTGCAGTGACGCATACCCAACGACATACTGCATCCTCTTTCCAGGGCATTGGACTTGGTGGTGCCATCTTCGCAAAGTCCCTTATGAAAGGCGGCGAATTTGCAAACGATGTTATCAGCACCGTGGCCCGGGGAGATATGCGCTCGACGGGGTCCATCACGGGTGATCTGGCAGCCCAATCCCTCAGGTCGTATATGGGTTATACGGCATTGGGCGAAGGAGCAAAGGATGCGCCGACATTCTCCAATGTGGAGATTGGCGGGGGGCGGATTACCGGAATTGAAACGGCTCCTGGAAGTTCTGAGGGTGTTGCCTTTGGCATGTACCTTGCGGATCAATATGCCGAGCCGAAGGGCGATTTTACAAAGGTCCATTCTGCGGACGGTTCTCTTTGGTATAAGCAGTATGCCCAGGACGCTGTGGAACGTAAGCCCTACAATGCCCCAGATGGTACAGTTGCCTTCCATGAGAGCATCATCAAGAGGCTCCCCGATCCTCCAGCACGCAAGGAACGGTTGTAAATAGGAGGCCCTATGAAAAACGAAGAACGGGATATCTACACTATCCCACCTAATTTTATCGAGGGCGGCACATTGATGGGCGGTATGTTCAAATCGCGAAATGTGATTGAAGCAGGAATACTGGCTGTCCTTATTGGAGGGCCAGTACTTTCTCTTCATTTCTCGCTTACCGTCCGTATCGTCATTCTTTGCCTTACAGCCCTGCCATTCTCACTGGTTGCGTTGATCGGCATCAATGGCAATAGCCTGTCCTCATTTTTTATCCAGTTGATCAGTTTTCTCCGAAACCGGAGATTGCTGTCGGCGGAAGAAACGGAGGATGCACCAAAGAAAAAGTCAATCTTGCCCAGCTGGGCAAAGAAAAATCAAGCACACCAGGACAGTGTTGAGGAGCAAGAGCAGCCGAAAAGTCGTAATCGGTTCCAAGTGGATCTGAAGCAGCGAAAGGTCACTCAGTTTAAGACTTTTATCGAGGAAGACCCTGTCCAAAAGCCGCTGAACCCCCTCGCTGAATATGTTCCTATTGAAAAAATAGAGAACGGCATCATCTACACCAAAGACCATCGCTACATCAAGGTGGTTGAGGTCGTTCCGGTGAACTTTATGCTGCGTAGTGCCCAGGAACAGCGCGGAATCATCTACTCTTTCATTTCCTATTTGAAGATTGCTCCGGCAAAAGTCCAATTCAAGGTGCTGACCAAGAGAGCGGACATTAACCGGCATATTCAAATGATCCGAAAGGAGTTGGAGCAGGAAACTGACCCCCACTGCCGTGTGCTTCAGGAAGATTACCTCAAACTGATTCGGCAGCTCGGTTCCAGGGAGGCCGTGACAAGGCGTTTCTTTTTGATCTTTGAACACGAGGAAATGCCTGGCACCCGGCGCGGTCATGAGGAAGAAGAAGCGATATCTTCGCTCCAGACGGCTGTACGGACAGCCGCCAATTATTTGCGGCAGTGTGGAAATACGGTACTGATGCCAGAGGATGAAGATGAAGCGACTTCCGAAATCCTATATAGCATCCTTTGCCGCAAGGAAAGTAACACTCAACCGTTCCAGTCAAAGGTTAAGCAGGTACTGTCGGAATACATTGCTGCTGACCGTAGTCTGGATGCCATTCCGTCCAATGAGTTTTACGCTCCGAGGAAAATTGATTTTACCCACAGCCGCTATCTGGAGGTGGATGGCCTCTATTATGCATACCTTTTGGTTCCATCTGCGGGCTACAAGCCCCAGGTTCCTGCTGGTTGGCTGAGCCTGCTGGTGAATGCGGGCGATGGCATTGACCTGGATATGTTTTTGTCCAAGCAGCCCAAAGACCGCATGGTACGGAAACTCGGGCAGCAGCTGCGTATCAACCGGAGCCGCATTAAGGAAGCCAGTGATACCAACACGGATTTTGATGATCTGGATGGTGCCATCCGCAGCGGTTACTTTCTGAAGGACGGCCTGGCAAACAATGAGGACTTCTACTAGGAAGTTCACCTCCTGATGCTGTATTGCCATACAATATGTGCTTTACTTAGTTGACAAGAATTATGGGGATTTTTGTCGAAAAAAACTGGCGGTCTTGCTCCATCTTTGAGGAGTAAGACCGCCATCTGAAATGACATCTGCCATCACACGTATATTACCGTTTCTACAGTATCTCATTTTATCCCCTCTAACTTTCTATATTTTGTCGGAACAAAAAGAGATTTGCTAATAACTGTATTATAGAGGGAAGTTTTCACAAGGACTTCACAAAGTTATGTAAAATCTGAAGAACTACAGAATTTTGCGTAATGTGACCGTAGTAACGCCTCTTAACGCATTCGTCTTACAACTGGATTCCATCTTGCTATACTGAAACCGGGCGACCCAATATACTTTAGCGGCCCAATATGCCCCCCCGGCTTATCAAATCCTGCCTACTATTTTTTACAA